>NZ_JAFMTY010000023.1 GCF_017329605.1 Alicyclobacillus fructus
GGGCGGGTGGAGGTGGCGACGGATGCGGGGCTCCGGACCTACGACGGCTTGCTTCTCGCGGATGGCATTGGGGGCACCGCTCGGCACTCGCTCGTGCAGGCGCGCACGCGCCCGACCCACTACGTGGCCTGGCGCGGCATCGCGCACGGCGTGGATGTTGGGCGCAGGATGCGGGAGATCTGGGGGCGCGGCTTTCGGTTCGGTTACGCCGCGATGGGCGCGGGGGACGTGTACTGGTTTGCAACCGTCAATCGCAGCCGACTGGGGCGCGCGGGCAATGCGGCCGAGGCGTGGCGCATCCTCGCCGCTCTGGCTGCTGAAGGTCCGCCGGAGGTGGCACGGATGATGGCGGCGACGCCGATGCAGGCGGTGTACGCGCATGCCATCCACGATCTCGCCCCCGGTTTGCCCCTCGCCGTGGGCCGGATCGCCCTTCTCGGGGACACCGCGCACGCCGTCACGCCGAACCTGGGGTTTGGGGGCGGGCTTGCGCTCGAGGACGGCGCGGCGCTCATGCGGGCGCTTTTCGCGCACCGGGTGGCGGAGGAGCCGGACGCGTTGACGGCGGCGCTGCGCGCCTACGCCGAGATGCGGAAGCGGCGCGTGGCGCGGATGGCGCAGGTCACCCGCTGGCTCGGCGATGTCATGCAATGGGAAGGGAAGGCCGCCGCGTACGCGCGGGACACCCTGTTTCGCTGGATGGCGCCGCTCGGTGACAGGCTGGTGTGGACGTGGATGATGGGCGGGTGAGGTGCTGTTGCACCCCCGAGCAAGCAGGATGCCTTCATTCACGGCATCGGGGCATGGGCAGGCCGGAAAAGAATTCGTACATGAGGAGTATACTCCATGCCTTCACAAAGAGCGCCCGTTCGACTAATATGTTAACTCGTAAAGGATAACGAGTTGACGATTCGTGGACAAGGGGGTGGCGTATGCACGCGTACGCTGATTTACTGGAAAAAAACAAAAAGTATCTATGGAATCCATTTACGCAAATGAAGGACTATTTCGATCACCGTCCCGTCGTGATCGCACGCGGAGAGGGCCGCAGGCTTATCGACATAGATGGCAATGCGTACTGGGACGGTGTCTCATCTTTATGGCTTAACGTACACGGGCATAGGGTTCCTGAGCTAGATGACGCCATTCGCCGACAATTGGAGGATATTGCTCATTCGACACTTCTCGGCCAAGCTAACGTTCCGGCCATACTGCTGGCTGAACGACTAGCTCAGATCGCGCCTACGGGTTTAACCAAAGTATTTTTCTCGGATTCCGGCGCAGAGGCTGTGGAGATAGCACTAAAGATGGCTTATCAATTTTGGCAGAACACAGAAAAGTGTTCGAAAAGTAAATTTGTGACAATGTGTGATGGCTACCACGGAGATACGATAGGTGCTGTCTCTGTGGGGGATATTGCGATGTTTCATGCACGTTACGCTCCACTCTTATTTCAGTCTTATAAAATCCCTTTTCCTAACAGCTATCGTAATCCGTACACAAGCTCCGATCCGGCCTTCGGAGCACTTCATGCTGTCGAAGAACTGTTTCAGAGGGAAGCTGACCAAATTGCGGCGCTCATTGTCGAACCAGTGCAAGGCGCAGGGGGAATTGTGCCAGCGCCGAAGGGCTTCTTGAAGGGACTGCGGGCACTTTGCGACACCTATGACGTCTTGCTGATCGTAGACGAAGTGGCAACAGGATTCGGAAGAACTGGCCGCATGTGGGCTTGTGAACATGATGGGGTTTCGCCTGACATCTTGACAATCGGCAAAGGCTTGACGGGAGGTTACTTGCCAGTTGCAGCAACGCTGGCAACAGAACGAATCTACACGGCGTTTTACGGAGAGTATGAAGAGTTCAAGGCGCTCTATCACGGCCATTCATACACAGGCAATCAACTTGGATGTGCCTGTGCACTTGCAAACTTAGACTTGATAGAGAGAAATCGAATCATCGATCATGTGGCGCAATTAGCTCGTGTTGTATCAACGCGTTTGAATGCGCTGCGCGACCATCCGCACGTGGGTGACATTCGGCAAGCTGGATTGATGATTGGAATTGAGTTAGTGGAAGACCGTGAGACGAAACGTCCGTTTCCATTGACTACAAGGGCGGGGTGGCGCGTCTGCTGGCAAGCTAGGGAGCTCGGAATGCTTTTAAGACCTCTTGGAGACGTTGTTGTGTTCATGCCTCCATTGGCGTCTACCGTGGACGAAATTCAGGAAATGACATCGATTCTCTGTGAGGCGGTTGAACGCGGATTGAAGGAGGCTGTAGAAAAGTGAATCAATTGGAAAGTCGCATTCAGCGTGAGCTTGCTCGGCTTCGTGAGATTGGTAGAGAGCGCAGCCTAAGTTCAAGCCTCGTCCAAGGGGCGCGCATGTGGTTTGAGGGGCGGGAAGTACTGCATTTCGCTTCTAACGATTATCTAGGCCTGAGCTTCGATTCACGCGTGCGAGAGGCGGCACAAATAGCGTCGATGCGCTACGGCGCAGGAGCCACTGGATCACGCCTCATATCTGGCAACCATCCGGAACTAGTGATGCTGGAGGCGGAGTTAGCATCGTGGCACGGCGCGGAAGCAAGCTTGGTTTTTTCATCAGGCTATGCTGCTAATATTGGTGTTGTCTCTGCCCTCGCGCAGCCAGAGGATGTCATCTTCTCTGACGAGCTAAATCACGCGAGTATCATTGACGGGTGTCGCATGACTCGGTCCAAGGTTGTGGTTTATAGGCACGCTGATCTGGAGCATCTGTATCGGTTACTACGTGAGACGCGCTGTCAAGGCCAGCGCTTCGTGGTCACGGACGCTGTATTTTCAATGGACGGGGACATCGCGCCTGTCGGAGATCTACTTGGTGTTGCACGTCGTTTCGAAGCAGTTACCGTTCTGGATGATGCTCACGGTGTGGGCGTATTGGGGACCAAGGGAGCCGGTACGCTCGAATCCCTCGGAATACCTGTTGCCGATGACATAGTTGTCATTGGGACACTTTCAAAAGCTCTCGCGGCACAAGGGGCGTATGTGGCAGGAAGACGCATTCTAATTGATTATCTCGTCAATCGAGCAAGATCTTTCATCTTTTCGACCGGTCTGGCGCCATCATGCGCGGGAGCTGCACGGAAGGCGCGGAAGATTGCAGAACACGAGGCGTGGCGACGAGAGAAGGTGCTTTCACTTAGCGCTGTGTTACGCGCTGGCATCAGGAAACTTGGATATCTGGTGCTGGATGGATCAACGACAATCGTGCCGGTAGTTGTGGGTGATGAGCACAATGTCATGGAAATGTCTGATTTCTTTCTCAAAAAGGGGGTCTACGTTCCGGCCGTTCGACCTCCCTCTGTCCCTGAAGGGCAGTGCCGACTGCGTTTATGTGTGACTGCCGCGCACGAGACGAGCGACATTGAGCGCGTGCTCGCAATATTTGGAGAGTGGAAACAAATCGCGCATAACGATTACTTGGTGACCAGTCTTGTTAAAGGAGGTGAAAGACGGTGAAGGGGCTGTTTATCACCGGTACCGATACAGGTGTAGGGAAAACGTGGGTTACAGGTGCATTAGCTCGTGCGTTGCGTCGAAAGGGTTACGATGTGGGCGTGTGTAAACCCATCCAAAGTGGAAATCTCAAGGACGACCCAACGGGCGACGCGATGACCCTAAGGCGCTTGGCCGGTGTTCTGGACAGTATCTCGGACATCTGTCTTTGTGCTCTGCCCCAGCCTGTCGCGCCTCAATTAGCGATGAGACTGTCCGAGGTAGATATTTACATGGAGGATGTCGTTTCTTTCTGCCGGAGGGCATCCAATCGGCATGAATGGGTTTTTGTGGAAGGGGCAGGTGGAGTTGCTGTTCCATATTTGTCTGACGCCTGGGTTTCCGATGTGATTCGGGTTCTCGACCTGCCTGTTCTCATCGTTGCCAGACCAGGTTTAGGGACGGTGAATCACTCCATCCTAACAATTGAATATCTCAGAAACCAGGACATCCGAGTTGTTGGCGTCGTGTTCAATAGAGGTAGCGACCCATGCACCGAAAATGATACAGATAGCCGTCTCGCGGCTCTCTTAGAAGAGACGAATGCCAGTTATATTCGTGAATCAACGGGTGTTCCTGTCTTTGGTAGTATCCCCCATATTCCATCATACACGTCTGAACCGAATATTGTAAGCCTTGTGGAGGAAAATGTTGATCTCCCTGGACTGCTCGAGTCTTTGGGTTCTGTGTATTCCGGCTATTAACATTCTGCTGCAACGAAATGCCGGACGCACATAATTTTGTAGATTCTGTAGGAGGACCTCGATGAAGATGAAAACAGACTATGTATCCTGGGTTGATCTCGCCCACCGCGTCCTCGACGCGCGAGGCGTCACGCGCGAGGAAGCCCTCGACATTCTGCGCTCGAGCGACGACGAACTTCTGGATCTCCTCTCCGCCGCCTTCTTGATCCGCAGGCGCTACTTCGGCAAGAAGGTCAAGCTCAACATGATCATCAACGCCAAGTCGAAGATGTGCCCCGAGGACTGCGCGTACTGCTCCCAGTCCGCCATCTCGAAGGCCCCGGTGTCCAAGTATCCGCTGGTCTCCAAAGAGGACATCATCGCCGGCGCGCGCGAAGCGGAGCGCCGCAAGGCCGGAACGTACTGCATCGTCATCAGCGGCAGGCGGCCTTCGGACCGGGAGGTCGAGCGCATTGCCGAGGCCGTGGAGGAAATCCGCGCCACCACGAGACTCAAGATCTGTTGCTGCCTCGGGCTGTTGACGCCCGCGCAGGCGGAGAGGCTCTCCCAGGCCGGCGTGCACCGGTACAATCACAACCTCAATACGAGCCGAGATCGATATGCGGAAATCTGCACCACCCACACCTACGACGATCGCGTCCAGACCTTGGAGCGCGTGAAAGAGGCGGGCATTTCGCCGTGCTCAGGCGTCATCTTTGGCATGGGCGAATCGGACGAAGAGGCGGTGGACATGGCGTTCGCCTTGAAGGAGATCGACGCCGACTCCATCCCCTGCAACTTCCTGAATCCCATCCCGGGCACGCCGCTCGAAGGCATGGAGACCTTGAACCCGCGGCGCTGCCTGAAGCTGCTCTGCATGATGCGCTTCGTGAATCCGTCGAAGGAGATCCGCATCGCGGGCGGGCGAGAACGGAACTTGCGCAGCCTGCAGGTCCTCGGCCTCTATCCCGCCAACTCCATCTTCGTCGGAGACTACCTGACGACGCCCGGACAGGCGCCGACGGAGGACTGGGCGATGATTGAAGACCTCGGGTTTGAGATTGAAGAGTGCGCGCTGTGAAGTGAGGAACCCGGTGCACGATGCGCGCAGGAAAGAGGCGCCGGTCCGCCGTTTGGGCGGCCCGGGTCCGCAAGGGATCAGGTGGCGGCGAATGTCGCGCGGAGCGCCATCTTGTCCACCTTTCCCGCGCTCGTGAGCGGCAGATCCTGCACGATGTGAATCGCGTCCGGGAGCCAAAAGCGGGCCAAGCGCCCGTCTGCAACCGCCTGGGCCAAATGCGCTTCGACCGCCGATAGGTCTACGGGTTCATCCGCGGCAAGGATGGCCACAGGCCGCTCTCCCCACCGCTCGTCCGGTCGCGCGATCACGGCCGCCATCCGCACGCCGGCCAATTCCGAGAGTACGGATTCGATGGCGCTAGGAATGATCCACTCGCCACCGCTCTTGATGGCGTCCTTGACGCGATCGACGACTGAAAACGTACCGTCGGGATGGGCCACGGCGAGATCGCCCGTTCGGAAGCCCCCGTCCGCGTACGTCGCCTGCGTCGCGGCTTCGTCGCCGACATAGCCATCTGGGAGCCACGGGCTCTCCACCCACAGCTCGCCGACGGATTGGCCGTCCGCGGGCACCGTCCCGCCATCTTCCCCGCGGATGAACATTCGCACCATGGGAATTGGGGCGAGCCTGGCCGAGAGCGCTTCGAGATCTTCCCTCGAGCCCGGCAGATGCGGGCTCACGGTGATGGCCGTGCAAAGCTGGTCCGACCCGCCATAAATGACCGAGAAGCGGACGCCTGCCTGGTGAGCGCGCGCGGCCAAGCCCGCAGGCAGTCGCGATCCGCCGGTCAGCACTTTGAGCGGCAGAACGGCATCGCCTGCGTCGCGCGCGGCTTCGAGCAGCATCATGAGTTGCGTCGGCACCATGTTTGACCACGTGACGCCTTCCGTCTGGATGAGATGCAACTGCTCAGCCGGAGTGGCTTTGCCCGGCAAGACCAGTTTGAGGCCGAGATAGGGCGCGAAGATGGGCGCGCCCCAGGCGTGGATATGGAAGAACGGAATGAGAGGCATGACCACGTCGCCCGCCGTGAGTTTCGCGCCCGTCTTGTGCAGGGCGAGGTGATGCGCAATCTGCAGCGGCGCCTGGACGATGTCGCGATGGCGGTAGCGCATGGCTTTCGGGCGACCGGTGGTGCCCGTGGTGTGAAGAAGCGAGTACGGATCAGAGTTGGTCACACCTGGGTCAGGTGTCGATCCGGCCTCCTCGCCCGACAAGAGATCCTCGTAGTCAAAATCCGCGCGCGATCCGGCCGCATCGCCGTGACCCGGACGCCCTTGGCCCAGCCAGATCACCTGTGGCACAAAGGGTCTCAGTGCTTCCACCGTCGGCTCCATCGCGCGACTGGCGAACAGGATGCGGTCTTGTCCTTGTCGCGTCGTGTGCACGACGTGATCGAGCGGCAAACGAAAGTTCAGCGGGTGTGCGACGGCTCCCAAGATGCTCGCCGCGTACTGGAGTTCTAGGGCCTGATGGGAATTCACATCGAGAATTCCGATCACGTCGCCTCGTCGAATACCCAGCCGACGCATCGCTCGCGCTGCCTTGACCGTGCGTTCCCACGTCTCGGCATACGTGAATCGCATCGCCCCGCTGACAACCTCTGAGTCGCCATGATGCCAAGCGGCGTCGAAAAGGATTTCATGAATGACGCCTTTGCGCATCTCAGATCCACCCCCAGATGGACGAGTCGTACAAGGCCCAGGACGGATACTCCTGGCCCCCGAGGAAGTGATACATGTACAGTTGTCCGAGTTTCTCATACCGCTCGCCGGCGGTCTCGGCGAGCCGATACAGGCTCGCGGCTTGCGCCAGATCGGCGACGGTGCGAAGAATCGCTTTCGATTGCCATTCTGCCTCTGGGCGGGGAAGCGCGCGGAGTCCCGCAACCTCCTGGCGCACGCGAGTCACGACGACGCGTCCGCCGGGTACACTGCCTCGCATCAGGGGAGCCGCGATGCGGTCGATCACGTCATCCACATTTCCGAGCTTCATCAGCGTCTCCAGAAAATCGAGCGCCTGAATGTTGCTCGGGCCCTCCCAGATGGGTGTGATCAGCGCCTCGCGGTGCCAGCGGGCGATGGCGTATTCCTCAAGAAAGCCGAGCCCGCCGAATAACTCCATGGCCATGGCGGTGAGATGCGCCGCGTGATCGGCGGTGCGCGTTTTGGCCAGATGAGTGTAGAGACGCGCGAGATGATACTTCGGGCTGTACGGCGGACGTTCGTGCCAGGCCTGATCGAACAGATCGACGGCCTGGAACGTCAAGGCCAGACCGCCGGCGTGGCGGACGGCGAAGTCGGTGAGGTCGCGCCGGATGAGGGCGTGGTCCTGCAGCATGTGCCCGAAGCTCCGGCGGTGGCGGACACGGTGCATGACCTCGAGAAGCGCCTTTTGTGCGATGCCCATGGCGCCGGCCGCGTTGGCCAGGCGGGACACGGTCAGGTTCTCTAGCGTGTAATAGATGCCGAGATGGGCGTCGCCAATCAGGTGGGCTTCCGTGTCGGCGAACTCCACCTCGCCGGAGGGGACGGCCCGCGTGGCGCTCTTGTCTTTGAGCCGCCGCACGTGGAAGTTGAGATGGCCGTCCTTGCGCAGGCGCGGGACGAGGAAGAGGGCGAGCCCTTTTGGGCCGCTCTGTGCACCCTCTGGCCTCGCGGTGGTGATGGCGTAGTCGGTGAGCCCGGCGCCGCTCGCGAAGTACTTCTCGCCTGTGAGGCGCCAGGTGGTTCCATCGTAGCGCGCGGTGGTCTGGTTGGCGCCGAGATCGCTCCCGCCCTGCACTTCGGTCATCCACGTGGCGCCGAATGCGCGGCCCGAGAGCAAAGCCTCCTTCCATTCCCCGAATTCCGGCGCGTACTTGTGAATGGCGTAGGCGACCTGCTGGGTGATGGTCAGGACGCAGTATAGGCCGGGATCGCCGATGAGATAGCCGTACGCGAAGTGGTGATGCCAGGAGTCGCCCTCGTACGGCGGGCGGTTGATGAATGCGAGCGCTTTCAGAAGTGCGAGGTGAGAAGGCGAGAGGCGGACGCGATCGATCCGCTTGCCGTCGAGATCGTGCTGGATGAGGACGGGGGGTGCGTCGTGATCGACGTGATACACCGTCTCGTACACCTCGCGGCCGGCGATGGAGCCGAAGCGAGTGAGATCGGCTTCGTGCGCTTCGAAGTCTTGCCAAAAGTGGCGGAGCACGTCCTGCAGCACAGCGTCCTGCGAGAAATGATTGGTTCCATAGGCGTACGAAAGCGCGCGCATCAGTCGCTACATCCTTTCCCTTCAGACGTGTTCAGCTTTTCTTGAAGAACCTGTTCCAGGCGATTGCGCATGGCGATGAGGTCCTCGCGCAGCGCCTCGAGTTCGGAAATTTGCCGTTCCACTTGGCGCAGTTTTTCGTTGCCTCGCCGGATGACCTCGCGCAACTGCGTGATCTCGGTGGGATCGGCGTCGTAGAGATCCAACATCTCCGCGATTTCAGGGAGGCTGAAGCCGAGTCGTCGGCCGCGGAGGATGAGCTGGACCCGGACGCGATCCCGTTCGCTGTAGAGCCGCTGCGCGCCCTGGCGCGCCGGTTTCAACAGGCCGACGTCTTCATAATGGCGCAGGGTGCGCGGCGTGATGTCGAACAGATCGGCGAGATCGCGAATGGTGTAATATCGGCGCATGGGCAACCACCTTGGCGATGGACACCGTCTTTCAAGATAGAAAAAATATACTGAAAACTTACGTGAACGTCAATACGGTTTCGCCGCGAGCCCTTGGCGATGATCGGGCGTACACCCGGCAAGGGGAACTTGTCATGATATCATCATAATGTTGACAATTTTGATGAGTTTAATAAGATAAGACCATCATCACCGCGCTTCACTTCACCGCATGGGAGGCGATGGCGCATGGCTGCGCTCAGGGGCGAGGAACAGCGTCCCCCGAAGTGGCTGGAATCGGTCCAGAAGGCTTTGGAAGGCATGTCGCATGGGTCGGTGGAAATCGTGGTTCACCAAGGGCAGGTGGTGCAGATCAACCGCTTGGAAAAGTGGCGTTTCTCTTCCTGAGCTCTCTCGTTGCGCGATGTTCGACAAGGGCTGTTCCTCAATCAGCTGGTCGACCAGACATCTGGAGACCCGCACAGGCCGCGTGCGGCCTGACGGGTCTCTCTTTTATTCCCATGGAGGTGAGGGGTTTGGCTACCGTCGTCGTGATTCAAGGAAGTCCGTCATCGCCGTCCAAGACCGCCGCTGTGGTGAGGGTTGCGGAGCAGATGCTCCGTTCCGGCGGAGTCGACACGCACCGCATTGACGTTCGGGATCTGTCGCCTCAGGCGTTGGCGACGGCAGACGCCGCCCACGTCGGGATTCAGGCCGCTGTTCGGCGCGTCCTGGAGAGCGACGCCGTGGTGGTGGCGACGCCCGTGTACAAAGCCGCGTACACGGGATTGCTCAAGCTGTTCCTTGATCTGCTGCCGCCACGTGCGCTGGAAGGCAAAGTCGTTCTTCCCATCACTACGGGAGGTTCTCCGGCCCATCTGTTGGCCCTTGACTACGCGTTGAAGCCTGTGTTGGCCGCGCTGGGCGCCAAGGTCTTCGTGTCAAGCGTCTACGTGCTCGACGCCTCGATAGAGCTTGGGGCCCCGTCGCCTCTGCAGGGGGCGGATCGCGAGCGGTTGGATCGAAGTGTTGAAGAGCTCAGGCAGGTCCTCAACCCGCAACAGGCCGCAATTTTGGGGTGACGTTCCATCCACAGAGCGTCTCGAAACCAGAAGGGGGTTTGAATGTGTTGAATCGACGTCCATGGAAGCTGGCTGCGTATGCCGCCATTTTCGCAGGGGGGTTCCTCGCCGTAGGATGCGGGGCCGAAGGCCATTCGCAGTCTTCAAACGCTGTCGACACGTCCGTCCAACCGTCGGCCGCTTCCGGTTCGGCCAGCACGGCCACACACGGCGTGGTTCGGATTGGGTATCAGCTGGACGGCACGGACATCATTCTCAAGGCGAAAAAGTGGCTCGACCAAGCGTTACAGAAGAAAGGATACCGAGTTCAATGGATACAGTTTGTGGGAGGTCCGCAGCTTCTGCAGGCGATGAACGCGGGTGCCATCGACTTCGGCGAAACGGGCGACGCTCCGCCCATCTTCGCGCAGGCTGCGGGCACGCCACTTCTGTACTTGGCGCATGAACCGGCGGATCCGAAGGGCGAAGCCATCCTGGTGCCGGCCAATTCGCCCATTCACACGGTGAAGGATTTGAAGGGGAAGACCATCGCGCTGAACAAGGGCTCCAATGTGGAATACATGCTGGTGCAGCAGTTGAAGAAGGCCGGACTCTCCATCCACGACGTCACGCTCGACTTCTTGACGCCGCCGAATGCGCGAGCCGCCTTCGAAGCGGGCAAGGTCGACGCGTGGGCCATTTGGGATCCCTACGAGTCGTCGGCGGAGAACGCGATACACGCGCGGGCCATTGCGGACGGAACCGGCGTGACCAACAACTATCAGTTCTATTACGTGACTCGTCAGTTTGCCAAGCAGCACCCGGATGTCGTTCAGGACTACCTGAGTGGCTTGGCACAGGCCGACGGTTGGGTCAATCAGCACAAACTCGACACCGCCAAGCTGTTGGCGCCTCAGATGGACATCGATGTGACCTCGCTCTACGAGTCGTTTACCAAACACAGTTTTGGCATCGAGCCCATCACCAAGGACATCGTGAACGAGCAGCAATCCATCGCCGATGAATTTTACCAGCTCGGGCTCATTCCTCAGCCGATTCGCGTGCAAGACGATGTCTGGCAGGGCACATTTCACTTGCACAAAATTCCATGACAAGCGAGGGGTCAACGTATGCAGATCTTTTGGTTCATTCCGACGCACGGGGACACGCGCTATCTCGGAACCACCTACGGCGCGAGGCAGGTGGATCTCCCCTATCTCCGCCAGGTCGCGCAGGCCGTGGACCATCTCGGGTACGACGGCGTCCTGCTGCCCACCGGCCGGAGCTGCGAAGACGCCTGGATTGTCGCCTCCACTTTGATTCCCGCCACGCGGCGGCTTCGGTTTCTCGTCGCGCTGCGCCCAGGCCTCATGTCACCCGTTCTGGCCGCCCGCATGGCGGCGACCTTCGATCGCCTGTCGGAGGGGCGGCTCGCGGTCAACATCGTCACGGGTGGCGATCCCGTCGAAAACAAGGGAGACGGCCTCTTCCTCGATCACGACGCGCGTTACGAGGTGACGGACGAGTTTCTGCACATCTGGCGCCACGTGATGCAAGGGGAGCACGTTCACTTTGAAGGGGATCACCTGCGGGTGGAGGACGCGCATCTGCTCTATCCTCCGGTGCAGCGGCCCTATCCGCCAATTTACTTCGGCGGATCGTCAGAGGCAGGCCAGCGCGTGGCCGCCAAGCACGTGGACGTGTACTTGACGTGGGGTGAGCCGCCGAAGGACGTGGCCGAGAAAATCCGCGTCGTGCGAGAACTTGCCGCTCGCGAAGGCAGAACGGTTCGATTTGGCATTCGCCTGCACGTCATCGTCCGCGAGACGGAGGACGAGGCATGGCGGGCGGCCAAAGATCTCATTCGCTACGTCGATCACGACACCATCCGGCGCGCCCAAGAAGTGTTCCGCAGAATGGACTCCGTCGGTCAACATCGGATGGCGGCGCTGCACCAAGGAGACCCGTCCAAACTCGAAGTGAGTCCAAATCTCTGGGCAGGCGTGGGTCTCGTGCGCGGAGGCGCTGGAACCGCGCTGGTCGGCGATCCCGAGACCGTTGCCGAGCGCATGAGGGAGTATGCCGACCTGGGCATCGAAACCTTCATTCTGTCAGGGTATCCGCATCTCGAAGAGGCGTATCGCTTCGCCGAACTCGTGTTCCCAATCGTGAAAAAGAACGCGCAGGCCGCGCCGGAGCGCGCGCTCACGGGGCCGTTTGGCGAGATCGTGGCCAACACGTTGCCTCCGAAAGAAAGGAGGGCGGTGCGAGCGTGAGCCGCAGGAACTCGTGGTTCTGGAACCGGGTCGCACCCTGGGTGCTGCCCGGCCTCCTTCTGATACTGTGGCAGGCCCTTGGTTCGGCGGGCCTCATCCCCAAGCGGATCTTGCCCACGCCCGTGGAAGTGGTGCAGGCCGCCCTGACGCTTGCGCACCAAGGCGTGCTCTGGTCGTACATCGCCACCAGCGCCGCGCGGGCCTTCAGCGGATTTTTGATCGGCGCCGCTGCGGGATTTCTGCTGGGCACCCTCAATGGGGTCTCCCGGAAGGCGGGGCGCCTTCTAGATACGCCGATTCAGATGATCCGAACGATTCCCCATCTCGCCCTGGTACCGATTGTGATCGTGTGGTTCGGCATTGGGGAACAGGCCAAGCTGTTTCTCGTGGCGCTCGGGACAGCCATTCCCATGTACATGAACACCTATTTCGGCATTCAGTCGCTCGATCCGGGTCTCCTGGAGATGGCGCGCGTCTATCGATTCAACCGCGCCAAGATGTTCTGGAAGGTGATTCTTCCTGGGGCTTTGCCTTCCGTTCTGTCCGGCGTCCGGTACAGCCTCGGCGTCATGTGGGTCACGCTGATTGTCGCCGAGACCATCTCCGCCAACTCCGGCATTGGGTACATGATCATGAACGCTCAGGAGTTCATGCAAATGAATATTGTCGTGCTCGGCATTGTCCTGTACGCGCTCCTCGGCAAGCTCTCGGACGTCATTGCCAGGATGCTTGAGGTCAAGCTTCTCGCGTGGCATCCGATTGGGCTGCAGGCGGTTTGATAGACGGAATAAGGGAGGTCTGACGCGTGAACGAATTCCACGCTGGCGTGTCCGTGCACCTGCAGGGCGTCGCCAAAGCCTACGGCGATCGGACGATTCTGTCCGACTTGGACTTGCGAATTCCGAAAGGCCAGTTTGTCGCGATCGTCGGCCACAGCGGTACCGGAAAGAGCACGTTGTTGCGCCTGATGGCGGGGTTGGAAGAGCCTTCGCGAGGAGAAATTTTCATCGATGATCATCCCGTCCGTGGTCTCGCGCCAGCGGCCCGGGTCATGTTTCAGGATGCCCGGCTGCTTCCCTGGCTCAGCGTGTTCGACAACGTCGCGGTGGTTTTGGCCAAACCGGACAAGGAGCTTGTCCAGCAGGCGCTTCAGCGCGTGGGGCTCCTGGAACATGCCAAGAAGTGGCCGGCTCAACTGTCAGGCGGGCAGCGCCAGCGCGTCGCTCTGGCGCGCGCGCTGGTGGTGAGACCGCCCCTTTTGCTGCTGGACGAACCCCTGGGAGCCCTTGACGCCCTGACGCGACTGGAGATGCAGGATTTGATCGAGACCCTTTGGCTCGAGGAGCGGTTCACGTCCGTCCTGGTGACCCACGACGTTGGCGAGGCCGTCCGCTTGGCCGATCGCGTCATTTGCCTCGAGAACGGCCGGATCGAATTGGATCTCGAAGTGGCGCTTCCTCGCCCGCGCGAACGTTCAAGCGCGTTTGCGCGCATGGAGGCGAAGATCTTGTCGACCATCTTGGGACACGGGAAGGAAGGTGACCGTTCGCACTATGCCGGGATGCATGGCGAAGTCGCATCCAGGGAGGCGTGAGCGAATGCGTTTCACGTCGGCCGGTCTCCGGGGGACGCGGTGTCGCTCGGAGACCCTTGGCGCGATCGCTTGTCATAACATCATGATCATCATGATGTCCCTACATATTTGACAAATAAAATCGGATTACTGAGAATAAAGCGCAACGGGCCTTCAGGGCCGCCGAAGATGAATGAGGGGGTTGCGCGAGTGAAGCCAACGTGGAAAAAGGCTCTGCATGCGATGGTGACCTTGGGGGTGATGGGAGGACTGGTGAGCGGTTGCGGCCAAGCCAACGCGTCGAGTGCGTCAAACGCCTCCAACGCGCCCCATTCGGGGAGCGCATCGGTCAAGGCCAAAGCAGCAAGCGGCAAGGTGGTGACGCTTTACTTCGGCTCCTACAGTGTCACGCAACAGATTTACGAGCAAAAGTTGTTCCCCATGTTCCAAAAATACTGGAAACAGAAGACCGGCCAAACGGTGCAATTCCAGGCTTCGTTTGACGCATCCGGCGCAGAGGCGACGGCGATTGCCAACGGCCTGCCCGTGGACGTCGCGGCGCTGTCGCTGGAATCGGATATCAACAAGATTCAGAAGGCAGGCCTCATTACGCACAACTGGAAAGACACGCCGACGCATGGCATGGTGACGGATTCGATCGTTGCCATCGCTGTGCGCAAAGGGAATCCGAAACACATCAAGACGTGGGCGGACCTGGCAAAGCCAGGCGTCGTGGTGGATCTTCCGAACCCGGCGACATCAGGCGGCGCGAAGTGGGACATCAACGCCATCTACTATGCGACGTTGCGCCACGGCTCCGCCGACCAGGCCAAGTCCCTGCTTGCATCGATTGTGAAAAATGTGCAGGTTCTTGACAAGTCAGGAGAAGCTTCCATGACCACGTTTGTCAACGGGGTCGGCGACGCTTGCGTGAGCTACGAAAACGAGATTCTCGAAAAGAGCAATCACCTGAAAACCTTCGACGAGGTCATTCCGTCTTCCACGATGCTGATTGAGAACCCCATTGCGCTCGTCGACAAAAATGCCGACGCGCATGGGGATCGCCAGGTGGCGCAAGCGTTCATCAACTGGCTGGAGGGGCCCGATGCGCAACGCGTGTTCATGCAGTACGGGTTCCGACCGGTCAATCCGTCGCTGAAGGCGGAAGCGGCCAAGCAGTTCAAAACACCTGCGGATCTCTTCACTGCGGCGGACGTCGGCGGATGGACCAAGATCAACGACACGCTGTATAGCACGAACGGCATCTGGAACCAGGTACTGGAGGGCCGCTGATGCGCTTCGAGCGGATCGCCCTCCATTCGCTCCTTGCTGGAGCGATGTTGTTGATTTTTGTCTTGCCGCTTGGCGCCGTGTTCGAACAGGCCTTTGCCGGTGGCTGGCCAGGATTTGTCCGGGCCGTCACAAGCCCCATTGCGGTTCGGGCTTTCGAACTCACGGTCGTGCTTGCAGTGGTGGTCGCCATCCTCAACACGGCGATGGGGTTGCTCATCGCCGTTTCGTTGGAGCGGTGGCGGGCCCCGCTTTCGATGGCGCTGGACGCCGTGATCGACCTGCCGCTCGCCATTCCGACGGCGGTATCGGGCCTGATGCTCGTGCTGCTGTACGGTCCGGCATCGCCCGTCGGGCGATGGCTGGCGGGCCACGGCGTCTCCATTGTGTATACGCGGCTTGGCATCCTGTTTGCGCTGGTGTTTGTCACAGTTCCCTATGCCGTGCGGGCGCTGCAACCTGCGCTGCAGCAGTTGGATCGCAGGGAAGAAGAAGCGGCTTGGACGCTCGGGGCGCACGCGCATCGCGTGTGGCTGCGCGTCATCTTGCCGGCGCTCCGGCACGCGCTGGGAAGTGCCTTCGTCTTGACGTTGACCCGAGCCATGATCGAGTTCGGCTCGGTCGTGATGGTCTCGGGAAACAAACCGATGCAAACCGAAGTGGCAGCGGTCTACATTTACGGGTTGCTCGAGAACTACGACCAGCAGGGCGCATCGGCCGCAGCCGTGGTCCTGATGTTGCTTTGCGCCATCGCGTTTGCGCTCGAAGGAAGCCTTTTGACCTCGCTGGCCAGGAGGAGGCGGCACGCAGATCCGCTGAAGGAGAGGGAAGAGGCTCATGTCTAGGCTTTCGCGTCCATTGGGCGTGGCCCTCGTCTACGTGTGGCTGTCGGTATTCGTGGTGGTGCCCTGGGTGGCCATCCTCGTCGGCGCGTTTGCGGGAGGATGGGCGTCGTTCTGGCATAGCGTGAGCTCGCCGGAAGCCGCCTTTGCCCTGCGGATGACCCTGGAAATCACCTTGGTGACCCTGTTCATCAATCTGGCCCTCGGCGTGCCGATTTCCTTTTGGATTGCTCGGAGATCCGCGCCAGGTTGGCGCGTGATTCAGTGGATTGTCGAGCTGCCGCTCTCGGTCTCCCCAGTCGTGGCTGGTCTGGCGCTCATCGTGGTGTACGGGCCGAATGCGCTCATCGGCGCGCTGCTCGCGCACGCGCACATCAAAATTGCGTTTGCGTTCCCCGGCATGGTGCTTGCGACAGTGTTTGTCACATTGCCGTTCATCGTGCACGAAACCGTGCCGGCCATTCGCGCCATTGGAGACACGCAGGAGCAAGCGGCCTACGTCCTTGGGGCTTCCCCCTGGCGCACGCTGTGGCGCGTCTGGCTGCCGCAGCTCAAATGGAGCCTTTTGTACGGGATGGCGCTGACGGCGGCGCGATCGTTCGGGGAGTTCGGCGCAGTCCTGGTCGTCTCGGGCAGTATTGTCATGGTGACCGAAACCGCCACGCTGTTCGTCTACCAAGCCTCCGTCAACAATCAGATGCAGGCCGCGTATGCGGTCTCGGCGGTGTTGGCGCTGGTGTCCTTTGCTCTCATCCTCGTCCTGCAACTCGTGAAGCGCTTGGGAGGGAACCGGCTGCGTGACCATTGAATTCGTAGGGGTAGAGAAGGTGTATCCTGGCGGCGCGCGATCCGTCCGCGGGGTCTCATTTCAGGTTCGGGAAGGCGAAATGGTGGGGCTGCTCGGACCGAGCGGAAGCGGGAAGACCACGATCCTGCGGCTGATCGCCGGACTGGAGCGCCCCACCAAGGGGGAGATATGGATCGGCGGCAAACGGGTGACCGATCTGCCTCCCCAGAAGCGCAATGTGGGGCTCGTCTTTCAAAACTACGCGCTCTTTCAACACATGACGGTCTATGACAACGTGGCCTTTGGACTGAAGGAGAAGCGCGTGCCGCGCGACGAGATCGACCGGCGGGTGCGGGAATTGCTCGGCTACATGCGCTTGACGGAGTACGCAAATCGGTTTCCCCGCGAATTGTCCGGCGGCCAACAGCAGCGGGTGGCGCTGGCGCGGGCTTTGGCTCCGCGGCCCCAGGTGCTTCTGTTCGACGAGCCGTTTGCCGCCATCGACACGCAGATCCGCCGCGAGCTGCGCAAGTTCGTCCGTGAGGTGCACGACGAGCTCGGCGTCACCAGTCTGTTTGTCACGCACGACCAGGAAGAGGCGCTTGAAATCGCGGATCGGGTGCTCGTGTTGCACGAAGGCCGGGTGGAGCAACTGGGAACGCCGGAAGAGGTGTACGAACAGCCGGAGACGCTGTTTGTGGCTTCGTTTATTGGCGAATCCAACGTCTGGCGGCGGCCCGTCCAAGGCGGTGCCGTCGAAGTCGCCGGTCTGCGACTGCCTGTCGATCCCGCCATCCCCAATGGCACCCCTGTGGCCGTCGTGGTGCGGCCGAAAGACGTGCAATTGCACCCTGCAGACCGGGAGGAGGGGCAGGGCCAAATCCTGCGATCCGCCTTCAAGGGCGCGTACAGCGCGTGCTTCGTCCGCACCAGGGATCACGAGGTGTGGGAGGTGCATGTGCCGAGCGCGGATCGGCACCTTCTGTCGCCGGGCGCGTGGGTGCGGATGGATGTGCACAAGTTCTTCGTCTTTCCGGCGTGAGGTTGTGGAAGCTGCGATCGTCAACGGGTGAAGCGCAGCGATCCTGCCGGCGCCCGGCGAGGTTCAGGATGGGCCCTGTCCACTTGCATTGCTGCACGCGAAGCCCTACACCATGCCCGCGGCTTCCTGAAGCTCCATGGCGTGCATGAGGTTGGCGAAAATTTGCACGGTCGTCACGGCCCCCACGCCGCCCGGCGTCGGGGTGTAGGCCTTCGTCTTTGCCGCCGCTTCTGGGGCGAGATCGCCCTGCACATCCCCGTTTTCTGCCTGGGAAATGCCCACATCGACGACCGTCAGATGCTCATGGACCATGTCCGGCCCGAGCAGCCCACCCTTTCCAACCGCGACGATGGCGATTTCGCTGTCCCGCAGGTGCGCGCGCACGTCACGCGTGTGCTCGTGGCATGCCGCCACCGTCGCTCCTTCCGCGATCAGCAGATGCAAAAGCGGCATGCCGACGGTCTGGCCGCAGCCGACGAGTGTCACGTCTGCGCCTTTCAGCTGGTATCCGTAGTGCTTGAGCAGGCGGATGCAGGCGAGGGGAGTGGCCGGATACAGCGCGGCTTCCGGGGTCGGCTTGGCGAACGAGTGGCACGGGGACAGGCCGTCCACGTCCTTCAGGGCGTGAATGGCGCCGACCACGCGCTGCACGTCGACGTCCTGCGCGAGCGGCATCTCGATCATGATCCCGTGGACAGAAGGATCTTCGTTGAGCGCCTGGATCTCGCGGGCGATGTCCTCCGTGTCGCTCTGATGTGGCAGCTCGATCACGTCGCACTGGATGCCGAGCCGCTCGGCGATGCGCTTCTTCTGTGCCGCGTACACGCTGGCGGCGTGATCGTCATTGGCGAGCAACGTCACGAGCTTCGGCTGCACGCCGCGGGACTTCCAGGCTTCTACACGCTTTCTCACGTCGTGCGACAAGGCCTTCGCGACCGGCCGGCCGAGCAGTTGTTTCGGCATGGCGGGACAACCTCCTGAGAATAGGATCCCTCTCGTGCAAGTGGTTTAGCCAGATTCTTGCGTGTACAAATGCAAACGACCGCCTGGGTGATTGGGCCCAGGCGGTCGGCGGATATCGCTGTGCTCCCTCGTGGTGCTCCACGCTAAGCCGCCAGTCGCACAGCGGAACAGTTTCAATTGTGAGTGCGAGTAGGAGCTTGTACAAGCAGGCAAAAGGAAAGCGCGGCGTTTCAGCGCTTCCACTGAGAATATAGCAGGATGGGACGAGGCGCGCAAGGGCGCCTCGGGCAGAAGATGCCCCAGCGTTCCATCGTTACAACGGCGTCAGGAGGGTTGTGAGAAAGCACCTCGTACAGCTGTGGGAATCAGCCCAGCTGCACCAAGCGAATGCAACCAATGCACGCATGGAGACCCTGCAACACGAGGAAAGCCGAGCGACCACGTTTGACAGATGGCCCGAATTTCCCAGGGAGAGAGAGGAATTTCGTCGCGAAACGTTGTATACATCAACAAGACGCTTTTCAAACCTTTCTGACGGCTTGACCTGGTGGGGGGCTTGTCCGCCTCGTCGGCTTCTACGTGCCGCCGGCGCCGTTTCGCAGGCTCTGGGCTTCAGAGGCGGCGCGGGTATTCGGTGGGCAGCTTTTGGCCATCGTGCTTCCGTGGATTTATCTTCGGGCCGTGCATTCGCCTGAGACCTACGGCTTCCTGATGACTTTGACTTCCATTCCACGGGTTCTCGGTTCTGCCTCGTCCGCGTGGTGGAATCAGCGACACCCGGCCGTGACCGTGATGCGCCGCGCTTCTTGGGTGGCCGCACTCATGGCGGCTGGTGTCGCTTCGACAGTGTCGTTTTCGCACATCTGGACCTTGATCCCTTTCATGATCGTGATGGCGTTCACGGAAGGCGTGTACTTTCCCGCCGTGGGCACGGCCGTTCCTGAGTTGCTTCCCGAGGAGTCCTGGCAGCAGGCGAACGCGCTGATCCAGGGAACCAACCAAGTTGGGCGCATGGTCGCGAGTTTTGTGTTCGCGCCCTTCGTCACAAAAATCGCCTATTGGGCGTCCTGTGCGGGCGTCGCCGCGCTGTATCTGCTCACGAGCTTGGTTCTTCCTCGATCACGACCTCACCCGACGTCGAGCGAAGAGCGCCCTGAGGCGACAACGAGCGCGAGCGGCGCGGACGGGGCTGAAGGCGAGTCAACCTCGGAGGGGAATTCGCGCCGTTTCTGGCGCAGCCCGCATTCCTCCTTCTCTTAGGTCTCACGCTCGGAATCAACCTGGGCTACCTTGGGCCGACCGGTGTCGGCATCCCTCTTTTTGTCTCTTCCGCATTGCGCGGGAATGCCTCGACCTACGCACTGATGGTCGGGTGTGAAGCGGCCGGATCGTTCGCGGGCATGTTGCTTCTCCTGTTCACGAGCAGATTTCGCGTGTCCGTGCACCTGTTGTTGGGCGGTCTGTACGTGGGCACGATGATGTGGCTTCTCATCCCGCTCTATCCGCACGTTGCGTGGTGCGCTTGTCTGATGGCGCTCAGCATGGCAGCCTTTGTTTGGGTCAACATTCAGTCCATTTCGCTCATCCAGATCTGGTTTCGCGGTTCTTCTCTTGCGCCGGTGATGTCCATCCTGTGGACGGCTGCCATGGTGCTGGGACCCGTTTCGTATGCGGTCGACGGGGCGCTCCTGAAGTGGCTGTCCATTCAGGCGTTGTTTATCGCATCTGCTTGTTTCATCGGGTTCGTGGTGACGGTGGCGTTCATCTGCGTCTTGGTCAAGCCGGCGTGGATACCTCAGCAGCCAAAAGCGCCGGAGATGTCATGACGCATGATAGGAGCGAGCTGTGCACCGGGCATTCTATCGCTGTTCTCCTACGCATCACGCTGCCCCGGTTGTCGCCGAAACCAATCGGGGCGCAACATCCTTTCCTGGGCTGAGCCTCTCCGGGCATCAGGACGCGGGCGGGCTCGGCTGGTTGAAACCGTATGGTACATTGAATCCGTCGGTATCGGAGTCGGGAGAGGACGGCACCGAGACCACCGCATTGTTTTGCACCATGTAGCCACCGTCCGACATCGTCAGGCCCGGGTTACGGCCGTTCACGGTGCCGGGATCGAACGTGGTCTCGCCGTAATTGGCAAGCGTGGCGATCCGGCCGCCAATCTCAGGCGCCTCTTGGATCCACTCGGCAGAGGATCCTGGGCCGGAGTAGGACTGCGTGGTCGAGAACGTCTCATTGCGCGTGACGTCCGTCAAGGTGATGGTCCAAGTCCCGTTGCCGTTGTTGTGAATGTGAGCGCTCATGTGATCGCCAGGGGAGATGGTCATGGACGAGATGACGGTCTCGGGGGCGGGAAGGATCTCCCACCAGGCGTCGTATTGCGCGTGGCCGTTCACATAGTCCTGCTCCGTGCCCGTCTGGATGAGATCGCTGTTGTTAAAACCATCAATACCAATCCAGCTGGATGAGTACGTATTTTTCTTGGACGGGCTGACGGCGGGCACAATCCAGTTGCCCGTGATGTCGTTGTACGTGCTGCCGGTAACCGCGTACCCGGACCAGTTCGACGCTGACCAGCCAAAGCTGGACGCCTCGATGGTGTTCGGTCTCGGCGCCGTGCTCGGCGAGAGCGCTTGCCGCGGCGCATGATAGATGGCGGGTGCGGCGGGCGCCACAGCGAGTTGAGGCCATGCCGCGAGTGCCCCAGCCGCGAAAAGCGATGCGGTCGCCAGAGCCGGCGCTTTCCATGCCGTGGTGAGAGTCATGCACAGATCCCCCTTTGAGTGGCGCGAAGTGAAAAGGAGCGAACCTCGTGAAGCCCGCTCCCTCACCAATATTCAAAACAGTTTGGCCAGAATCCTCTGGTGGGGCCTTCCATCCCGCTCACCAGTTCGCGGGCAGCATGGTGTAACATGCGGCGAAGCAGAGGGCGCCCGCGATGACACACGGGGTGAAAAGCGCCGTAAACCGCGCGGCGCGGCGGGGGCTCGCGAGGCTCTTCCTCCAGACCACCGCGTACCAGGGGAATAGAAGCGTCATGGTGACCAGGGAAGCCAGATCAAAATGAATGTCCTGCGGGAGAATGGGGATCATCAATTGAAAATTCGGCGTGGGATGCCGGGCAACGTACAACGCGGTCAGCATCACGAGCGGAAGCGTGGCGGCCGCGAGCTTCCGCGCGAAGTGCTGCATGCCGCTGTTCTGGTAGGAGGCGTACCAAATGCCGCCCCAGATGGCGGCGTACAGCGCAAAGGCGACAGGACCCGAGATGGCGTAGCCGTAGGATCCCGTCAGTGGGATGGACAGAATCGACAGAACGGCGCACACAAGGTAAAGGGCGAGCATGATGACGCTTTGAGATGCGAAGAAGGCCGCCATCGCTGCCCAGGGAGTCCTGCGCTCCACGGAGGACATGGACCTACCTCCTCAACCAATCTTTTCTTTCCTTTTACCATGTGATAGCAGACGGGTCAACGCCGTTTTGGGCTTCGCATACGGAGTAGGTCGGGTATGATGGGGTTGGCAACGTGTCCATCAAGGAGGCAACATCCATGCAGGAACTCTCAGGCCACACGCGCGGGCTCGCCTTCGCCAGCATGCGCCGCTTCGCCGATCTCGTCGCCGACGAACCGGACGCTATCATCCTCACCATCGGCCAACCCCACTTTCCTACCCCCGCGCACATTGCGGAGGCGGCCAAGCGGGCCATTGACGAGGGCTTCACGTCGTACACGCCGAACCGAGGCATCCGCCCGCTGCGTGAAGCCGCCTCTGCCTACTACGAGCGCTTCACCGGGCATCGATATGATCCAGATCGCGAGGTGCTCGTCACCGTGGGGACCACGCACGCTATCGACATCGCCGCGCGGGCGCTCCTCGCGCCAGGCGACGAAGTGATCATCCCTGCGCCCGCTTACCCCGGCTATGAGGGCGCCGTGCGTTTGGCGGGCGGCCATCCCGTCTTCGCCGACACGCGGTCTACGGGCTTTCTCCTGACGCCAGACGCGCTGCGAGCGTCCATCACGCCGCGCACGAAAATGCTCATTCTCGCCTCTCCCGCCAATCCGACTGGCACCGTCTACAGCGAGGATGAGCTTTCCGCGCTCGCCCGCGTGTGTGTCGAGCGGGATCTGTACGTGTTGTCGGACGAAATTTATGCTGAGCTTCAGTTTGACGGATCGCCCGCCAGCATTTCGCGCATGCCGGGGATGCGGGATCGGACCCTCGTCATTCATGGGCTGTCGAAGTCGCACAGCATGACCGGCTGGCGCATCGGGTTTGCGTTCGCGCCGGCGCCCATCGCCGCGGAGATGGCGAAAGCCGCGCAGTTCAGCGTGAGCTGCCCGTCGAGCATCAGCCAAATGGCGGCGCTTGAAGCGCTGCGCCATGGCCACGGCGACAGCGCACCCATGCGCGAGACGTATCGCATGAATCGCGATCTCGCCATGCAGGCGCTCCGAGGCATGGGCGTGCCGGTGGTCGAGCCCGCGGGCGCCTTTTACGTCTTTCCCGAATTGCCGAAGGCGTTAGGTATGACGTCGGACGCCTTCTGCGAAGCGCTCGCGCGCGAGGCACACGTGGCGCTCGTCTCCGGGACGTGCTTCACGCACTACGGCGAGGGGTATGTGCGTATTTCGCTCGCGTGCCCTCCGGAGGCGTTGCAGGAAGCGCTCGGCCGGGTCGTGCAGTTCGTCGAGCGGCGCCGGCAAGGATGAGACTGCTTGAAGCGGACGGGCATGGGGCAGCGCCGGTCGCATGGGGCTGGGGCGCATGAGATAGCCGCGGCGGGCGGGATCGCATGAAACGGGCCCGCGAGGCCCACATTATGGGCGAACCCGTCCGCTGGAGGCGATGGCATGCGTACGAAATCGAGACGAACCCGGGTCGCCGTCGGCGCCGTGCTGTTTGCGCTGATTGCCGCCATGCTGCTCTTGTTCCGCGTGCACCGTTACTTCATCATGCACTGGCTCTGAGGCCATCACGCCTCGTACCGGCGCTCGGCGAAATACGGGATGAGCACGCGCAGCGCCACGTCGATGCAGCGCTCGTCCGGCAGCATTTTCGCATGGTGCAGACCGTACGGCGTGGCGGCGCCGAGCCAGAACAAAAACCCGGGGATTTCCCGCAGGAAGTACCCGAAGTCCTCGCCCGTCATCGCGGGCGGCACCTCGTGGACCTCTGCGATTTTCGACTCCGCGACAAACTGCATGAACCCGCGGGTCAGGCGCTCGTCGTTGTACACCTGATAGTAATTCGCGCCGTAGTCGATCTCGGCCTGACAGTTGAACATTCGCTCGATGCCCGCCACCACGGCCTCAATCCGGTTCTTCAGCCGAGGCATCGTCGCTGCGTTCAGCGCGCGGATGGTGCCTTCGAGCCGGGCGCGATCGGCAATGATGTTCATCTTGGTACCCGACTCGAGACGCCCGACGGTGATCACGGCGCTGTCCAGCGGATCCACGTTGCGCGCGACGATGGTCTGGAGCGCCGTCACGAGGTGCGCGCCGGCCACCACCATGTCGTTGGCCCGATGCGGATAGGCCGCGTGTCCGCCTTGGCCGACGAGATCGACGAACAGCTCGGACGTATTGGCGAACAGCACGCCGGGGCGGATGCCGATCTCGCCCACGGCCATGTCCGGCTGCACGTGGAGCGCGAAGATCATCTCCGGCCGCACGGCCTGAAATGCGTCGCTTGCGAGCATCGGCTGCGCCCCGCCTGGGCCTTCTTCGGCGGGCTGGAAGACGAGGACGAGATCGTCCAAGGGCGGATGGTGCGCGAAGTGTTGCGCGAGGCCGAGCGCGACGGCCATGTGCACGTCGTGGCCGCAGGCGTGCATCATGCCCGGATGGCGCGATGCAAAGGGCGCGCCCGTTTCCTCGGCCACAGGCAGCCCGTCCATGTCCGCGCGCCAGCCGACGCGCCGCTTGGGACTCTGGCCCCGGATGAGGGCGATGATCCCTGTTTCCCACGTGCGAATCTCCATGTGATCCTGGGGCAGCGCGCGCAGATACTGCAACAGCAGTTTCTGTGTCTCAAACTCGCGAAAGCCGGGCTCGGGAATCTGGTGCAGCGCGCGCCGCGCCTCGTACACGTTCCAATCCATCACAGGCGCCTCAGTTCTTCTTTGATCTCGATTTTGCTCGCGGCCACGTCTTCAATCCGCTTGATGACCTTCGCGGGCACGCCCGCCACCACGGTCCCCGGGGGCACGTCTTCAATCACCACGGCGCCGGCGGCCACCACCGAACCTCTGCCCACGCGCACGCCTTCGAGGATGACCGCGTTTGCCCCGACGAGTACGTTGTCCTCGATGACCACCGGCTTCGCCGAAGGCGGCTCAATGACGCCCGCCAGCACCGCGCCCGCGCCGATGTGGCAGTTGGCGCCGACGGTCGCGCGCCCGCCGAGTACGGCGCCCATGTCGATCATCGTGCCAGGCCCGACTTCGGCGCCGATGTTGATGATGGCGCCCATCATGATGACCGCGTTTTCGCCGATCTTCACCTTGTCGCGGATGATGGCGCCGGGCTCGATGCGCGCCGGAATGTCCTTGAGATCCAAAAGCGGAATGGCGCTGTTCCGCCGATCCGCCTCCACCTCGAAATCCTCGATCAGCGCCCGATGTTCCTCGAGAAACGCCTGCACATCGCGCCATTCGCCAAACACGACGCCGGACGTGGGCCCGACGAACGGGCGAAGGGCTTCTGGGAACGTGATCTGATCCAGCTTGCCGCGCAGGTACACCTTCACGGGCGTCTTTTTCTTGCTTTCCGCAATATAACGAATGATTTCTTCAGCAGTCTGCATGATCCGATTCCTCTCCACGTGAAATGTTCCGCGGCGCAACGCGCGATGCGCGCGCGTCGCGCGCGTGATATGATCGCTTCAGAAAGGGAGGATGTTCCATGAGCACGCATATCGGTGCCAAGCTGGGCGAGATCGCCGAACGTGTCCTGCTTCCGGGCGATCCGCTTCGGGCCAAGTATATCGCGAATACCTACCTCGAGGGTAGCGTCTGCTACAACGAGGTTCGGGGCATGTTCGGCTACACCGGCCGCTACAAAGGCGTGCCCGTCTCGGTCCAGGGCACGGGCATGGGCGTGCCGTCCATCAGCATTTACGCGCACGAGCTTCTCGCCGAGTATGGTGCCAAAACCCTCATTCGCGTCGGCACCTGCGGCGCCATCCGGCCTGACGTCCGCGTGCGCGACGTGATCCTCGCCATGAGCGCTTCGACCAACAGCGCGCCGAACCGCCTCCGGTTTGGCCATGTCCAGTATGCGCCCACGGCCGACTTCGATCTCCTGCGAACCGCTCACGACATCGCCCGGGAACGGGGCACACCCGTCCACGTTGGATCGGTGATGACAACGGATCTATTTTACGCCGATGGAACGGCAGATTTGGAGCGCTGGGCGAAATTCGGTATGCTAGCGGTGGAGATGGAGAGTGCAGAACTATTCACCCTGGCCGCCCAGTTTGGCGCCCGCGCGCTGTCCGTGCTCACGGTGAGCGATCACGTCCTCACCGGCGAAGAGACAACCGCCGCCGAACGAGAGCGGTCCTTTGGCGATATGGTCGAGATCGCCTTGGAGACGGCCATCCAGTTTTAGGCCGCGCACTTGAGAACACCATCTCCGGCAACGCTCCGGCTCGCATACATCACCGGCTCCGCCGGAACACTGAGTTGGGGCGAAAGAAACAGAAATCACGTGTGGAGCAGGAAAGGGTGTTCTTTGATGCAGGTCGGCCTCATTGGTCTCGGGAAGATGGGCCACAATCTGGCGCTCAACATGATGGATCACGGGCATCAGGTGGTGGCGTACGATTTGCACAAGCAGGCCGTCGACGCCGTCGCGAAGGAGGGCGCGACGCCCGCCGAATCTGTTTCCGACCTGGTGGCGAAGCTGACGCCGCCGCGCATCGTCTGGCTGATGGTCCCGCACGGCAAGCCGGTGGACAACCTGATTGATCAACTGAAGCCGCTCCTCCAGGCGGGGGACATCATCATCGAGGGCGGGAACTCGCATTATAAGGACAGCATTCGCCACGCCGAGGATTTGAAGAAGGTGGGCATTCACTTCTTCGACGTGGGGACCTCGGGCGGCATGGAGGGGGCGCGCCACGGCGCCTGCTACATGATCGGCGGCGATCCCGAGGTGTTCAAGACCATCGAGCCGCTGTTCCGCGACACCGCGGTGCCGAACGGCTACGTGTACACCGGGCGCGCGGGAAGCGGACACTTCGCCAAAATGGTGCACAATGGCATTGAGTACGGCATGATGGCGGCCATCGGCGAGGGGTTCGAGGTGCTGGAGAAGGGGCCGTTCGATTACGACTTCGCCGAGATCGCGCGCTGCTGGTCGAATGGCTCGGTCATTCGCGGCTGGCTGATGGAGCTTGCGGAGAAGTCGTTCCGCGAGGATCCGCGGCTCGACAAGATCAAGGGCGTCGTGCACGCGTCGGGCGAGGGGCAGTGGACCGTCCAGGAGGCGCTCGAGGTCCAGGCGGCGGTGCCGGTCATCGCGACCTCTGTGATGATGCGTTATCGGTCCATGCAGGATGACTCGTTCAGCGGCAAAGTGCAGGCGGCGCTCCGCAACGAGTTCGGAGGTCACGCGGTGGAGCGGGCCTGACAGCTCGCGCAGGGAAGGGGCGATGGCTGGCATCGCCTCTTTGCTGTCATGGAGGGAACAGGGGTGCCAAAGCGGGCCACGATTCAGGATGTCGCTCGGGAAGCCGGCGTGTCCGTCACGACGGTTTCGCGCTATTTGAACGGGCGCTACGAGTCCATGAGCGACAGGACGCGCGAGAAGATCGCGGACGTGATCGCGCGGCTGGGCTATCGTCCAAACGCACTCGCGAAGGGGCTGAAGGCGCAGCGGACGCAGACGGTGGGGGCGATTGTGGTCAACATGGGCTACCCGTTCTGCGTCGGGTTTCTGCGCGCGTTTTCGCGCGCCCTTGGCGCCGAAGGCTATCACCTCATGGTGGCCGAGTCCGAGGGAGACGCGCGGCGCGAGCGCCAGCTCATCGAGTCGTTGGTCGCAAACCGCGTGGAGGCCATCGCGCTGCAGACGAGTGGAGCCAACAACGACTACCTGGAGGATTTGGCGCGCGAAATGCCGGTGGTGCTCGTCGATCGCGCCTTCTCCTTGCCTCACGCCTACGCCATCGGCACGAACAACCGTGACGCATCGCGGGAAATGGCGTGGCAGCTGTTCGATCTCGGCTATGAACGCATCGTGTATCTCACGGAAGACGAACGAGGCATTCCCACGCGGACGGAGCGGCTCGAAGGTTATCTGGAGGCTTGCCGCGTGGCGCTGCGAGAACCGGAGGTCATGCGGGTGCGCCGAGGGGATGCGTCGTCCTTCGCCGATGCCATCGCGCGCGTGGACGCCGAGATCCGCCGCGGGCGCCGCACGGCCGTGTACAGCGCGAATGGCCTGATTCTCATGGAGTGTTACCGCGCCCTGCGCCAATTGGGACACCCTGTGCCGTCCGCACTTGGGCTCGCGACCTTTGATCACCCTGACTGGGCCGATCTCGTCGATCCTCCACTGACGTGCGTCCGACAGCCCGTGGACGAGATGGGCGAAGAGGCCGCCCGGATGGTCATCGCCCGCCTGCGCGGCGAGGACGTGCCAGAAAAGACTCGCGTGCTCGCGTCCACTCTGGTGATGCGGGAGTCGACGGGGCGGGAACAGAGCGCTCGCATTGGCCGGGACGTTTCGCGTTAGGCCAAAACGACTTTGCTTTCGCATAGGAGGAAGAGATCAGAGGTTCAGACGTAATGCGCGTTCGCAAGAGATTTGATTTGGTGAATGAAACAGTGGAACGATTTGTTCAAGTCCATGATGGTCAGTGGGATCGGACCATTTGTTGCGACGTGCGGTGGCAAGAGGAGCCGGTGAAGACCACGCCCCTAGGGTTGCTGACCCACGCAGTGACACATGAGTTTCATCATAAGGGGCAAATCGTCGCCATGGCGCGGCACCTTGGCCATGTTCCCCCGACACCGATTTGGTGCTTCCATAGCATAGGAGAACACCGTGGAGCCAGGGGAAGGTCGCGGGCGCATCGATTTGTGTCAATGCGCCTGCTTCCGAGCAAGTTCTTCGATTTCTTGCTTGGGAAGGCTCGTCATCTCGGCGATGTCTTCAATCTTCATGACTTTGCGAAGCAGATTTCCGATGATCTCCATGTGCCCCTCCATGCGTCCTTCCATACGCCCCTCCTCATACATCTTCTTCCAACTTCGACACGGTTCTCACCTCCCTGTCCAGTTGACTCCGACGTTTCAGTGCACTGCAATCGCGTCATCTTTCCATTCCAATCGACGGAATCGGGCGTTCGGGTATCGGACTGGACAAGACAATGGAGGTGACGACCTGGCCGAAGGGCACCAGCGCGTCGATCACGCGTTCCAAGTGTTCCATGGACATCGCCACGACCTTGAGAAGCAAGCACGCGTCGCCCGTCACGCGATGACACTCGAGAACCTCCGGCATCTCCTTCACTGTGGCGATGGCGCTACCGTACCGGCCGCCGTGGACTGTGAGGCGGATAAAGGTCTCCACCGCATACCCTACTTTCTTCGGATCCACGGTGGCACGGTAATGCCGAAGGATTCCGGCATCCTCCATCTTGCGAACGCGTTCCGCTACAGCAGGCGGAGACAATCTTACCTCGTCCCCCAGTTCACGATACGAGACGCGCGCGTTCTTCTGCAAATGCTCGAGGATGTGCCAATCGATCTCGTCCAACTCATACATCGAAAGTCTATCCTCCAATGTTCTTTAAATTCGAAGAAAAAACCGTGTTTCGCTTTTGCTTGCACATTCAGAATAGAATCTTTGCTTTGTATCATACGGCTCATCGAACGGCTATGGCAAGATGGAGGGATGCAGCGTGGCAGAGCACGACGCACCGAGGCGGATCGGCAACTCCATGGGGCTCGTGACGACGTTGGCCTTCACGATTCTCTTGGTCGGTTCGGATGAAATGGTGTTGTCTCCGATACTCTCGCAAATATCGAACGCATTCCGTGTCTCCGTCAGCCAGGCCGCACTGGCGGTCAGTGCGTACGGACTCGCCCTGGCCCTCGGGGCACCCGTCTTGGCGCGTGTCGGCGATCGCAAGGGCGCAGGGGCTGCATTATGGCTGGGCTTGGCGGGATTTGTCGGGGCTTCGATCCTGTGCGCATACGCGACAAGTTTTCTCGAATTTTTGCTGGCGAGGTTTTTGTCCGGACTCGCGGCAGGGCTCACGGTGCCGAGTGCGTACGCGCTTGCGGGGGCATCCGTGTCGGACGAATTTCGTGGGCAGGCGCTGGGTTGGGTGGTATCTGGCTGGTCGTGGTCCTTTATCCTCGGCGTTCCTCTGGCCACATGGGTCGATCGCGACCTGGGTTGGCGTTGGATGTTCGTGTCGTTCGGCTTTGTGGCGATACTCCTCATGCTATTCATGGCATGGTCAATCAAGCGGAGACGCTTGTTTCTTACCAATCGAAACGCCGCGGAGGCTGGTGAACGCACAGCGACGGCGGATCTCTTTCGGCTGCAGGGCGTCGCGGCCCTCCTTACCGCTACGTTCGGCAACATGTTCGGATTTTACGGGATGTACGCGCTTTTTGGTGTGGCCTGGCATCTCCATGCGTTCGCGTCGCATGTCCAAAGTGGCACCTTGCTTCTCGCCTATGGTATCGGGTTCGCAACGAGCGCCGTGACGGGACGGTGGGCGGATCGATGGGGACGCCGCAGGATACTTGGGATAAGCCTCGTTGCCCTGACGGCCGTCATCCTCATGCTGCCCTATTCGATGAACCAAGTGGGGCTCGTCTCCATTACGCTCTTTGTTTGGGGTGTGTTTCAGAGCTTGACGGTGACGCTCATCACCGCGTCCTTGAGTGAATATTCGGAGGTACACCGACATCACATCATGGGGTGGTACAGTTTTGCGACCAACATGGCCGTGCTCCTGGCTCCCGCGACGATGGGTTGGCTTGACGTCCACGCCGGGTACGCGACCGTCGCCATGCTCTGCGCCGTGATCACGGCTGCCGCCAGTGCGAGCGCGTGGTTGGCGTCGAAGACTCCGCCGCGCGGGCCAAGAGAGAGCGTGGGAGGTCGCGATCGCGTCTCGTAGTCCATGCCGGTTTGCCTTCGGGATACGCGTGCGTAGGCATTTGAAAAAAGATTCATAAAATGTTCAATGCGGCTAGAACAAGAAAGCTTGCCGATGAACCCTTAGCATATGCAACCTTTTTACCCTTTAGATCGGCCAGTGTATTCAAGTTCGACTGCTTGGGTACTAAAATGCCTCGATACACCTCAGGTTCATAGGCCACATACGCCACCTGAGATCCGGGGGTCGCTTGGGCAAAGACGGCCGGTGAGCCTCCGACTTCTCCGAGGTCCAAGCTGCCGCTGTTGCGGGCCTGAAGAAGAGGTGGACCAGAGGTAAATTCATACCACCCATACCACCTTTGTTCTGTGTTTGGCGAGTGTTCTGATACAATGAGAGCGACAGAGGCTCGCCGAACTCGTGTGCACTGGAACTCCGCAGTTGTCGTGTGGCGTGCAGACGGTCTTCGAAGAAGGTGAGACGCTTGGATGGAGCCTCCCAGCATAAGGTCATTTGTTCCTACTGCGGCGACGTGATCTCTTCGAAAGGCGATCTCGTCACATTGCTCTCATTTCCGGAAATCGTGGATTCAGTTCACACGAGGTGCTATGGGGAATTGTCCTTAAGAAGGTCTGGCCCACGCGTGCCGCTCAATTCGGCGGGCATGTGGTGGATGATGGCCGTATTTGGTGCGGTGTGTTTGTTTCTGTTTTTATTGAGAAATTTTGATTTCTTGTTTATCTTGGTTGGATGTATAGTTCCATCAATTAGATTGATCTCATGGATCATGGTGGAGAGAAAATTTCGCGACTAAGCTATGTGTCATGAACAACTGGCACAACATGAAACATCTGAGCCACGTCATCTCTGGGTCAAACGCTCTGGACCTTCATGTGCATCGTAGCCGGGCGTGCAAGCCGGACAGCTGGCCGATGGTGCAAGCCACCGGCTCTGCCTGTCCATCGCTCGCTCATGTTCCACTTCGGATAGCGACCAGGGTCTCGCGCGCCTGTTCCAGGTGGCGCTGTTCGTGGTAACCCACAAACTCCAACCACTCCTGGAGGGAAAGTTCCCCGAACACCGGATGTGGCACCGGCCCTGTCCACTTCTCCAATTCGTCAGGATCGCCAACCGCGCGCGCCGAATCCATCAGGGTTTGCCTCGCTTCTTCCAAAGCAGCTCGAAGTGAATGACGTACTTTGGGCGCTTCCGAGGGGGTGATGAAATCCGGAGCCTTGATTTTGACACGCCGGTCGGCAGCGCGTTCGACGCCCTTGGGCTTGCCGCTGTAGGGCCGAGGGTCCTTGGCGGCTCGACGGAACACGGGGATGATCGACAGGTCCGTTTTCAAAATATGTTCGAAAATCTGGCCGACCGTCCATCGCTCGGGCCCCGGGAGGACGTTCAACTCGTCTTCCGCGATCTCGTCTAGCAGCGATAACGTCTGTCGGTGTGTTGACGAAACGAAGGCAAAGCTGTCCATGCATCCAAACTCCCTTCTCGTATAGCGCTTACATGAATCAGAGCGAAAAAAGTCGTTCGGCGGCTCGTAAGTCCGCCTCGATGAAACCATCTTGGCATATGGCCCGGCATTCAAACAAATTGTACACGAAAAGTTTTTGGGAAGGGGTCATGAGCGCTCCCGAATTTTGAAAGGCATGTCGAGAAGGAGCAAGAGCACACGGGGATCGCGTTGGGGGGGATGATCGTGGTATAGATCTTCCGTGCCGGGCCTTTGGACGAGATCGAGCGCAACGGTGTGGACCTCATTGGAAGGGGTTGATGGAAAAAAGAGTTGCGGGATTCGCGTTGACGCGTCATCCCTCTCATGGAGGAGTGGAGTGGAACATGGCGTGAACGACGAGCGGATGGCTGCTCGCTAGAACAGCGCAGCGGCAAGAAGCCCGCCGACGACGACGTTGACCAAGACGGTCACCGTAAAGACGGCGATCGCTTTCCCGCTTACGTCCCGCAGGTCGCGAAAACGCGTGTTGAGACCGATGCTTAGGAACGTCAGTGTAAACAGCCAGGTGCGGAGTGCGTTCAAATTGTTCGTGAAATCTGTGGCAAACGCTTTTCCGTACGCGCTTTGCCACCAGGTGGACAGAATCGAGGCAACGATGAACGCGATCACGAACTTCGGAAACCGATCCCATACCAGCGCTCCGAGGGAAGGATGGTTCGCGTCCCCGGCGCCGGCCTTGCGATCCCATACGGCCGTCGCGATCACGGCGAAGATCAAGCACACGAGGCTGATGAGCACGTCGCGGCTCAGTTTCACCAGCGAGAACGCCTTGACTGCGGCGTCGCCCACCATCTGTGCCGCTGCCGCGCCAGATGCATCGGCGAGCTCAGAACCGCCGATCCATGCGCCGGCCTTCAGCGCCGAAAGATGAAATCCGTGCACGAGAGCGGGCAAGACGAAGATGAGAATCAAACCGTACACAACGACCAAGGAGACGACATAGCCGATTTGTCGTGGCTTGGCTCGCACCGTGTTGCCGACGGCGATGGCGGCCGACACACCGCACACCGATGCGCCTGCGCCGAGCACTGCCAGATATCGATCGTCGAGCTTGAGCCAGCGCCCGAGCACCTGCGATACCGCAAAACCAACGGCGACGATGATGGCGGCTTCCACAAAGGCCCGCGGCCCCGATTTGGCGACGATAGAAAACGGGAGGTTCGCCCCCAACAAGACAATGGATATCTTGATGAAAAGCTCCGACTGTGCAGTCGCCGATTCGATGGAGCTCGGAATTCGAAGCAGGTTGCCTGCCACGACTCCTAGGATGAGCGCCCAGAATGGGTACTCAAGGCCGTCCTGTTTGAGGATCTGTTGACTGCCCAAAATCAAGACGCCCCAGGCTGCCGCGAACAAAACGGTGAAGCCCAGCGCATACTGTCCCAAGGACACGCCGGATCGAACGGCTGGTAAAACCGTTAACAGCAGAAGAACCAACCAAGTTGCGACGTATGCCGCCCAGTGATGCGCAATTTGCAACCCCAGCGGAGTCTTCGGCCAAGGCTTGGGCACGGATGTTTGAAACACATCCAACGGAATGCCCAATCCGTACGCGCTCGCCACGGCGAGGACGAGCAGAAGACCGATCCCAACGGACCACCAGTCCCCGCGAACGACGCGAACCGGCTCGTCGGAACGTCCAGTCCCGAGGGCAACCGACACAGACATTCCTCCTTCTTCAGTTGTCAAGATGTGTGGACCATGGACTGAGGCTACACATTCCTATCACCTCCTATATCCAAGTTAACATATTGGATTATTCGATATTTAATCTACAACAGGTGCGTGTGAAGTGTCAAACGATGATCGACGCGACGACACGGTGAGGGATCACGGCGGTTCCTCAGAGGGCGAGTTCACATCAAGACCCCACCACATGGCGGGGCCCCTTGTCGTTCCCGCACTCGCTCAAGCTTGACTCCGATGCAGCGCCTGATCGAGGTCCTGCAGAATGTCGTCGATGTGTTCGGTGCCGACGGAAAGACGGATCATGCCGGGAGTCACGCCGGCGGCCAATTGCTCTTCGGGTGTCAATTGCTGGTGCGTCGTGCTGGCTGGATGGATGATGAGCGACTTCGAATCGCCCACGTTCGCGAGGTGGGAGAAGAGGCGGACGGACTCAATGACCTTTCGTCCGGCCTGCACGCCGCCTCGCACCTCAAACGTGAGAATCGCGCCTTGCCCTTTGGGCAAATACGCTTGCGCGAGAGCGTGGTCAGGGTGACTCGGAAGTCCCGGATAGTTGACAGACTCCACCGCGGGGTGGTGCTCCAAAAAGCGGGCCACCGCAAGGGCGTTCTCACTGTGCCGCGCCATGCGAAGGTGGAGAGTCTCCAGGCCTTGCAAGAAGAGCCACGCGTTAAACGGCGACAACGAGGCTCCGATGTCGCGCAACAACTGCACACGGGCTTTCAGGATGTAGGCGAGGGGGCCGAATACGTCGGTATAGACGATACCGTGATAGCTCGGATCGGGCTCCGTCAGTCCCGGAAAGCGCCCGCTCTCTTTCCACGGGAAACGACCACTGTCGACGATCACGCCGCCAATTGAGGTTCCGTGTCCGCCGATGAACTTTGTCGCCGAGTGCACCACGATGTCGGCGCCGTGTTCAATCGGCCGGCACAGATAAGGCGTCGCGAATGTGTTGTCGACAATGAGCGGGATGCCATGTTCGTGCGCGATCCGCGCGATGGATTGGAGATCAGGAATGTCGCATTTTGGATTGCCAATCGTTTCTACGTACAGCGCTTTGGTACGATTCGAAATCGCAGCCTTGAAATTCTCCGGGTCATGCGGCTCTACAAACCGCACCTGAATGCCCAGCTTCGGCAGGGTGTGCGCAAAGAGGTTATACGTGCCGCCGTACAGACTGACGGACGAGACGATCTCGTCTCCCGCCTCGGCGATGTTCAGGATGCTGTACGTGATGGCCGCTTGCCCCGAAGAGACGGCCAGCGCGCCCACACCTCCCTCCAGTTGCGCGACGCGCTGCTCAAAGACGTCCGTCGTGGGGTTCATGATACGCGTATAGATGTTCCCGAATTCCTGCAGAGCAAAGAGGCGAGCGGCGTGATCTGGGTCCTGGAAGACGTAAGATGTGGTTTGGTACAGCGGCACTGCGCGGGCCAGCGTGGCAGGGTCAACCTGCTGTCCTCCGTGAACCGCAATGGTTTCGATCGACCAGTTGTTCTCCTGTTCCACGGACGTGATCCCTCCCGGTGGTCTATGGCGCCAATCTGTCGCGCAAAAACAAACTATGAAGATTTGTTTTATGAGATTTATTCTATCATAACAGGGGTGCGTTGCATGCGTCAAACAGTTATGATAATTCAAGCGAAGGGTTGGCGATGTCCGACAGAGGGCTGAACGCGTGAAAGCGCGGAATTGTTCCGCCCCGGAATGGAGGGTTTTTCATGCCTGCTCGAGTCGCGGCTTTGTATGACATCCACGGGAACCTGGCTGCCTTGGACGCGGTGCTCCAAGAGGTCGAGCGCGCCGGCGCGGACGCGTTGGTGTTTGGGGGCGATCTCGCCTTTGGACCGCAGCCCCGGCAGGTGCTGGAGCGGGTGACGTCGCTCGGCGGCCCTGTTTCTTTCGTCCGCGGCAACACCGACCGGGAGATCGCCGAGCGCCACGGCGTGGAGCAAGGCGTGCGGGGCTGGATTGCGGAAGTGAACGCGTGGTGTCATGACCAGCTCACGCCGGATCAACGCGAGTTCTTGCTAAGTCAGAAGGCTCACGTGACGCTTCATGTGGAGGGGCTCGGCGACGTACTCTTCGTCCACGGATCGCCGAGAAGTGACGAGGAGGCCATTCGGCGGGACACGCCAGAAGCGGAGATCCTGCCGATGGTGGCGCATGTGCGCGAGTCCATCATCGTCTGTGGGCACACGCACATCCAGTTTGACCGGATGGTGGCGGGCAAGCGCGTCGTGAACGCGGGCAGCGTCGGCCTTCCGAGCGCGGCGCGGGGCGCGTGCTGGGCGCTCATCGGCCCCGAGATCGAATTGCGGGAGACGCTGTACGACTTCGAGCGTGCCGCAGCGGAGATCCGGAAGTCGGGCGCTCCCAAGGCGGGAGAGTTTGCGGATCACATTTTGAATCCGCCCGTCGCGGGGTCTTAGGCTTTGTGCCCGCCGGGGGAGCGACCGAGGATTTGCAAGGGCTTGGGATCTCGGCGTCGGTGCCGTGCGTCGACGTCCGCATGGACCGCTCGCGTCATCGTTTGCGATCACGCGCGAAGCTTCTCGACGAGTTCTCGCCAGGTGGCGTACCGCCGCTCCAGATCCGCGCGCGCAGCCGCCTGCGCTTGCGGCCCCGGCATCACAGCGAGCGGCGGCAGGTCCACGCCTACGCGCCTCCCTGCCATCATCGCTGCGCCGTACGCAGCTCCATCCGCATCCGCCTGCATCCACACCGGCACGGGCATCAGCGCCGCCGCCGTGCGGGCAATCCACGGCTGCTCAAACAGCCTGCCCGACAGCATCACGCCGCGCGCTCCTTCGGCGAGGCCGAGCATCTCCTCGACGAGCCAGCGCGTGTGAAAGAGGACCCCTTCCACTGCCGCGCGCACCATGTGCGCAGGACCGTGGTGCAGGCGCAGGCCCACCCATGCGGCCGACATGCGCTCGTCCCAAAACGGTGCGCGCTCGCCCGCCACGTACGGCAGCGCGAGGAGATGGTCCACCTGAACGTCGCCTGCCGCCGCGAGTAGTTCCTCAATCTCCCCCGGGCGGCCCAACAGTGTCTGCACGATCCAGTCGATGACAATCCCGCCCGCATTGCTCGGTGCGCCGAGCACGTATTCACCCTCGCCGAGGGCATAGCAGAACGTGCGCAGGCTGGCGTTCGTCACGGGCCTGTGGCTTGCGGCGCGCACGGCGAGGCTTGTGCCAATGGTCACCACGAGCATCTCGCGGTCCTTGGCGCCCGCAGCCAAGGTGGCCAAGACGCCGTCGGACCCGCCGACGACCGCCTGTGCGCCTTCGGCGAGCGGCAGACGTGGGGCAAGGCGGCAGGACGCAAGCGGCTGGCTCCAGTCTGCAGGCACCACGCGGCTCAGTTGATCCGCGCGGACGCCTGCGAACTCGAGTGCACCCGGGTCCCAGTCGAGCCTCTGCACGTCGAACAGGCCCGTGGCCGAGGCGATGGCCGGATCGCACACCCACTCGTCAAACAGGTGGTGCCACACGTACTCCTTGAGGGAGACGAAGCGCCGAGCCCTTGCAAACACGTCCGGCATGTCCCGGCGAAGCCAGGCCAGTTTGCAAACCGGCGCCATGGCGTGAATGGGTGTGCCCGTCCGCGCATAGAGCCGCGGGCCGTCCGGCGAAGCCCAAAGCGCTTGCGCCACCTCGGCGGGCCGCGCGTCCATCCACGTCATGGCCGGCATGAGCGGCTCGTCGCGAGGGTCCATCGCCACAAGGCTGTGCATGGCAGCCGACATGCCGAGCGCCGCAATGCGGCGACCTTGCTGCGCGATCTCGGCCGCCAGACCGCTCAGCACCGCCGCTGCCGCCTCCTTGACGTCGTCCGGGTTCTGCACCGCGCGCCCGTCCGGGCCGGTCTCCGTCTTCACCACAGCCGAACGGCTGGCGAGAAGCTCGCCAGTCGGCGTATACGCGACCGCTTTGATGGACGTGGTACCCAAATCCAGGCCCACGATACAGGTATCTCGGTTCACCGCAGTCACACCTTCGGATCCGGAATCGGCTCGATCTTACCGAGCATGAACACGTAGAACAAGATGCCAAGCAACAGCACCACGCCCGCGATGACAAACGCGGATTCGAACGATCCCGTCCTCTGCACCACAAACCCCGTGACGATGGGCGCGACGATGCTCATCAGGTTGTTGACGAAGTTCATGATGCTGCCCACGAGCCCCACGGTGCCCTTCGGCGCGATGAGCGACGGGATACTCCAGCCGACCGGCGCCGAAAACGCCAGGCCTCCGAGCGCGATGGCGATGAAGATGACCGCCGTGTTCGGGTTGTGCGTGAACGCGGCCGGAATGACGGCAAGGCCGAAGATCATGCCGACCACGAGCACGGTCTTGCGGACGCGCGTGACGTCGTGCCCGCGCTGAATGAGGCGATCCACCAGCCAACCGCCGATGAGGAGATCCGTGATCGTGGCCACGAGCCACGGCCCGGCGGTGTACCAGCCCGATTTCAGCACGGTCATGTGCATCTCTTTGACCAAGTAACTCGGCAACCACGTGAGGAACAGGTAGAACGAGTAGCCGTAAGCCGCGAACCCGAGCGTCAGCCCCCAGACCTTGCGCTGGCGAAGCAGGTACGCGAGGCTCTTGCCGATCCCGGCCTCCGCCTCGCCAGCCTGCTGTGCGCCGCCCTCGCGCAACAGCTCGGCCTCTTCCTGGGAGAGCCGGGTTTCGTGCGGATCGCGATAAAACGCCCAGTACAAGGCAGCGTACACGAGGCTGAGCGCGCCGGTGAGCCAGAAGCCGCCTTTCCAGCCCCACGTGGTCACCGCCCACGCGACGAGCGGCGTGCCGATGACGTTGGAGAACTTCGCCGCCGCGTCGAACAGCGAGGTGGCCACGCCGCGCTCGCGCACAGGAAACCAGTAGCCCGTCGCCTTGGATGCCGCAGGGAAGGCAGGCGCTTCCGCAATGCCGAGCAGCACGCGAGACAGGATGATGAGTCCCATGCCACTCACGATGGCCGTCATGAACGTGGCGATGGACCAGAGGATGGTCGCGATGCGATTCAGCCATTTCACGCCGATCTTGTCGAGCAAGGCGCCGACGGGGATCTGGAAGGCCGCGTACGACCATCCGAAAGCCGACAGGATGATGCCCATCTGGGCGTCGGAGAGATGGTATAAGTTCGAGATGGGCGTTGCTGCGACCGACAGATTGGTTCGGTCGAAGTAGTTGATGAGCACGCCGAGGCCAATGAGCAGGCCAATCCACCAGCGCTTCACGAGCAATCCCCCTTGCAGGTCAGGATAGCCGACTCCAGCGCGCGGCATGCCCGACGCCAACAAGGGAGCGCAGGCGCTGGAGCGACAGAAGTAAACGATTTACGAAATCGATATACTGAACATACACGAAAGCGCTTCACGGAGCAAGGGGGATTTGCGTCCGGGTTTCGTGATTCCATCTACCATCGGTACCTACGCGCAACTCAGTCACGGCCAACAAGGGTTAGTGGCAAGTCAGGGCGCACAGCACACGAAAAAACAAGCATTTGTAGGGATCATGAGCTTATCATGGGGCGAGCGGACGATCACGTTGCGAGAAGACCAGGGGACCTGTGGAGGATCTCCTAACCGTGCTATGGAAGATTCGCTTGTGCAGTGACGGCTGAAAGCCATTTTGGTAGGCTACAAGTGGGCACCACCTTGGGGGTCACTCCCTGCCCGCTCGTGAGAACGGGAGGGGGTGAGGCCATGACGGTGGCGAACGCGCTATCCCTAGCGATCCAGTTTGGGTCGTTCGTGATTGCGCTCTTGTCGCTTGTTGTGGCTCTGGTTCTTGCCTTGACGCGCAAGTGACCGCCCCCTAGGTCTCCCAGCCTCGGGGCGGTCACTGCTCACAGCTATCACGCCAGATAGCGACGGGCAGGGACACTGCCCAGGCGTCGGTGCCTAAGCGCCGGAGTCGCGACCTCCGGCGCTCTTTTCAGTTTAAGTGTACCATATTGCGGATATTCGTCAATGTGCAGTCAGCCTTCACCAGGCCGCACCACGGATTGGATATTAGGCAAGATGGACCAGCGTGTCACTCGAACGGCGCGTGTGCGGCGGATGGGATGTTGGGCCGGGAACGTTCAGATGACGGAACCTCCAGTCGCGCGACGATTCTGATATCATCAGTTTAGCGTTGGTGTTTGGGGATTGCCATGTTTTGCATGGGAGGGACTGTGCATGGCCATGGTCGCCGTCAGCATTTCGCCCATCGGCACGGGCGAGACGAGCGTGAGCCATTTTGTCGCGGAAGCTGAGCGCGTGCTCGCGCGCTATCCAGAACTGAACTATCGGCTGGATCCGATGTTCACGACCATCGAGGGCGATTTGAGCACCGTCTTTGCGGCGATTCAGGAGATGCACGAGGCGCTCGTGGCCATGGGCGCCAAACGGTTGTCGACCGTGATCAAAATCGACGATCGCCGCGACGTCCATCATTCGATGGACGAAAAGGTCGCGGCTGTGATGACGAAATTGAACGGCGAAGGGGCACACAACGACACGCCATGAGCGTCACGACGACGTGACCTTCACCGGCATGTACGCTTCGAAGAAGTCGACGACATGCTGCACATACGCCTTCGGCTCCACGTCGTACGCGCCCACGTGTTTGGCGCCCGGAACCAGCCACAGCGTGTCCTCCGGATCCCGCCGATGCAGCTCGTCGTACAGCGCCTCGCTGTTCGACGGCGGAATGGTGGTGTCGGCGGTCCCCGCGATGAGGAGAATCGGGCGAGGCTTGGCCGACGCGAGCTGTTTCAGCGGGTCGACCGCGTTCGGGTCCAGGCCGAACAGGTGCTTGACCTCCCACAGAATCTCTCCGTTGAACGGGAACGAGGGCAGGTTGGTCCACACGCTGAGATTCTGTTCAAGGTAGGTCTCGAGATCGTCAAACGGGCTGTCGGCGACGGTCGCGTCCACGGACGGATCGGCCGCGGTGGCTTCGAGCGCGGTCGACGCGCCCATTGAGTAGCCGATGAGCCCGATCTCGTCGTAGCCGAGCTTGTGCGCGTAATCGATGGCGCCGAGAAGGTCTCGCAGCTCGTAGTCGCCGACGGTCACCTCGCCGCCGGGCGATTCGCCTTCGTCGCGGAAATCGAACATGAGCACGGCAAAACCGGCGTCGTGCAGCGCTTTGGCCACCGGTAGCGCCGGGTGATCCAGCGCGCGGTTCTGCCGATACCCGTGCGCTTCAATCACGATGCGATCCGTCGGCCTTGCGGCGGGAATCAGCCAGCCAGCGAGCATCAGGTGGTCCACGCGGGACGGGAAGCGGATGTTTTCGTATTTCATGCCATACGCGGCGGGGGACGTGGTGATGGGTTTGCGCGCGGGATGTGTCAACTTTTCCGCCACCACGTACCCAATGGCCATCGTGGCGAGCCAGGCCAGGATGGCGAGAACCATTACACCCACCACAATTCGCAACACCCAGCGACCTGCGTTCGTCAAGGTGCCTCATCCTTTCCGTACGGCCGCGCCCATCCACGGCCCGCTCCTTCCTATGGGCCGCGCTGCGCTTCTATTGAATTCGCTTTCAGTGACACGCCATCCTCCACAGACGTGCGAGTCGTCAGGCGCCGCCCGGCGATGGGCCGAGGGGCCCACACAAAGACCTCCTCGGCGTCGCCGGCGGACAGGGGGCGTTCCCTCACCCGCGCATGATGCGCTCGATCTCGTCCGGGTCCTTCGGGATGCTCAACGAGAGGTTGACCGCGCCGTCCTCCGTCACCAACACGTCGTCTTCGATGCGGATGCCAATGCCCTCCTCGGCGATGTACAGCCCCGGCTCGACGGTGATGACGTCGCCCGCCTCGAGCGGCCACTTGGGCGATCCGACGTCGTGCGTGTCAAGCCCCAGCCGATGGCTGACGCCGTGGTAATAGTAGCGCGCGACTTCGCTGTCGTCCTGAATGAGGCCGATGCGCTTCAACTCCTGCGCCAAAACGGATTTCGTGACGTCGTTCAATTCGCCCGTCGTCACGCCCGGGCGAATGGCTTCGATGGTCGCCTCCATCGCCGCCAGCACGATGTTGTAGATCTCCCGTTGGCGCGCCGTGAACCGCCCCGAGATGGGGAACGTGCGCGTGATGTCTGCCGAATAGCAGCCGTACTGCGCGCCGAGATCGCAGAGCACGAGCTGGCCGTCTTCAATCACCTGGTCGTTGTCCACGTAGTGGAGCACGCACGCGCGCTCGCCGCCCGCGACAATGGGCGGAAACGCGTGCTCCCGCACGCCCCGGGACCGGAGCGCGAAGTCGAAGTGCGCCTCAAGTTCGTATTCCCGCATGCCCGGCCGCGCGTTTTTCATCATGGCCAACACGCCTTCGCGCGTGATGTCAATCGCCCGCCTGATGCATTCGATCTCGGCCTCGTCCTTCACCGTGCGCATGCGGCACACCTCGGCGTACGGGTTGCGGATGACGATGGCCGGGTATTTGTCCCGAAAGGCGCGCGCAAATCGATGGGCATCGGTTTCCGTCTGGTGAAACCGGTCCTGCTCCACATCCAAATACAGCCACTCGTACTCGCCGGTGCGAAGCATGCGCCCGAGCGTCGTTTCGAATTGGGCGAGATCCTGCACCTCCGCGATGCCGGAGATGTCTCGGGCGATGTGGTCCGGGAGCCGCTTGCCGGTCCACTTTTCTTCCACTTCGGAGACGTGCTCCGTGAAGAGGATGGCCTGTTCGCTGCCCTCGAGCTTCGCGAGCAGAAGGCGCGAGTGTTCTTGTGTGATGCCGGTCAGATAGAAGAAGTTGCGATTGACGTGGAAGGGGCTGTATGCGTGATCGCCGGACATGTGGGGAGCCTGGCCGGCGAAGAAGAGCGCGATGGAGCCGTCGGGGATGCGGCGAAACAGCGCCTCCCGGCGCTTCGCGTACGGATTCATGGTTTCCGTCATGAGGGAGACCTCCTCGAGATGGAGCTAACGGGATGGGGCCGGTGAGGACGTGGACCGGCCTTTAACGCTTGCCATCCCGCGGCCGAAACTCCGCGAGACCGTGCTCGATGGCGCGGACGAGGATCTCGGCCGCGGCGAGGTTCGTCGCGAGCGGCACGTTGTGCACGTCGCAGATGCGCAAGAGCGCGGAGATGTCGGGATCGTGCGGCTGAGCCGTGAGTGGGTCGCGCAAGAAGATGACGAGATCCATCTCGTCGTTCGCGACCATGGCGCCGATTTGCTGGTCTCCGCCGTACGGGCCGGACTGAAAGCAATGGACCTCGAGGCCCGTGGCTTCCCGGATGCGGCGGCCGGTCGTGCCGGTGGCGAACAGGTTGTGGTGCTTCAGTATGTTCTGATACGCGATGGCCAGGTTCACCATGTCGTCCTTCTTGTTGTCGTGCGCAATGAGGGCAACGTTCATCTCTGTGCCTCCTCGGCAAATCTTACGCCCCCAGTGTAGCGCAAAGGTGGCTTTGGGGGAATGATGGACCGAAGGGACGCGCGTGATACACTGAAGGTGTGCGAGAAATGGGGGATGCACCATGGCGACGGGGGAAGAGGCGCTGACGGATCGGCTCGGGCGGCCGCTTCGGGACCTGCGCGTGTCGCTCACGGATCGATGCAACTTTCGCTGCCCGTACTGCATGCCGAGCGACGTGTTCGGGCCGGATTATCCGTTTCTGCGCCCCGATGCGCTCATGTCGCCGGACGAGATCGCGAAGCTGGTGCGGGCGCTCATGCCGCTTGGGCTGGAGAAGGTGCGGCTCACGGGCGGCGAGCCGCTTCTGCGCCGGGAGGTCGTCGAGATCGTCGAGAAGGTGGCTGCCGTGCCCGGGCTTCACGAGATTGCCATGACGACGAACGGCAGTTTGCTCACGCGCGAGAAGGCGATGGCGCTGAAGAAGGCGGGGCTGACGCGGATCACGGTGAGCCTCGACGCCCTGCGCTCGGACGTGGCGGCGCGGATGAACGGCGTCCGGTTTCCGGTCCATCGGGTTCTCGCGGCCATCGAGGCCGCCGAGGAGGCGGGGCTTGCGCCGGTCAAGGTGAACGTGGTGGTCCGCCGCGGGTGGAACGAGGACGAGGTGGTGGCCATCGCCGAGCGGTTCCGAGGGACAGGCGTGATTGTGCGCTTCATTGAATATATGGATGTCGGGACGACCAACGGCTGGCGCATGGAGGACGTGGTGACGGCGGACGAGATCCTCGCCTGGATTGAGGCGCGGTATCCGCTCGAGCCACTGCCCCCGCGGCGCGAAGGCGAGGTGGCGACGCGGTATCGGTACCGGGACGGTGCAGGCGAGATCGGCGTGATCCACTCGGTTTCCCGACCGTTTTGCCGATTTTGCACGAGGCTCCGGGTGACGGCCGCCGGGGAGCTCTTCACGTGCTTGTTTGGCGCGCGCGGCGTCTCGCTTCGGCCGCTGTTCGATCGCGGCGCGTCGGAGGAGGAGATCGGGGCGTTTGTGGCGGACGTGTGGCGCAAGCGCCAGGACCGATATTCGGAACTGCGGAGCGAGGCGACGGCGAGAAAGCCGAAAGTGGAGATGTCCCGCATCGGAGGTTGACCTGTTTTCGTTTCGCCCATCCCTTGGTATGATGCTGTCACCAAGCACGCGGAGGGAAGGCTCGTGAAGGTGGTACGCAAGGTCCTTCACATGTTTGTGGTGGCGTTTGTCGGCTTGAGCCTGATGCTGTTCACTGGGTTTGCGCTTCTCGTGTGCGCGGCGCACCGTGAGTGGTGGGGCGCCATCGGCGGCGCGCTGATGGTGCTCGCGGCGATTCTCGCCGCCGCCATCGACATTCGGCTGCGAAGCCCCGAGGTGAGGCAGTCGTAAGCACGCCGCCAGCGCCATTTTGGGCGGCGTGAATCGAGACACCCTTTCTTCGGCTCGCATACCCTGAGGAGAGGCTCCGGTAGGGGCAATGCGAGGAGGAGGGTGCAACCATGGCGGCTTCATCCGGAAAGAAGGGGCGCAAGCCACAGGCGAAGGCCAAGCGGACGCAGCAGGCGGCGGCGCCGGTGGATCAGCCACCGCTTTCGGTCGCAGCGCAGCAGCCGCCGGCGGGATCGCTCGACGTGTTGAAGCAAAACTTGGCCGGAAAGCGGAAGGCCATCTTTGAGATCCTCGAAGACGTCAAGAACGTTCCGCCGGAGTCGTGGCGGGATCCAAACCAGGTCGAGTCGCTGGCGAAAAACTTCGCGAACAAGCTCGGCCTGCCCGTGCCCGAGAGCCGGTTCAAGCAGTTTGTGAAGGCGTACACGGACGCGACGAAGAACGGCCCGACGACGAACGTCGACGAGATCGTGAAAAAGTATGGGCCGCCCGTCGACGAGAAGACGCTGAAGGAAATTAAGAAGTTCGTCCCCAAGCAGACGAAGGACTGAAACGAGAAGAGGGCTGATCCCCGCCGATGCGGCGAGGGACCAGCCCTTTCGCCGTGTTTGGGGGATTTTACGTCTGCGGGTCGTTTGATTGGGGCGGCTCATGGCCGGCCTGCGCGCGCGAGTCCGAAGCCGGCTCGTCTCGAATACAGACGAGCTGCGGAAACGTGCGGTAGACGGAGCGGCGGTTCACGAGCCACAACAGGGCCACCATCCAGGCGTTGTCGCGCACGCGAAGCCAAAGCGGGCCCGGGCCTGGGAAAAAGAGAAGGTACACGGTCAGGGCGATGTTCACGGCGAAACTGAAGTACCTCGTGAACCAGGAGATCCACCGGTTGCGCACGGCCATGGCGCCTCCCCGAACAGGTTCATCCTGTCTCCATTGTATCGCAGAGGCATGAGTGTAGGATGATTCGGACATGCGCAAATTTCGTGAAGATGAACAAGAAGCCGCCCGGGCGGATGGCCAGGCGGCTTATGACGCGGGGTTCAGTTGGGCGCGCGCCCAGTGTCGGCACCGGTCGCGGGCCTGGTCGGCGGCGGCACAGGCGTCGGCGGCGGGCCATAATACGGATACGGTGGCGGCGCTCCGTACATCGGCTGCGGCGCAGCGTACGGCTGCATGGGGGCTGCGTAGGGCGCGTAGGCCGGCGGCGCGTACGTGGGCCCGGGCGCCTGTTGGGCTTGGGGCGGCTGCTGCATGGTCGCGGCCGCGTTTGGTGCGTTCGGCGCGGACTGCGCGCCTTGCGCCGATCCGGCCGTCTCATGCCCTGACCCGCTTTCGCCGCTGTTGCTGCCCGATCCCTTGAGGAATCCCTCGGCCAAGGGCGACGACAAGAGCGCGGCGAGAATGTTGGTGAAATCTTCGGTCGTCAGGTTGCGGCCCTTGAACTTGAGCAGTTTGTCGAGTACGCCGCTTTCCTTCAAAGCCCCGGTCGTGACGTAGAAGGTATCCAGCATCTTGTCGGCCTGCTGGAGATAGTTCAGCCAGTTTTTGACCATGTTTCGCAGATTGCCGACCGTCTTCAGCGTGTCCTGCATGTTCTTGGGCGTCAGGAGCTGCGATGGGGCAGGCGCCTTGCTGCCCGCCTTCGCCTGCGCGGGCGCGCCGTTTCTCCCGCCGGATCGCGCGGCGGCTCTTCTTGTTCCCCGCCCGTTCGCGGGGCGCGCCGCCTGCGCCTTCGCGAGCGCGACGCCGGGGATGCGCTCGGCCTTCTGGGGCTTGGCATTCATCACAGTCCACCTCGTTTCCCCAGCCTGCTCCTAAAGCGTATGACAATCGCCTGAGGGCCGTGCGGGGCATGCGCCCAAGTGGCATAGGCTCGGCGGCTTCGGTGGACAATACGCTTGTTGGCACAGCGAGGAGGGGAGCGGATGACGTACAGGCGCGACTTGTACGCGAAGTACGGCGGGGTGCACTTCGTGCAACTGGCCCCGGCGCAGGATATCAATCAATTCGTGCGATCGCTGCCGGAGGACAAGCGCGACAGTCTGTTTGAGGTGTTGCAGGCGTTGCACAACGCGGGCCTTATCGAGGTGCAGCAAGATCACCAACTCCTCGATGCGCACGGAGAGATCCATCCCGCGCATCCGGGCGCCTCGAGCGAACCGCAGTGACGCCGCAACACAAACTGAGGGCCCCGAGGCTTCGGGGCCCTTGCGTCGAATTGCGAATGTCAGTTCGTGAGCTTGCTGTGGAATTCGCGCATGCGATTCACGGCTTCGATGACGTCCTCGTCGCGCACGGCGTACGAGAAGCGGACGTAGCCCGGCGCGCCGAACGCCTCGCCCGGGACGGTCGCGACGAGCGCGTGCTCGAGCAACAGTTCGCAGTAGTCCGCGCTCGTCTCGATGGCCTGGCCCTCGTATCGGCGCCCGAGGACGCCGCGGATGTCGGGGAACGCGTAAAATGCGCCTTCGGGCACGAGGCAGCGCACGCCCTCGAGGCTGTTGAGCCCCGCCACGAGCGCATCGCGGCGGCGGCGGAAGACGTCGATCACGCCAGGATCGAAGTGCGCAAGCGCCGTTTCGCCCGCGATTTGCGACATGGTCGCAGGGCTGCCCGTGGAGTGGCTCTGGAAGCTCGCCATGGCCTTGGCGAGATCGAGCGGCGCCGCCACGTAGCCGAGGCGCCACCCCGTCATCGCGAACGCCTTCGAGAAGCCGTTCACGACGAGCGCGCGATCGTACAGATCCGGGCACACCGCGACGAGGCTGACGTGCTTCACGCCGTAGACCAAGCGCTCGTAGATCTCGTCGAGCACCACGTAGATGTCGTGCTGGCGGAGGACTTCGCCGAGCGCCTTCAACTCTTCCTCGTGGTACACGGATCCGGTCGGGTTGCACGGGCTGTTCAAAAGCACGGCCTTCGTCCGCGGCGTGATGGCCGCAGCGAGTTGGTCTGGCGTGAGCTTGAAGCCCGTCTCGGGCCCGCACTCGATCACGACGGGCTTACCGCCCGCGACGCGGATCTGCTCCGGATACGAGGTCCAGTACGGCGCGGGGAGAATCACCTCGTCGCCTTCGTCGAGGATGGTCACGAAGATGTTGTACAGCGTGTGCTTCGCGCCGTTCGAGACCACGATTTGCTCCGGCGCGTAATGAAGGCCGTTTTCGGCCTGAAGTTTATGCGCGATGGCCTTGCGGAGGGCCAGCATGCCCGCGGCCTCCGTGTAGCGGGTCTGCCCGTTGGTGATGGCGCGGATGCCCGCGAAGGCGGCCGGAACCGGCGTCTGAAAGTCCGGTTCGCCGACGCTCATGTTGATCACCGGCTGGCCCTTGGCGATGAGTTGCTTGGTCTTGCTGTCGACGCTCATGGTCGCCGACGGCCGGATGGTTCTGACTCGTCTCGACAGACGCTCTTCCACTCGTTCACGCCCCCATGGATTACTCTCCGCCATTGTACCACAGGCCGGGCTCGACTTGTCGCAAGATTCCGCGCCGGAGCGAGCCTTGCCCGCGCGCGTGCGGCATTGCGCAGGGCGCGGGCCGCGCCGAGCCTAGAAGAGCCGCCGCAGCCAGTTCCACCATCGGCTCGGCGCGGGTTCGGGCACGACCGGAGGCCGATGAAGCGGGCACGTGGCTGTGGGGGCGGTTCCTGGCAGGAAGTAGTCCGTCTCCGCGGCGCCGCACTGAGGCGTGGCGAGCGCGCCGGACAGCGGGTCGATCCGGACGGCCTCGAGATCGGACGGCGGCGTGTACCACGGCCCGGGCAGGTGCGCCTGCGCCGTCCCCATGAACTTCCCCCAGATAGGCGCCGCGAGGTGAGACTCCTGCACCGTGAGCGGCCGGCCCGAGTCGTAACCCACCCACACCGCCACCACAAGCCGGGGCGTGTAACCCACCATCCAGGCGTCTGTATCCGTCGTGCCGGTCTTCGCCGCGGCCGGAGCGTGCAGGTACGGCCGAGCGCCGTATCCGGTTCCGCCCGGGGCGAGCACACTCTGCATGAGATCGGTCATCTGAAACGCGAGCTCAGGCGAGATGACGCGCGTCTTCTCGAGCGGATGGACCGTCCGGCCGTATGGCGTGTCGACGGACTCGACCGCGTGCGGCGTGACCCTGTAGCCGCCGTTGGCGAAGGCCGCGTAGGCCGCCGCCAGTTCCACCGGGGTGACGGGAAACACGCCGAGGGCAAGGGAGGGATAAGGCTTCATCTCCTCCTGAATCCCGAGCTTCTTGGCGAAGTCTACGACGTTTTGGGCTCCGATGGCCAACTCCGTCTGCACGGCGTACACGTTGTCCGACCGGGCGATGGCTTCCCGCAGCGTGAGCGGCCGGCCGGCGTAGATGTCGCCGTAGTCGTGCACCGTGTATTCGTCCTTGGGGGACGGGCCGTAGATGAACGTCGTGAGCTTTGAGTCCACCTCGCGCGCGGGCGTCCAACCGCGCGTGAGCGCCGCCCCGTAGACGAACGCCTTGAACGTCGATCCCGGCTGCCGCTTGCCGAGCGCCCGGTTGAACGGGCTCTCGCGGTAGTCTCGCCCACCGACGAGCGCGCGGATGGCGCCGGTTTGCGGATCCAGGGCCACGAGCGCCGCTTCGAGCTGGCTTCCCTTCGGCAGCGTCGACTGAATGGCGCGCTCCGCCGCCTTTTGCAGCAGCGGGTCGAGCGTCGTGTGGATGCGGACGTAGCCCGCGTCGAGATCACCATCTGTGAGCCGGGTCATGCGCTTGGCCTCGTTGAACGCCATCTCGCTGAAGTACGGCGCCTGAAGCGTCGGTGGCTGGTGGCGCGCAATGTGTAGGGGCTCGGCGTACGCGGCGTCCGCCTCGGCCTGTGTGATGTAACCCGTCTGCACCATGCGCTCGAGCACCACTCTCTGGCGGGCCTTGGCGCGCTCCGGGTGATCGAGCGGCGAGTACAGCGCCGGCCCCTTCGGCAGACCAGCGAGCAAGGCGCTTTCGGCGAGATCGAGCGACTGAACCGGTTTGCCGAAGTAGAGCTGACTTGCCGCGGGGGCGCCGTACGCGCCGTGCCCGTAGTAGACGACGTTGAGGTATCGGTCCAGAATCCAGTCCTTCGGCTCGTGCAACTCGAGCTGCAGGGCGAGCATGGCCTCCCGCAGCTTGCGGCCGAACGTGCGATCCTGGGTGAGGTACAGGTTTTTTGCGAGCTGCTGCGTGATGGTGGATCCGCCCTGGACGATCTCGCCATGGCGTACGTTGACCGCCACCGCGCGGAGCGTGGAGCGCACGCTGATGGCGTGATCGCGGTAGAAATTCGCGTCTTCGGTCGCGAGTGTGGCCTCGACCAGCCAGCGCGGGAACGCACCGAGAGGCAGGGCAGCCCGCGCCTGTCCGGCGGGCGACCAGAGCGCGATGGGGCGGCCGTCCGCGCTGGTCAGTTCGGTCGGCGCGGTCTTAGCGGTCGACGGAAGAGGGAGGAGCTTGAGGCCCACGAGCACGAGCGAGGTACCGACGAATCCGGCGCCGAATGCGGCACCAAAGGCCACGGCGGCGGCTCGGGCGAAGGAACGCCGGGTGCGGCGCGGAAGCGGCGAATCGGCGTCGGAAAGGAAAGGTTTCGGCATGGCGCGGGACCTCCGGACACGAATGAAGATGGGCACATCGGTAGTGTGCGCAGCGATAAGAAAAATATGCCAAGCCTCGTGCCCGCGCGAGGCCGATACTTGCCACAGGGAGCGAGGTCACGTAGACTGAGAACAGAGGCGTGGAGTTCGTTTGTTTCGATTGTGAATTTTTGTTTCATATTCGAAAGGAGGATACCGGTGAAGGCCTGGGTCGTGCGAGAATTGGGGCACCATCGCGACGTGCTGCGCCTTGAAGATACCCCCGATCCGGCGATGCAGCCGGGGAGCGCGCGCATTCGCGTCGAGGCGGCGGCGTTGAACTTCCTGGATCTGCTGGTCTGCCAGGGGCAGTATCAGGAGAAGCCGCCCCTTCCCTTCACGCCTGGCGTCGAGGTCTGCGGGGTGGTGGAAGAGGTCGCGCCGGGATCGACGTTTCAGGTGGGCGATCGCGTCATTGCCCTGCCGCAGCTGCCGCACGGCGGCCTGGCGGAACAGGTGGTGGTGCCGCTCGCGCAGGTGCACAGGGTGCCTCAGGGCGCGTCTCCGGCGGAGGCCGCGGCGATGTTCATCACCTACCATACCGCGTATTACGCGCTCCATCGCCTGGCGCGGCTCCAACCCGGCGAGGTGTTGTTGGTGCATGCGGGCGCGGGCGGGGTCGGGTCAGCGGCGATTCAACTCGGCAAAGCGGCGGGCGCGCGCGTCATTGCGACGGCGGGCGGACCGGAAAAGGTGGAGACGTGCCGCCAGCTTGGCGCGGACGAGGCGGTCGACTACCGCAGCGGAGATTTTGTGGAGGTGGTGAAAGCGTTCACATCGGGCCGCGGCGCGGACGTCATCTTCGATCCGGTGGGCGGAGACGTGTTCGACGCGTCGCGCAGGTGCATCGCGTTCGAAGGGCGGCTGCTCGTCATCGGGTTTGCGAGCGGGCGGATCCCACAGGCGCCCATGAACCACGCGCTTGTCAAGAACTACAGCCTCGTGGGCGTGCACTGGGGACTCTTTCATCGGTTGTACCCAGACGCGGTTCGCGAGATGCACGAGGAGCTCATCCGATTGTATGAGGCGGGGCGCATCCGCCCGCTGGTGCGGCATGTGTACCCATTCGAAGACGTGATTCCCGCGATGGATGCGCTCGGCGGGCGGCAGACGGTTGGGAAGGTCATCGTATCCGTGTCGCGACGCGATGCGGACGCATGGCCCGAGCGAGAAGGGAGATAGGAGCATGGAGCAGGTTCAGGTGCCAGGTGGGGAATTTTTGGTGCCGTCGGCCGATCCTGCGGACGTCTACACGCCGGAGGAGTTCACCGAGGAACACCGCATGATTCGGAAGACCGCGCGCGACTTCGTGGAACGGGAGGTCTGGCCCCAGCAGGATGCCATCGAGGCCGAGGATTTCGACCGCGTGGTCCAGCTTCTGAAGCGGGCGGGCGATCTCGGCCTTCTCGCGCACAGCGTGCCGGAGGCGTACGGGGGCCTTGGGCTCGACAAGATTTCCAAGGGCATCGTGGGCGAGATGGTGGGAATGACGGGCGCGTACGGCGTCGCGCATTCCAACCACACCTGCATCGCGACGCTGCCCATCACATACTTTGCGAGCGAGGCCGTTAAGCACCGCGTCCTGCCGAAGATGGCGAGCGGAGAATATCTCGGCGCCTACTGCCTGACCGAGCCCACGGCCGGATCGGACGCGCTCGCGGCGAAGACGGTGGCGCGGCTCAGCGAAGATGGCACGCACTACCTCATCTCGGGAACGAAGCAGTTCATCACGAACGCGGGATTCGCGGACACGTTCGTCGTGTACGCGAAAATCGATGGCGAACACTTCACCGCGTTCCTCGTGGAGCGATCCTTTCCCGGCATTTCCCTCGGGCCCGAGGAGCAGAAGATGGGCATCCATGGATCGTCGACGCGCCAGGTGATCTTCGACGACTGCCCGGTGCCCGTGGAAAACGTCATTGGCGAGGTGGGCCGAGGGCACGCGGTGGCGCTTGGCGTGCTGAATCTCGGCCGGTTCAATCTCGGCGCGGGCAACGTCGGCGGGGCGAAGCGGGCGCTCGCGGTGGCGGCCCGCTATGCGGCGGAACGGCGCCAGTTCGGCCGGGCCATCGCGGAGTTTCCCGCCACGCAGGCGAAGCTGGCCTCTGTGGCGGCGCGGATCTATGCGGCGGAGTCGCTCGTCTACCGGACGGCGGCGATGCTCGAAGGCGCGCTGGCGCCGCTCTACGGCGAAGTGCCCACGCGCGAGAAGGAAGCGCGGCTGCGCGAGCACGCCATCGAGTGCGCGGTGTGCAAGGTGCACGGATCCGAGACGCTGTGGAAAGCCGCGGACGAGGCGGTGCAGATCCACGGCGGGTACGGCTACATCCGCGAGTATCACGTCGAGCGGATGCTCCGCGACGCGCGCATTCAGCGCATCTTCGAGGGAACGAACGAGATCAACCGCCTGCTCATCCCCACCCACTTTCTGCGCCGCGTGAGTCGTCAACCGGAGATGGTCTCCCGCTTGTCCGCGGCGGTGGACGCGCTGGGCAAGCCGGTGGAGGTGCGCGGTGGTCCGATGGCCCACGAGCGCGCGGCGGTCGAGCAGATGCGCGCGCTGTACCTCGCCGGCTGCGCCTTGGTGGCGGATCGGTTCGCCGGCCGGCTCGACGCGGAGCAAGAGGTTGCGATGCATCTGGCCGATCTCGCCATTTCTCTCTACGCCGCGGAGAGCGCGCTGGCGCGCGCGGAAAAGGCGGCGTCCGGGGCGCAGGCCGAGGTGCATGCGGCGCTTGCCAGCGTCGCGGTGGACGATGAGATCCAGGCGGCGGTGCAGGCCGCGGTCGCGCTCTTCGCCGCGATTGGCGATCACGCGGGTGTGCGGGAGCGGGCACTCGACGCCATCCGCAACCTCGCGGGCCTGCGCGATCCTGACGGGATCGCAAGGCGGCGCAAGTTGGCGCGCGCAGTGGTGGAACAAGGCGGATACCCGATCGACTGAATGGGCGCTGTGTTTAGGCAGTCGAGGCAGCCCTGGGGCAGGGCTGCCTCGTTCGTGTACAGGGCGGTGGAAAGAAGGGCGCTTTGCTGAACCAGCGGTGGTCCCCGAGGCATCCTTGCGGAACGCGTGGCCGAGTGCTACGGATGATGGGGTGTGGATAGCATGAGGGCCCCGATGGTTCCCTCAGCGGAGATGATGGCAAGCGTCACGGCCATCACGGCAGTTGCCCAACGAGAGACGTGAGACGATTCAATTTCACTCAATCCACAGCACGATCCCGCCATGGTCACGCGCGATGGCGAAGCCATGGTGGCACTCGATGCGGCCACGTTTTGTAATGAAACAGCCAGGCCAACCGGAAGGCCGATGGCTCGCGCGGCTTGAGCCTGGAATGACGCGAACATCGCGTTCGCGGCGGAATTGCTGCCTGTTAAATATCCTCCCAGACCCCCAAGAAAAGGTATCCACGCGATATAGGCTCGGCCCGCGCCCCGACTTCGACACTTCGTAGTCATACAAAGTCCCACGAACCCTTTGCCCATGCAGGTTCGTGGGACCTGTGGATAACTCGTGTAGTGTCTACAGCCCT
>NZ_JAFMTY010000024.1 GCF_017329605.1 Alicyclobacillus fructus
ATCAAACTCTCAATCCAAACAGCTTATCCTGACTTCGTGGTCGTCAAGACTCACGGGCTTGGTGGTCTTGTGTGTTTAGTTTTCAAGGAGCGACCCCGCGGTATCCCGCGGCTTTCGCGCCGCCTCGCGGCAGCCCGCTTAAAATAACATGCATCCCGCATGTCTGTCAAGCGCGCCTCTCGGCGTTTGTCATCTTCGATTTCGGCGTCGCGCGAACGCGACGTCCCGTAGGATAGCACCCTCATGATGCCCTGTCAAGGCGGATGCCACGATGAATGGTTTGGCCATTCGCCCGCATGTTTCCTATCCTTCGAGAGCGAAATTCCAACGCTGAGCCAAGAGGACGATGGATCAAGGTCACCTTTCTCGAGCGGTTAACACACGACAGGCCCATGAATGAAGCATCGACTTCTCCCGGCAAGCGACGTGATCGGATGCAGGACCGATAGTTCAACAAGGCGCGAGTCGGCTCGTTCCGGTGACGCGGACGTGAGGATGTGCAGATGCACCCTCAAACGCGAAGCCAAGGTAGGATTCGTCTCCGCCTGCCGGGGTCCCGTCTCCTACCGTCGGGCGTCCATTGCTGGCTGACGAGATCGCGCGGCCAGTCCGCCTCTCAGGCGCAAGGCACCGCCGTGAACCGTCCACGCGCATCGTTTCCGTCGCCGATCGGTGGCGCGGTGCAGCCCCTTGACCCCGCGCACGCCATTTCGCTTGACAAGCGCGCCCCTCCGTGTTAAAGTACCGAATGCCCAGCGTTGTGTGCGGGCTGAGAGCCATTAGCTCAGTTGGCAGAGCACCTGACTTTTAATCAGGGTGTCGCTGGTTCGAATCCAGCATGGCTCACCACATGCCACCTTGGCTCAGGGGTAGAGCAGCTCACTCGTAATGAGCAGGTCGTCGGTTCGAATCCGACAGGTGGCTCCACACGGGCAACGGCTCCGTTGCCCGCCAACCCGCTGGACTTGGTTGGACAGCGGACCCACAGCTTACCGATATACGCGCGCCCGTAGCTCAGTTGGATAGAGCGTTTGACTACGAATCAAAAGGTCGGGAGTTCGAATCTCTCCGGGCGCGCCACTTCATGCGGAGCATAGCGCAGCTTGGTAGCGCGCCTGCCTTGGGAGCAGGAGGTCGTGGGTTCAAATCCCGCTGCTCCGACCAAATTTCCGGGGGTATAGCTCAGCTGGGAGAGCACCTGCCTTGCAAGCAGGGGGTCGTCGGTTCGAATCCGGCTACCTCCACCATGATGTTCCTCGATAGCTCAGCGGTAGAGCATCCGGCTGTTAACCGGAGGGTCGCAGGTTCGAATCCTGCTCGGGGAGCCAGCACAAGCTCCCATAGCTCAGTCGGTAGAGCGCATCCATGGTAAGGATGAGGTCACCAGTTCGAGCCTGGTTGGGAGCTCCATGGCCCCATGGTCAAGTGGTTAAGACACCACCCTTTCACGGTGGTAACGGGGGTTCGAATCCCCCTGGGGTCATCACCTGGGACTTGACGCTTCGAACGCGTCGCGGGTATAATAGTCCAGTCTTCGTGCGGAAGTAGCTCAGGGGTAGAGCATCGCCTTGCCAAGGCGAGGGCCGCGGGTTCGAATCCCGTCTTCCGCTCCACATGGAGGCTCTCCTCCTCGCGGGTGTAGTTTAGTGGTAAAACATCAGCTTCCCAAGCTGAGGTCGGGGGTTCGATTCCCCTCACCCGCTCCACGCGGCTGTAGCTCAGAGGGAGAGCACTACCTTGACACGGTAGGGGTCACAGGTTCAATTCCTGTCAGCCGCACCACACGAGGCCCTATCGTCTAATGGTTCAGGACGCCGCCCTCTCACGGCGGAAATCGGGGTTCGAATCCCCGTAGGGTCACCACCACACGGAGTGATGGCCGAGTTGGTCGAAGGCGCTCGCCTGCTAAGCGAGTATACGGTTGTTAAGACCGTATCGAGGGTTCGAATCCCTCTCACTCCGCCATATTGGAACTGTGGTGTAGAGGCCTAACATGCCTGCCTGTCACGCAGGAGATCGCGGGTTCGAATCCCGTCAGTTCCGCCATGTGCGCCCATAGCTCAGTCGGCTAGAGCGCACGACTGATAATCGTGAGGTCGGTGGTTCGAATCCACCTGGGCGCACCAATCAGGCAGCAGCCGTCTTGAAACGGCTGCTGCTTTGATTTTCTTCAGCCACGTGGACCCCTGGAACGTTATCCCGAAGCGCTCCTGTCAGCCTGCGCTGCAGCGTGCCGAACGCATCGACTTCCTTTATGGAAAACTCATCGAAGCATTCGACAGACCTCCGCCATTCGAGCGTCCCCTTTCCAGCGCCGCTGCAGCGCCCAGTTCACACCTTGCGCGATCGCGTCAGCGTCACCGGTCCCGTTCACCGTCATGCATTCACAAGACAAGCCTCGATGTCTTCCCGGATGCTCTCCGGCGCAGTCTGCGGCGCGAAGCGCTTGACCACGCGCCCGTCGCGATCGACGAGGAATTTGGTGAAGTTCCACTTGATGGCCTCGGATCCGAGTGCACCCTTGGCCTGTTGCTTCAGATATTCGAACAGCGGATGCGCGTTCGGCCCATTCACGTCCACCTTCGCAAACACGGGGAACGTCACGCGGTAGGTCATCTGGCAAAACTGTTGAATTTCCTCGTTCGATCCCGGCTCCTGATTGCCGAACTGGTTGCACGGAAAGGCGAGGATCTCGAAGCCGCGATCGCGATACACCTCGTACAGCTTCTGCAGACCCTCGTATTGCGGCGTGAAGCCGCACTTGGAAGCGGTGTTGACAATCAAGAGCACCTTTCCCTCGTAGTCCCGCAGCGACGTCGTGGTCCCGTCGGCTTTCTCGACCTCAAAATCGTAAATCGTCAAGGTTATCCCCTCCCGCACCCATCGTACCACTCCTTTTGATTGTGCACAAATGATTCAAGCCCCGGCTTAACGGCCGGGGCCCTCGTTCACTTGCTCACCGGGATCGCCATCTCCGCCCTGCGCGCCAGCATCCGGTTCACCGCGCTCACCAGGGCCTTCGCCGAAGCTTCCATGATGTCCGTGTCGATGCCGCAGCCGAAGTGGGTGTTCCCGTCCTCGTCGTCGACGCTGATGTAGGCCACCGCGCGCGATCCCGACCCCACCTCCAGCGCGTGCTCCTTGTAGGTCAGGTTCGCGACCCGGATCCCGAGCCCCTCCTCCAGCGCATGGCAGAGCGCGTCGAGCCGCCCGTTGCCGGCCCCTTCAATCTCTTTCGCCTCTCCGTGAAAGACCACGGTCGCCCGCACGCGATGCGCGCCCTTCGCGTCCGTGCCTGTGAGATCGACGAGATCGAGCGGCTGACCGAGGTTGACGAACTCGCGCATGAAGATCTCGGCGATCTCGTCCGCCGACAGCTCCTTCTGCTCGCGATCCGACACGCGCTTCACGGCGTAGCCGAGCTGCTCGCGCATCTTCGGCGGCAGATCGAAGCCGTGGGACTGCTCCAGCACATAGCCGATGCCACCCTTGCCGGACTGGCTGTTGATGCGAATGATGTCGCCCTCGTACTCCCGGCCGATGTCCTTGGGATCGATGGGCAAATACGGGACGTTCCAGTGCTCCGGAGACCGCTCCTCGCGCCACTTCATGCCCTTCGCGATGGCGTCCTGATGCGATCCGGAGAACGCCGTGAAGACGAGCTCGCCCGCGTATGGGTGGCGCTTGCCGACCTGCATCTTGGTGAGCGCCTCGACCCGCGCCTGGATGGCCGGCAGGTTGGAGAAGTCGAGCCCCGGATCGATCCCGTGCGAGTACAGGTTCAGCGCCAGCGTGACGATGTCCACGTTGCCCGTCCGCTCGCCGTTGCCAAACAAGGTGCCCTCGAGCCGCTCGGCGCCCGCGAGCATGGCGAGTTCGGCCGCCGCGACGCCCGTGCCGCGATCGTTGTGCGGGTGCACGGACAGCACGACCGAGTCGCGCCGCGCCAGGCGCTTGCCCATGTACTCGATCTGGCTCGCGTACACGTGCGGCATCGAAAGCTCGACGGTCGCCGGCAGGTTGATGATGACCTTGCGATCCGGCGTCGGCTGCCACACGTCGAGCACCGCGTTGCAGATCTCGAGCGCGAAGTCGAGTTCGGTGCCGGTGAAACTCTCGGGCGAATACTGGAAGAGGAAGTTGCCCGGCGTGGTGCGGGCGAGATCGCGAATCTGTTCAGCGCCGGTCACGGCGATGTTGACGATCTCGTCCTTGTCCGCGCGGAACACCTGCTCGCGCTGCGCCACGGACGTCGAGTTGTACAGGTGCACGATGGCCCGCTTGGCCCCGCGAATGGCCTCGAACGTGCGCTCGATGATGTGATCGCGCGATTGGGTGAGGACCTGGATGGTCACGTCGTCCGGGACGAGATCGCGCTCGATGAGCGTCCGGACGAACTCGAACTCTGTGTCGGACGCGGCGGGAAAGCCGACCTCGATCTCCTTGAAGCCAATTTCGACAAGCAGTTGGAAATAGGCCAGCTTTTCCTCGAGGTTCATGGGCACAATCAGCGCCTGGTTGCCGTCGCGCAGATCGACGCTGCACCAGACGGGCGGCCGATCCACGTGGTCCTTGCGAACCCAGTCGAAGCACGGTTCCGGCGGCAGAAAGTACTGTCGGGTGTACTTGTTCACGTTGTTCATGTCCATCCACTCCTTCTTCTTTGTATGGAAGACTCCAAGCCTGGGCGGCGAAAGAGAAAAGAAAAAGGCCTCATCTCGGATAGAGACGAGGCCGGGTTGGCTCGCGGTACCACTCTACTTGGCTCTCCTTGCGGAAAAGCCCCCTCTGTCGACGGCAATCACCGTCTAGCCCGATAACGCGGGCACGCGGCACACCCTACTGGCACCTCCTCAGTGCACTTCGGGCTGCGGTTCATGGGCGAGTTCAGGACGTGCCTTCCGCCGGTTCGCACCGACCACCGGCTCTCTGGGCTCCAGCCGCGTCCCTACTACTCCCACTCGTCACCTTTTACGATTTTCAGGCTTGATTCGCACATCCGTCAGTTCTGTCGATTCCATCGTAAGGGGAATGCTCTGCGATGTCAAGCGGTGGGCGTAAACACAAGGGAAACCGTTTGATGTTGGTCATCCGCGGTGGTCTGTGACCACTGCAAAGGATGTGAAGTCGTTAGATAGAGCACGGTTGACTGACCATCCTGCGTAAATTCAACGCTTTGAACCAAAGCGCGTGGATCGCCGCTGCCGTAATCGACCGTCGTGGAAGGCAACGCGACATTACAACAGTTCGGAATGACGATGGAATACGTCCGTTCATTGGCTTTCGATTTGACGAATGCCCACTTGAGTTCGGAAAGCCAGAAACTGTAATCCACTCGCGGTTTTGTTGTCGCCAAGCCGAAGTCCAATTCGAATGTCCGCGCATTGTCCACTGGAGATTGGATTTTCATGATTTGCCACATCTGCGGCACATCGGGGACTGGCGGTTGAGGTTTGTACCACTGGGAACGTGCGCACCCCGTCATGAACGGCATGATGGCCAAGGCCACGAGCCATGTTGTCAGTCCACGCTTGGTTCCAGACACGCCGCATCACCTCGTATTCCCCCAATGTAACACAAACCGCAGCTCTCCAGAACCTGTAGGGCTCCGGAGATCTGCGGCATCTGCGCAGCACCGTCACCCAGAAGCCCTGGAACAGCCCGAGAAAGGTGCCGCTCAGGACGCCTTCGCCTATAGGGCGTTTGCAGGACAAAAAAATCGCCGCGCCCCTGCCACCTCCGGGAGCTGCGCGGCGACTCTACGCTTTCTTGTTCGGCACCACCTGTCTGCGGCTTTCGCAATCACGTCCCTCGCGAAATCTCCGGATCCAGACCGCCTTTGCGCGGCGGTTGCAGGCTTTGCCCATAGATCACGTCTCCTCTCGAACGCGCCTCAGCACCTCCTGCGCCTCTCGCTCTGAAAGCCCCGTCAACTCGACGACATCCGCGACCGACGCACCCTTGCGGAACATCCGCTCGGCAATTTCCCGAGCCTTGCGCTCTTCTGCCTCTTCCACAATCTCCTTCAGCAGTTCCGTCATCGCCAACACCCTCCTCAGTAACGTCTTTTGCTCATCCGTCAAAACTCGTGCGCTGAATCCGAACACCAACGCCGCCAGGTAGTTCTGCTCCTCGCGATCCGGGACGTGTTGCAAGGTTTGCACAATGGCGTCGAACGCCTCATCTCGCGTGCGACGCTCGAATCGCATGTGAAACGCAAACGCCAACCGAACCCGATCTTCCGGCGTCCACTCACCCGTCTCCAGGTGTCGCCGCACCGTCTCCAACGCTGCGTCGCCGTCCATCTGACCCAGATACACATTTTCCACCGCATATCGGAAACACCCGGCGTCCAGTTCAGACGGCGCGCTCTGCACGTCGCCCGTGTATAACACCACCGTGCGGATCGCCCGACGATGGCGTTCCGCAAGCGCAACATCGTAAGCCGCAAACCGATACAGCGTCGGTTCCTTTGTCGACTGGAACTCCAGGTGAAGCAGACGTCCATCCGCAAGCTCCAGCATGATGTCCGTCATGCTCTGACGCAGCCTCATCTCAGGGATCTCCGTCGCCAAGGCGCGCACCACCGGCGCGTGGCGTACGCCAATCACCGACAACACTTCCCCAGGCAGCGCCAACGTCAAGTGCTTCGCAACGAGATCGTTCGCATTCCTCGGTATGTCCATCATGACCTCCGTTTGCCTTCAGTATACTGCCGTGCTGCGTGAGGGGCCAATAGGTATACGAATGCAAAAAAGCAACCCTCTGGACCCAACCATGTCCCAAAGGGTTGCATGCGTTTCGATTCGATCGAGTTTACGAAGTCATCGACCTATCTCATCTACCCAACTGCTTCCGCCGCATGCGGGTGAAGGTGTCGAACGTGACCGCGAGCAGCAGGATGGCACCCTCCACCAGGTACTTCGTGCTCGTCGGCGCGTTCAGAAGCGCCATGCCGTTCTCAATGCTGCCGATGACGAGCGCGCCAAGCAGCGCGTTCCACACGCTTCCATAGCCTCCAAACAAGCTCGTCCCGCCGATCACGGCCGCCGCAATCGAGTCCATGAGCAGATCGCTGCCGCCCGAGGCCGTGGACGCCGCGCCCAATCGCGACGCGCCGACGATGCCGCCGATGGCCGCCATGGTGCCCGCGAGCGTGAACACCATGATCCGCACGCCCTTCACGTTGATGCCCGCCCGGCGCGCCGCCTCCGCGTTTCCGCCGACGGCGTAGATGTGGCGGCCAAACGTGGTGCTCTGGCAGAGCCACGCGAGCAGCACCACAAACACAATCAGGACCAGCCCGGCGATGGGCACGCCCTGGTAGGCGTTGAGCAGAACCGTCGCGCCGATCATCACGGCGGCGCTGAGCGCGAGCTTGGTCCACGTGGAGGAAGCCGACTTCAGCGGCAACCCGAGCTGCTGGCGCTTGGCGCGATCGCGCAACGTCGTCCACACCACGGCCAGAATCGCCACCGCCACGAGCACCCAGCTCAGCCAATCGGGCAGGTAGTTGCCCGCGATGGCGTTGATGGTGTTGTTCATGATGGGCACCGTGCCCTCTTGGCCAATCAGCACAAACAGGAGCCCCAAGAAGCCGAGCGATCCGGCCAAGGTCACGATGAACGACGGCACGCGCAGCACCGTCACCCAGAAGCCCTGGAACAGCCCGAGCAACGTGCCGCTCAAGGCGCCGGCAAGAATCGCCACGTACGGGTTCATGCCCTTGCCCGCCAGGACCGCCAGCACCGCTCCGCCGATGGCGCTCACGGCCGCGATGGACAGGTCGATCTCGCCGAGCAACAGGATGAGCGTCTCGCCGATGCCGAGCAGCCCGTATTCCGCCATCTGCAGCACGAGGTTGGACAGGTTGCGGCTCGTGAGAAAGCTGTTGTTCAGGATTTCGAACACAATCCAGATGAGGACGAGCGACAAAAACACCGGCAGCTGCTGAAACTCCCCGCCAATGACGCGATCGAACACCGAGGTGCTGCGCGCCGCGGGCGATTGCGTCTTGTTGGCCTGACCGATGTTGACCGTCATGTTAGGACGTGACCTCCTCTTGCGCCGATGCGCCCGTGATGGCCGCCACAACCTGCTCGGGCGTGACGTCGTTGCGGTCGAACGTCGCGACCGTGCGCCCCAGCCGCAGCACGACGATGCGGTTCGCAATCTTGAACACGTCGCTCATGTTGTGCGAGATGACGAGCACCGCGCGGCCGCTCGCCGCGAGCCGCTGGATGAGCTCCAGCACCGCGCGCTGTTGCACGACGCCGAGCGCGGCCGTCGGTTCGTCCAGCATCACGAGCTTCGAGCCCCACAGGACGGATCGCGCCACGGCGACCGTCTGCCTCTGACCGCCGGAGAGCGACGCGACCTGCGTGTGCAATGGGGGCAGGCGAATGCCGAGTTCGTTGAGCACAGGGATGGCGCGCCGCTCCATCTCGTTCCGGTCGATCACGCGCACCAGACCGGGGATCACGTTGCGCCGCAGCTCCCGGCCGAGAAACAGGTTGGAGACGATGTCCAGGTTGTCGCAGAGCGCGAGATCCTGGTAGACCGTCTGAATCCCGTATTTCTCCGCGACGGCGGGACTCGTCAGGCGCACCGGCTCACCTTCGAACAAGATCTCTCCCTCGTCCGGCTGCTCGACGCCCGCGATCATCTTGATGGTGGTGGACTTGCCGGCGCCGTTGTCCCCGACGAGCGCCACGATTTCGCCTGCATGTACGGAAAACGACACGCCGTCCAACGCCTGCACGGCACCAAACCGCTTGCGAAGGTTGCGCACCTCGAGGACCGGCTGTGTCTGGGTCTCAGTTGCCACCATCCTCGCCTCCTCTCGTCGTTAAGAAGCGCCGGAGAACACGTCGCGTGCGCTCCGGCGCCGGTCCTCAGACACGAATTACTGCTGTTCCGCAGGATTCTTGATGCGCGCCCAGGTCGTGAAGCCGTCCTTGATGACCGTGCTCTGGATGTTGGCCTTCGTCACGACGATGGGCTGCAGGAGAACGGACGGGACGTTCGTGGCACCGTTGTTCACCTTGCCGTTCACGAGCGATGCGGGCGGCTTCTTGCCCGTCACGATGTCATACGCCAACTGGGCAGCCGCATTGGCCTCCTCCGCGATGGGCTTGTAGACCGTCATCGACTGCGTGCCATCGTAGTAGATGCGGTGCAGGCCGGCGTCCGTCGCGTCCTGGCCGGTGACCGGGATGCCCTTGATGTGCTGTTGCTCAAGCGCCTGGATGGCCGCGCCCGCCAGGTTGTCGTTCGCAGCCAGCACAGCGTCGACGTGATTGTGCAGCCGCGTGAGCGCCTGCTGCATCTCCGTCAGCGCCTGCTGCGAATCCCAGTTGGGCGTGAACTGCTCATAGCCGAGCTTCAGCTTGCCCGACTTGAAGAGCGGATCCAGCACCTCGTGAGCGCCCTGCGCGAACTGCTTCGCGTTCGGGTCGGTGGGCGCACCGTCCAGCATGACCACCGTGCCGCCCTTCTTGGTGTGCTGCGCGATGTACTCGCCCTGGAGCTTGCCGACCTCGACGTTATTGAACGAGACGTAGTAGTCGACCTTGGCGTTTTGGATCAGGCGGTCGTACGAAATCACGGGGACGTGCGCCCGCGCCGCCTCGGTCACGATGGTGGTGGCCTCAAAGCCGTTCACCGGCGCCACGACGAGAAGTTTGGCGCCCTGCGTGATGGCGCTTTCCACCTGCTGAAGCTGCGTCGCCTCGGACCCCTGCGCGTTGGCATAGATGATCTGCGCGTTCGGATCCAGCTTCTTCATCGCCGCGATGAAATCCGGGCGATCATCGTACTCCCAGCGCGGCGACGTGTTGGTCTCCGGCATGAGGAAGGCGATTTTCACGCTCGGATGCGGATTCACCGCGGCAGCCGCCCCAGTCGACGAGGACCCTTGTGCATTCGTCGACGACGTGCCGCACCCGGCCAGAATCCCCGTCATCACCGCCGCAGCCGCCATCCACGTTGCACTCTTCTTCCACGTTTTCTTTGCCACTGTGCAATACCCCCTTGTTTCGATCTCACAACAGGCCATGCGCCGCTTCGCAACCGCTTACCTGATTGAGGCGGAAAGCGCAATCACCTCCACTTGCACATCCCTGCGTGGAGTTCGATCGGCGCAACCTGATCTATGCATACCAGACCGAAGCCTAGTTTGTCAACACAAACAACTAAGTGAATTCGCGCGGGCCCTGCCGCAAACGACGTCGCGGCGCCAGGCCGGCGCCTCCCTGCCACTTGAAGGGCCTCTCGACGCAAGCGGCGGGGCGCAAACGCGCCGCAGCGCCCCACCGTTCCCAGGCAGGGCGCGGCGCTTCGCTCAGGTCGTCGGTGCGCCTTCTCGCATCCACTTCTTGGTGTTGAACTGGTTGTTGACGAGGATGGGCACCTGAGGGAAGTTCGTGGGGTAAGACCAAAAGCTCATGCCACGCAAGTTGTATTCGACAACCAAGTCCTGTTTCGCCTGAAAGCTGCGCGGGTCCTCGAACCACACGATGTGATGCCTGCCCTGGGCGTCGGTGTACGTGAAGTAGGGAGCTTCCGCCCGGAGATCGTATTGAATCGGCACATGTTGCGCGTAGGCAAGATTCACGGCCTGCACCGGCGTGAGCGTCGCGGCGCGGGTGCCGGGGCGGTACGGAAGCGTCCAGTCGTACCCGTACACCGAGACGCCAAGCAGGATCTTGTCGCGCGGGATGGCGGTCACGGCGTAGTTCAGCACGCGCCGCATCTGATCCACGGGCGACACCGGCATGGGCGGGCCGCCGATCCAACCCCACTCATACGTCATGAGAACGACAAAGTCACAGACCTCTCCGTGCCAGCGATAGTCGTGGGCCTCGTACAGAAGCCCAGGCTGATCCGCGTACAATTTCGGCGCCAGCGCGCTCGACAGGAGGAAGCCTTCTTTGTGCACCTGCTCCGCGCACCGCTCGACGAAGGCGTTGTAGAGGTCGCGATCGTGCGGATAGATGTATTCGAAATCGAGGTTCAGCGCCCGGTAGCCCTTGCGCCCCATCTCGCGCAGCGCGTTGGTGATGACCTTTTCCTGGGTGGACGGCGACGTGAAAATGGCGTGCGCCACGTCCGAGTTGAACATGTCCCCGTGCCAGTTGGTGAGCACCAGCATGGGCGTCACGTCCTGGTCCAACGCGGCATCCACCAAAGGGGTGTCGTCCGACCGGGCCTGGATGGAACCGTCTGTCTGCGCCTCGTAGGAGAACGGCGACACGTAGGTCAACACCGGGGCGATCACGTCCAGCTGATGGGGCGCGGGATCGGAAAACTGCACGAAATACGCGTTCACTTCGATGGTGCGCCGCTCGGCGCCGGTCACCTCGCCCTCCCGGGTGGGAATGACCAGGGCTTGCCCGACGACCAGTTGCTCTGGGTTGCGAATGCCGTTGGCGGCCGCGATATCGGCTGCCGAGACGTGGTACAGCTTTCCGAGCTCCCACAGCGTGTCTCCGGGCTCGACGACATGGATGAGCATCTGCCTTCACTCCTCATGGGTGGCGATCTCGACACCAGCCTATGCCCAAACAGCGCGCGTGGGCTGGGCGCACGCCCAGCCCAGGGACGTTTGGAGATGAAAGCTGCACCGTCTATGATCGACATGGCAAGACCATGGGAGGTGTGGCGTCATGGCAACGGTTCCCGAGAACGTCCCTTCGCCTGCGCAACCCCTGTCACGACGGCTCGTCTTCTTGATGGCGGTGGCCGCAGGCGTTGGCGTGGCCAACCTGTACTACCTGCAGCCCCTCTTGCACGAAATCCAGGTTGGATTTCACGCGGCCTCCTGGCAGGTGGGCCTGGCGGCCACCCTGACCCAAATCGGCTACGCGCTGGGGCTGTTTCTCTTTGTACCCCTTGGGGACAGTCTGGAGCGGCGAGGACTGACGGTGCGGATGTGCATCGTGACGGCGAGCGCGCTCCTCATCCTGGCAGCATCGCTCAACGTGTGGTGGCTCATGGGCGGCTGTCTGCTCGTGGGCGCGGCCACCATCGTCCCTCAACTTGTGGTGCCATTTGCGGCTCACCTCGCGCCACCGAAAGAACGTGGGCGCACGGTCGGCACGGTGATGAGCGGCCTGCTCATGGGCGTCCTGCTGGCGCGGACACTGGCGGGGCTCGTGGGCCAAGTGCTCGGATGGCGGGCCGTGTACCTCCTGGCAGCGGCCGCGATGCTCGGCCTCGCAGCACTGCTTCACGCCAGTCTGCCTGCATCGCCGCCCGAATCGCGCACGCCGTATGGGCAACTGCTTCTTTCCCTCATTCATCTGATCCGCGCCTATCCGGACCTGCGCGACGCCTCGCTCCTCGGCGCGATGTCGTTCGGGGCGTTCAGCGCGTTTTGGACCGTGCTCTCACTGTATCTCGCCGGGGCGCCGTTTCATCTTGGGCCGGGCGTAACGGGGCTGTTTGGCCTCGCGGGCGTCGCAGGCGCCCTCGCCGCGCCGTACGCTGGGCACATGGCCTCACGGCTTCCAGCCATCTGGACGGCGCGCCTCGCGTCATGTCTGACCCTCGCGTCGTTTGGGCTGTTCTGGACTTTTCGGCACAGCCTCGCAGGCCTCGCGCTCGGCGTTGTCCTCATGGACCTTGGCGTTCAGGCGACGCAGGTGTCGAATCAGGCGCGCATCTACAGCCTGTCGGATGAGGCGCGCAGCCGCATCAACTCGGTGTACATGGTGGCCTATTTTCTCGGAGGCGCCTTGGGATCGTTCGCCGGCGCAAGCGCATGGGACAGATTTCACTTCGGGGGCGTCTGTGTCGCGGCCTGCGCCCTTCTCGCCATCGGCATCTTCGGCGTCGCGCTGGTCGCGCCGTCCCGCTTGCGGAGCTGGCACAGGTGACCGAGCGGGGGTCGGCCCGCTCGGCCTGTCGATTGGGCGATCTCGCCCTCAGATCCCGATGGATTTCATGCTGGCCTCAGGGTACCGCTCGCCCGCGGCGACGCCCTTCGGCGCGATGGCGTCGATCTCGCACAGTTCCTCCGCCGTGAGCTTCACCTCAAGCGCGCCGAGGTTCTCCTCCAGATACTTCACCCGCTTCGTTCCCGGGATCGGCACGATGTCGTCTCCCTGCGCCATCACCCAGGCGAGTGCGAGCTGCGCGGGCGTGCACCCTTTTTCTCGCGCCAGGCCCTCGATCTTCTCCACGAGATCGAGGTTCCGCTTGAAGTTTTCGCCCTGGAAGCGCGGCGAGTGGCGGCGGTAGTCGTCCTCCGGCAGATCCTCGAACCGACGGATGGCGCCCGTGAGGAACCCCCTTCCGAGCGGGCTGTACGCCACAAAGCCGATGCCAAGTTCCCGCACGGTCGGCAGGATCTCGTCTTCCACATCGCGGCTCCACAGCGAATACTCGGTCTGCAGCGCCGTGATGGGATGCACCTTGTGCGCGCGGCGAATGGTCTGCGCCCCGGCCTCGGACAGGCCCAGAAACCGCACCTTTCCCGCCTGCACCAACTCGGCCATCGCGCCGACCGTCTCCTCGATGGGCACGTTCGGGTCGACGCGGTGCTGGTAGTACAGATCAATGTAGTCGACGCCCAGCCGCTTGAGGCTTGCGTCGCAGGCCTGTTTCACGTATTCGGGCCTGCCGTTGATGCCGAGGAAGGTCCCGTCCGGCGCGCGCACGTTTCCGAATTTCGTGGCGATCACGACGCGATCGCGATACGGCCTGAGCACGCGCCCGACCAGCCTCTCGTTCTCGCCGACGCCGTACATGTCGGCCGTGTCAAAGAAGTTGATGCCGAGTTCCAAGGCGCGTTCCAGCGTCCGGATGGCTTCCGCCTCGTCACGGCCACTGTAGAAGTCCGACATGCCCATGCAACCGAGCCCAAGCGCGGAGACCCGGAGCCCTTGCGTGCCCAACGCTCTCGTCTGCACGTTCCATCCCTTCCTTTCAATTTCGCGCGCCTCGCCATCAAGCGACGGGTGCGAAGCTAGTATAATCCTTTCTGGAAAGTTCGAAAAAACGCCCGTGAAGGAGGACCTGCGCTTGCAGCGCCACACGCCCGATCCATCGACACCCCCGCGCCACCTCGCCATCACCTTCGACGACGGCCCAGACGGGGACACGACGCCCAAGATCCTGTCCACGCTTCGGGATTACGGCGTGCCCGCCACCTTTTTCTGCATCGGCGAGCAGGTCGAACGTTTTCCCGACGTCCTGAAGGCCATCCACGAAGCCGGCCACGAGATCGGCAACCACACCATGACGCATCCCCATCTCACGAACTTGGCGGATGCCGAGATCGAGCGCGAGTTGCGCGCCTGTCAAGCGGCCATTGAGAAGGTGGTCCAGGTGCCCATCCGCTACTTTCGCCCGCCCTATGGAGACATCGACGATCGCGTCCGCCGCATCGCAGCCTGGCTTCACTACGAGGTGGTGCTGTGGGACGTGGACTCGCTCGATTGGTCGGGCATCCCCGGCCCGGCCGTTGCGGCCAACGTCCTGCCGAAGCTCAAGCCGGGAGCCGTGATCCTCATGCACGCGGGCCCGTTCGCGAAGGGAACCCCCGACGCGCTGCCGTACGTGCTCGAGGTGGCTGTGGCGATGGGCTATGACTTCGTGCCGCTGTCACAGCTCAAGCGGGTGTGATGGCAAACCTCGCCCCGCCTCCGGGTTTCGGGATTTCGACTCGTCTGACGGGTTGCGGTTTGTAGGGCCCCTCGAGCAGCTTTGGTAACAGCCAACCCCCGCAGCGGACTTTCACCGCCCAGCTAGCGCCCATGCCGGGCGCGCCACAAAAGCCCCCTTTGCTACCAAAGGGGGCGTAAGAAAGATCATGTGCTTGCGTCGTTTGAGTGCGACGGACGTGCATGTGATTCGATCCAGGTTGCCACTTGACCTATATCGAGACGCTTATTCGCCACATCTAAACACAGCTGAAACACTTCTTCGTCATCAGCCCATAGTGGGTATCCATTCAGCTCTAAAAAAGTACTCGCACAGCCCCAGGCTGTTCGTTTATTCCCATCGACTTTTGGACAATCTCCTCATGGCATCGTCGTTCCGAGAAAACACTCGGTTCGCGATTTCGCGAATGAGATGTTGACGATCCTCTTTGCTCTTCGTGTTCATTTTCATCTGTTCGCCAACCTCTCTGGTTGGAGTGATTTTTGCCATCTATCTCGTCTCTCATTCATCTTTTCGTGTAAACCCACAGACGACAGGGTGGGCGTGTGAAAAGGAACCCATCCTCATGGTACCTAACGAAGGTAAAGGCGTCTAGGGAGGGCGGCCGTGAATCTCCGGCGTGGGCTATCGATTGGCGGTCGAACCGCCGGAAGGCGCGTGAAAAAGGCCGCCCAAGCCAGGCGGCCGAAGTGGCTCCATTGCACTCAAATCGAACATCTCGACGTCCACGGCGCTCAGTCGTCCACGTCGATCTCCTTGTGCTCCCGGACGATGTGGTTGTAGTCGTAGCCGTGCTCGCAGTGCTGGCAGTGCACCCGAACCACAAGCTCGCCCTCCGGCACCTCGACGACGTTTTTCTTCTCGCAGCGCGGACAGATGGACTCCACAATCCAATGTTTATGATGGCTCATGCGATCGCCTCCCCACTCACAACGTTGGAGTGTATCACACGCGCTTCAAAACGGAATTGAATCCGCCTCCTGGACCGAGGGCGAGATCGCCAAAAACGAGCCCGCGCCGCGGCTCAGTCGAGCCCGTGCAGGAAATAGTACGCGTCGATGGAGCCAAAGCCCGTCGGGTGATCCCATCCAACCCCCGCGCTGTAAGCCCCATTCGATCCCGCCGTGATATCGTGGAAGGCGTACGGCGCATAGGACGTATTCCGCGCCATCGCGTAGATGCCCACATCCGCCAGTCCAACCGGCGCCTTGCCCTCGAGCGCGCGCGCCTGATCGATGAGCGCAAACGTGGCCGCCATCATCGGCGCGACGAAGCTCGTGCCGCCCGCGACCTCCCACTGGCCCTGATAGAGAAAGTCATAGCCCGTGGCCGGATCGGCGTTCAGGGCGATGTCGCACGTCTGCCGATAGCCGGTCTGCGGCACACCCGGGCCGTACTGCCACCACGGCTCGCCGTACACCGAGCTCACGCCCCCGCCCGTGTCCGCCCAGGCCGTCTCCTTGAGGCGCGTGCCGTCTGCGCCCATGACGAGCCTCGTCCCGCCGCACGCGGTCACGCACGGATCGGACGAAGGATAGTCGACCGCCGTCCCGCTCGTCCCATCGGACGATCCGCTGTCCCCCGCCGCCGCGAACACGCTCTGTCCCTGCGCCGCCATCTGCATGAAGATCTGGTGCTCGGCCTGCATGGTGGACGAATCCGTCTCCGACTCGGGCGCGCCCCAACTGGTGGTGACGACGTGCGCGCCGTCATCCGCGGCCACCTGGGCGAACGCGTCGATGAACGACTGCGCGTCCGGCTCGGCCGCCTCGTACACGGCGAGGGACGCGGTCGGCGCGATGGCGTGCGCCCATTCGCAGTCGAGGGTGGTCTCGTCGTCCGGCGCCGTGGACGATCCGTCGATCACGCGCTGGCGCAGCACGGGATCGGGCAGCCCGAAGGCGCGGTCGAACGCCGCGATGTCCGACATCTGCACGGAGCCGGAGGTCACGATGGCAATCACCTGCCCGCGGCCCATGTAGTGACTGTAGAGCGGCGTGTAGTCGTACGCGCGCTGGATCTGGGCGGGCGTGTAGCCTCCGCCCGCGGGCGCCGCGTGCGACACGACGAGATGGCGCTCCATCGCGCCGCTCGACAGGCCCACCACCGCCGACACGTGCGCGGCCAACGGCGCAGGCAGCGTCGCCGCCCCGTCCGGCCCGTACCACGCGGCCGTTCCCTTCTCATACGTCATCTCGCGCACGCCGAACGCCCGTTCCACGCCGCGCGCACGTCCGGTGATGGCGAGCACCATCGGATTGGCTGTCTGCGCGACGCTGAGCCCATAGGCGCGAAGGCCCTGGACCACCGCCTCGACGTCTGCCTTGGTCGGTGCAAACTCCCGGTCGAACGCGGCGGGCGTGAGAAACCGGCCTTCCTCCGGCGATCCCGGCGTGTACAGCGCTTCGATCAGGCGCTCGAGCGCTGCCTCGTGGCGCAGGCGCAAGGTGACCACCAAATGCATCGTCTGCGACGGCGACAGGCTCCCCTCCGCGCGAGCCCCCCGCATCTGCGGGTCGGGCAAAGCCACCACGGCGCGATCCTGCAAAGGCGCCGCGAACACCGCCGGCGGCGCGGCCAACGCGGCCGAAGCGGCCGCCAAGGCGGACAGAAGTGTGAGCGCTCGCATGCGGAACCCTCCCTGTGTCTGTCGATTCTGTGCTTTCTAGTTAACCGACAGTATAGAGGGAGGTGAATTACATTTATAGTTAAACAATGAGGAAAAGGAATCTCATTCTGGTTCGTCATCCGGCTCCCTGGTCAGCCTGGCGTCGTTGTCCATCCATCCGGCGGCAGCACGCCTTCGTACCGCACCAGCGCCGCGAAGTACCTGCGGGCGAAGTCGCGGAACGCCTCGGCGGCCCGCGTGAGATGATGCCTCCGCGACCAGGCCAACCCAATGACGCGCTGGCAGCGCGGCGCCTCAATTCGCAGGCGGCGCGTCTCGTGCGCCTCCCGTTCCCACCACGTCAAGGCCGGCACAAACGCCACACCCAGGCCTTGGCGGACGAGATCGGCGATCACGTCGGCCTCGTCGCCCGAAAAATGCACCTTCGGTTCGAAGCCGGCCGCCCGGCAGAACCCGTCGGTCAACTCGCGAAACTCATGCCCTTGATTCACGCAGATAAACGGCTCGTCCCTGAGTTCCGACAGCCTTACCGAGGTGCGCGCGGCGAGAGGATGGCCAGCCGGCACGATGAGATACACCTCCTCCACCACAAGCGGCTCCCAGGCGATCTCGTCTCCCGCCATCCGCGCCCCCGAGATGCAGAAGTCCGCTTCGCCGCGCACGATCTGCCGGGTCATCTCCTCCGCACTCCCGGAGTACTGGCGCACGCGAACACTCGGATGTTCGCGCAGAAACGCGCGCAAGAGCCCTGGCAACAGGCGCGTGGTCGACACTGTGAGAATGACGGTCTCGTCCTGCGCCTTGGCCATCTGCTCCAGTTCCCGCCTCGCTTCCTCCATTTCCGTCAACGCGCGATCCACCCGCGCCAGAAACGCCCGCCCATACGCGTTCAGCCGCAGATTTCTCCCCGTCCGATCAAACAGGGGCACACCGAGCTCGGCCTCGAGCCGCGCGATGGTCTTGCTCAGCGAAGGCTGCGCGATGCGAAGCTCCATGGCCGCGCGCGTCATGTGCTCCACGCGCGCCAGCGTGCGAAAGTAGGTCAATTGAAGAAGGTCCATCTCGGTGCCTCCCGCGGCAATCATAGCTCTTGAGCTATCTATTCATATCTATCAATGCATTTTACGGAATCAATGTGGCTCTCTACAATGAAATGGCGTTCCGGAATTTCATCTCACGAAACCGCGAGGAGGTTGACATGGAAACCGCAAAGACCGCCGGGCATCCAGGACTCCGGCTGATGATGATTCTCGTCTCCACGGCGCTCTCGTTTGGTCCCCAATACATTGCCAACGTATCTTCCATCCTGGATCAGACCCTCATCCAGTCCGGACTGGCGGAGGGTATGCGCGCCTTCGCCCTGGCGGCGTCGCTTTCCAACCTCGCCTTCGCCGTCTGCGTGCCCATCGGGCTTGCGCTCACGCAGCGGTTCGGGCTGCGGCGCACCTATCCGTGGTTCGCGGCCATCTTTCTCGCGTCCTGCGCGATGTCTGCGGTCGCGATGAATCCGCTCGTCTTTACCGTCAGCCGCGTCCTCGAAGGCATGGCCGCGGGCGGACTGTTTCTCACCACGCTGCCCGTGAGCCTGATCTCGTTTCCGGCGCCGATTCGCGGCCGGTTCATCGCCTTCGCCATCGGCGGGCTGTTTGGCATGTCCGCCGTCGGCACCGTGGTCGGAGCCGTGGCCCTCCTGACGAATTCCTGGCGCCTCGTCTTTGTCGTCGCCGGGCTTTGCTCGGCCATCGGGGTGGCGCTCGGGCTTCGGTCCCTGCCGTCCGATCCGCCCGCCGCCCATGGGCGCTGGGACCATCCCGGCACGACGTTGCTCGCCCTGTTGGCCGCCTCGCTCGCGCCGCCGCTCGTCCAGATTCGGGTGGCGGGCCTCGGCGCGCCGAGCGTCTGGCCGTGGCTGGCTGCAGCAGCCGTCCTGTTCGCCATCTGGATCCTCTGGGAAGTTCGCTGCCGGGCGCCGCTGGTGCAGTACAGAGCCCTTCGCAGCCTGCGCCAGCTTTGCGGTGCGGCCATGGCCATCCTCAGCCATGTGGCTCTCATCCTCGTCCTCGTGATGGGCTACGAATGGCTACACGCCCTGTGCGGAATCATCCCGCGCCAATGGCTGGTTCCCGCGCTCGTCTTTGCGGGTTGCGTCACGGCCGTCGCCATGTTGGCCACCTGGTTGCATCCCATCGTCGGCCCCGGCGCACTCGGGGCCATCGGGTCGCTCGGCGTGGTTCTCGTGGCCTGGGCGTGGCGGCGACAGGGCCAACACGCCTCCGCCGCGCTCGTGAGCTGCGAGATGGCCGTGGCCCTGAGTCTCATCGGGCTCGTGCTCATCATGGGCGCGCTCACCGCCGCGCTCGCGGGCGATGTGCACGAAGCGCGGTTGCGCTCGTGCTCGCTTCACTTTCACCGCAACCTGGCGGGCGCCCTGGCCCCTTCTTTCGCGAGCTGGTGGATGGGGCGCAGCGCCGCCATCGCGTACGAGCACCTGCGCGATCACGTCACCCTGTTTCAGCCCAGCGCGCTCGCCGCGTACCATCAACTGGTGGCGGCGCTGGCAGCGAAGACGGGGAATCTCACGCTGGCCGAGCGCCTGGCGGGCGCCGCACTTCTCGCGGAGGCCCAACGCATCTCGCTCACGGCGGCCCTGCACCACACCGCGGACGTCCTCCTGCTGGTGGGTTTCGGCATGTTCGCAGCGTCCGTCCTCATGGCGGCGACGGGTAAGGGCCGCCCGCTTTCCCAGCCGGCTGACCACGCCACGGCCCCCGCGGCCGCGCAAGGGATTCAAGCCAAACCCGGCACGTTTGTGGTACCATGACCTCGTCCCATGAAATCCCGAGAGACAAGGATGATGGCCATGTCCCACACGAGCCTGGGTCAGAAACCGCCATTTCGCGCGGATCACGTCGGAAGCCTGCTGCGCCCGGAATCCGTGAAGGAGGCGCGGCGCAGGTTTTTTGCGGGCGAGATCGACCGCGACGAGCTCACCGCGGTGGAGAATGAGGCCATCCGCCGCGTGGTTGCGCAGCAAAAGGAGATTGGGCTTGCCGCGGTGACCGACGGCGAACTGCGCCGCTCCTGGTGGCACTTTGATTTCCTCGAGCACCTCGACGGCGTGATGGGCTACGAACCCGAGCAGGGCGGCATTCAGTTCCACAACGTGACCACCCGCCCGCGCGCCATCCGCGTCGTCGGAAAGCTCGGCTTCCCGCAGGATCACCCCATGCTCGCCCATTTCCGATTCCTGAAGGAGGCGGCGGGCGAGCACGTGGCGAAGATGACCATCCCCAGCCCGAGCATGTTGCACTTCCGCGGCGAGATCGCGGACGGGGTGTACGAAGACGAGGACGAGATGTTTCACGATCTCGCCATGGCCTATCAGGGCGCCATCCGCGCGTTTTACGATGCGGGCTGCCGATATTTGCAACTCGACGACACGGCATGGGCGTACCTGTGCTCGGAGGAGCAAAAGCAGCAGATGATCGCCAAGGGGCGCGATCCCAAGCGGCTTGAGGCGAAGTACGCGGAGACCATCAACAAGGCGCTCGCGGCAAAGCCCGCTGACATGACCATCACCATGCACATCTGCCGCGGCAACTTCCGATCCACCTGGATCTCGTCCGGCGGCTACGAGCCCGTGGCAGAGACCCTGTTTCAGAAGCTCAACATCGACGGCTTCTTCCTCGAATACGATACGGAACGGGCGGGCGGATTCGAGCCGCTTCGGTTTGTGAACCGCAGGTCGCTTTCCATTGTGCTCGGGCTCATCACCAGCAAGCACGGCGCCCTCGAGGACAAAGACGAGGTCAAGCGGCGGATTCACGAGGCCACGCGCTACGTTCCGCTGGAACAACTGTGCCTGAGTCCGCAGTGCGGTTTTGCTTCCACGGAAGAGGGCAATCTGCTGACGGAAGAGGAACAGTGGGCGAAGTTGCGGCACGTCGTCGAGATCGCGCACGAGGTCTGGGGCTGACAGAGAAGAAAGGCAAAAGAGGGGTCAAATGGTGTACGCGGTGCGCGTCGTCTACCGCTATGTGCGACGCTACTTCAAGTTTCTGCTCGTCGGCGTGATGAACGCGGCCGTCGATCTCGGCGTGTTAAACGCGCTTCTGCTCGCGTTTCCGACGAGGTCTCCGCTTGTGCTGATGGCGTACAACACAATCGGCGTCATGGCGGCCATCTGCAACAGCTACTTGTGGAACCGGTTCTGGACCTTCGGCGACATCGCGACGGGATCCCGCAGGGAGAAAATGAAGTTCGCGCTGCAGTCGCTCATCAACCTGGTGTTGAACGACGCGATTCTGGTGGGCGCGAACGACTACCTGGTCACGCATCGCGGACTCCCCTACATGCTGGGAAGCAACATCGCCAAGGGCGGCGCGATGTTCGTCTCGTCGTCCGTCTCGTACGTGTTCATGCGCATGTTCGTGTTCAAGCGGCGAAATGTGCTTCACCTGGAGACGCATCGCCGATAGGAAGCTTGCGCTAACGGGCCCAATGGATTGGATTTGAAATCAACAATTACCTTCCCACATTTTCGTCTCCCATGCTATGATCAGTTTGTCACCCATGCGCGCGCATTCCTCAAATCAGGGTGGTGTCCACGGGGACTGCGCGCGCATTTGGTTTTTGAAATCCCCATTCATTCACCCAAGATGAGCCTCCGCGAGACCGAGGCGGGCGCGGGTTTTCATGGTATGAGTTCCTCTCGGTTTCCTTGAGATCAAATTTTGATTTTTGGGTATTGACAGGCAAATCGCGCCAAGCTATGATCCTCTCATATTTTATCTCTTTTTCCTCTATGAGGGGTGATTTCGTGGTGACGGCGCGTTTTATGGCCCTCGCGACAGGCGCTACTGTGCTTCTGGCCGGTGCATTCCTCGCGATTTGGGAGGCGCCGCGCGTCTTCTCCAATCCAGCGCCCGTCCCCGTGCCATCCTCGGGGGACGTGGTCCAACAGTGGTGGCAAGAACAGCATTCGTCCGCTTCCACACTTGAAAAGGTCCTCTACACGTCCGAGTTGTACGTTGAGATGCCGCTTGTCAATCAGTATACGCGACAGCTCACGTTGCCCGACTTTTTGATGGTACAAGGCACGCCGTCGCAGAAGTATGCAGACGGAAGGATGACAGTCTTTTACGTCTCGTGGAAGTCATGGGGAGATGCCTGGATTCACGATTTCCATTATCACCCCACCATCTTCCGTTGCACCCTGTGGCGCCACAAAGCCACGGTCTCCATTTTGCCTGCGGCAACCGAACATATGACCGCCAGTCCAGCAGTTCTCGCAAACTTCCCGGGCGTCGTTCATAGGTTGACGCTGCAACAGGATGCGACGGGCGCCTGGAAGGTGGCGGACGACGATTATACCGACGAATTCAAGCAAGACGTTGGTTCCAACGTCGATTGGAAGAAGCTCATCGAATCCCTGCCGGGCGATATCGCGCGCGAAAAGTCACAGGCCGTTACCCAACCGCCTCCACGTTCCGGCCTCCCGAACGTCACGGGCTCGCCCGGTGGACCGTCCAACGAGGCCACGAACGCGTCTTCGGGCTGACTCGCGCCGCGATACGGCCACTCAAGCGGCGCGAGGCATCCACGCGTTCACCACGGCGGCAATGGCGAGTCCCAAGAGGACGGACGACGCCACGTACGCGATGGCCAAGCCGCGATGCGTTCTCCACAGCCCCACGGTTTCCGTGGAGAAGCTCGAGAACGTGGTGAATCCGCCGCAAAAACCCGCGCCGAGAAAGATGAAAAGGTGCGGGTCTTCGTGCGCGAGGCGCGCCGTGAAGAGCGCCAGGCACAGCGTGCCCACCATATTGATGATCCACGTCCCCCACGGAAATGGCGTTTTGTTCACCTTGCCAATCCACTGGCCCACGAGATATCGCAGCACGGCCCCGATGGCCGATCCGCCCGTGGTCAACCAAAGCACGGCGTCGTTCACAGCGAGACCTCCTCTTCCGCTTCCCACTCCTCTTCGGGTGTCGCCTGTGCTGGCACCACCTTCGTTCCGAGCCATGCGCACAGAGGCCCGAGGACGGCGGTCAACACCACGTACAGCACGCCCTGCCACGGAGCGAGCCGCAGCGCCTCCCAAGCGCCGACGGCAAACGTGGAGAACGTCGTGTAGCCGCCCATGACACCCGGCCCCAGTCCTGCCACCAGCCAGTGCGGAAGCGCGTGCCTCACCGCCAGTTGCTGAATCAGGCCGAGCACAAAGGCGCCCGTCAAATTGATGGCAAAGATGCCGAGCGGGAACAGGTGCACCTGACCCACGGCGACGTCGACGAGATCGCGCAATCCTCCGCCCAGCGCGCCGCCGACCAGCACGGCGGCGATTTTCTTCCATTCATCCAAAACCCTCTCCCCCTTCGCTTCCCAATGAAAATGGCCCCTGCCACGCGCGAACGCAGCCCAGCATGCGTCCACACATCGCAGGAGCCATCAGCCCTGGCGGGCGGTTCCGGTGAGCTCCATCACCTGACGGATTGTGCCCTCATCGTAACGAATCGGCGCGCGGAAGACAAGCGCGCGCTCACTGCGCCACGTATCCCCCGTCGATCACGACGGCCTGGCCCGTGACGGAGGCGGCGAGATCGGACGCGAGGAACACGGCGTAGTGCGCGACCTCCTCGGGGAAGAGCAGCCGCTTCTGCGGCACGAGCGGATAGATCACGTCCTCCAGCACCTGCTCCACGGGGACGTTGCGCGTGCGGGCGAGATCGGCCAGCTGGTTGCGGACGAGGGGCGTGTCGACGTAACCGGGGCAGAGCGCGTTCACGGTCACGCCGTGCTCGGCCGCCTCGAGCGCCGCGACCTTCGTCAGGCCGATGAGCCCGTGTTTGGCCGCGTTGTACGCCGCCTTGCCCGCGAAACCGATGAGGCCGTTGACGGACGCCATGTTGAGGATCCGCCCATACCCGCGCGCCTTCATCCCGGGCAGCGCCCGCTTGATGCTCAAAAACGGCCCCGTGAGCATGAGGTCCACCATCTTGCGAAAGACGTCGGCCGGGAACTCCTCGATGGGCGCCACATGCTGCATGCCCGCGTTGTTGACCACGATGTCCACGCGGCCGTACTGCGCTTCCGCCTGCGTGAACAGCCGGTCGATCTCGCCCTCGTCCGAGGCGTCCGCCGCGACGGCCGTCACGTCCAGTCCGCGCTGCCGCAGAGCCTGTGCCTGCGCTTCCGCCGCGTCCTGCCGCAAATCGGACAACACCACGCGCGCCCCCGCTTCGGCCATGGCCGTGGCGACGGCGAGCCCAATCCCGCTCGCCGCACCGGTGACGACAGCGACGCGCCCTTGTAACGAAATCTGCATGCTCATCACGCCTCCAGGTTGGTGTCTGCGTACAGCTCCGCGCCCCGAGCGAGATGGTCCATAGTGCGGTACAGGCCGCCCGGCGGTGGTTCCTCGCCGCGCTCGACCCACCGCTCGAGGCACAAAAACGCCGCTTCGAAATACGGGAAGACCGGCTGCTGGTCGCCGCGATCGAGCCGCAACAGCCCGTCCACGTGATTGCCGCGGTCGATCTCGTACAGCCGGTGCAGGTGCGCACGGCCTGCGGCGGCGACCGCCTGGGCGTAGGCCGTTTGATGCGCCGCAAACGGGAGCAGGCAGTCCCAGTTGCCCGCCACGGTGAGCACCGGCGCGCCGATACGGCCGGTGTTGACGATGGGCGCAATGCGCGTCGCGACGCGCCCTGCCCGCTCCTCAGCCGGGTAGGCCGCAAGGGCGGACGGATCGGCCAACCAGTCGTTCGACCAAGGAAGGGCGAAGTTTGGCCAGTCGGGATCCAGATTGCGCCCGTAGAGCCAGAGGGTGACGAGCCAGTACATCTGGTAGTAGATGGCCCAGTGGGGCTCGGCGCCGGGCGGAAGCCCGAGCGCGACGAGATGGTCCCGCCATCGCTTGCGCTCGGGGCCATCGGCCCGCGCGTACGCGGCGAACCCGGCGATCCACGTCGGAAGGGTCTTCAAAAGGTGCTGTCCTTGCGGAGCCCAATACACGCCTTCCCAGTCCACGGCGCCGTCGATCCCGTCCGCATGCCGCTCGGCGAGAATCCGCGCCACGTAGCCGCCGTTCGACACGCCGAGCACGTAGGTGCGAAGCGGAACCTGCGCGAAACGCAGGGCGAGCACGCGCTTGGCCACCTCGATGAGGTGGACGTAAGCATACTCCCACTCCGCCATGGACCGGGCGGGATCGCGCAACGTGAGCCCTGGCGTCGCCTTGTCGCAGGCTGCGTAGGCGTAGCCCCTTTGCAACACGATGTCCGAGACGAGGTGATCCAGCGCGAACTCCGAGCGGACAGCGGGCGTGGCACCGATGACGAGCTTGCCGTTCCAGTCCCGCGGGATGCGGAGCACCGCCTGGGCGCGGCCCAGCGCGCCGTGCCACTGATACCCAGGCACCCGGCGAACGATGCGCGGCGGCCGATAGACGAGCGCCTGCGCGTCCTCGTGCGCGCCCTGGCCTTGTGTGGTCAGATCCGGAAGCCACTCGAGCCCGCGGGCCATTCGCGCTGACGCTTCTGCGACGAGCCATCCGTCGTTGTCCACGCGCCCTCCTCCTCCCTCGCGTCTCCCCATGAATTCGCTTTCTTTTGCCGCCTTCCTGCTGTTCGCCGCGGCCTGGCAGCGAGGCGGTGCGATTCTCATATCGTGCCATTTGCAACATACGTTGAAGGAGGGGGTGCCGACGACGGATGAAGGAGGTGATCGCGTGCTCGTCCTGTGGTACCTCGTCGAGATCGCGCTCTACGTCCTCACGTCCATCGCCTTCTACCGCCTCGCGAAGAAGGCGGGGCTCCGGAAGATGGCCTGGTTCGCCTGGGTGCCCGTGCTGAACATCGTCCTGCAGCTCCGCATGATCGGCAAGAGCGCCTGGTGGTTGCTCGTCCTGCTCGTACCGATTGTGGACATTGTGTTCTGGATCATCTGGCAGGTCAAACTTTGCCGCGCGTTCGGCCACAGCGGCGCGAACGTGTGGTGGGTCCTTGTTCCGCTGGTGTATACCATCATATGGATTGTATGGGGTTTCGAAGAGGAGACGCAATATGTGGGGGTGAGCGCGTGAAACGGGCGCCCCGGTCTTCCGGCCGGGGCGCTCTTCGATTCACAGGGCGCCCACGACGGGATGCGGTACGTACGGCTCCTCGAGATACGCCATGTCCTCCTTTTCGTTATCAGCCTCTATCAGCCGCTGGCAGATTCACGAGATTTGGTGCGGCAAGGGTTTTCCGCGCCCAAAGGAGGACTTCACCCCATCTTGTGAGAAAAAATGGTGTCCACCAAGCCATTTCAGGCGGGCGAGGTCCAACGTGTAGGTTCGACACGTATGGCGCTTTTTGCTTTGACGAACAGAATGACCGCGGATTGGCATCCCCCACCTCATGGCCGCACATGTCGCTGATCTCCGCTAGCGCAGATCCACCCGCCCCGCCGCTACCTCCTGCAGGGCCGACGCGGTCACAGGCCGGCCGTAGCGAAAGCCCTGCAGCCTGTTCACGCCTATCGCCCGCAGGAGTGCCTCCTGCTCCGCGGTCTCCACGCCTTCTGCCGTGACCTCGAGCCCCAGTTCACTCGCAAGCGCCATCACGGCGCGAATCAGCCGCTCATAGTACTCATTTGTGTACAGGCGCGCCACGTAACTCCGGTCAATTTTGATCCGGGTCACCTGAAACCGCCGCAGATACGCGAGCGACGCGTACCCCGTGCCAAAGTCGTCGAGCGCGATGCGAAAGCCGCGCTGACACAGCGACCGGACCAAATCCTCCGCCGCGTGCTCCATCAGCGACTGCTCCGTCAGCTCGATCTCGACGTCTTCCGGCTTCACGCCGTGCTCGGCGACCGCGCGCGAGAGGTCGTCGACGAGATCGCCGTACAGTTGGCAGTCCTGCGCGGAGATGTTCAAGGAGATGGTGAGCGACAGCCCGCTCTCCCGCCACGCCGCGAGGCTTGCGATGGCCTCCTCCATCACGCGCCGGGTGATGGCCGGCATCAACCTCGCTTCCTCCGCAATCGGGAGAAACTCGCCCGGCGACAATTCGCCGAACTCCTTGTGCCGCCAGCGCACGAGCGCCTCCGCGGACACCAACTCGCCCGACTTCGCGTCCACGACGGGCTGGTACACCACGTACAACTCGCCCCGTGCAATGGCGCGAGGCAATTCGTTCCGCAGGCGATCCGCCCGCGACATGGCCGCCGCAATGGACTCCCGATAGAAGCAGACCTGGTGCCGCCCTCGCCGCTTCGCGCGCTGCACCGCCAGCTCCGCCTTGCGAAACAGGACGTCCGGCGTGGTCCCATCTTCGGGAAAGAAGGCAATTCCGACACACGCGCCGAGATCGAACCGATTCGCCCACGGATCGACTTCGCGGCACGAAGCCATGAGCCGGTTCGCCACGGCGAGCACATCGAGTTCTGGCCCTGCGTGCGCCACGAGGAGGGCAAACTCGTCTCCGCCCAGGCGGGCCAAGACGTCGGCGCTGCGCTTTTCGGCTTGCCATCCCCGGGCCACGGCGCGCAACACCTCGTCGCCTGCGCGATAGCCAAACGCGGCGTTCAGCGCTTCAAACCGGTCGAGATCGACATACAGCAACGCCAGTCGGTCCGCATCGCGTTCGGCCGCGCGCACGGCGTATTCGAAATAGTCCATGAAGTAGGCGCGATTGAGGACGCCCGTGAGCGCGTCGTGACTCGATTCGTGCGCGAGGCGTCTGCGCAGATCCCGCTTTTGGCGCAGATCGAGGAACAGTTCGCGGTACGCAAAGGCGGAGAAAGCGAGGAGGAGTGCGGTGCCGATGCCGGCGATCCAAAGCGTCAGATAAAGTGGACGCGAGGCCATCACGCGGAGGATGGGCAGGCTGTCCACCCTGATGGCCTGTTCCCAGTGGGCCAACGCGTGCACGCCGCCCGCCGCATCGCAGATGATGGCCGCCACCATGGCCAGCACAACGACCTGCATGCTGACCACGTACGCCAACAGTCGGTATTCGGTCGCCAACGGCTTCAACAAGAGCCACTTCAGCCACGCCCGCATTCGTTCCGCCCCCCGCGCGGAGCATGTGTATCGTTGTAGTTCGTGCTTAGAAATGCAAAATCCTTCTCCGCACAACGACGCAGCAAAGGCCCGCCGCCTCAGTCGAGGCGCGGGCCTTTGCATTCCGCAGTCGAGTTTTGGCGTCAGGACTCCGCCGCACCGGATTGCGCCACATACCGCTCGCCGCGCAAGATCCGCTCCGTCGGATACACGCGGCGCACGCGCGCGACAATGACGGCCGCCAGCACGCTCTTCACAAAGTCGCCTGGCAGAAACGGCCACATGCCGCCCGCCAGCGCGCTTCCCCACGGATGGAGGGACGGCACCACGTGCCGCAGCCAGAGCACGCCCGGGATGTAGCAGACGAGATCGCCCAGCACAAACAGGATGGCGATGAGCTTGGCGATCTCGCCGCGCGATCCGGGCCGCACGCGCGCGATGGCGAGTCCGGCAAACAGCGCGCAGAACGGCCAGCCCCAGATGTAGCCCGCCGTCGGGCCGAGCATCAGGCTTGGCCCGGCGTGCCCGCCGATGAGCGGCAGGCCGACGAGATCCAGTACAATGAGAAGCACGAACGTCAGCGCGCCGTACCACGGCCCGAGCAGCCCGGCGCAGACCTGCACCACCAGCGTCTCCAGCGTGATGGGCACCGAGCCGACGGGAATCTGCACGAGGCTCAAAACGGCGAAGATGGCGATGAAGAGGGCACAGAAGATGAGTCCGCGAACTTTGGCCATGAAACTTGACCACTCCCCTAGGTCGATGTGATATTGTTAACCTACGAGCAGATTATAGTTGACAATCCAGGTGAAAGACAACCGCGAATGGGGGGCGAACGACGTCCCATGTCGGAATTTCAATGGAACCGACTCACGCAGAACCCGAGCGCGCAGACGGCTCGGCCGCCCGCCATCGCGTGGCGCCACCTGTTCGTCACCCCGCACGGCGCCGCCAAGCCCGTGCTGTGCGACGTATCGGGCGAGGTCCCGGCCGGATGCGTCGTGGCGTTGGTCGGGCCGAACGGCGCAGGCAAGACGACGTTTTTCCGCGCCCTCGTGGGACTCGCCCGGTTTGAGGGTGAGTTGGCCGTGCACGGCGAGGCGTGGCAGACCGCCCGCTGGCGGGTGCAGATGGGCTTTCAGCCGCCCGCGGCGAGCTTTGTGGGGCAGACGGTGGAAGAAGAGATCGCGGTCTCCATCGCCGCGCGCGCCACTCACCTCCGCGAGCGCGAACCGGATGGGAGGGCACTCGAGGGCGAGATCCGCGATTGGATGCGGACAGTGGGACTTTCGGTTCCCCTGAACCGTCCGGTGGACGCACTGTCGGGCGGCGAGATGGCCAAGCTCGCGATCGCAGGCGCGCTGGCATCCGGCGCCGACGTCCTGTTGATGGACGAGACCCAGGCGGAGCTCGATCCCGACGCGCGCGCCGCGATGCGCTCGCTGTTTCGCCGCCTCGCTCAAACCGGCCGAACCGTGCTCCTCGTCACGCACGACATGGACGACGTGTTGGCGGCGGACGCGGTGATGGTGGTGAAAGACGGCTCGATGAGCGCGCCCATGTCGCCTCGCGACTTTTTCTACGGAGACAACGGCCAAGCGCCCTGTGACGATCTCGGCTTCGAGCCGCCCTACCTCATCCGGGCGGCGCGCCACATCCGGGACGCGACGGGCGCCGACTTTGCACCCCTGACGGAACAGGAATTTGTGGAGGGATGGCGGCGTGCAGTTGCAGGTCAGGTCCTTGACGCTCGCGCGCGGCGAGACGCCGATTCTGTCGAACATCTCGTTTGAGGCGTCGCCCGGCGAATGGATCTTGCTCGTCGGGCGCAACGGGGCGGGCAAGTCCACGCTGCTCGATGCGCTGGCCGGGATCGCCGTCCCCTTATCCGGCGAGATCCTCTGCCGCGGCGAGGGCGACGAGCCGGTCCGGCCCACGTACTTGCCGCAAGCGCCGGAGCGGCTCTTGTTCGCCACCCCGGCGGCCGAGGAGTTCGCCGCGAGCCTGCGGCTCCCGAGCGCCGAGGTCCGGAACCGCTGGAGCGAATGGGTGGCGCCCCGGCTGGCGCCCCTTGGCCTCGGCCATCTCCGGCCGGACGACCTACCCTCCCGCCTGTCCACCGGCATGCAGCGCAAGTTCGTCTACGCCATGGCGCTCGCGCGACCCGGACAGGTGCTTCTCTGCGACGAGCCGACGAGCGGCCTCGACGCGGCGTCCCGCGCGGAGATCCTGGACGAGATCGAGCGCTTTGTCGAGCAGGGCGGGTTGGCCATCACGGCGTTGCACGATCTCGACGAGGCGCTGTTTCGCGCCACCCGCGTGCTCGCCCTGGCCGACGGCCGCATCGCCTTCGACGGGACGCCGCAGGCGTTTGTGGAACGCGCCCTGCCTTTGGCGGAAGCCGGCGTGCCCGTGCCGCCTTCCGTGCGCCTGGCCCTGGCCCTCGCGGCGAGCGGCGGACCCGCGCCTTCGCTTTGCCGCCCGCGCGATCTCGCCGCAAAGCTCCTGGAGGCGCCTGCCACCGGCCAGCCAGCGGAGAAAGCCGCGCCCCCCGCGCACGCCCAGGCCCGCTTCGGCACGACAGGCGAAGCCGACGAGGCTTCCGCGGCATGCGGGGCGGCCGCCGCTTCGCACGAAGGCGCCATGGCGACGCCCGTCACGCCCCGCAAAGCCGACTTTCACCCCGCCCTGCGCTGGCTCATCGTCACCGCGCTCACGATCGCCATCGCGCTGGTCCACCGGCCTTGGGGCGATCTCGCGGCCGTGATCGTCACGCTCGCGCTGTTGTGCGTCCTGCGTGCTGCGGTGCGGACCACGCTTCGTCTGACGTGGACCTGGGCGAGCTTCGCCGCCCTGGCCTGCGCCGTGAGCGGCCTGCAGCTCGGGCCGCCGTTCCACGCCCGCTGGGCCTTTCATCCCGCCGCGGCGCAGCACACCCTGCTGGAGGTCGTGCCGTATTGGTGCTTTCTGCAGTTGGGACAGCTTGCGCTCGCTCGCTTCTCGTCGCTCCAGTTTGCGGCCCTGGCCCATCGGGCGCTGGCACGCCTCGTGCCTCGCCGCCAGCGGCTCGTCGTCAGCTGGTTTGGAGCGCTCGTGACGCGTTTCATTCCCGCGGTGGACGCCATCTACCGCGAGCAATGGTACGCATACCGCGTGCGATGCCAGAACGCCGGCCGCGCCGTCACGACCTCGCGGCTCCTCGTGGACGTGGCCAACGTCATCGCGCCGTTTGTCATCCGCATGCTGCGGTTCGGCGAGACCACGGCGGACGCCATGGAGGCGCGCCGGCTGTTTGAAGTCCCGCCTCCCTCCGCCCTGTTGCCCGAGTGGCGCGTGCGCGGGAAAGATGCGGGCCTCATGGCGATCGCGGCCGCGGGCCTCGCGCTCCTCGTCTGGACGCGCTGAAGCCCGGCGAGTGGTTTCGCCGGGCTTCAGATTGGGCGCCTGTGGAGGCGATTCGGCGGCTCACATCGAGGTCATGATGTTGAGCGTGGAACCGCCCCAGGTGTATTTCAGGCCGAGATCGTTCAGGATTTTGGCCACATCCGACATCGCCATGAACGTGGTGGGCTTGTGCGAATACGGATCGGTCAGAACCGCCCCGTTGGCCATGCCGACCACGTGTCCGTTGATGTCGAGCGTGATGTACCCGCCGTTGAACTTGGCGTTCCAGTTGTACGATCCGCCCGTTTGGATCATCCATTCGTGGCCGTTCCAGCTGTTGTGGATGTTCAGCTTGTCGAGCACCTGCATCACGTACCAGATGGGGATGTACTGCTCGCTCTGATTCGTCGCCGGATTCACGCCCCAGACGCCGAGCGGCATCTCCCAGGCCTGGCCGTTCACCTCGAGCGAGATGCCGGTCCACGTCCAGGAGTCGCTCGCGCTCTCGAATTTCGTGGGGAACTGGCTCACAATGCCCGCCGCCAGTGAATCGCCGGTCATAAACATATGGTTGTAGGACATGGCGAACTCGTTGGCGGAATCCGCGTAGTCCTTGTTGACGTAGTCGTTAAACGTTGCCAACAGCTCGTCGATGTGCGTCTCCAGGCCATCCTCCACCGCCTGCACACTGAGGCTTGGGTCCTCGCTTCCGAGGAACTCCGCGAAGTGCACCTTGTAGTCCTCAAGCGCATTCACGGCCTGTTGGCGTCCGCTTGCGTCATTCTTCGCCGTGGCGACGACGTAGTTGACGAAGTCGTTGATGTGGTCCGCCCACAGCTGTTTGTACTCCGCACCCGCTTGCGATCCGTAAACCGAACCGTACGCGTTCGACAAATCATCCGTGTTCTGGTTCAGCACGTTGGCCAAGGCCTGGAAGTCACCCGCACCGCTGTAGCCCGCCTCCATGGCGAGGTTGGCGAGATCTGCGTGCAGGGCGAGCAATTGATCCATCGTGACGCGCAGGTTCGCGGCGGCCGTGTCGGGTGAAGCCGTTCCGAACTTTTGCGGGAACTGCTTGACGATGGCGCCCGCGAGCGCGTCTCCGACCATGAACATGTGGTTGTACGCCTCGACGAGTTCCTGCGCCATATCGGTGTAGTCTTTGTTGACGTAGTCGTTAAACGCGGTGAGGAGTTCCTGCACGTGCTGGCGAAGACCGTCCTGAACCGCCTGTTCGCTCAGGTACGGATTGGCCGATGCGAGGAACTTGGCGAAGTTCTGCTCGTACTGTTGCAGAGCGTTGAGGGCCGCCTGCTGACCGGACGGATCGTTCTTCACGGTGGCCACGACGTAGTTCACAAAGTCCTGAATGTGTGCGCTCCACATCTGCTTAAACTGCGCTCCGGCTTGCGAACCGTACACCGAAGCGATGGCGCTCGAAAGCGCGTCCGTGTTTTGACTCAGCAGATTCACCCAGTTGTTGTAGTCCGGCGCGTTGTCGTAACCCGCTTCCATCGCCTCGATGGCGAGCACGGCGTGTTGCGCGAGCAGGTTGTCGAGATCGACCCGCAGGTTGATGGCCGCGTTCGCGGTCACCGGCGCCGGCTTGACCGGCCACATGTTCGAATTGGTTGCCGCCATCGCGACGCTGGACGTCCCTCCGAGTGCGATCATGCAGGCTGCGGAAGCGCCGAGCCACTTGGTTTTGTTTTTCATCATCACTTTGACATCCCTCCATGGGTCCTGTGGAATCTTTCACTTTGATCTACGGTGGAGCGGGAGATTTGGATCACTTCTTCTCTCGAATGTTCTTTGAGAAGCGCTATCATGAGCCCCATTTGAATCCAGAAGAGCACAAAGTCGACGGGGATGCCCTCATCGTACGGGTCCGACGGGTTGATAAAGTAGCTGCCGCCCTGAAAGAAGAAGAAGTTGAGCACCATGAAGCTGGCGACACCGAGCGCGGCTGCGGTGACGGCCCTTTCGACCAAGGACAGCGGACGAATGAGCGCCACAAGGCCGGCCATCAAAAGCGCAACGCCGCTCGCCAGCTCGCCTACCATCACGAGCCAGGCGAAGAACGCCGCATGTGGAACGAACACGTGATCCAAGAGCGAAGCGTAGAAGCGGTACGGCAAATCGTGTTCCGCTGACGCGAGCTCTGCGCCCAACCCGCGCACGAAACCGTGCGCAAGCACCTTGTTCACCCCGGAGACAAGCCATTCATAACCGACGACAAGCAGGATCCACGCCTGATACCGATGGATTCGCATCCCCAACCCCTCCTCCTGGGCGCCACTCGCCTAGGAATACGCGCACCGCGGTCATCTGGATCAGCCCCGATGGCCAGTTCGCATTAAAAAAGCGCTGCCCGGAACTCGGACAGCGCTTATGCGATCAGCTGGAGAACGTCTTGAAAACATGGTGTGAGTGGCCATCCGCAGCTTTGCCCTCACGTCGACAGCTGCGCCTTGAACACCATAGTGCCGAGCGGCCGGACGTCGATGGCCTTCGGCTCGAGCGTTACGGCCACGATGTTCACCTGCTCATTCGGCATGAGCGACGCGAACACGGCGTTCCCCTGCGCATCCGGCACAAACACGCCGGCGGATTGCGGGGGCTGGCCTTGGTGAATCACCCAGACCTGGTACACCTGAGAACCCTCGGGCCGCTTCAACCCGTGAAATCGAATCAGCATTTCCTTGCCCTGCGGCGAATCGATGACCCACATCTGCGCGCTTCCCATCCCCGCGGTCGGCGCCAGCTGAATCTGGGTTTTCACCTGCCCAATCGCTTCGGACGGCGCAACGCGGTGCAGTGCCCAGCCAAGCCCCGCCGCGACGAACACCAGCGCAGCCCAGGGCGCCATCCACCAAGCCCGCATGCGGCGGCGTCCCCTGCGCGCGGACCACGGTGGCACGGTCGACGCATTCGGTGCGGACGTCGTGCTTTCGCGCGAAACCTCCGCTCGTTCCTTCGCCACTTCCGGCGACGCGGCGGCCCGTTCGGCATCGGCGTCGATCTCCGCAAGCACGGCGGTCAGGACGCGATCGCGCATCCCGGAAGGCGGCTCCACTTCGTCGAAGTCGTACAACATGGCGTCGGTGATGGGTTTCATGCGGGCCCACTCGGCCTGACACTCCGCGCACGTGGCGAGATGTTCCTCGAACGCCACGCGGTCGGCGTCATCCAGCCCGCCGAGGGCGTAGAGCGCACACAGATCGCACATCTTGTCAGCCACGGCCCTCCACCTCCCATCCGACGCGCTCGAGTTCGTCGCGCAGTTTCTGCATCGCCAGGCGGGCGCGGCTCTTCACGGTGCCCAGAGACCAACCGAATCGCTCGGCGATCTCGTTCTGCGTGTACCCCTGAAAGTACATCCATTCCACGACCTGACGCTGCTCCTCGGGAAGCTTGGCAAGCGCCTGACGGATGCGGGATCGCAGATCGCTTTGTTCCGCCAGGCGATCCGGCGTGGGGCCGTGATCCGCGAGAACGGGAAACAGATCTTCTCCAGACTCGTGCTGCTGGCGTCGCTCCCGGCGGTGAAGGTCGATGGCGGACCTGCGCGCGATGGTCAACAGCCAAGTCGACACCTTGCCGAGCGCGGGGTTGTACGCATGCGCCTGACGCCACACCTTGACGAACACGTCCTGCACAATCTCTTCGGCGTGCGAGACGTCCCCGGTCACGCGGTACGCGAAGCTGTACACGAGGCGCGCAAACCGATCGTACAGGGCCTCGAGCGCGTCGCGCTGCCCGCGCGCGATGGCGGCAAGCAGCATGTCGTCGGACAGCTCACCGTTCATGTCCACTCTCCTCAAACGGACGATGGAGTTGGTTGTGCTGTCACGTATGATAGTGGAAGCCGCTGCGCGGGACAAGGTGGACGCCATGGCTCGCCGCCCCTCGACTCTGACGTGGCGTTTCATGAAGTCATACGCAGAGAAATGGATGTGGGATCAGTCGGGGGCCGCGAAAGGAAAACGGGGCGTTGGGAGGAAGCGCCGCGAGAGCGGACGCGATAGGGAGAGAATCGCGAAGGGTCGCTGGGCTTCTGAGCGGGGACGACACACGCCTCCTCCCCGTGGGCGATATTCAAAGTCCCCGCGGGGCGACGTGCCCCGCGGGATCTTCGTTGCCGAACGCATCGAACGGAAGGGCCTCAGCCTTCCACCAGCCGCAGCACATCCGCCTCGGTATCCGCCTCGAGCGCCCGGGCCGCCAACGCCTTTGCATCCTCATAACGGGTGCTGCGCACGACGTCGCGCACCTTGAGAATGGAACCCGCGCTCATGCTGAATTCGTCCAGCCCGAGGCCCAAAAGAATGGCCGTCGCGCGCGGATCTCCCGCCAGCTCGCCGCACATGCCGACCCATTTGCCATGCGCGTGCGCGCCGTCAATCACCATCTTCACCAGCCGCAGCACGCTTGGGTTGAGCGGCTGATACAAATGGGCAATGCGCTCGTTCAACCGGTCGCATGCGAGCGCGTACTGGACGAGATCGTTCGTGCCGATGGAGAAAAAGTCGACCTCCCTCGCCAGGCGATCCGCCACCACGGCCGCGGCGGGAATTTCGATCATGATGCCGACTTCCAGGTGGTCGTCGAACGGCACGCCCTCGCGGCGCAGCGACGCCTTGACCGCCTCGAGTTGGGCCTTGGCCGCCCGCACCTCCTCCACCGTCGCGATCATCGGGAACATCACGCGCAGCTTGCCGTAGTGGGAGGCGCGCAGAATGGCGCGGAGCTGAGTCTGAAACAGATCGGTCCGGTCCAGGCAGACCCGAATGGCTCGGTAGCCGAGGAACGGATTGTCCTCCTGCGGCAGGCCGAGATACGGGATGCCCTTGTCTCCGCCGACGTCGAGCGTGCGGATGATCACCGGGCGCCCGGCCATGGCCTCCGCGACCTCCCTGTAGGCTGCGAACTGCTCGTCCTCGGTGGGCGGCGTCTCCCGGTTCATGTACAGAAATTCGGACCGGAACAGGCCGATGCCCTCGCCGCCCTGCGCCAGCACCTGCGCCACCTCGGCGGGCGTCCCGATGTTCCCCGCGATTTCCACCCGGCGGCCGTCCGGCGTGACCGACGCGGCGTCGCGCAGCGCGGCAAGCCGCGCCCGCTCTCCCTGCTGGCGCTCCATCTCCCGGGCGAAGCGCGCCAAGTCGTCCTCGCCCGGATCCACCACAACCAGGCCCTCACCGCCGTCGACCGCGATGCGCTGACCCGACTGCACGCGGGCGGTGATGTCGCCGAGGCCCACCACGGCCGGAATGCCGAGCGATCTCGCCATGATGGCGGTGTGCGACGTGCGTCCGCCCACATCCGTCACAAACGCGCGCACGAGCGCGGCGTCCAGTTGCACCGTGTCGGACGGGGCGAGATCGCGCGCCACCAGGACGACGGGCTCGGAGATGTCCGCGAGATGGTGGCCTTCGGCGCCCTGCAGGCGGCGCAGGAGGCGGTTGCCCACGTCGCGCACGTCGGCGGCGCGCTGGCGCATGTACTCGTCGTCCAGCCCCTCGAAGATGCTGGCGAGCATGTCGATCACGCTCTTGACCGCCCACTCGGCGTTCACGCGCTCCGCCTCAAGGTACTGGCGAATTTGCCCCACGAGCTCGGGATCGTCCAACATCTGCGCGTGCGCGACGAAGAGCTGCGCCTCCGCTTCCCCCATCTTCTCGAGCGCCGTCTGGCGGAGCGCCTCGAGCTCCTGCTTGGCGGCGGCGATGGCCTGCTCCACGCGCGCCCACTCCGCCGCCGGATCGGCACCTTCCACGCGCTCGACGGACAACGCCGCCGGCGCCATCACCCAGGCCTTGGCGACGGCCACGCCGTCCGACGCGGCCACGCCGCGATACACCGTGCCCATGTGCGTCACCTCACTCGCCGAATCCGGATGCGACGAGATCGCAGAGCGCGTTCACAGCCTGTTCCGCGTCTTCGCCCTCCGCCTCAATCTTGATGACGGTGCCCTGCCCAATGGCGAGCGACAACAGCCCCAGAATGCTCTTGGCGTTGATTCGCTTGCCCTTGGCCTCGAGGTAAATCTCCGACTGAAACTTGTTCGCCTCCGCCACAAACAGCGAAGCTGGCCGCGCATGCAGCCCGGAAGGGTTCTTCAGTTCGATCTCTCGTTGTGCCATTGCCATCTCCATAACCTCCTGTGCGTGTTTTCGTCTCATCCTCAGCGGAACTGGGCCTTCAACGCTTGGTACGCCGACACGACGCCCTCCAAAAGCGGCCCATCCAGGCCACACACCTTGCGCGCCGCGCCCTCCACGCCGATCTCGGCGATGAGCCGCCCAAGCTCGACCGAAGCCTCGTCCTGGTCATCGTCGTAGCAAAGCGCCGACGCGATGGCGCGCTGAATGGCCTGCGCCTCGCAACCCGCCTCGGCCGCGGCCATCAGGGGACCCATCAGGCGCTCGCCCGGCGCCAGCTTGCGCAGGGGATCGCGCGCGACGCGGCCGACGTGATCGACCACGTATGGATTCGCGAAGCGCGCGCGCACCTTGTCGGCGTACGCGGCGAGATGGCCGAGGTCAAATTCGGCATACCGGTGCGCGAGCCCCCGCGCGGCTTCCTGCTGAAACTGCGCCGCGTGCTGCCGGATATCCGCATGCGACAGCGCCTCGCCGATGGTCCGGATGCCGTAGAGATGCGCCAGGTACGCGATGGCGGCGTGCGCGCCATTGACGAGGTACAGCTTGCGCTGCAGATACGGATCGAGGTTCGACACCCACGAGATGCCGGACGGCGCGCCGGGCACGGGGCTTCCTTCCACGACCCACTCGTAATACGACTCGACCACGCAGTCGAGCGGCTCCTCGGCGTGCTCCTCGCGGTTGGGCGCGATGCGATCCACCGCGGCATCGAGGAAGCGGACGCGCGCGTCCACGAACGAGCGCACCGCGTCGTCGGCGAGCCGAAGGACGTGATCGCGCAGTTGCGACGTCGCGCGCACCGCGTTTTCGCAGGCGATGACGATCACGTCACCGCCGCGATCCGCCTGCATGCGGAGGCGGAACCCTTGCACCAGCACCTCGGCGACCGCCGCCAGGTGCCGCACGCCGACGGCGGTGGTGATCCAGTCGCTCTCCGCCGCGAGCTCGGCGCAGCGCTCCGAATCGAGCAGACACGCGTCGACACCTTCCACCTCGACGACGCGCTTCTCCTCGCCGAGCTCGATCACGCGGTAGCGCCGCTTCTCAGCGATGTCCCGCACAAGACCCGGCACCACATCCGCAAACGTCACCTGAAATCCCGCGTCCACGAGCAGCCAGCCGATGAACCCCCGGCCGATGTTGCCCGCGCCAAAGTGCAGCGCCCGCTTCATGGCGCACTCTCCAGAATGGCCACGATCTCGTCCGGCGACGACGCCTGGACCAGCCTCGTCACGTTCGCCTCATCCATGCAGACCGTGGCAATTCGAGACAAAAGCTCCATGTGCTCCTCGCCCTTGCCCGCAATCCCGATGACCAGATGCGCCCGCTCGCCGCCGAAATCCACCCCGTCCGGGTACTGAGCCACGACAATCCCCGACGCGCGGATGTACTTCACCGAATCCGGCATGCCGTGCGGAATGGCGATCCCGTTGCCGATGTACGTGGTGGTCGAAGCCTCGCGCTCGATCATGCTGTCCACGTACGGCGCCTCCACGTGGCCGAGATCGACCAGCATCCGGCCCACCCGCCGGATGGCGTCCTCCTTCGGCTCTGGGCGCAGGTTGAGCGCCACATGGCGCGCGTCCAATGTCACCATCTTATTCACTCCCCCAGATGAACCATGGCATCGTACAGGTGCTGTCGCACCTGTTCTTCTTCCGCGCTTTTCAACGCTTCCACCAACGATTGCGACTCGACCAGGGCGACCGAGATGCGGCCCAGACACTCGATGGCCTCCGCGTCCTCCTCCACCCGCGCGAGCAGGACGAGCACCACGGCCACGGGCTCGTCCTCGCCCACGCCAGGCGTGCGCATCGGCCGCTCCAATCGATAGACGCCGACAAACGGCCCGTCGAGGGCATCGGTCCTCGCGTGCAGAACCGCGAGTTGACGCCCCGGCAGGACGACGCTGCCCAGCCGCTCCCGGCGCTCGATGGCTTTGACAATCGGCTCCGCGGCGGGCGCGCGCCCGCGCCTCACGACGTGGCGCGCGACGATAGGAATGAGGTCGTCCATCGTTTCCGCGCGGATGCGCTCGATCTCGACCGACGACGCCAGGTGCAGGGCCCATGTGGTCGGGCCGCCGGACAAGCGCCGGCCCGATTCGGGCGACGGACGCCATCGCCGCTCGATCCCGGCGAGCGCCAACCGGACCTGGCGGATGTCTTCGTCCGTGAGAAACGGCGACACCACCACGACCGGCACCTCCGTCTCGGGCAGCGGAACCGTGGACAACACGATGTCGGCGTCCAGGTGAGAGGCCGATTGCGCTGGCGCCACCTGCACCGCCGACACCTCGGGCAACTCCTTGCGCACGCGGCTCAAAAGCAACCGCGCCGAACTGAGCCCGTGCGGACACACGATGGCGGCCCGCCATCGCGCCTCCGCCGACTGCCGCTCTCGCGACGCGCCGAGGTGCATGGTCAGAAAGCCGATCTCCTCTTCGGGCAAGTCCAGTCCGTGCGGAGCAAACACGGCGCGGGACGCCGCCGCAGCCGCGGCGAAGAGCTCCGGGTACCGGACCTTGACCATCTCGAGCAGCGGGTTGCGAATCGGCAGCCCGGCGCGGACGCGATCGAGCGCAGGCGCCAAATGCTGCGCCAGGTCACTCATCAACAGCTCGTCGGACGTGAACGGCAGTTGCGTGATGTCCTGAACCGCGCGCACGAACCGATGGGCGAGATCGAGCGCGGTCACGTTGGAAGGCAGCAGGCGGAAATCGTCGTCCAAGCGCACGCGCAGGCCCGCGAGGTGCCGGGCCATATAGCGGATTTCCGGCTCGGTCGCGATGGCCTCGAGGCCGATGGCCTGGGCGGCGCGCACCAGGAGCTCTCTCGCCGTGGCGATATCGCTCGGCCTGGCGTCGCCTTCCACCTCTTCGCCAAGCAGCCGGCCGCCTCGCGATGCGCGCAGGGACTGAATCACCGCGTACAGCCAGACCTCGAACCGATCCGCCTCCTCGATGGGCGGCTCGGCCGCCCCGAGCACGGACTCCACGACGTCCGCCAGGGCCTTCAGCGCCTCGGGTTTGACCCATTGTACGAGCCAGCGCGCGACTGGATGGCTGAGATCGCCTTCTCGCACCGTCATGCGCGCGAGTTCATAAGGAGGAATCTGCTCGTAGACGATGTCAGCCATGGTTTCGCGCCTGGCCGCCTCGCCGCCTTCCACCAGCACGCCGAAACCTTGCCTGCGCACCAGGATCAGGCGGCGCGCCCGCAGCCACGGGGCGAGATCGTTCAAATCGCTGCTCAAGCTCGCGGGCGCGGCATCGAGCACCTTGCCCAGATACGCGAGTTTGAGCGGCCCCGGCTCCGCTAGGAGCCAGAGGGCGAGGAGCGCGGCCCGCTGCCGCGGCGTGACCGGCGCGGCCTGCGGCATGACGGGGCCCAGCGCGGCCTCGATGCGGCGCAGCTCCTGCGGCGAGGCCACCACGCGCACGCGGCCCTTCTGGTTCTCGATGCGCGCGCGGAATGGTCGGAGCCAGCCGGCGACGGCGCGCAAGTCGCGCTGCAGCGTCCGCCGACTGACATCCAAACGGCGCGCGGCCTCGGAAGGATCCACGCCTTCCGAGTGCCGCACCAGTTCAGAGAGCAGGAGCTTTTGGCGATCCGTCAGTTCGCTGACCATGTCTTATCCCTTCAGACGGTCGAGGTCCTCGATGATTTGGTCGTAGGTCGCCTTGTTCAAGAAGTTTTGCACCAAGTAAATCTTTGCCTTCGGCGCCACCTGCCGCGCGCGCGTCTCGAAGCTCGCCTGCGTGAACACCACCTCGGCCGTGGGCGGCAGCTGGTTGACCGGCACGTGATGCACAGGGATGTCGTAACCCGCTTCCTGCAGGCGCTTTTTCAAGATGGAGGCGCCCATCGCGCTCGATCCCATGCCGGCCTCGCACGCGAAGTACACGGCCGACGGCACGCGCGCAAGCGTTTCTTCTGGTTGACCCGCCTGGCCCGCCGTGGTCGGCGCCGCAGCCTGCGCGGACGGAGCGAACTTCGACTGGGACTTCATGTCCTGAACCACCGCCTGCGCGAACGCGAGCGCACCCTCGTCCATCTCGTCGCGCGAACGGCGAATAAAGAAGGAAGCCACCAGGAACGAGACCAGCGCACCCACGAAGATGCCGGAGAGCACCGGGAAGTAGCCGCCTTTTGGCGTCATGGCGATCTCGGCGAAGATGCTTCCGGGCGACGGCGTCGCCACGAGACCGGCGTGCAACACCATGAAAGTCGCGTCTGCCGCCATGCCGCCGAGAATCACAGCGAGCACGAGAACGGGGCGCATCAGCACGTACGGGAAATAGACCTCGTGAATGCCGCCAAAGAACTGAATCAGAATGGCGCCCGGCACCGACTGGCGGATGGCGCCCTTCGCGAATACCCAGTAGGCCATCAGAAGTCCCAGGCCCGGGCCGGGATCGGTCTCCAACAGGAAGAAGATGGACTTCCCGGTCTCCTTCGCCTGCTGCACGCCGATAGGTTCAAGGATACCGTGGTTGATGGCGTTGTTCAAAAACAACACCTTGCCAGGTTCGATGAAAATCGCGATGAGCGGCAGCAAATGCGCATTGGTCACCCACACGGCCGCCGCGCCCAGCCAGGCCGACACGCGGTCCATCACCGGCTGTACGGCCAGAAATCCGAGGATGGCAAGCACCGCGCCGAGAATGCCTGCGGAAAACGTGTTCACCAGCATCTCGAAACCGGCGCGAATGCGGCCCTCGACCGCGCGGTCGAACTGCTTGATGAGATAGCCGCCGAGCGGCCCCATGATCATGGCGCCGATGAACATCGGCTGGGAAGCGCCGATGGCCACGCCCGCCGTGGCGATGGCGCCGACGACGCCACCGCGGATGCCGTGCACGAGGCGCCCGCCCGTGAAGCCGATGAGCACCGGAATGAGGAAGGACACCATCGGAGAAACGAGTTGGTCCAACTTGGCATTCGGTGTCCAGCCCGTGGGAATGAAAAATGCGGTGATCAGACCCCACGCGATGAATGCCGGAATATTGGGCATGACCATGCCCGCCAGAAAGCCGCCGAACTTTTGCATCGCCGCCCGAGCCCGGCCGCTCGAGGCGATCGGTTGCTCTGCAACATGGGTCGCCACAGTACGCCCTCCTTCGACAGTTGTAATCGCTTTCTGTCGAACACGATACATGCCCGTCGTACGCGCATCAACGCAAACAAATTCAGGCCTGACGCGGCGTTTGGCGTCAGGCCCGAAAAGCTCCGTCACGGCGGGGCTTTCCCGTCAATCCGTCACCCTGAGGACAATTTTACCGATGTTCTGGTTGGCCTCCATCCGCTCGTGCGCGGCCCGCACGTCGCGCCAGTCATAGACGCGATCGATGACCGGGGCGATCTCGCCCTTCGCCAGCGCATCGTAGGCGAAGGCGACAAACGCGGCCGTGAGCTCGATCTTCGCCTCCAGGCTGCGGGAGCGGAGCGCCGTCCCGATGATCTGTTGCCGCTTGGCGAGGATGTGGCCGAGATCCAGTCCGTCGACCTTGGTGCCTCCCATCGTGCCGATGACGATGAGCCGCCCGTCCACCGCCAGCGCGCGCAGGTTGTCGTGAAAGTATGGAGCGCCCACGAAGTCCAAGATGATGTCCGCGCCGCGGCCACCGGTCTCGCGCCGGACGAAATCGACGAACGATCCGTCGTGGTAGTTCCACCCGGCCACGGCCCCCAGTTCGAGGCACTTCGCAATCTTGTCCGGGCTGCCCGCGGTCACGATGCTTCGCGCCCCGGCAAGCCGGATCAGCTGAATGGCCGACGTGCCGACGCCGCTCGCTCCCGCGTGCACGAGAACCGTCTCGCCAGGGCTCAGGCGGCCGAGCACAAAAAGGTTCAGATAGGCCGTGAGGAACGTCTCCGGAATGGCCGCGCCCTGCTCGTACGAAAGGGCGTCTGGCAACCGGATGAGCATCCCCGCCGGGACGACGGCGTACTGCGCATATCCGCCGCCGGGAAGAAGCGCCGCGACGCGATCGCCCACTTGGACCGACGAGACGCCCGGCCCCAGCGCTTCCACGTCGCCCGCCATTTCAAGGCCCAGGATCTCCGATGCGCCCGGCGGAGGCGGGTACAGGCCGCGCCGCTGCAGGAGATCGGCGCGATTCAGGGCCGTGGCGCGTACGCGCACCAAGACCTCGCCCGGCCCCGGCGACGGTGTCTCCACCTCGCCGATGTCGAGTACCTCCGGACCGCCGAACGATTTGAGCATCACTGCGAGCATCATCGTCGCCTCCCCATGCACCCCCATCGTATCACAGGGGCGCGTCGGCGCCAAAAGCATCCAAGTCGATCTCGCCGCGCTCGATCTTCTTCAGCACCTGCAGGTACAGCGGGCCTTCCACCTCGAGAACGCGCGCCCGCAGGCGCTCGGGCGTGTCGCCGGGAAGCACGGGGACCTCGGCCTGCGCGAGCACCGGGCCGTGATCGTACTCGTGATCCACCACATGGACGGTGGCGCCGGTCACGGATTCTCCGCTTTCGATCACGGCCTCGTGCACGCGCATGCCGTACATGCCTGGGCCTCCAAATTTCGGCAACAGACTCGGGTGAATGTTGAGGATCCGGTTTCTGTAGGCGGAGAGCGTGACGGGGCCAATTCGCTTCATGTAACCGGAGAGCAGAACCCATTCGGCGCCGTGCTGACGAAGGCATTGGCAAAGCGCGCGATCCGCCTCGTCCGGCCCGCCGCACCGTTTTTCGTTCACCACCACCGCAGGAATGCCGAGATCGCGCGCGCAGGCGAGCGCCGCACTGCCCGGGTTGTTGCTCACCACGAGCACCGGCTCAAATTCGACCTCATGCCGCGCCCGGGCCTCGAGCAGGTAGCGCATGCCGGATCCGTTGTGGGAGGCGAGAAACGCGATTTTTCGCATCGGCGACTATTCCACTCCTTTGAATGCGTGTATCCTGAAAGAGAATCTGCAACGAGCGAGGACGATAGCATGACACCATCGGAACGACTCAAGCAACTGCCGGACGGCGTGTTCCAGGACCTTGCCCTGGCGGCACACGAGCGGCGCAAAAAGGGACTCGACGTGATCGACTTGAGCGTCGGATCGCCCGATCTTCCCCCGCCGCCGCACGCCGTCGAGGCGCTGATTCGCGCCGCGCAGGACCCCCGAGAGTACCGGTACGCCATCACCGCGCTGCCGGAGTTTCACGAGGCCGTCGCGGCGTTTTACGAGCGGTACGGAGTGACGCTGGATCCCGAGCGAGAGGTCCTTCAGCTCGCCGGATCCCAAGATGGACTCAGCCACCTGGCGCTCACCTTTCTGAATCCGGGCGATCTCGCCCTGATCCCCGATCCCGGCTACCCCATCTACGACGCCGGGGTGCGACTTGCAGGCGCGCGCGTGGAGCCGATTCCGGTCGACGAGGAAACGCTGCAGCCGCGCTTTGACGCCATTCCACCCGAGGTGTGGCGCCAGGCGAAGCTCATGATCCTCAATTTTCCGTCCAATCCCACGGCCGCGATCGCGACAAGTGCCACGCTCGAGCAGGCCGTGTCGCTGGCCAAGCAGCACGATCTGCTTCTGGTCCACGACTTCGCCTATTCGGAACTGGTATTCGACGGGGTACAGCCCCAGAGCATCCTGTCGGTTCCGGGCGCCAAAGAGGTGGCCATCGAGTTCAACTCGCTCTCGAAGACCTACAACCTCGCCGGGGCGCGCATCGCGTACGCCGTCGGGCGAGCGGAGGCCCTCGCGGCGCTGCGCAAGCTGAAATCGCACATCGACTTCGGCGTGTTTCTGCCCGTGCAGCGCGCGGCCATCGCGGCCCTCACGGCGCCGTGGGACGGCTACGAGCGCCAGCGCGCCATCTACGCCGAGCGGCGCGACGCGCTCTGCGCCGCGCTCGCGGAAGCGGGATGGCGCGTCCGCAAGCCGGCGGCCACGATGTTCTTGTGGGCTCAAACGCCGGGCGGCGAACCTTCCTATCCGTTCGCGCTCGCGCTGCTCCGGGAGACGGGCGTCGCCGTCACGCCCGGCATCGCGTTCGGGCCGCGCGGAGAAGGGCATGTCCGCATGGCGTTCGTGCACGACACGCCTTTGCTGGTGGAGGCGGCGCGCCGCATCGGGATGTGGCTTCGCGAGCGAAACGGGTGAGGGAACGCGGACCTGCGCGCCCTGGCCGCGTGCGGACGTTGGTCGCAGGCGGCCAGGGAACCCTCACCACATCGCGGCCAAGCCGCCGTCGATGTTCAGCGCAACCCCCGTGACGTACGACGCCGCGTCGGACACCAAGAAGGCGATGACCCGCGCGGCTTCGTCCGTCTCGCCAATTCGCCCCAGGGGAATGTTGTGCTCCGGGAGGCGGGCGAACTCATCCCACGTCAGGTCCGGCCGCTGCGCCTTCCACATCTTCTCGATTTGGTCACTCCGAATCTGCCCGATGCAGACCGCATTCACGCGGATCCCGTGTTTGCCGAGATCCTTGCTCATGGCCTTCGTCAGCGCGATCCCGGCCGCCCTCGTCACGGACGACGGCATGGACGAAGGCCCAGGGGTCTTGCCGCCGATGGCCGTGACGTTGACGATGGCGCCGCCTCCCTGGCGCTGCATGTGTGGCACGGCCTGGCGCGAACACCGAATCGCGGCGAACAGCTTCAGGTCGAGATCGCCCTGCCAGTCCGCGTCGCTCACAGAGAGGAACTCCCGCGCGTTCGCAGTTCCCGCGTTGTTGACGAGGATGTCGATCCGGCCGAATTCGCCGACCACCGCCTCAATGAACGACTCGCAGGCGCCCGGCTGCCGCACGTCCACAGGCACGGCCAGCACGCGCCGACCTGTCTCCTGTTCAATGGCGCGCCGCGCCTCGTCGAGCGCCGATTCCGTTCTCGCGCAGATGGCGACATCGGCGCCCTCCGCGGCGAGCAGCCTGGCCGTTTGCAGCCCAATGCCTTTCGATGCGCCCGTGATCACGGCGACTTTGCCTTTGAGCCCAAGTTCCATAGCCCTCGCTCCCCTCTTGGCTTATCGCTCATCCTTTTCAGTGTAGCGGATGTCCGCCGGCGAGCGCGAATGCCGCTCCCCACGCGCCACAGCGCAAAGCCCAGGATCGCCCCGACGCAGTTGAACAGAATGTCGTCAATCTCGAAGTCGCGGTAAGGAAAGCCGATGCGGGCCGAGATGATGAGGCCCGCCACCTGAAGGAAGCTCGCGGCGAAAAACGACAGCATGAGGACAAGCGACAGCTTCCGCATCGAAGCGTACATCGACGGCAGCGCCGCGCCCAGTGGCACGAACAGAAGGATGCAGCGAGCGAAGATCTGCCATGCGCCAGTCGCCCACACGAAAACGCTGCGCAGCGTCTGCCAAGGCGTCATGTCGATCTGCGGCCAGGAGGGCACCTCGTGCAGGGGGATGGGAAAGAGCGCGACATCCACCATCCATAGGGCGTACAGGACCAGCGCGTGGCGCATGCACGCCCGCCGCCACTCGACGCGCCAGCGCCGGCAAGCGGCGCGCAGGACCCACCACGCGGTGTAGGCGCCCCAGCACAGGAGGCCAAAGGGCCAAAACGTGATCATGGATCTCCTCCGGGGTTGAATCCGGGGGCATCGCGCCATTCCCCCGGATCCAGCGTGGCAATTCGCCTGGATTGTAGTACAGCAAGGCGCTCCTCGTCATGAGTCCTGAGACCCGTTTTTCGGTGCACGCAGGACGCGCATGGGAGCCTCGGCGCCCTCGCCCGGCTCTCGAATGACAAGCGCCACGCCACCAAGAATCAGCAGGGCCCCGAGCCAAAACGAAGCGGTCACCGTTTCGCCGAGCACCCACCAGCCGAGCGCCGTGCCGACCAAGGGCTGCAGAAAGAAATACACGCCGCCCGATCCCGCGGGCATGCGCCGCAGCCCCTCATTCCAAAGCAGGAACGCGCCCGCGGTGGAAAAGACGCCAAGGTAAAGCACGCCCGCCCACACCCACGTATGGCGAAGGATCACATGCAGGCTGGGCATGTGCGCAAAACTGACGGGCGTCATCACCACGAGCGCGACGAGCATGGCGTACGCGGTGATGACAAGCGACGAGTGGTGAGGTGGCACGCGCTTCACGAGAACGGACTGAAGCCCCCACGTGATGGCGGCGACCAACAGAACGAGCCCGCCCCAAAGCGCGCGGGCATGGTCCGGACGGCCCACACCAATCATGACGAACACGCCGAGCGTCGCCAGAATGACCGACGCGGCCCGCCGCCACGTGATGGCCTCCTTCAGAAGAAGGCGGGCGAAGATCACCATAAAGGCAGGGGTTCCTGAGGTGATGACGGCCCCCATCTCCGCCGTGGACTCGTGCGTCCCGACAAATTGCGCCCAGATGGAGACCGCGTAACCCACCACGCCGACGGCCGCAACGAGGGCGAAATCGCGAGGGGCCATTCGCCAGTTGACGCCCCGCCACACGCCCACCGCAGCGAGTGCGATGACACCGACGGCGTACCGAAGCCAGATGAGCGCAGAAGGATCCACCCACTCCATGACCGCCTTGCTGACCACGTACGTACCGCCCCATAGGGAGGCTGCAAGCGCCAGACACACGGCGCCGATCCACGAAGACTTCATCTCCATCCCTCCGCCTGTTCGATCCTCGAAGCTGGCGAAGGGCCGCCCCTTCGCCGTCAGCGAACGGCCCGGGGCACGTCGATTTCGAAAAACGCCGGCAACTTCGACACCTCCCATTCGCCTCGATCCTACCGCCACCAGCGAGGGCTGTCGATAACCTAGAGAAAAAGAAAATGCCGCTCGGTACGAGCGGCACTTTGCCTCGCTCACGCCCGGGCGAACGATCCGTCCTTCGAATCGACCGGCAGGAATGCGGAGAGAATCGCACCCAGAATGGGCACCCCCATCAGGATGTACAGGACACTGGTCAGCCCGACGTGATCGGCCAGGACGCCAAAGAACGTGGCGCCAATACCGCCCGCCCCCACGCCAAACCCGATGGTGAGGCCGGACGCAAGCGACACGTTGCGCGGCAAGAGCATCTGCATATACACCACGGTGACCGCAAAGGAGGAGAGAATGAAAAACCCAAACGGCAACAGCGCCAGCACAGCCCACGCGCCGTGAAGGAACGGCAATCCGAATCCGAATGGGATGGACAACAACATCGACAGGAGCAGGATGCGCTGCTTGGGCATCCGATCCGCGAGAGCGCCGCCGATGAACGTCCCCAGCGCGCCCGCCCCCAAAAACACGAACATCAGCGCGTCGGACAACGCATACGACATCCCGAATTTGTGCGCGTAGTAAAATGGCATGAACTGCGCGATGCCGATTTGGCACCACGAGCGGAGGACGATCACGACCACGAGCAGCGCCACGGCCCCGATCCGGTTCTCCCCTTCAATGGTCATGCGAACTTTCGCATAGTCGCGAAGCGAAGTCTTGTACCATGGGTAAAGCCGCAGCGTGAAAACGAGCCCCAGCGCGACGCCGACAAACATCCACAGGATGCTGTGAAGGCCCGCCGAAAGGATGAAGAGCGACACGATGAGCGGCCCCATCGCCTGGCCGCCATTTCCGCCGACCTGGAAGATGGCCTGCGCCAATCCCTTCGCCCGCCCCGCCGCGAGGTGCGCCACGCGCGACGCCTCGGGGTGGAACACGCCCGATCCCAGACCGCTCATGGCCACCATGAGCAGCAGCACGCCGTAGCTCGGCGCGACGCCCGTCAGCGTGATGCCGAGCGTGGACAGGAACAGCCCCAAGGGCAGCATCCACGCCTTGGGATGGCGATCCGCCAACGCCCCGAACAGGGGCTGCGCCACCGAAGAAGTGATGTAGGAGACCAAGACAATCAAACTGATCTCGGTGTAGTTGAGGTGAAAGAGCGGCTTGTACAACTGGGTCAGGGCCGGCACGAGCCCGGTCGTCGACAAGTCGTTGAGAAAATGCGAACCGCAGATGCTCCAAACGGCGTCCCGGTTCATCCGGCCCTTTTCGCGAACGGCCTGCACCACAGCCACGCGTCATCACCCCTGCAGAATCTCTCTTTTGCCGCGATCGCGCCCATATTTCGCGTCACGAATCAAGCGCCGAAAAAGCGGGCGAGCCGTGTGCTCACCCACTCGCGCAATGGACCACGATTGGCTTGTCGCACTCAAAACTGAATGTGCAGAGCTGCCAAAATGGAAACAACCACGCCTACGACAATACAATACCAGCCGAATGGGCGCAAGGCGCGGACCTCTGTGGTTTGGAAATACCGCATGAGGAAGGCCGTGCTGAGGAGCGCCAGCACCCCTGCGCAAAGTCCGCCGATGAGACCATCGTGAAACATCGCGTGATTGTGCTGATGCAGCATCTTCGGCACTTCGAGGATGCCCGCCCCGAGAATGACCGGCGTCGCGAGGAGAAAGCTGAACCGCGCCGCGTCGTCGTACTCCAACCCGCTCGCGAGACCGGCCGCCATGGTGATCCCGCTTCGCGAAAATCCCGGGATGAGCGCCAGCGACTGCACGATGCCGATGACAAAGCTGCGCCCGAACGACAGGTTCTCGATGTTCGTGGTCGTTCGTCTCCGGCGCCGCCGCATCCGATCCGCCCAAAACAGGACCAGCCCGTTGACGATGAGAAAGATGGAAGCCGACAACGCGGACGGAAACAGCTCCTGCAGCTTGTGTTCAAAGATCTTGCCCAAAACCGCCGCCGGGATCGTCGCCACGATGATGAGAAGCAGGATGCGCCGCTCGATCCGCCTGCGCCGATCGAAGATGGAGGCAATCAGATGGATCCACTCCGGCAAGAAGTAGATGAGCAGCGCCAAGCCCGTCCCGAGGTGAAGCATGACGACAAACGGGAGGAATTGATTCGACTCGGAGAACTGCGTCCAGCGCAACAGGTACGGCAAAATGACAGCATGCCCGACACTCGAGATGGGAAACAGTTCCGTGATGCCCTGCACGATTCCGTAGATGATGACCTGCAGTAGGTGCATACAGCGCCTGCCTTTCTGCGGATGATAGGGTTTCGGTCCCATTGTACAAGAAGATCTCATCCCGCTCACGCGATTGCCGCAAACTTGCGACCTTTTGCGGCGGGCGCGATCGTGCTAAGCTGGAATCGAACAGAAGAGAAGGGAGCGATCACGCATGAGCAAAGCCCAGTCGGTGCTCGCGCACTGGCATTCGCACCGGGACGTTCTCGCGCCGCTCGTGGCATCCGTCCCCGAGGACAAGCTCGACTTCAAGCCGTGGGATGGGGCGATGTCGTTTCGCGATCTCGTCTGGCACATCCTCGCGGTAAGCGCCACGTTCGCAGCCGCGGCCAAAGCGGGGCGCCTGACCGAGAGACCTGAACAGCCGGATCTCTCGACCAAGCAGGCTCTCCTCGACGCAATTTCGACCTTCACAGAGAAGACGCACGCGGACATCGCGTCGATCTCGGATGAACAGTTTGAAAGCATCGTGGAGACCAAGGCCGTGTTCGGCGCGGACTTACCCGCCAAAGCCCTGTTGGCGAGCCTCATCGATCACGAGATCCACCACAAGGGACAGTTGTTTGTGTATGCGCGCTTGATGGGCGCAGAAACGCTCCCGTTCTTCATTCACAGATGAGACTTCGTCCCAAAGGGGGCGAGCAGGGCTTCGGCCTTCGGCCTGCAGATCTGCTCGCCCCCTTTGGGACTTCGCTTCAGAGGGGTGGGGATGGGGGCTTATGCGTGGAAGAGCGTATCTACCGTCTGGGGACGAATGGATTCCCTGAGTGCACGACTGCGGGAGAGCGCGAAGGAACGTTTCCATGCACCCAACCTAAGATGAGGAACATGGTGGGCAGCGGGGTGGATGGCACAGGGAGATGGGGCCTGAAACGACAAAAGGCCAGGCAGATGGGTGCCTGACCTTGTTCTCTCGCCTGGCAACGACCTACCTTCCCAGGAGGCTTCCCTCCCAGTATTCTCGGCGCTGG
>NZ_JAFMTY010000025.1 GCF_017329605.1 Alicyclobacillus fructus
CTACGACAAGCGGAATCGAGACGCCTTGATTCGACGCCACGTGCATCGCTTGAAGGAACTTGGGGTGACGGTCATCGTCGCAGAGGAAGCCTCCTGAAAAGAATATCCACAATATTCCATGATTGACGAAGGGAAGGTCCGGGTTCCTTTTTTGCCATTTTCACGGTAGGGAAGGTCCGGGTTCCTTTTTTGCCATTTTCACGGTAGAAGAACAAGAAGAGCGACGTAAAGAACGCGCCATAAAACCCGTTCACGCTGAGCCCGAACGTGTCGCCGCGAACATAAGAGAAGATGCAGGCCAAAAAGTACACCAGACCGCCACACACCAGGATGGCCGGCATAAAGAACAGCGTCACCTGAGCGGGAACCAAGTGCGCATTCGGCAAATTCAGGAGCGTCTGCGCGATGACGAATGCAGCGAGCCCCATGACAATCGGATCGCCAAGCCGCTTGTCTTGCATACGCATTCTCCCTTCGAACCTCATGATTGAATCCGCTTACAACCAACCGAGCGTGCGACTCATGATGCCGGACGCCAGCGAAGCTGCATCGACACATGTTTCACATTAGAAACATCGTTTCATATCGATCCGACTCGCCCCCTTGCGACGAACATCCCGTTCGCTCTCCATGGTAAGCCGGAATGAAAGCGCTTTCAATCATGAAAGTTCCGATTTCTATACTCAGATTGAACTCAGATTGGGATACGAGTTTGAACGGTTACGAGTCTTTTTAACACCTTTCCCGCATACGAATCCAATAGGCGCCAGGGCGCCCGAGGCCCAAGGGGCCTGTGGAGGAGGCTCAACACCCCTACTCGCGGTAGGGGTGTTGCCTGTCAAATCGTGATTTCTCCCAGCCGAACCAACTCGACCACGGCCTGCGACCGACCTTTGACGTTCAGCTTCTTCATGACATTAGATATATGGTTCCGCACGGTCTTCTCGCTGACGAACAGTTGCGAGGCGATCTCTTTCGTCGTCTTATCCTGAACGAGCAGTTCAAACACTTCTCGTTCCCGATTGGTCAAGAGCGACTTGCCGCGCCCGTCCCTGACAGGTGCCATCCCCACGATCCCTCCTTGCCCGGTCATACAAGAGCGGGATACAGTCAGGGTATCGTATGTCACCCGTCAGCGGACCGTTCCGTTCCCAACCTCAGATGGGCGAAGACCGGCGCGCGGTCGATGGCCACTACGCCCGGCGACGCCGGGTCAGCGCGTCGCTGAGCTGTTGAAGCGCCTGGCGCAACAAAGGGCGAGGACATGCGATGTTCATGCGTTGGAATCCCGAGCCCTGCGAACCGAACAAATGGCCCTCGTTCAAGCCGAGGCGCGCCTCGTCGCGCAAAAAGCGGTCCAGCTCTTCGTCATTCATCCCCAGAGCGCGGAAATCCAGCCACACCATGTAGGTGCCTTCCGGACGGAACATGCGGACCTCCGGCAGTTCTTGGCGCACGAAGTCTTCCATCTCATTCAGGCTCGACTGCAGATACGCGAGCAGTTCGTCGAGCCATGCGGCGCCATGCTGATAGGCCGCGATCATCGCCTCGATGCCGAACACGTTCAACTCGGCCATCGAAGCGCGGTGAGAAGCCTTCTCGTAAGCCGCGCGCAACGACTCGTTCGCCGTCCAGATGTACGCGGTGTTGAGCCCCGCCAGGTTGAACGTCTTGCTCGGCGCATGGCACGTGATGCTGTTTTGCGAGCACTCCGGCCCCAAGGACGCGAACGGGATATGCCGATGGGGCGCAAAGACAATGTCCGCGTGAATCTCATCGCTCACCACCAAAACGCCGTGGCGAAGACAGATGTCTGCAACGCGCTCCAGTTCCTGTCGGGTCCAGACGCGGCCCACCGGATTGTGGGGCGAGCACAGAAACATGACCTTGGCCTCTTTGGCCTTGCGCTCCAGATCGTCGAAATCCATTTCGTAGCGCCCGTTGGACTCGACCAACGGATTTTCAACCACGGTTCGTCCCCATCCCTCGATCACGCGTTTGAACGGGTGATAGACAGGGGGTTGAATCAGGATGCCGTCGCCGGGCTCCGTGAACGCCTGGACGATGACCGACAGCGCCGGCACCACGCCGGGCGCAGGCGCGATCCATTCCGGCGAAATCTCGATCCCGTGCCGCGCTTTCATCCATCCAACAATGCTATCCGTGTACCTGTCCGTTTTGACGGCGTACCCGTACACCCCGTGCCGGGCCCGCTCCACGAGCGCTTCGATCACGGCCGGCGGCGAGAGAAAGTCCATATCCGCCACCCAGAGCGGAATGAGATCATCCCTTCCGAAACGGCGCTTCAGGCCGTCCCACTTCATGCATCCGGTGTTCCTGCGGTCCACTGACGTGTCAAAGATGGACATGCACCCGACCTCCCCTTGCCGCTCCTGTTTGGGCGCGATCGCGTCGCACCACCGTACACCACTTTATCACAGCAGACCGACATCCATCCTCCTCCCGCGATCCTCGCCAATCAATTTTCCGTATTTCCGATATGAATACCATGGAACACACCGCTGTGGTACGTTAACATGGGGATTGAAGTTCGTCGCTTCAGGAGGACTTCGAATGGCGAGATCGGCCAACGCCCCAAACCGCCTGCTGACGCCGACAGGCGGCTATCTCCGGGGCTACGACTACACCTTGAATCCATACGTGGGCTGCGCGTATGGGTGCTCGTACTGCTACGTGCAGGCCCTGCCTGTGGCGCGATTTCGGGGCGAACCCTGGGGGTCGTACGCCGACGTCAAGCGGATCGACCCAAACGCATTCCTGGGCGAGTTGCGCCGGGCCAAGCGCCGCGGAGGCACGCGCATCTTTATGTCGTCGAGCACAGATCCGTACCAACCGGCCGAGTGGCGCATGGGCGCCACCCGCTCGTTGCTCTTGGCCATCCGGTCCGCACCGGACCTCTTGGACTTCCTGTTCGTGCAGACGAGGTCGCCGCTGGTCGCGCGAGACGCCGAGATTCTCTCGAGTTTGCGCGATCGCGCCCTCGTCTCCGTGACGCTCGAGACCGATCGCGAGGATGTGCGGCGTCGCTTCGCGCCTCGCGCGCCGACCGTCCGCGCGCGCATCCGCGCCATCGAAACGCTGCGCGCTCACGGCATCCCGGTCCAAGTGGCGGTAGCCCCTCTGCTGCCGTCCTCCCCCGACTTTCCTTCGCTCATCGCGCGTCTCGCCGATGTCGCCGCGATCGACGACTGGTTCGTCGGCGACGGTGCGAATGGCAGGCGGAGCCAAGCCCTCGGGGTCGAACGGTGGTATCCACCGGAAGAGCGTGCGACGTGGTACCGCCCAGAACAGGCGCGGGTCTTTGCCGAAGCTCTCGCTAGGCACATGCCGCGAGAACGCATCTTTCTGCACCAACAGGGGTTCCTGCCGACCGACGTACGGCGACCCATGGACGAAAGGATCGATCCAGAGCATGCGTGAGAGTGTCCCTCTGTACAAACAGTTGAAATCGGAGTTGCTCGAGAAGATCCTGAGCGGGGAATGGCCTCCTGGCGAACAAATTCCGTCCGAAGCCGAGTTGGCTGCGATGTACGACGTGAGCCGAACGACGGTTCGCCAGGCGGTGGGCGATCTCGTCACCGCGGGATTCATTGTCCGGCGCCAGGGCAAGGGAACCTACGTCGCGGAAGTCGACCATCCGACGGCCTCCACCACGCTCTACGGATTTGCCGAGGAACTGCGCGCCGCCGGCCTCCCGGTGGACGTCCGCGTCGATGCGATGGAGATGCGGACCTGTCCGGAGGACGTCGCCCGATGGCTGCGCATGCCGCGATCCAGACAGGCGCTCTACGTTGAGCGCACCGCCTACGTGGACGAGATCGCCTATTTCCACGAACGCTCCTACCTCGTGCCGCCCTACCAGGTGTCGGCCCGGACGATGCCAGATCCGCAGATCTACGACTCAGTCTACGGTTTCTTCGAGCAAAACGGCGTGAGAATTAACTCCGGCAGTCAAACCATATCCGCCGAATTGGCGGACGAAGAAGACTGCGAGCGGTTCGGATTGAAGCACCCCGCAGCCGTCCTCTGTGTCGAGCGGATCACGCGGGACGAATCTGGCGCTCCCGTGGAATACTCGGTCGTCCGCTATCCTGCGGATCGATACCAGCTCCGCGTTCACCTGCTTCGACATCCGCGCTGACTCACGGCGGGCGGGCGGCCGCTGGCCAAACCGCTCGCTTCTCTATAGAATGAAGTTGCAGTGAACTTGTTATGATGTCATAACAAGTTGGAGCGCGACTGGGACGGGCAAACGAAAGGCGAATACCGGCCTGACCGTGTTGGGCTTGAGAGGAGACGAGCGGATGGGACAGCAGGCGACGTGGAGCAGGGCACACCGGCTGCCGCTTCAGAAGGTAATCGAGCGGCCGAGCGGCATGTGGTTCATCGTCGGTACGGTGTGTTTCGGAGCCTTCATGGCGGCGCTTGACGCGAGCATCATCAGCATCGCCCTCCCCAAGTTGGAAGAGGCGTTCCACACCACGATGAACCGCATCGAATGGGTGAGCCTCATCTATCTCCTGGCGCTCGCCGGGTGCGTCGTCGCCTTTGGGCGCCTGTCGGACCTCATCGGACGCCGCCCGATGTACACGATGGGCTTCGGGGTGTTTATCGCGGGATCGGCGCTCTGCGGGGCGTCCTGGAACCTCGCCAGCCTGCTCGCGTTCCGCGTGCTTCAGGGCGTCGGGGCAAGCCTTCTTCAAGCCAACAGCGTGTCCATCATCACGGCTGCGGCCGACGCGAAGCGCCGAGGCCAGGCCATTGGATTTCAAGCGCTCGCCCAGGGTCTCGGCTTGAGCCTTGGCCCTCTCGTCGGAGGTGTGTTGACGCATATCGGTTCCTGGCGGCTCATCTTTTACATCAACGTGCCCATTGGCATCCTTGGCACGCTGTCTGCCCTCCTCTTCCTTCCTCGCGACCGCCGGGAAAGTCCGAGGCCTTCCTTCGACCTCGTCGGCGCGCTCGTGCTCGCCTTCACGCTCGTCATCGCGATGTATGTGTTGAAGGAGGGCTTCCGACCGGAGAGCCGCCCAAGCATCACGGCGATTCTCCTCGCCGCCGCCGTTCTCGCAGCGGCCTCGTTTGTCGCCGTCGAACGCCGGGCCGAATGTCCGCTTGTGCCGATCTCGTACCTGCGCGAACGGACCGTGTGGCTCGGCAACCTCACGTCCATCCTGTCCTTCAGCGTGATGTACGCCATCACGCTGGTGGTTCCGTACTGGTTCGTCCACATCGAACATGTGTCGAGTGACAGGGCTGGGCTGTTGCTCACCGCCCTCCCTGTCGGCATGGCGTTGTGCACACCTTTTGCGGGCCGACTCGCCGATCGCTGGTCGAAGGTCAAGGTGTCGGCGGCGGGCATGGCGCTTGCCAGCCTAGGCTCGGTGGGGCTCTTTGTCTTCGCCCGCGTCACCCCCGCCTTTCTTGCCGGCCTCTTTCTGGTCGGTTGCGGCATCGGGACCTTCACGCCCGCCAACAACGCTCGCGTGATGAATGCCACGCCCGCGGCTCACCTCGGCGTCGCAGGCGGCATTCTCAACATGAGCCGCACCCTGGGGATGGGATTGGGCGTGACCGCCGGCGGCGTGAGCGTCGAACTGTTCTCTGCAGCCTTCGGGGGACATGCGACGGCGCTCGCCTACCGCTGCAGCTTTCTCGTCGCGGCGGCACTGGCTGTCATCGCGCTCGGGCTGACGATTTTCCGCCCGCGGTCTCGAGGAACGGCTTGACCCGAGGATCGACCCGATTGCGCTTCAGCGCCTCCGATTCGCACGCCGGTGAGCAAAATCCGTGCCATGCGCGCTCGCACGCCTCACAGCAGAGAAAGCGGCGATGGCAATCCAGATATCCGCAGTTGAGATAACGATCACACGGCGTCCCGCAGATGGAGCAGCGGGCGATGACCGTGTCTTCCTCCGTGTGGTTGATGCGAACGGCGACGCGGTCGTCGAAGACATAACACTTGCCCAGAAATTTTCTTCCCCGCACTTCGGGATCCTTGCCGTACGTCACAATGCCGCCGTCGAGCTGATACACCTCGTCAATGCCTTGTTCCATCAGATAGCCCGACAGCTTCTCGCAGCGAATCCCGCCCGTGCAATAGGTCAACACTTTTTTCCCGCGCCACTCGTCCATGTGCCGCTCGATCCAAGCCGGGAATTCTCGGAACGTGGAGACGTCCGGGCGTATGGCGCCCTCAAAGTGGCCGATCTCATACTCGTAGTCATTGCGGCCGTCGATCACGACGACGTCCTCCCGGCCAAGCATCTCGTACCACTCGCGAGGCGAAAGCCTTTGCCCCGTCTTTTCCCACGGCTTAGGTGCCCGCTCGACGCCGAAATGAACGATTTCGCGCCTGCGCTTCACCGACAGCCGCGGGAACACATGTCCATCGGCCGGATCGACCTTGAACATCATATCCGCAAAGCGCGGATCTTCGTGCATCCGCTCGCGGTACGTAAGACAGGCAGATGCTTCGCCCGACAGCGTCCCGTTGATCCCTTCCTCCGCCACCAGGATACGGCCGCGGAGCCCCAGCCGTTCGCAGATCGCGCGCTGAGACTGCGCGAGTTCATCCGGATCGGCGATGGGCGTGAACTTGTAGAACAGCATGACCTCGTACGACATCGACAAGACACCCCCATCCTTCCAAAAGATGCTCGACAAAAAACGAGCCGAGGCCGCAGCTTCCTGCAGGCCTCGGCCAGCTCCGCGATGGCTCACGGCGCCGTTGCGCCGCTCGACTGCGTGACTTCATTCGGGCTCATGATCAACCACCGGCCGTTCACGCGCTTGACGTACAGCACGCCGCCCTGTTCATTGGAGAACTCGACCTCTGCCACGTCGCCGCGCTGGCTCAGGAGCGTATAGTTGAGCTCGGACGGATCGAGAGCCAAGTACAGGTTGTACAAGGACGTGTGCCAGCCTGGCGTCTGCTGGAACGTCGGCGTGAGCAAGTGATACGCCTCGTTGAACTCCCTGAGCTCCACGAAGTCAATGAACCGGCGCACCGTGTTCACGGGCGTGTTGCTCGTCTCCTCCTGGATGACCGGCCGCAGGAGGAAGTAACTCCCGAAACCAAGCACCAGGAGCGCCACGATGAGCGCAATGAAGCTCCTCGTCTGCGCCCGTTGTCTGCGCTGTGCCGAGACGGCCTGCATCGTTCATCCCTGCCTTTCCAAGGGTCCGCCTCAGGAACCCTTGTGAATCCTTATTTGCGCAGCCATGCGCCGATGGCGCGATAGGTGACTTCCCGGTTCATCACGGCGATGGACGTCGTCAGCGGAATGCCCTTCGGGCAGACCTCGACGCAGTTCTGCGCGTTGCCGCACTCGAAGATGCCACCCTCGCCCATGAGCGCCTGCAGGCGCTCCTCCTTGTTCATCTTGCCCGTCGGATGCATGTTAAACAGGCGCGCCTGTGAGATGGCAAACGGGCCAATGAAGGACGTCTTGTCGTTCACGTTCGGGCAGGCCTCCACGCAGGCACCGCACGTAAAGCAACGAGACAGCTCGTAGGCAATCTGCTGTTCCTCGCTCGACATGCGCGGGCCGGGGCCGAGATCGTACGTGCCGTCAATGGGAATCCACGCCTTGATGCGCTTGAGCGCTTCGAACATCCTGCTGCGATCGACCACCAGATCCCGCACGACCGGGAACGTGCGCATCGGCCGAATGCGAATCGGCTGCTGCAGCTTGTCGACGAGCGCGGAACAGGCCTGACGCGGCTTGTTGTTGATGACCATCGTGCACGCGCCGCACACTTCTTCGAGGCAGTTCATCTCCCACGTGACCGGCGCCACCGGCTCGCCCTTCTTGTTGACCGGATTGCGCTGAATTTCCATCAGGCACGCGATCACGTTCATGCCGGGCCGATACGGAACCTCAAACTCTTCCCAGTACGGCTCGGACTCCGGATGGTCCTGCCGCTCGATGATGAGATGCACCTTGCGACCCGAATCCGCCTGCGTCTGCTGCACGGCCTCCGCTGTTGTGCTCATTCCTTGGTCGCCTCCTTGCTCACCGCGTAGTTGCGCTTACGCGGCTTGATCAGCGAGACGTCGACGTCCTCGTACGAGATCTTGGGCCCGTCCGGCGTGTACTCCGCGATGGTGGTCTTCAGGAAGTTCTCATCATCGCGCTCCGGAAACTCCGGCTTATAGTGGGCGCCGCGGCTCTCGTTTCTCATCAAGGCCCCAATGGTGATGGCGCGCGCCATGATGAGCATATTCTTCAGGTGGCGCGTGAACTGGGCGACCTGGTTCTCCCATCGAGACGTGTCCGACATCTTGATGCGCTTCCACCGCTCCTGGAGCTCTTGGATCTTCGCATCCGTCTCTTTCAGCTTGTCGTTGTAACGCACGACCGTGACGTGATCGGTCATCCACTTGCCCAGCTCGCGGTGAAGCTGATACGGATTCTCATCGCCGTCCAACTTCAGGATTTCCTCGAACTCCTGCTCATACTTGCGGCGGTACTGCTCAAACAGCGACTCCGGCAGGCTGTCCGCGGACTTGCGCAGATTCTTGGCCCAGCGGACCGCATTCGGACCTGCGATCATGCCGCCGTAGATGCAGGAGACCAGCGAGTTGGCACCGAGGCGATTCGCGCCGTGGTACTGATAATCCGCCTCGCCTGCGGCGAACAGGCCCGGGATGTTCGTCATCTGGTCGTAATCGACCCACAATCCGCCCATGGAATAATGCACGGCCGGGAAGATCTTCATGGGCACCTTGCGCGGATCGTCGCCGACGAACTTCTCGTAGATGTCGAGGATGTTGCCCAGTTTGCGATCCAGCACGTCCGCCGGGATGTGCGTCAAATCGAGGTAGACCATGTTTTGGCCGTCGACCCCGAGGCCCATCTCCACGCAGACCTTGTGAATGGCCCGCGTCGCGATATCGCGCGGGACGAGGTTGCCGTACTCCGGATACCACTCCTCCAAGAAATACCACGGCTTACCGTCCTTATACGTCCAGACGCGCCCGCCTTCCCCGCGCGCGGACTCGGACATCAGCCGCAGCTTGTCATCCCCGGGAATCGCCGTCGGATGGACCTGGATCATCTCGGGGTTCGCGTACTTCACGCCTTGCTGGTACAGCTCGGAAGCCGCAGAACCCGTGTTGATCATCGAGTTGGTGCTCTTGCCGAAAATGAGGCCGTTGCCGCCCGTGCACATGACGACCGCGTCCGCGCGGAAGTAGTGAATCTCCATGGAGCGCAGATCCTGCGCCACAATGCCGCGGCAGATCTGCTCGTCGTCGATCACGGCGCCGAGGAAATCCCAGCCTTCGTACTTTTCCACGAGTCCCGCCACTTCATATCGGCGGACCTGTTCATCCAACGCGTACAAAAGCTGCTGCCCCGTCGAGGCACCTGCGAACGCCGTGCGGTGATGCTTCGTCCCACCGAAACGGCGAAAATCCAACAGCCCCTCGGGCGTGCGGTTGAACATGACGCCCATGCGGTCCATCAAATAGATGATGGCCGGCGCGGCCTCGCACATCCCGAGAACCGGCGGCTGATTGGCCAGAAAGTCGCCGCCGTAGATGGTATCGTCAAAGTGTTCCCACGGCGAGTCGCCTTCGCCCTTCGTGTTCACGGCGCCGTTGATGCCGCCTTGAGCACACACGGAATGGGACCGTTTCACAGGAACCAAGGAGAACAGTTTCACCGGCACGCCAGCTTCCGCCACCTTGATGGTGGTCATCAGGCCGGCAAGGCCGCCTCCCACGACAATGATGCTCGTGTTTGCCACGTCAATTCCCTCCCATGCTCCGTGTACAGCACCTGCGAGAGGTCCATGAGTACCTCAGACGTTCATGCGGAACGCAATCAGCGACGCCACGCCGACCGCCGCCAATGCGACGAAGATGATCATCGTCACCCACGCCGTGATGCGCTGCGCCCGGCGCCCGACGGTGATACCCCAGTGAATGGCGAACGACCACAGGCCGTTCGAGAAGTGGAACGTCGCGGCGATCACGCCCACGATCATGAACGCGAAGTACGCATTGTTGGTGACGAGCTCGTGCACCATGTCAAACGACGGAGCATTTCCGGAAAAACGCGTCGTCCACAGGTGGAAGATGATGAAGACAAAGGTGATGATGCCCGTCACTCGCTGCAACACGAACATCACGTTGCGGCCGAACGAATAGCGGTTCGCATTGTATCCCGATACGAACGCCACGTACAGGCCGAACACGCCGTGATACGCGATGGGCAGGAAGATGAACACGAACTCGATCACGTGCAGGAGCGGTAGCGATTGAATCGCTTGCACGGCTTCGTTAAAAGCCGCCGCACCGCCGAGGGCCGTCGCGTTCGTGAACAGGTGCTCCAGCAGGAACAGTCCTACCGGAATGACGCCCGAAAGCGTGTGGAGCCGCCGCCATAAAAACTCCCGGTTGTGCTGGGCTGCTTGGGCCACTGCCACTTGGGTTCCTCCCTTCAATCCCCCGAAAGAGAACTCGATATGTACGCGCGGCGGGATCGCCGTGCAAGTGCAAAACACCGCAGGCCAGCGCGACGCACGCCGCCACCCGTTTGGCACCTTCTAAATTGTAATGATTGGCCATCGTAGAATCAAGAAAACGGTGCCTCGGAGGAAATTTCCTTAGCGCTGTCGGCCGCGCCCCGGGCCGCCATCTCCTCCCGCACGCGGGCCAGAATCTCGCGGGCGAGTTTGTCGCCGATGCCGAGCCCGCGAAAGTCCTCCGGCTGCGCGGACGCGATGGCCTTGAGACTCCCGAAGCGCCGCAGAAGCGCCTTCTTCCGCTCGGGCCCCACGCCGGGAATCTCGTCCAGAATGGACTGAAACCCGGTCTGCTTTCGCCTCGAGCGATGAAACTCGACCGCGAACCGGTGGACTTCGTCTTGAATGCGCTCAAGGAGGTAGAACGCCGGACTGTGCCGTTCAATCCGGACCGGCTCTTCCTCGTCCATGAAGAAGAGCTGGCTCGTGCGATGCCGGTCATCCTTGGCCAGGCCACAGACGGGGATATCGAGCCCGAGTTCGCCCTCGAGCACCGACAGCGCCGCGCGCAATTGGCCTTTCCCACCGTCGATCACGACGAGATCGGGCAGAGGTTTTTGTTCGCGCAGAAGGCGCGTGTAGCGCCTCCTCACCACCTCCCTCATGGCCTCGTAATCGTCTGGCCCCTGCGTCGATCGGATCTTGTACTTTCGATACTCCGACTTCGCGGGTTTGCCGTCGAGAAACACAACCATCGCCGACACGGCGTCGACGCCCTGGAGATTCGAATTGTCAAACGCCTCGATCCGGCGGGGTGGTTGGATGGCCAGCACCTGACCCAGCTCCATGACGGCGCCCAGCGTGCGGTCGAGATTCCGGTCGATGAGCTGAATCTTCTCCGCGAGCGCCTGGCGCGCATTTTCGCAGGCGAGATCGACCAGATCCCGCTTGGGGCCGCGCTTCGGCTGCAAGACCTTGGCGTCCACCACCATCGCGAGCGCCTCGCTGGGAACACCCTCCGGCAGCAAAATCTCTTTGGGCACGTCGACCCGCTCGTGATAAAACTGTTCGACGTACGACATGAAGTCGGTCAGCGGATCGTCGAAGTGCGGCGCAATCTGCACCTGGCGCTCGATCAGCTTGCCGTTGCGGACGAAGAACACCTGGACGCTCAACAACCCGCGGTCCTCGGCGAAACCGAACACATCGCGGTCGATCCCGTCCGTCCACGTGACCTTCTGTTCCTGCATCACCTGCTCGATGTGCCGAATCAGATCGCGAAGTTCCGCCGCTCGCTCGAACTCCAGCGATTCGGCAGCCGCCTGCATCTTGGCTTCCAAATCGCGGACCACATCCTGATGTCCCCCGTTCAGGAAGTGGCTGATCTCCTTGGCCATGGCCTCGTAGGTCGCTTCCTCGACGTCGTAGACGCACGGCGCGAGACATTGGTGGATGTGGTAGTAGAGACAGACCTGCTTCTTGAGCGTCTTGCACTTGCGGAGCGGATACAGGCGATCCAAGAGGCGCTTCGTCGCCTGAGCCGCCGTCGCGTTGGGATAGGGCCCGAAATACTTGGCACCATCCCGCTTCACCTGGCGGACGATCTGCAGCCTTGGGTGCCGTTCCCGCGTGAGTTTGATATAGGGGTAGGACTTGTCGTCGCGCAACATGATGTTGTAGGGCGGCTGATGCTGCTTGATCAGGTTGCACTCCAGCAGGAGCGCCTCCGCGACAGTATCCGTCACGATGTACTCGAAATCGCGAATCTGGGATACCAGCACCTGTGTCTTGGTGTCGTGCGTTCCCGTGAAGTACGAGCGCACTCGATTGCGCAAGACCTTCGCCTTGCCGACGTACAGAATTTCGCCGCCCTCGCCCTTCATGAGGTACACGCCGGGCCGCTGCGGCAGCAGATCCAACTTGTCTCGAATCACCTGATTCACGACTTCACCCCCTCACTCGGCCCGCGCCACCACCAGATACGTCCGCCCGCCCGCATTCTCCACGTAATCCACATAGCCTCCGTCGGCTCCCCACGCGGCTACCGGCACGTCCAGCCGAAACGCCGGCGCGCGATCGCCCGCAGCGTGCAGGGCAGACATCTCGAGCGTCTCACCGCCAGAGACCGACACGGGCGCCAGCGCGTAGACGGCGCCTTCTTCTCCCTCCACGACCGCGCCATCCGTGTCACCGGGAACGCCCTCATACACGATCTCTTGTCCTGTCGGCGCGATGCAGACCCACGTCCCCGCCGGCGCCGGATCCGCCGACGTGCCCTGGCACAAAAGACCTGCCGTCGTCAGGTGCGGATTGCGAATCAGCCCGTTCACGTCGAGGCTGACGGTCGGTCCGAGAGAAGCTCTGCCGGCGAGCGCCACAATCGGCGCCCAATGGACGGGAGATGTCACCCGCTCCCCGGCTCGCTCCGACTCGACTTGCCACGCGATCCCGCCCGCCCCTGTCGCGATGACCACCTCTCCGGACTGCCCCGCATCCACGCGGGCCAACAGGGATGACGTTCCGCCGGAAAAGGGCACCGCGTAAATGTCCGCCTCCGAGGCTGTTCCGTGAATGCCGCTCTCTGTCCAATAGACCGCGATCACGGCCCACGAACCCGCCGACGACAGGGACCACGAGCGAAGAAGCCACGAGCTTCCTCCTTCAGGTTGAGGCGCAGAGATGGCAATGTTCGACGTCCAGCGCGGTCGCGTCAAGAAGTTAAGGCCCTCAAGCGGGTAGGCGCTCAATTGAATGCCGTCGCCCTGGGCGCCGAGAGATAGACTCCCCGTCACGAGTTCGCCGCCGCCAAAGGCCAGGTGGCCGAGATCGACCGATTGACGCGTGATGTCGAAGACGCCCTGCACTTTGACCGGCAATTCACCGCTCGAGATGGGCTGCGACGAAGCGCGCCGAGCATTGGCGGACTGGTCCGCCTTCTGCGTCTCGTCTCCCCACCAGCCGTATCCGACCAGGGCCAGTCCTGCAGCCGCCAAACCAAGCGCGGACACGCGGGCACTTCTCGAACCCAAGCGGCGCGCTTCCGCCTCTTCATAAGCGATCTGGGCGCGCAGCCGCTGCAGCGCCCGATTGCGCAACCCGCCAGGCAAATCGGGCAGCGGTTCTTCAGGCAGCCCCGTCTCCTGAAGCGCTTCGTCTCCGGATTCGCTCATCTCCAGCGATTCCGGGACCGCCTCGCCTGCGGCCGTCTCCACCGACGCCGAAAATCCCGCCGCCGCCAACGATCGCGCGACCTGCTCGCGGATGCGGGCCCAATCGGCGTGGCGGCCCAAACGATTCCACACGTCGAGCATGCGTTCGATGAAGGCGTCTTCCGCCTCCGGCGTCCGGCCCATCCGCTCGATCACGGCATGCCACACGGCCGGCCCAAACCGGTCCACCAGAACATGCGCCATCCGCCGGCGCTGCGCGCCCGATCTACGTGCTCTCATGTGTCCCGCTTCCCCGTTCTCTGCAGAGTGGTTAGTCTCATGATAGCCGACGGAGGTCAGAAAGGACAGCGCGGCCGTCCCCTTCGCCATGACGGCGCTCCTGCCCTGCCGGGTGCAGAGAAAACGAAAGACCTCCCGCACTCGCAGGAGGTCTTTCTGAAATGGGTCATGAAGGACTCGAACCTTCAACCACCCGATTAAGAGTCGGATGCTCTACCAATTGAGCTAATGACCCATGGTGACCCTAAGGGGATTCGAACCCCTATTACCGCCGTGAGAGGGCGGCGTCCTGAGCCATTAGACGATAGGGCCGACTGGCTGCCGAACTAGGACTCGAACCTAGACTAACTGATCCAGAGTCAGTCGTGCTACCATTACACCATTCGGCATCGTTCTTGCGCCCTGTTGCCTCCGACTCTCTTCCGGGCGTTCCGCCCGGCTGCGTTATTAACTATACATGCTTCACTTCGCCGTGTCAATAGCCACGCCTCAATTTTTTTTTGCGCGCCCCGTCCAAAGGACGCACTCCGCATGTACCGAAGTTGGCCGGCGGGGCCTCCCGCCGGCTCCCGGTCATGAGGTGACCACCTCGCCCTTCTCGACGCGATCGGCCGTTTCGCGCAGACGGCGAACCGCCTCGTCGCGCCCGAGGAGGGCGATCACGTCAAACAGCCCTGGTCCCACCGTGAGGCCCGTGATCGCCAGGCGAACAGGGTGAATCAGTTCGCCCGACTTCACCCCGAGCTCTTCGATCCATCCTCGGAACTCGCGCTCGATGACAGGCGCGAAGAACGGCGCCACCTCAGCCAGTCTGTCCGCCACGGCTCTCAGGCGGCTCGCCGTTTCAGGATGCGCAAAATGCTTGCGGACGCCCTTCTCGTCATACGCCTGAACGGTCTCAAAGTAGGGCCGCACACCCTCGATGAGTTCTTGGAGATTCCGGCTCCGCGTCTGTACGAACGCGATCACCGTCCGGATCCACATCAGGACCTCGCGTCGGCTCTCGTCGCGCGCAACATAGCCGCGCTCCACCAGCGTGGGCCAGGCCTCCTCCATCACCGTTTCCGGCGCGAGCTGCCGGAAGTAGTGCGCGTTGAGCCACTCCAGCTTCTTGACGTCGTAGATGGCCGCGTGCTTTGCGACCTTTTCGAGCTCGAACAGCTGAATGGCGGTCTCCCGGTCCACGATCTCGCGGTCATCGCCGGGCGAAAAGCCGAGCAGCAACAGATAGTTGACCAGAGCTTCGGGCAGGATGCCCATGTCCCGGTATTCGCTGACGCTCGTCGCCCCGTGTCGTTTGGAAAGCTTGCTGCGATCCGGCGCGAGGATCATCGGCACGTGCGCGAATGCCGGCGGCTCGGCGCCGAGCGCCTCGAACAGGACGATGTGGCGAGGCGTGTTGGACAGATGCTCTTCCGCACGGATGACGTGAGAGATCTTCATTTCCACGTCGTCCACGCACGACGCGAAGTGATACGTCGGCGTGTCATCCGCCTTCCAGATGATGAAGTCGTCGATCTCGCTGTTGGCAAACGCGACATCCCCGCGGATCAGATCGTGCACGACAGTCTCGCCCTCCGCCCGGCTGCGGATCCGGTAGACGTGAGGTTCTCCCGCCTCGATGCGGCGCGATCGTTCCTCAGGGGACAAATGCCGACAACGACCCACGTAGCGAGGCGGCCTTCCCTCCCGCTGCGCGGCCTCGCGGTCCTCGGCGAGTTCCTCCGGTGTACAAAAGCACGGATACGCTTTGTCCTCCGCCAACAGCCTGTCCAGGTGGCGGCGATAAATGTCCATGCGCTCCGACTGACGGTAGGGGCCATACGGCCCTCCGATATCCGGACCTTCGTCCCACAGGATCCCAAGCCAGCGCAACCCATCCAGAATTTGTTGATAGGAAGCCTCCGACGACCGCGCGCGATCCGTATCGTCGATGCGAAGCACGAACTTGCCTCCGTGCTTGCGCGCAAAGAGCCAGTTGAAGTACGCGGTGCGCGCGCCGCCGATATGAAGCGCCCCCGTGGGGCTCGGCGCGAAACGAACACGAACCTCCTGAACCATGCCCGAACCTCCTGTTGTGATGATGGCGGATACCCGCCGCAACTGTGCGCCACACTAGGCGCGAGGTGAAGAAGGATGAAGAAGGCGAATTCGCAACCTCAGCCGCACCCTGTCTCAAGTCCGAACTCGGGCGCCTACGATCCTGGCCCCGTCGATCAGGGCGAGACAGATTACCCCACCGCAGACGTGGCGGCCGCCCAGTCATCCACGTACGATCTCGCCGTGGAGGAGTTCCCGGAAGGCCCGTACGGTGCGACGACGAACGAACGACGGCTCGGCAAGACGTCGCCGTGGCTGCCGGGTCAGATGGTCAGCGGCCGCTTCCGCGACAGCAACATGATCACGTCGGATCGCCACACCGCGCCGTACGAGCAGGACGGCGACGGAACCTACGAAGATCGATCCTAAACGCGCGCACGGCCGGACAGCAACGAACACGTTGCCCCGGCCCTCTCGCGCCTTGTCGCGGCTCAGTTCGCCCCGGCGACGACTTCGAGCAGCGCCGCGATGCAGAGCTCATTTTCCTCTTGGGTTCCGAACGTGATCCGAACATACGATTCGAGCCCACGGAATCCCGTCCTTACCAGGATGGCCCGCCGCATCAGCGCCTGAAACACCGCAGCGCCGTCTCCGACTTCGACCAAGCAGAAGTTGGCCTCGCTCGGCACCACCCGCAGCCCGTGTTCAGCGAGACGCGCGTACTGGAACCTCGCCTCCGACGCCAACGCCTGCGAGCGGCGGACGTGATCCACGTCCGACAGCGCCGCCACTGCGCCGATCTGGGCGATCCGGTTCACGTTGAAGGGCTCCCTGACGCGATGAATGTACTGAATCACATCTGCATTCGCCAGCAGGTAGCCGACGCGCAACCCCGCGAGCCCGTACAATTTCGAGAATGTGAACAGAAACCCGACATTCCCTCTGCGCAGATCTTCTGGGCGAAGCTGAAGGCGCTCCTCGTCCACCGCGTAGTTGTCATACGCCATATCGACGACGACAAACACGTCCTCCGGAATCCTGGACAGGAGCTCCTCAAATTCGCGGCGTTTCAGCACGGTCCCGGTCGGGTTGTTCGGCGTGCACAGGTACAGAATCTTGGTCCGGGTGGTGACCGCCATCGCCATCGCGTCCACGTCGTATGTAAAATCCGGCTTCAGCGGAACCGGCCGCACGCGCGCGTCCATCACCTGCGCCCCAAATCCGTATTGCGAGAACGACGGGTTTGGGACGACGATCTCGTCACCCGGCTCGAGAAACGTCTCGGAGATGAGCTTGATGATGTCATCCGATCCGTTGCCGACGAGCACCTGCTCCGGAGAAATCCCGTGATGGCGAGCGACCGCCTCGCGGACGAGATCGCTCGCTCCGTCCGGGTAGAGATGAAGCCGAGGCAATTCCCTGCGAATGGCTTCCAAGGCGAGCGGAGACGGCCCCAAGGCGTTTTCATTCGAGTTGAGCTTGATGATTCGCCGATTCCCGAGTTCGCGGCGCAGCGTTTCGTCGCTCAGCCCCGGTTGATACGGCTGAATGGCGGCCAGGTTGCCCCTCACCCTGCTTGTCACGTCCGACATCCTGCGCACCTCCCACGCGTCATGTCCACCATTGTACAGGATCGCCCCCCATCCGTCACCGCTCACGCCCCGAAGGGCGGCGTTGGAGGAGGCTTCGGTCCTTCGCTCGCTTCCGCGCCAACCGGAGGAGGCGCCTGAGGCGCCTTCGCCTTCCCGTCGGTCTCCGCGTGGCGGGTCTCGCCGAGTCCAGCGGACAGCGCGAACCTCCAGGCGGACTCCGCGCTGAGATCCACAGGTTTGACGCGATCGCGCGGGACCATCACCGTCACCCCTGCGAACTGGAATGCGTTTGGGAGATAGACAGCCACCATCCGCCCCTCCGGATCGATGGCCTCAGGGAGGCTGTCGGAAGTGATAAAGCCGAGAACCAGGGCGCGCTCGTCAGGCCACATCACAAGCACGGGCGTCTGGAACGCTGTGCGGCGCCGGAACAAGTTTTCGATGAGCTCCTTGACGGTGGTGTACACCGTACGCACGACGGGAATATGCGTGAACAGCCGATCGGCCCATTGCAGCACAATCCGGCTGACATAGGCGCGCGACAACAGCCCGATGATGAACAGCGCGGCGAGCACAATCAGAAAGCCGAGCCCCGGAATGTGAAGATAGACCCATGGGATATACCAACTGACCAGTCCGTCCACCTGATTGACGACGAACACCACGACCCAGATGGCCAGCGCAAACGGCAACACGGTCGCGAGGCCGATTCCGAGGTACTGCGCCAGTTTTCGCAGGATCTCCTTCACACCGTTCATCTCCCGTCACCCCGTCAGGCTGTAGAATCCGGCCGCCAGCACCACGTACGCGCCGAACGCCATGGCGCCCTCCAGCCAATTGGACTCCCCGTCCATGACGAGGACCACGACCAGCAACACGGCCGCCATCATGCTGACCACCTCGGGCCACGTGAAGGCAAACGTGAAAGGAACCCCCATGAAAGCGCCGACGAAAAACAAAATGGGCGCGATGAACATGGCGACCTGAAGCGTGCTACCCACGGCAATCTCAAGCGACAGATCCATCCTGTTCTTCCACGCCATCCACACCGCGGAGGCGTGTTCCGCCGCGTTGCCAATGATGGCGACCACCACCACGCCGATGAAGACCTCGCTCCAGCCCAGGTGAACCGCAATGGATCGCACGGAGCCCACCAACCAGTCGCTCTCGAGGCTCACGAGGACGGTCGAGATGGCAAGCAGAACGATCTGGGCGAACACGGAGGATGTCGGCTTTTGCGCGTCATCCTCTTCGTGTTGAATCGCCTGAAACAGATCGCGGTGAGTGAACAGGCTGAAGTACAGGCCCAACAGATACACGACGAGGGAAACCGCGGCGGCCCCGTACGATAAGACCGGAGACACGTGTGCGGACGCGTGCGCAAATGCGGTCGGAACCACAAACGCGACGCCAATGCCCAGCATCAGCATGGATCCGTGGCTGCGGGCCACCCGCACGTTGAACTTCTGAATCGGATGGCGCAACCCCCCGACAAAGAACGAAAGGCCGAGGACGAACAGGAGATTGCTGATGATGGACCCGGTGATGGACGATTTCACCAACGGCACGAGGCCGTCCTTCAGTGAAAATACCCCGATGATGAGCTCGACGGCGTTCCCGAACGTCGCCGACAGGAGCCCGCCCAGGCGCTCGCCGGATCGCGCCGCGATGGCCTCCGTCGCGCGTCCCATGATGGCCGCGAGCGGGATGACAGCTGCGGACGACACAAAGAATTGCATCACCGGGCTGTGGAGCCACAGATGAACGCCAAGGCTCCAGGCCGTCAGGACCGCCGCGGCGATTGAGATGAGCACATTCAATCGCGTCTCTCCTCCTGGTGCCCGCTCGAGCACCATTTCTCAAAAATCTATCAAAACGATAACAGATCCACGGACTCCCTCGCACGCGCCTCGCCGAGTTTCGCGTGACAAGTGTGCTACAATGAGGCGAGAAAGGGGGACGCGCGATGTACGCATTTCCCAAGGTCAAGCGGCTTCGCGGGGAACTCAAGCGAAGTGAAATCCGCAATCAGGTGAAGTATCAACTGACGACGCGCGAATTCATCCAACAGCGGGGACGAACGACGTATCGAATCGCACTGGAACATATTCTTGGCATGGTGGAATGCTCAGATGCGGAGTACATTCGCCACGCCAAGCCGCTGTTTGGAAATTCCCCCGATCCGTTCGGAAAACCCTACAAAATCGTAACGCTCATGTTGCACCTCGTCACGGAGTCGGGCGTGATCGAGCAACATCGCGTTTCGTTCTACACCCGCCTTTCGCCCACGTTCGCGGCGCACATGGAGAGCCTGCTCTCTGGAGACGGGTGAGACGCCTTCAACGGTCCTTCGGGGCCCGGCGCTTCTTTCGGCTCGACCAAAACGCCCTGAGGTAGCGAACGCCAAGAATGGCGGCGCATGCCGCCACCACGCCATATCCCACCCATCGGATGCCCGAAGCGCCCGTCCAACGCGCGAGAAAATCCGAGCCTTCGTAGCTGGCGATGGCGACGCCGGCAAACATCCAGTTTGGATACCGTTCGTTCATGACAGGCCTCCATCATTCCCGTCACTCCACAGGCCGATCTGCACGCCCTGCTCGGCGAGAGGCCGGGGACGCCTAGCCAGTTGAAGCAGATCCAGCCAATCGAATGCATTCCACACGGCATCGTTGTTGGAGTTGTTGTTCATCAGAATGTGAACTTCGCGAACTTGCCCGTCCAGCCGCCGTACGTCCGGCAGGAGTTCGCGGAGTTCGTCCTTCGTATACCGATAGTGAAACCGTTCTTTGGACGAGGTGAGCCCCTTCTGGTTCCACGTCTCGCGATTCCGGCCGTGCATGCGGATGATGGCGAGATCGGGCACGGTGGCGCTCGGCACATAAGGAACTGTCGTTCGCCCCGCCTCCGGTTCATCACAAATCACGTGAACCGCGCCAAGCGCCTGCAGCCATTCCAACGTGCGCCCGGTGCGCTCTTCGGAAGCGCACCAACTGCGCTCTCGAAATTCTACCGCCACCCGGAGCGGATGCAGGAAATCCACCAGCCGCTCGACCGTCGCGCGATGTTGGCGCGTGGCGTCAAACCACGGGGGGAACTGGAGCAAGATCACCCCAAGCTGCCCTCGCTCCACCACAGGTTGGAGGCTGGCGAGAAACGCCTTGCCCTGCGCTCGCCGTTCCTCCGGCGAGAGGTCGCGCACATGCAAGGTCAGTGCGCCCGGAGCCTTGACGTGGAACGTGAACGACGGCTGCACCTGTGCCAGCCATCTTTCCCACACGTGCGACGCGACGAGGCCGTAAAAGGTGCTGTCGATCTCGACGAGATCGAAATACGAGGCGTAATAGGCAAGGCGAAACTCCCGGGGCCAGGTGCGAGGGTAGAAATCGTCGTGATCGTGAAAAGCGCACGTTCCCACGCGAATCATGCCAATCCCCCCGCCTCGGTGCCTTTGACCCCGTTCTTCGCAGATCGGTATAATGGTTGAGGTGCAATGCAATCTCTAGGTTCTGGATGGGAGATGAACGACATGGCGAGCGCTCAACACGCCATCCGCTGTCCGCACTGCGATCATACCTGGTTCCGGGAAGAACGCCAAGTCGAGCTGGACTCCAGTGTCGTGATCAAACCGGGCATGCCCGTCGAAGGCCGCGTCGTCCGGGAGCAGTACGTGTACGTGTGCGCCAACTGCAATCAGGTCTTATACCATGAGTGAATCACTCGGCAGCTGACGCTCGATGGATGCTCAGTATAAAGATCCCCATCTCCTCACACGATAACGGGGAGATGGGAGGGATCCCCCTTGAAGCGATACGGTCGGCGTCTCGTGGTGTGGCTGTCCATGGGTGCTGCGGCGTTCGGCGTCTGGCAGGCATGGTCCCAGGCGGAAAAGCCTCACGTCCACGCCCGCGGCGCAAAACCCGTGCCGCCGTCCATCACCTGGGCCGCGACGGACGCGGGCGTCACAAGGTTGAAGGGACGCGAAACCCTTTTGGTTTTGGGCAGCGACAAAAGGCCAACGGACCCCAACGGCAATGCGGACGTGCTCCTCGTCGCAAGCTTGGACGACAGCCATCGCCGCATTGAACTGCTGTCCATCCCGCGCGACACCCAGGTGGCCTTCCCAGACGGGCGCTATCATAAGATCAATGAATCCCTCGCGTCCGGCGGGCCTGAGGAGACGTGCATGCTCGTCGAGCGCTTGATTGGCCTTCCCATCGACCACTACGCCATCGTGAGGTTCGACGCGCTGGTCCGCATGGTCGACCGCATCGGCGGGCTCGACATCGACGTGCCGCGCAATATGGATTATCGCACGGGGGACAAGGTGTATGGCACCATCCACCTGCGAAAAGGCCACCATCACCTCAACGGCGAGCAAGCCCTCCAGTTTGTCCGTTACCGCCACGACGCCCTTGGCGACATCGGGCGCACCGAGCGGCAGCAGGCGTTCCTCGTGGCGCTCAAAGATCAGTTGCTCCGCCCACAGACGCTGCCCCGCCTGCCCCAGGTCGCACTTGACGCGTGGAAGATGATCGACACCGATATGTCCTTCGCCGACCTCTCGCGCCTCGCGGCGCGTGCACCGCAGTACAAGAGCTATCGAACAGTGTACACGACGCTCCCGGGCTCCTTCCACGATCCCGACCCGTCCATTCCCGGCGATTTGAGCTACTGGGTGGTGAACCCGGCCGAAGCTCGATATGTCGCCAAGAGGTTTTTTGCCGACGGCGAAGTTCCGCCTCGCATCATCCAGGATCCGCGCGAGACGCGCACCTGGCTTCCGCCAGAGACCCGCGCCGCGCGCAACCACGCAACGGAGTGAACCTCGGCGGAGATCCCCGTCAGGCACCCGTCTTCGCCCGCACCATCGAATCCCGAATCGACTCGCGCGTGACCACGACAGCTTCTCCGCGCGATTCGCGCTCGATGTTCCGCCAGGTCACGCGGCTGTTCATCCAATACGACCACGCCGTCGAGACCAGAATGCCTATCGCCTGACCCACCGGAACGGGTACGCCCCAACCTTCACACACGCGCATGACCAAGGTCGTGATGGCGATCCCGACGAAGGAGATGCCGATAAACAACGGCAGTTTCCATCCCCATCCGCGTCCGGACGAATCGGATTTCCAGGTGACGCGATCGTTCCACAAGTAGTTGTTCAGCATCGCCACGAACGAAGCGATGACGGACGCCACGGTGTCCCGCACATGAAAGCCGTACCACAAGAGGCTCAGGACCGCTTCATTGACGATCACACCCGACAATCCGATCAGGCAAAACAGAAAGAAGCGCCGATCCGCCGGGCTCTGACTCACGAGCCGGACGAGATGCCGAAAGTAGTTCCATTGCTCCTTCAGGCTCATCTTCGACTCGCCAAAATCGCGAGCCAGGAATTCGTAAGCCATTTCGTGCACGCTGCGGTAGCGCCCCTTGACCAGCACCTCGATCAGGATTTTCCATCCGATCGGGTTCAGATCCACGCCTTCGATGACCTCGCGACGCAGACCGAAAAAGCCGCTCGTGCAGTCGGAGATGTTCCGCAGGCGACGCAGCGCAAGCTGGCCGATCACCCTCGCCGTCCAGGAGATGAGCTTGCGCAGCGGCCCAAGGCCTCCATCCGAACCGCCTTCGACAAAACGGCTGGGAATGACGATGTCGATCCCGGACTCCAGCCGCTCATAGATGGCCGGGAGAAGTTCCGGGGGATGCTGCAGATCCGCGTCCATCACAATCAGGTATCGACCCCGCGCCCGTTCGAACCCGCGGACGACCGCGCTTGCGAGGCCCCGCTCGTGATCGCGGTGGAACACGTGAACGCAGGGATCCCGGGCCTCCAAATCGCGTAGGACCTCAACCGTGTCATCGCGGCTGTCATCGACAAACCAGATCTCATACAGAATCCCCAGCGGGTCGAGCGCGCGATGCAATCGCTCGACCAGGGGATGGATATTGTCTCGCTCGTTGTAGGTCGGGATCACCACACTGACGTCCACGCACAAAGCCTCCTTGCGCCAGGCTCAGGCATCTGGGGCCCGTCCCGTTTCACCGTCGCGAAACCAGGTGGTCAGCGCGGCCATGTCGAGATCGGCGAGCGGGCCGTCAGCCGCGCGCCGGAGCAGATCCCGCGCCAAGCCGGCCATGGGGGTCTGCGCTCGCCAGTGCTCGCTGGCTTCGGTGAACAGGCGGATGTCCTTAGCCAAATGTTTCACTGGAAACTGGGGGTTGAACTCCCCTGACTCGATCATGGGGCGCTTGCCCGCATACACGGCCGGCCAAACGGAACTCGTTTCCAGAACCGCCATGGCCGTGCGCACGTCGAAACCGGCGCGGTCCGCGAAGGCGAGCGCCTCCCCTAGGGACAGCATCGACATCGCGAGCAAATAGTTCACCATCAACTTCATCGCTGCACCGTTGCCAACATTGCCAAGCCTGTGAATGACATGAGCCATCGTGCGCAGGTAAGGCAGTGCGGCGTCGATGTCCGCTTCCTTCCCGGCCACCAACGCCACCAGCTTGCCCTCTTCCGCCGGCCTGGTGGTGCCGAGCACAGGCGCCTCCACGTACCCAATTCCGTGCGCTTGCACACGATCCGCGAGCCGCACGGAATCCTCGACGCCCACCGTGCTCATGTTGACCACGACGCTCCCAGGCTCCATTGAGCCGATGGCGCCGGAATCGATGAGCGCCGCTTCCACCGCGGCGGCATCGGCCAGCATGAGAAACGTCAGGCGACATCCCCGCGTTGCTTCTGGCGCGCGCTGCGTGACCCGTACGTTTTTGGGCAGGTCCGGAATCTCCTTGGACGACCGGTTATACGCGATCACGTCTTCCCCGAGCGACGCCACCCGCTTCACCATGCGGCTGCCCATCAGTCCGAGACCCATCCAGCCAATGGTCATGGTGCATCCTCCTGTTTCGAACGCGGACTCGATCCGCAGGGGTTCTCGTCCAGGATTGCCACCAACCGCTCCAGAAGTTCGACGAACTTCCGCGCGTCGGATTCCCCAAGCTTGTCCAGAAGCTGGGCAATCTTGGCGGCTCGATTTCTCGTGAGCTCGCGCAGATGGGACCGACCGCGTTCGGTCAGAATCACGTACACGACCCGCCGATCTTCGCTCGATCGCACGCGCTCGACATAACCGAGGCGGACAAGTTCATCGCAAACCTGCGTAATCGCTCCGGGACTTAAGCCCGCGATGCGCGCCAAATCGGACGACTTGGCCTGCGGCACCAGGCTCAGATGCCGGAGCACGAAGGCCTGCGTGTGCGTCAAACCAAACTTGTCCTCCGTGAAGTGCGAACGCATCCCGCGGAAAAACCGCTCCATGATTGTGTCGAGCCGCTGTGCGATATCCAGGCGATCCCCGTTCACCCACATTCACTCCACGTATGTAATGTTCCGCAACCCACCGAGCCGTCTACGAGAGGATCACTTTGTGCGACCGTTCCGCCCCACGCGGCGGCGCAAAAGCGCCGCAAACACCCCGAGCGCCGCAAGCGGAATGCAGCCCAGGAGGATGTAAATCCAGTTCCCGAACACGCCCGCATACACAAGGGCCACGCCGAGATAATAGGGCACCATGGCCACCACGGCCGTCCACGTGTACGCCCACAGCGATGTGGCCGGAATCATTCCGGCGACATAGTTCACGAGGAAGGCGGGCACGGGAAGCAGCCTCGCGAGAAGCAAACCCAAGCTCCCCCACTCGCGTACCCAGTGATTGACCTGCTCAAACCGCTCGTGGTTCTGCACGCGCTCAAGCATGATGCGCGTAAAGTGGCGGGCGATGAAAAAAATAAGAATCGAGCTGATGGTGGATCCGATCCACGCATAGGTCGTTCCCGCGACGACGCCGAACACGCGCAGGAAAATGATCAAGAGCCCTTCGGACGGGATGGGCGTCAGGCACCAGATCACCATAATCGCGATGGCCCAGACCACGCCCCAGAATCCCCACGACTGAATCCAATCGGTCAAACGGTGATTCCGGTCCAAGTAGAGAACCACCACCGCCACCAGGGCGCCCGACAGGATCATCGCAATGGTGCGCCAATCTGTGAGCAGTTGCTTAACAAACCCCGCCACATCCACGACTCCCCGCTATCATTCCACTCTCTTTCACAGTATCAGACTGTCGGCAAAGGTTCAAACGCGATCGAAGGGCGGCGGGCATCGAACATTCCCGCCGCCTCCGGCGAAGTGGTTCATCGAGGCTGAATGGGCGAAGTCCGCTTCTGGCCAATGCGCTCTGCGTCTTCGGGCTTCGGCGTCAAAGTGTGCTCGTCGGGCGTGTCGCGAATCGCCCACTGCTCCATCGCCTGTCGATCGCCCTCCGCGAGCAGCTTCTCTCCGAAATTGCGCATTGGCGGCCCGGGTTTTCGGTGTGTTTCACCCTGCATGGGCCATCCCTCCCGTGCCTTACCGTGCCCCTCCCCGCCGTATGTATGCGCTTGAGCCGTCTTCAAGCCTCTGACTTTTTGCGCCAGACCACGCCTGCATCCGTGCCGACCGCCACCTCGCTCGCCATGTCGATGAACAGCCCCGACTCGACGACGCCCGTCGTGAGCTTGAGGCGGCGCGCCAAATCGGCCGGATCGTGGACCTCGTCGAATACGGTGTCGAGAATGTAATTGTGATTGTCGGTGACGAACACCTCACCGTCGCGCTCCCGAAGCGTCCACCGCCCGCCCAGTTGCTCGATGCGCCGCGCCGTGGTCTCCCACGCAAACGGCACGACTTCGACGGGAATCGCGAGCCCAGACAGCGAATCGTACAGCTTGCTGTCATCGACGACGATGATCAGCTCGTCAGAAATGGAAGCGACCAACTTTTCGCGCAACAGTGCGCCGCCTCCGCCTTTGATGAGCTGTAGATCGGGCGTGACCGCGTCCGCGCCGTCGATGGTGAGGTCGAGCCGCGGACAACTGCGAAAATCGGTGAGCGGGATGCCGAGCTCACGCGCCAACCGTTCCGTCTCGCGAGATGTGGGGATGGCGACGATGTCGAGCCCTTCCCGCACGCGCCGTCCCACTTCGACAATCGTATAGTAGGCCGTCGATCCCGTCCCCAGGCCGACCTTCATGCCGGAACAAATCCGATTTGCGGCCTCTTCCCCCGCCATTCGCTTCTTTTCCATCCTCGAACTCCCTTTCTACAGAATCGGAGACAGCAGCCTGGCACAACTCTCCATGATGCGCTCGGCTCTGGGCCTTGTTCGATATTGCTCCAGTGTCAATCTATCACATTTCTCGAGATCGCGCTCGAACAGATCCGCGAGATGCCCGCTTTTGTCGCGATCGAAGATGAGCGCGTTCACTTCGAAGTTCAACTTGAAGCTTCGGATGTCGATATTCGCCGTTCCAACGGAAGCCAGTTCCCGGTCCGTCACCACCATTTTGGCGTGCAAAAAACCATCGCGGTACAAATAGCACTGCACGCCGGCCTGAAGCAGATCGCCGAGATAAAACCTGGACGCCCAAAACACCCAAAGGTGATCCGGTTTTCCAGGCAACATGACCTTGACGTCCACACCGGACAAGCTCGCGATTTTGAGCGCGGTAAGCAAGCTGTCGTCCGGCACGAAGTAGGGCGTCTGAATGTAGATACTTTCCTTCGCCGCGTAAATCATCTTGATGTAGGCGTTGCGAATTTGTTCCCAGTCGGTGTCCGGACCGCTCGCCACCACCTGCATGCCCGTGGTGCCTGTGCGACCGTTGATCCTCGGGAAATAGCGGTCGTCGAACTCCAGCGGCTGAGGGGACGATGAATTCCAATCCAACAAAAAGATGGATTGCAACTCCAGGATCGCGCTGCCCTCGATGCGAAGATGCGTATCCCGCCAAAAGCCGAAGCGCTCGTCTTTGCCGAGGTACTCATCTCCCACGTTGAAGCCGCCCACGTAGGCCACGCGCCCGTCGATGACCGCGATTTTCCGGTGGTTGCGGTTGTTCATGCGCAAGTTGACGTACGGGATGCGAGACGGAAAGAACGCAGCGACTTCGCCGCCGGAACGCAGCAACGGTTCGAAGAACGACTTCGGCGTCCAAGCGCAGCCCACGGCGTCGTACAGGAGCCGCACCTCGACGCCCTGCCGCGCCTTTTCCGCCAGAAGGTGGACGAGCCGCGCGCCGAGATCGTCCGGCCGGAAGATGTAATATTCCAGATGCACATGGTCTTTCGCCCGCCGAATGTCTTCGAACAGGGACTCAAACTTGTCCACGCCGCGGACAAACACGTCCACGCGATTGTCCTCGGTATAGATGGCATAGGCCGTCTTGAGGTTGAGGGCGATCAGGTCGGCATGGCGCTGGGCCGCAGGCTCTGCGTACGCCAGGTCTCCCGCCTCGACCTGACGGCGCTGACGCTCTGCGGCGCGCGCCACCCAGGGCGCGTTCCGAAGGCGAAATCGCGCGAGGCGATAACGGCTGACGTGTTGCCCGAAAAGCACGTAGAGAATGAAGCCACCGACGGGAATGAACAACAGCACCATGAGCCACGCCCACGTCACGGCGGCGTTGTGGCGCTCCACAAAAATGATCACGCAGGCCGTGACGAGATCGAGCGCGAAAATAAGCAAGTACGCGATGTGCAACCACGACATGTCCGTTCTCCATTCCGGCATGGCGCCAGGCGCAGGCGCGTTACGGGCGCGCCCGCAGCACCGGCCAGACGAGCGGCGCAAACGCGATGCAAAACGCCGCGATCGCCATCCATTTGTGATATGCTTGATCTGTGGGATACGTCATCTCCGGCACCTCCACACGCGGCTGTGCTATAGCGTATGCGCTTGTGCCCGTCTGCGACGTCTCCCGGGGAGGAGTGAAGCGCTCTGAACGCTTGGTTCTTGGCGGCAGCCATTGCCTGTGAAGTCTTCGCCACCTCGATGCTCAAATGGACACAAGGGTTTTCAAGGCTGTGGCCGTCATTGGCCGTCGTGGTCGGTTACGCCCTGTCCTTCTACGCGCTCTCCCAAGCGCTTCGCACCATCCCCATCGGCGTCGCGTACGCCATTTGGTCGGGCGTCGGCACCGCTGCGATGGTCGCCATCGGCGCGTTGTTCTACCGACAACCCGTCACGCCCGTCATGATGCTCGGCATCGGCCTCATCGTCGCTGGCGTCGTCCTGTTGAATCTCCACCGCCCGCTCCATTGACGTGAGCATGGGGCGCGCCCTGACCCTCTTGGGCGCAAAAGACGCTGGGATCATGCGGATGGGCTTCGTCTTCCACCTGCACGGTGACGTGACCGATGTTGAGATGCTGCAGCCGATGCTCAATTTCCCGAATGACGCCCTGTGTCTCCGACACGGTCATGACGCCATCCATTTCGACGTGGCAGGACAGGGCATTCCGCCCGTTGGCGATGGACCAGATGTGGAGGTCGTGGACGCCGCGAACGCCTTCGACCGAGAGGATGGCCTTCACCACGTCGCCAGCATTCACATCCGCCGGCGCGCCCTCCATCAGGATTCGCGTCGCGCGGCGCGCCAAGCGAATGGCGCCGTATGCGATGACGAGCGAGATGGCCACGCTCAAAATGGGATCAATCGGATACCAGTGCGTGCACGCGATCACGACCGCCGCGGCGATCACGCCGAGCGACGCGGCCATATCGCCCAACATGTGGAGCACCGCGCTCTGCACGTTCAGATTGTCCCCGCCGCGCATGGCAAGCGCCATGCCCAGGTTGATCACGACGCCCACCAGGGCGCACACCGTCATCCACAGCGGCTCGATGGGACGAGGGTGTTCGAGTCGAGTCCAGGCTTCAACCACCACCCAGATCGTGACGCCGACAAGCAACAAGGAGTTCAGCAGTGCAGCCAAAATCCCTGCCCGATGATAGCCAAAGGTCATGCGGGCGTCCGTCGGCCTTTCCGCTTGTCGAAGCGCATACCACGACAGGCCAAGAGCGGCGAGATCCGTGAGCACGTGGCCCGCATCGGACAAAAGCGCCAGGCTCCCAGACACAAAACCGCCGACCACTTCCGCCAGGAAAATCAAGGTCGTCAGCCAGAATGCGAGGCGCATCTTGTCGGCCGGCGCGTGCACATGCAGCCATTCGCCGCCATGCGCATGCCCGCCCCCATGCGCGTGATGGTGAACATGAGAATGGCCTTCATGCGAATGAGACATCGCTCGTTCTCCTCGTGCATGGTCCCGCGGCGCAGACCGCGATCACCTTCACGATATTCGTTCCTCGCCCGCGGCGCAATACCGACCAGAGGCATCCTCCCACGGACATCAACGGGCGGCGCCACATCTCGAGCCGCCCGCACCGATCAACATTTGCTGTAGCCGCACGCTTCGCACTCGTAGCAGCCGCCCTGACGGATGAGCGTATGTTGATGACATTCAGGGCACCAGTCTTTCGCGATGGAGTACGCCCGCAGCTCAGACGGCTTCGCCGCATCCTCCTCCCGCGCGGACGTCGCCGCCTGACGCGAGGCCATGCGGCGGAGCGGGAACGTCTCCGCATGTTCGATCAGCGCCTTGGCAATGGCGTCTGGAACCGACGTGATCCGCTGAGCGCCAAAGCCCACCGCGTTTTGTCCCCCGATGCCCGAGAAGTGTTTCACCAACTCAGCCTCGCGGTTCGGGTTGTTCGATTCACGCAGATACAGGGTGATGGCCCGGCCAAGCGCCTCGTTGGCGGCATAGACATCCGAGCCCGCCTTCCCGACGTTCACAAACACCTCCGTCGCCATATGCGTGTCCGGATCGTCGTTGATGGTGATGAACGCTTTCCCGAGCGGCGTCTCTTTGCGATACGTCGCGCCATACAACACATCCGGCCGCCGGCGCTTCACATATCCGGCGGATGCGGTCTGCGCGGGCTGAGATGTGTTTTCGCCGGATGGCGAAGCAGAGCCAGATGCGGCCCCGTCCCCATCGCTCTGTCTGTCGTCCTTCTTCAGCGACAGCACCTGTTCACTGCGCGATCCGTCCCGATAAATCGTGATCCCCTTGCACCCGAGCTCGTAGGCGAGATCGTACAGCTTGACCGTATCCTCCACCGTGTACGAGTTCGGCGCATTGCATGTCTTCGAAATGGAGCTGTCGATCCATCGCTGTAGCGCAGCCTGCACGCGGACGTGCTCTTCCGGCGTGAGCTCCATCGCCGTCACGAAATAAGGCGGCAACTTGTCCTCTTCCGGATGTTCGCGCCGGTACTGCTCGACGATGGCCGCATGCTCTTCGAACAGGCCAAGGCGCGAATTGCGGAAGTACGACCACGCGTAGTAGGGTTCGCATCCGGTCGAGCAACCCACCATCGTCCCCGTCGTGCCGGTTGGAGCGATGGTCATCGTCGTCACGTTGCGGATGCCGTGCTTGCGAATCGCTTCGGCCACGTGTGGTCGCTCCGCCGCCATGTGGCGCATGAATCCCGACTGCAAAAACTTGTCGGCGTCAAACTTCGGGAACGGGCCATACTCCTTGGCCAACTCCACCGACTCGAGATACGCCCACTCGGCCATGAGCCCCATCAACACGTCGATCAGCTTGACGCTTTCTTCCGATCCGTAGCGAATGCCGCAGTAAAGCATCAGATCGTGCAGCCCCATGATGCCGAGCCCCACGCGTCGCTCGGACATCTGGTTCTGCCGGTTTTCTTCGAACGGATAATAGGTCGCGTCGATTACGGCGTCCTGAAAGCGAATGCCTCTGCGCGTGGTCTGCTCGAGCTCTTCCCAGCGGATATGATGCAGAAGAAATTCAGCCTCGTCCGCCGGGAACTTCTCCAGTAGTCGGGATCGCACGTAGGCCTCGCGCTCCGGGTCGGAGAAGTCCGTTCGGATGCCGCTGTCGCGGAAACCGTTGGCAAACCGGGCCAGGACGACGGCGCCGAGGTTGCAGATGCCGTACGGCGGAAGCGGCTGTTCGCCGCACGGATTGGTCGCGACGAGCGGATTGAAGTACCACGAGTTGCTCATCGCGTTGGCCCGGCCCAAAAACACGACGCCCGGCTCCGCGGACTTCCACGCCGATTCGCAGATGTCGCGCCAAAGGTCCGCGGCGGAGACGGTCTCCGTCACTTCGAACGGCTTGCCTTCGTCGATCCAGCGGCCGAAGTCCCCGTCGAATGCATCGCGGTATGCCGCCGGCACGAAACCGAGCTGCCACGGTTGTCCCGCTCGCTTGGCGCGCATGAACTCCTCGGACACGCCCACGCTGATATTCGCGCCCGTGATGACGCCATCCACCTGCTTCGCGCGGATAAACTTCGGCAGGTCCGCGTGACGGTCGTTGAGAATGAGCATGAGCGCTCCGCGGCGCGACCCGCCCTGGAGGGTGAGCTGGCATCCCACGCTCATGATCTCGCCGACGCCAACGGGCCCGAAGCCGTCTCCGAACACCTGATTTCCCTTGTCGTACAAGAGCCCCCACGAGTAAGCGCCGGAGGATCGCCCGTTGACGCCGCGCACATAACTGTACCGCGGGCGAAGGGACGACAGGATGAGGGACACGCGCTTGCCGTCCCGCATCGCCTCCCACATATCCCCAAGCGTTCTGGCAATGGTACTGCGGCTGTCTCCCGGGCTCAGGCAGAAGCCGACGGCCTGCGGGACGAGATGCGCGTCGGACGACAGGATTTTTTCCATCAGCTCGCGGGCGCGAACGCGGCTGTGTTCCTCGACGGGCAGGCCCTGACGGGACCAGGCGTCGAGATCGCCCGTCCAGATCTCGTCATACCTTTCCACCGAGGTGTCCGGAAAACGAAACACCCATTCGTCGTCCTCCTCGACGGCTCGCCAGAACGCGGCATCGGCGCGGACGAGCTTCGTGGAGTGCGGATATTCGGTCTCCAGAAAGTCCAGAAGATCCGGATGCCAGGCGTCCAGAACCAGCATCAACTCCGCCTTGCGCGACTCACGGCTCACAGGAATCAGGGTGCCTTGTGGCGGAATGCGAGAAAGGTTCATGCCAACGCCGCCGCTTCGCGCCTGGATTTCGAGCGTCTGGCCAAACGACTCGGCATAATCGCGCAGATCCGGGCCGACGTTGGGAATGACGAAACAGTTGTAACTCGTCACCTGCATGCCCGTTCCAAGGGACGCATTGATCCGCCCTCCAGGCACGTAGCGCCAGCCCTTCTGGAGCTCGTAGAACGCCTCTTCCCATACCTCCGGCTGACGCGTGACGGCCGCGGCTCCGCGCGCGACGCGCCGCCACATTTGCCGAGGCGAGGTCTCCAGGAGCACGTCCACCTGACTCACCGGAAGGTCGACAAGCGATCCATCCCGCAGCTCGACCGTCACCTGATCCGCGTCGCGATCCACCGACTTCACGCGCGCCAGCTCGTGATATGCGCGCTTTTTGTCCAACACCGCGACGACCAGCGCTCCCGGCGCGAGCGCCTCTTTGCGGATATCCTTCAACAGATACCGATCGGCGACGATCTTTTCGCCGGTCGGCCCCAAGTAGTCGTCGTCGTTCAGATCCAACATGGGCCGTTCCCGTTGTTCGATGGCCATTCAAATCCTCCCTCTCTCCGCAAGCGAACCGCGTTCAATCCTCGGAGGGCTTGTCCGCCTGCACCGGCCGATCCGCCCCGCGGGTCCGATCTCCGATGAGCGCGAGCACTTCCTTCAGAAGCGTCTCGACATCGCGAAATTCCCGATACACGCTCGCAAAGCGGACATACGCAACCCCGTCGAGCTGCCGTAGTGCGTCCATGACCCGCTCGCCAATCACCGAGGACGGCACCTCACGCTCATACTCGAGCCGGAGCTTTCGCTCGATCTCGTCGCACACGGACTCCAGCGTCTCCGCGGGGATGGGGCGCTTCTCGCAAGCCTTCATGATGCCGCGATACAGCTTGTCCCGCGAAAACTCCTCCCGCTTCTGATCTTTCTTGACCACCATGAGCGGCCGTTGCTCCACCCGTTCGTACGTGGTGAAACGCCGTCCGCAGGTTTCCTGAATGCACTCCCGCCGGCGCCGAATGGTCGTCCCGTCCTCGCCGGGCCTGGACTCGATGACGCGCGTGTTGTCCGCTCCGCAGTATGGGCATCTCATGTCCGTCACCCCCGTGCGCATCGGGCACTTCGCGGAATCCCGCGCAGATGGCCGGCCGATGGTCTATATGTAGTGTCAGTAACTCGAGTCACCGCGATTATAAACGCTATATCTGCGTCAGACAAGCGTCAAATCCGTTGAACTTTCGAGAGGATTCTTGGCGCTTTCAATCCAGAGACACCAAACAAGCGACGGAATCGACCATCCAGTCGGGCGCCTCCGTAGGATGGATTTCTCCCGCGAGGCCGGACTTGACCCACACCGTGGGCACGCCCGCCAGCCGCCCCGCGGCGATGTCCGTCTCCACGTTGTCGCCGACGATCACGACTTCGTCCGCGCGCAGCTGGAACCTGCGAAGCGCGTAGTGGACAAAGGACGGATCGGGCTTGCCGGTTACGAACATGTCGGCGGAAGATGCGGTCTGGACAAACGCGCCAAGCGCGCCGTTTCCGGGCATGAATCCGTCCTCGACGGGAAGCCTTCGGTCAGGATTCGTGAGGACCATCCACCCCACGCGATGGGCCACACGCGCAAGAACCGCCAAATCGCCGTAGCAAGCGTCTGGCGCCAGGCCCACGGCCGCTGCGACGGCTCTTTTCACCCAATCTGCCCGCAGGTCCTCCGCGCGGGCACGCCTCGGATCAAGTCCCTCGTCGCGAAGCGCCTGCTCTAAACCCGGTCCGCCCACAAAAGCGACGATCGGGGAACCCTCTTCCGCCGTCTCCGAGACGCGCTCGCGAATCAGGGACGCGGCGGACTGGGCTGACGTCGCCACTTCGCCGGGATGAGCTTCGATGCCGAGATCGCACAGAAACGCGGCCACTTGATCAGGCGTCCGCGAAGAGTTGTTGGTGAAAAAGATCGGTTGGATGCCTCGCGAGCGCAAGGCCTGGACAAAGGCTGGCGCGCCTTGGATAACCTGGCGCCCCCGAAACAACGTGCCGTCGAGATCCAACAGAGCGCCTTTGAAACCTGATTGCCAGAATGATTCCACCGGTTTTCCCCCGGGGAACGTTGCTTGATCCACGCGGATCGCCCCCCTTTCCAGCCAAACGGCAGATTGAGTGTATCACACGATGAGGGGACAAATTGACCCGGCTCGCACAAACTTTTAACATGAAACTGATTGTCAAAGAGACGGAGGGGTCTCGCCTTGTCGAACGCAGGGCCTTGGGAGGCCGTGTTGCCGGGAGTTTGGCGTATGACCGTCGCGTACCCGAACGTGTTGCCCGATGGAACCGTCAATCTGTATGCGATTCAGGACGGCGAGGAGGCCGTGATCGTCGACGGGGGTGCCACGGGAGACCATCTTGACGCGTTGGAACGGCATCTTCGCGAGTGCGGTGTGCGGCGAGTGACGGCGTTGGTTGCAACACACTATCACGTCGATCATACCGCGGGTATGCCCGAGCTCAAAGCGCGGCTCCAGGCGCCGGCCTTCATGCACCCGCTTGACGTCGCCGCCTTTGACCGCGCGTTTCCGCATGCCGCGGGAACCTTCGAAGCGTGCCCCGCGAGACTGCGCGCAGGCCAGCGCGACTTGTGGGTCATCCATCAGCCAGGACACACCCACGGCCATTTGCACCTTTGGCTCCCGGACGTCAGGGCGATTTGGGTGGGGGATCACATGGTGGAAGAAGGTTCCGTATGGATTGGGCCGCCGGACGGCCACATGGCAGACTACTACCAGGCGCTCGAGGCCGTGATCAACTCCGACGCGATGGCCGCCTTGCCGGGCCATGGACCCGTCATCCGCCAGCCTCAACGGGCTGCTCATCGCCTCCGCGCCAGACGGGAGATGCGGGAAAAGCAGATGCTCGAGCTTTTGGCGGAAGGCCCGAAGGCGCTCGCCGAACTCACGAAAGCCCTGTACCCAGACGTTGACCCGCGCGCGCTGCCGTTCGCGCGCCACACAGTGATTGCGCACCTGGAGCACCTGGAGGAGCGGGGGCGGGTGCGCCGAATCATGTCCTCCGGGGACTGGACCATGCGATATGCACGCACTGAGGAGTGAAGTCATCGGTGAAGCGCCTTTCCTTTCAAGAGGACCGAGCGTGGATCGGCGTTTTGGCCGCCATCGCGCTCGTCTATCACGTGTATTTCATCGTCAAGGCGTGGGGCCAGCCCGTGTTGCTGTACGGGGACGCGTATTATTATGATCATTCCGCTCAAGAGCTGAACGCGCTGCACCTTTACGCTTATTGGAGCTGGGGCCCAGCCGCGCAGGTGACGCCGGGTTATCCGGTCTTCCTCGCGCTCGTGTACCGAGTCTCCCATCTGTTTACGCCAAGTCACGAAGCGGCGATGCACTTGGCCCAAGCGTGCCAGCACCTGTTGGCCGTGGCGTCGAGTGTCCTGATCTACGTCATCGCGCGCTTTCGCTTACCGAGGTACGCGAGTTTTCTCGCCGCGTTGCTGTGGACGGTGTACCCTCCCGTCGTGTACGCGAACGACCAATTGCTCACCGAGAACCTGTACATCCCCTTCCTGCTCGCATTCGTGTGGTCGTTCCTTGTTCTCGTTCGGGATCGCTCAAGAGCAAGCTTCGCCACCGCCGGCCTCCTGCTCGCGGTGACGACGCTCATCCGCCCGAGCGTAGCGCCGCTTCTGGCGGCGCCAGCCTGCCTGTTCCTGCAGCGTGACACAAGGCGCGCCTGGAAGAAGACGCTCACCAACTATGGCGTCTACGTCGCCGTGTTCGTCGTCGCCATGATCCCGTGGTGGGTTCGCAACCTCGTGGCCCTGCACCAATGGATCACGACCGATCTCGACGCCGCGAATCCGCTCTTGTTTGGCTCGGACCCGACCTTCTACAAGGACACCAGCCTTTCCAACGGGCTCACGTACGCGCAACAAAAGGCCCTTGCCATTCACCGGATCGAGGAGGGCTTTCGCACCCATCCACTTGGCTATCTCAAGTGGTACACTTTGGACAAACTCGGCTGGTTGTTCGGCACGCCGTGGTACACCAGTGCGCTGCCGCCGCACGCCGGTGCGTTGACGCGGGTCACGTTCGCGTACGCCCACCTGCACCTGCTCTGGGTGGTGGTCGGCGCCATCGGGCTCGCGGTGGGATTCGGCATGCGCTATATTCGATGGCTGAGCTGGCTGACCGCCTTTCTCATCGCCGTTCAGCTTCCGTTTATCCCGATCAACCGCTACGCCTATCCGATGATGCCCTTTTTGTTCGTGGGCGTTGGTGCGGTGATCTATCTGGTTGCAGCTTGGACGCGTCTGCGCAAGGGATCCCCGCGCGGCGCCGCCACATCGTAGGCCTAGACCAATCGAATCCTGGAGGCTTGTCGTGAAGATGCGAATCGCAGTCCTCATTCCGTGTTACAACGAAGAACTGACCATTGGCAAAGTGGTTCAGGACTTCCGGCGCGAGCTGCCAGACGCGGAAATTTACGTGTATGATAACAACTCGCGAGATCGCACGGCGGAAGTGGCAAGGCAGGCAGGCGCCATTGTTCGCAGAGAGACGCGTCAGGGGAAGGGAAACGTCGTGCGCTCGATGTTTCGCGACATCGACGCCGACGTGTACGTGATGACCGACGGGGACGATACGTACCCCGCCGAGTTCGTGCATGAGCTGATCCGCCCCATCGTCGAAGGTGAGGCGGACATGTGCATCGGCGATCGACATTCGGACGGATCGTATTCGAAGGAGAACAAGCGCCCATTTCACAACTTCGGAAACCAGTTGGTGCGCAAGCTCATCAATACCCTGTTTCACGCGGATCTTCGGGACATCATGACGGGCTACCGAGCCTTCAGCCGCCGCTTTGCAAAGACCATGCCCATTCAAAGCGAAGGATTTGAAATTGAGACGGAGATGACGCTCCACGCCTTGGACAAGCGGTTCCGCATCTTGGAGATCCCGATTCAATACCGCGATCGGCCTCCAGGCAGCCATTCCAAGCTGAACACGCTGAGCGACGGCATCCGCGTCCTGAAGACCGTTTTTTGGATTTTCAAGGACTACAAGCCTCTCGCCTTCTTTACGGCCGTGGCGCTCATCCTGTTCCTCGCGGGCCTTGGCGTTGGCATTCCCGTATTGTACGAGTACTTTTCGTTCGGCCGCATCGCCAAGATCCCGTCCGCCATTTTGGCGGTGGGATTCATGGTGCTGGCGACCAACAGCCTGACGTGCGGCTTTATCCTGGATACCATCGTGCGCCACCACCGAGACTACTACGAGCTCTTGCAGAACGAATTCAAAGGTTGAACACGAAGGAGCGCCGGACCCCCTCATGCGACTTGGCTACGCCATCCTGATTCTGCTCAACGTCTGCCTTCTCGTCGGTGGGCAAACGCTGTGGAAGTATGGGCTTCAACACCGCGACTTGAACAGCCTGCGATCCGTCATTGTGGCCATGTTCTCGCCGTGGGTGATCGCCGGAATTGTGCTGTATGTGATCGCGACAGTGATTTGGATCTTTTTGCTCAACAAACTGTCCCTCAGCCTGCTGTATCCGTTGCAAAGCCTCGCGTACGTCCTCGCGATCCTCGTGTCCATCTTCGTCTTTCACGAGCACGTGCCCTGGATCCGCTGGGCCGGCGTGCTCGTGATCTTGGCGGGCGTGGCGTTGGTGGCCGTGTAGGCGCGCCAGCCCGCCATCGCCTCTTACGCGTAGAACGTTCCTTCACACACCCAGTGCGCTTCACCGGTCATCCAGACATGGCCGTCATCGCGTATTTCGATGTCGAGATCGCCCCCTAACAGGTGGACCGTCACCCGATTCCTCACATATCCCTTTCTCGCCAGCGCCGCCACACTTGCGCACGCTCCCGTGCCACAGGCGAAGGTCACGCCCGATCCGCGTTCATACACCCGGAAGTCCACCTCGTCCGGCGCCAGCACGGACACAAACTCCACATTCACTCGCTCGGGGAAATCGGGATGAGATTCAATGGCGCGCCCAACGCGTTCCACGTCCACGTCGTCGACGCGATCGACCAACGTGACGAAATGCGGATTGCCCATACTGACGAGCGTCCCCGTGAAGCGCGTGCCACAGGCATCCACGCCAACATCCTCACCTCGATCCGGCCCGCGATACGGGACGGCCTGCGTGCCGAAACGCGGTTCGCCCATATCGATGGTCACCATCCGCACGCGCCCGTCCACGTCCAGATGGACCTGCGCCGCGACCACGCCGGCCCGCGTGGCGATAGAAAAGTGCGTCGCGTCGACAAGCCCTCGTTCGTAGGCGTATCTGGCGACGCAGCGAAGGCCGTTCCCGCAGGATTCCGCCTCCGATCCGTCCGCGTTCCAAATGCGCATGCCGACATCCGCGCTGTCCGAAGGCGTGACAAGGATGAGGCCGTCGGACCCGATCCCTCGCCGCACATCGCTGACCTGCCGAGCAAGGGAGGGCAGGTCGTCCGTGGGAAGGGTTGTCCGGGCCGTGTCCACGAACACATAGTTGTTTCCCAGCGCGTGCATCTTAAAGAACTGCATAAGAACGCCTCCTTGAGCACGGTGAAAAAAATCGGACCACGGATCAAATATTCGTTGCAAACCTGCGCGATTCCTTGTATAATGTACTCGTTCGCTCCGATAGGGATGCGGACGAGAGCGAAAGCTCCATCGAGACATGCGGTCGTGGCGGAATTGGCAGACGCGCTAGATTCAGGTTCTAGTGGGGGCAACTCCGTGGAGGTTCAAGTCCTCTCGACCGCACCAGTAAAGCAGAAATCCCGACCCTGCGCAAGGGTCGGGATTTTTCGTTGTTGGACATCCGAATGGCGCCACATGAAGGGAACCGAGTGTGAACCCGCTCGTCGCAGAATGGCTCTTAGGTAACACCACCTGCATCCGACCATGTTCGACCGTATGGGGAGCCTTTGTCCTCCTCATACTCAGAAATAAGCCTGCCGCACGGCCTCGCCCCCAGACGCCCGCGCAAGGAGCTGAGGCGAATCATGTGGTAGTCATCCTGTTCTCGGCTGGGTTTCTCGCCGCCGTCCTTGCCACGCGCACGCACGAGTACCTTACCCAGTACTGTAGGACTGTGTTATGGATTGCGGTCATCGCCCTCGTCTATAACCTGGTGTGCCGAGGGTACGCGATGTGGTATCACCCCAGGTGGTGGTTCATCACGGACAAACTGTCGCAAATGATTCAGATTTTCATCCTGTTCCCGTGCACGACGCTCCTGTTCCTGCGATATATGCCCTCTGCACTCGGTCGGCGGGTTCTGCACTTCGCCATATTTTTGGCTATCTACGCCGCCTTTGAAGTATGCCTGGTGATGTCGCACGAGATCGAATACTATCACGGCTGGACCTTTGGATGGTCCATCGTGCTGGACGCGTGCATGCTGTTTGTCATGTGGTTGCACCACCAAAATTGGCGCCTTGCTCTCGGATTCTGCGGACTCGTTACGTCGCTTTTCCTGGCCTGGTTTCATGTGCCCTTCGACACCTGATGGAGCATCAGAACAGGCCAGCGGACGCTGGCCTGTTCTGACGCCACCTTTATCGAGCGGTTTCCGCCGTCTCCGCGGGCACCAGTCCGTTCTCGCGGATGACGCGCTGATACCAGAAATAGCTGTCCTTTGGGATGCGGGCAAGTGTATCGTAATCCACGTACACGATGCCAAAGCGCTTCGTGTAGCCGAATGCCCATTCGAAGTTGTCCATGAGCGACCACACGTAATAACCGCGCAGATTGCCGCCTTCCTCGAGGAACCGATGCGCAGCCTCAAAGTGTGACGCGAGATAGGCCACTCGTTCGGCGTCGCGGACGCGCCCGTTTTCGACGCGATCGTCATACGCGGCGCCGTTCTCCGTGATGTAGATGGGCACATTGCCGTAATCTCGACGCAAACGGCTGAGCAAATCGTACAGGCCATCAGGATAAACTTCCCAGTCCATCTCGGTGCGAGGGCCTTCGCCCGGGAGATGGCGGATGCCGAGCAGCGGATCGGAAGGATCGTCGGCCACGACAGCCCGGGTGTAATAATTCACCCCCAGAAAATCGAGGGGTGCGGCGATCACGTCCAGATCACCGGGTTTCACAGCGTCGAAACCGCCAGTGACGTGATCGACGCGGCGGAAGAGCGCCTCTGGATATTGGGCTTTGAAAAGGGGATCGAGAAACCACCGGTTTTGGAACATGTCCTGCCGCTCCACTGCCGCAGCGTCCTCTGGATTCTCCGTGGCTGCATAGATGGGCGTGAGGTTGAGCGTGATCCCGATTTCGCCGCGCAGGCCGAGTGCGCGATACAGCCGCACGGCCCGACCGTGCGACAGGAGCAGATGATGCGCGGCGCGATACGCCCTTCGCCAGTCCTTCAGACCCGGCGCGTGCACGCCGACACCATACCCGAGGATGGAGGCGCACCAGGGTTCGTTGTGCGTGATCCACATCGGGACGAGATCGCCCAATTCGCTGAACAGGATCTCACTGTACTCCTCGAAACGCGAAACGGTGTCCCGGTTGTTCCAACCGCCCTCATCCTCGATCCACTGAGGAAGATCCCAGTGGTACATCGTGACGGCCGGCCGAATGCCGTTCTCTAGCAGTTCCGTGGCCAGCCGCTTGTAGAAATCGAGTCCCTTGACCCAGACGCGCCCCTTCTCGGGCATGACGCGAGGCCACGCGACGGAAAACCGGTAGGACGAGATGCCCAAATCTTTCATCAGCCGGACATCGTCTTGATACCGATGATAGTGATCGCAGGCGATGTCGCCGTTATGGCCATGCAACACTTTTCCGGGCGTATGGGAAAACGTGTCCCAGATGGACGGACCTCGCCCGCCCTCCCGCCAAGCCCCTTCGATCTGATAGGATGCCGTCGCGGTCCCCCAGACAAACCCCTCCGGAAATTTGCGCATGTTCCTCATCTCCTTCGCTCTCGAGTGAAAACCCACCATACGCGATGTCGCTCAGCCTGGGTGATGGCACGCGGCATAATGGCCCGGCGCCACTTCGGCGAGCGGAGGCTGCTGCGCTCGGCAGACCTCGGACATGAGCGGGCAACGATCGGCAAACGGACATCCGACGCGATCTTCCAGCAAGTTCGGCGGGCGGTTCGACGTCTCCGGCAAAGGCCCTTGGTGGCGCGTGCCTGGCGTGGCGGCAAGCAGCAGACGCGTGTACGGATGGGCAGGATGCCGAATCAGTTCCGCCGACGGCGCCGTTTCCATGACCTTGCCGCCGTACAGCACCATGATTCGGTTGCCGATGTAGCGCGCGGAGGCGAGATCGTGCGTGATGTAAAGGAACGCGATGTTCATCTCTTCGCGCAACTCGTTCATCAACTTCAGGATCCCGGCGCGTATCGACACGTCGAGCATCGAGATGGGTTCGTCAGCGACGATGAACTTTGGGTTGACGGCGAGCGCGCGGGCGATCGCGACGCGCTGCCGCTGGCCGCCCGACAATTCGTGCGGATACTTTCGCCGCGTCTCTGCGACGGGCGTCAGTCCCACCTTGGCCAGCAGCTCGTCGATCAGATCGCCGACCCGGCCCTGGCCTTCGCGGCGGTACTTCCTTACAGGAAACGCAAGGTGTTGTTCGATGGTCCTCGTCGGATTCAGCGAGCCAAACGGGTCCTGAAACACCATTTGCGCGTCCTTGCGATACGCCTTCAGATCGCGGCCGCGGATATGCGCGACGTTGCGGCCAGCCACCCAGATCTCGCCGTTCTGCGATTCATGGACAAATGTCCACTTCTCGCTTCCTGCTTCCGCGACCCATGACTAGCAGCCCAAGGCTGCCCCGCCAGAGGGATCTCCACAGGCGTCACTTCCCGCGGAACTCGCGGTACCGATTCTCAAAAGATTTTTCGCTGCGTTGATGTCGCGGTCATGCCGCGTGCGGCACACCGGGCACGTCCACGCCCGCACCGACCATGGCAACTCGCTCATCACGTGCCCGCACGCCGAACACGTCTTGCTACTCGCGTAAAACCGCGGCGCCACGATGAGTTCCGAACCATACCACGCGCACTTGTACGTCAGCATCCGCCGAAACCCACCAAAACCCATGTCCGAAATGGCTCGCGCCAACGCTCGATTTTGCATCATGCCTCGCACATGCAGGTCTTCCACGACAATCGCTCGCTTGGTTTTCGCAAGCTCCGTCGTCACCTGGTGCAAAAAGTCTTGTCGGATGTTGCGGATCTTCCGGTGCAGCCGAGCAAGCGCCAACGCCGACTTGCGCCGGTTTCGCGAGCCGGGTTTCTTTCGGCTATGCCGCCTCGACAGCCGCTTTAAGCGGCGAAGGTATCGGCGTAACGGCTTTGGCGCCTCGATTTTCGTCCCGTCGGATAACGTTACAAACCACGAAACCCCCAAATCCACACCCACCGGCTCGCCCGAAGGCGGCACAGGGTCGGGAATCTCCGTTTCTACTGCCAAACTCACATACCATCGATCCGCCTCCCGCTTGACCGTCGCCGACAAGATTCGGCCTTCGACACGCGGTTTCTCCTTCAGCCGAATCCGCCCGAGCCGAGGCAGTTGTACGGCGTTGTCCAAGACGCGAATCGAACCCGTCAGGCGAAACGAATCGTCACGCCCTTTTTTCTTGAACCGAGGGAATCCGACCTTGCGCCCTTCCTTCAACCCGCGAAAAAAGTGTTGAAACGCGCGATCCAAGTCCCGCAGCGCTTCCTGAGGAGCGCACTTGGAGACCTCATACATCCACGGGAAGTCGGTTTTCTTCAGGCGGTTGAGTTCCCGGTGCTGTTCGATGGCGTTCGTGCTTTGCCCCGTCTTCTCATAGAGCGCGATGCGTCGGGCAAGCCCCCAATTGTACGCAAATCGGGCTGCACCTGCGTGCTTCGCAAGCAGGACCCGTTGCATCCGATTCGGCGCCAACTCATACCGATACGCCCGATGAATCTTCACGCTCGAGAACCTCCAAAGCGCGCTTGGCGCGGTGACGAGCGGAACGCCGCCCGTACAACCGCGCACAGAACCGCCTTGACCACGACAAGCCTCTGTTCCATTGCAAATTCCATGAGCCGTGCGATTTGGCGATCCAAATCGGCTTTTCGGTCGGCGTTTGACACGCGCGCATACAAGGCCACGGCATTCGTCGTAGAGAGCTCGGCTTCGTGGACGAGGATGGTGCCCGAAGGGGTTTGGTCAAAAGGCAGCGGGCATCCGGCCTTCTTTTACCCAACGCCAGGCGGTTTTGTACGAGATTCCATTCTTTCTTGCCCAATCACTGAGTTTGATAGAATAGAATACATCCAATATGCACAATTATCCATCATTCAATGAGCAGTTCTCAACCCTCCGACGGCTCGATCATCCGCACCACGGCTTTGCCGATGGTCGACCTGCCCGATCCCGACTCGCCGACGAGCGACAACACCTCGCCCTAAGACCGCGCTGGGCGTTTCATCTTTTTGCACCTGACGCCGGAGTCGCCTTCTGATTGGGGCCCTTGAGTTGGCGTGCCACAGCCCGCCGAGCTCATGACGGCGACACCCACGGCAGCTGCCACTCCCTTGCTTTCGCTTCGCTCGTCCCATGCATGCGTTCCCCTCATCAAGCCATGTCAATGATCGTTCGAAATCGATTTCGATCCTGACGCACGGCAACCATTACAAGACAGACCCACACGACCGCAACACTGCTCTCGAAATCGATCCCAGTGGATTGTATAACGCTTTCATTCCTATTTTGCCACGCCAATGAAAGCGAATGCAAGAGGAAGACTTGCATCTATATCGAAATCGATTACCGACATGTCACGAGGGAGCCGCCCTCGTGAAATCACCCAGACCGATACCGAACCAGCGCCTGCTGCAAGGTTCGGAGCGAGGCCCGGAGCTCGCTGTACGCCTTGGCTGGCGCGCCTTCCCCGGTATACGCGTCCCACAACGCCACGACCTGCTGCGCATCCGCGAACAACTGCCCATTCGGCGACGAAGGCGATGCGCTGCTTCCCAAGGCCTCAACGGACTCGAGCTGTGTGTCAAAGCTCTCATTTCGGTTGGCTGCAAGGGCCCGTTCCACGCCGTTGTAAATCGCGTTGCAGACCGCGTAAAGCTTGGGATCCACGCTGGAATGATTCTGCACCAGCGAATGGGCTTGCGGATCGCCCGAGTCTGACGCACGCTGAGGCGTGCCACACCCTGCGACCAAGGTGAAACCAATCGCAGCGCACGCGATGACCCATCCACGCTTCACAGCGCTCCCTCCTCCCCACACAACCCTCTCAAGTCAAAACCGCCGGCCCGCACAAGCGGGACCGACGGCTCCGAAGCGTACAGCCGCACATCAGCGATTGCGGAAGAAGTTCCGGTTTTTCTCGATGAACTCCTTCTCATCCTCGGGGACGAATTCCTCCTGATAAATGGCGTTGACCGGGCAGACCGGCTCGCAAGCCGCGCAGTCAATGCACAAATCGGGGTCAATATAGTACTGATCCGGACCCTCGTGGATGGCGTCCACCGGGCACGTCTCCACGCAGTCCGCGGCCTTTTCCCCAATGCAAGGCGACGTGATGACAAACGGCATTCGCGTGAGCCTCCCTTGAAACCTTATCGTAGATGATGTCCTCGTTACAGATATACACCAAATCTATAGGAAAACTCAAACGAAAGTTTTTCAAAATCGCGTCTTTTTGCGTATGAAATTGCGCGCGAAGCCTTGATTGATGCAGTGTGATGCAGGTTGATGGTCTTTATTCTATCACGACTCGCGGCGCATCAGGCACGAGAATCGCCATGTGAATGACAAGGTGTCGAATTCACGATGGGTCTTCCAATACACGTCGAAGCGCGGGCACGAAGCACGGCCCGCGGACATGGAACATCCTAAAAAGGCGCCGCCTCCGACGAGGCGGCAAGCGCGGATTGGGGTTCATGCACGAACCGCTTGGCACAGGTCCAGCGCACCTTGACTGTAGCACGCAAACGTAAACCGCATGTGACACCGCTGTGAAGAGGATGTTGAAAGATGTTGAAGGAATCGGAGGCACTCGAGCGACCTTGTCGACACGCATTGTCACAAGTTCGACACATGTCCGCCCCCCTGAGCCGTCGCGATCGAGCAGATTTTCAGTAGACTAGGGCTTGTCATGATTCACATGTGCACACAAGAGCCACGCCGCGGTCACGCCGTGGCTTTTGTGTTGTTTCCCCACAAAAATCTACACAAACCTCACACGTCCTTAACATTCACCCGGTATTGTGTTCTGCGGAATCTTGCATGTCTCTGGGATAGAGAAATGAGCAATGGCATAGGATTGGGAGGAGACAAGTCGTGGGTAAATCCATGACCGTTCGCCGCTTGAACGCGTGGTACGGCGCACACCAAGTGTTGTACGACATTGATATGGACATCGAGGAAAATCGCGTGACCGCCATTATCGGTCCTTCCGGCTGCGGCAAATCGACGTTTATTCGGTGCCTGAACCGTATGCATGAAACCCATCCCCAGGCTCGTGTCCAGGGCGACATCCGTCTGGCGGACGAGTCGCTGTTTGATCTCGATCCCGTCGACGTTCGGCGGATGGTAGGAATGGTCTTTCAAAAACCCAACCCGTTCCCCACGATGTCCATCTTCGACAACATCGCCATCGGGTTGAAGTTGGCGGGTATTCGCAAGGGGAGCGAGCTTCGAGAGCGTGTGGAGCGGGCGCTCCGAATGGCGGCGCTGTGGGATGAGGTGAAAGATCGCCTCGCCAAGCCAGCGACGGCGCTCTCGGGCGGCCAGCAACAGCGTTTGTGCATCGCTCGCGCGATTGCCGTGGAACCGGAAGTATTGCTGATGGACGAGCCTGCTTCTGCGCTCGACCCCATATCCACCATGCGCATCGAAGAGCTGATTGAAGAGATCAAGCAGACGTACACCATCGTGATTGTGACACACAATATGCAACAGGCGGCGCGCATCGCCGACAAGACGGCGTTTTTCTACGAAGGTCGTCTGATCGAAATGGACGACACTTCACAAATGTTTACCAAACCGAGGGATCGTCGGACCGAGGACTATATCACCGGCCGATTTGGTTGAGAACCTTGGAGTCTGAGATCTGAAACGAAGGGACGAGCCGTATGCATCAGCGACAAAACTTTGACATTGCGCTCAAGGAACTGAAGTTGAAACTGTTACACATGGGCGGCGACGTCCAGGAATCCATCCGTCACGCTGTCGCGGCGGTGCTCAAGCATGATGAATCCCTCGCTCGGCGCGTGATAGAGCGGGACCACGAAATCAACCGGCAGGATCACGAAATCGAAGACCTATGCATTCGCCTCATCGCCACACAGCAGCCGGTGGCTGGCGACCTTCGTCGGATCGTCGCAGGCATGCGGCTCGCCGTCGACCTGGAACGCATGGGCGATCTCGCCGTGGATCTCGCAAAAACCGCCCTGCGGCTCAGCTCGCCTCCAGCGACGCATTCCGCCCGGCGTCTGCAGAGCATGGCCGAAGCGGTCGACAACATGGTTTCTGAGGGCCTGAACGCCTACGTCAACAGCGACGCGGAGGCCGCGCGCCGATTGGCACAGATGGACGACGGAGTCGATCGCGACTATCGCTTTCTCGTGGAAGAACTGTTCTCCGATGGATTGGACGCGGGCAGCTCGCCTCAGGAGCGCATGCTGATTGCGTTTTGCGGCCGCTATCTCGAACGAATTGGCGATCACGTCACCAATATTGGCGAAAGCGTACTCTACATCCTGACGGGAGAACGGTCCGACCTGAATTGACGTCGACACCCGTCGACGATTCCCGAGAAACTTGTGACATAACCGTCAAAGACGGACGCGGATGCTCCGTCTCCAAGGTCTTCGCACATGGTAGACTGGAAGCAGATGACCATGGCTAGGAGGGTGTTGTGGTGGAAATGAAGAAGGCCGCGCAAGATCCCGTCCAGCGCCTGTTGACGTTCGTCCGCTATGTTGAAAAAGCCGCTTTTGTTCTGTCTGCGGTCATCCTGGCCGGCACGGCCGGCTATGTGACGATACACGCTGTCTCGTGACGCCGTGTCCTAGCTATCACTCCGCTTAAAAAAGAGGGAGCGCGGATGTTCCGCGCTCCCTTTCATTGCTTCATCCGTTCTGCCCGATGACGCGGCGCGCGCCGATGTAGTGGCTCGCCCAGTAAGGATCCGATAGGCTGTCGATCTCGACGGACGTGCTCGCCGCATTAATAAATTGCCCATTCCCAAGGTAGATCCCGTCGTGCGACGGGCCGCTTCCATATGTATCAAAAAACACGATATCTCCCGGTTCCAACTCGCTTTCCGAAACTGGCACACCGGCCTCGTACTGCGCGTAACTCGTCCGCGGCAACTGAATGTAGAAGTGGGCGAAGACGTACTGAATCAATCCTGAGCAATCAAAAGCGGAAGGACCACTCGCTCCCCATTCGTATGGGTCACCGAGAAAGGTCCGCGCATAGTCTGCAACGGCAAACCCAAGAGCGCTCTGCGCGAGGGTCGCGTTCGAGGCTCCGGGAGCGCTTCCGCGGCTCGACAGCGATGACAACTTGGAAGCGGAATGGACCGCCGACGCCGCCTGTGAACTCGAAACGCGCAGCGTTTCACCGGGATGAATCGTACTGGAGGATGAGAGACCGTTCCACGCCTCAAGTTGAGCCATGCTGACGTGGAATTTCGCACTGATGGACCACAGAGAATCGCCCGGTTGGACGACGTACGTGGTAGCTCCCGGGCGCGAGGCGGAAGATGAGGAGGAAGCACCCGCGCTGGAGGATGTGGACGACACCACAAGAATCTGCCCCGGGTGAATGACCGTAGACGATAGGTGATTCCATTCCTCGAGATCACGCACCGTCACGTGGTATTTTGCGGCGATGCCGTAGAGGCTATCACCAGCGCGCACGGTGTACGTCGTGGACGAGGCCAACGCCGTGGCCGATGAGAAGGATAATCCCAAGCATGCGACAAAACAGCCTACGCCTGCTGCGATCTGAGAGCGCACTCGCCAAAGCCCCTTTGCTCGACTGGTATGCTGTTTCGGGGCCTATTATACCGGGCCCTCCCCAATTCGACAATCGTATTTTCATAGATTTGCAGACAACTTCGAACATCAGGACGATTTTTGTCTGCGAATCTCCAAGGACGTGGCTGGCCGTTCTCACCCACATCCGCCGCGACAAGTTTCCCGAAAACCGAGAGTCCGATACAATGGTAAGAGGGTTGAAAAATGAAAGGAGTCACATCATGGCGATTGACGAGAACGCATTCCGCAAGGCTCTGGCCCGGTTCGCCAGCGGCGTGACCGTCATCACGGCGGCGAAGGACGGGGCGATGGGCGGGATTACTGTCTCCGCCTTCTGCTCGCTGTCGCTGCGCCCACCGCTCGTTCTCGCGTGTATCGACGAGCGCGCCAGCATCCTCCCACTTCTTCGACAGTCCGGCGCCTTCGCTGTCAACATTTTGTCCGAGGATCAGTCTGGCCTCTCCAATCAGTTTGCAAGCAAAATGTCCGACAAGTTTCAGGGTATGCCATACGATATCGGACCGTGGGGTCAGCCGTTACTTGCAGGCGCCCATGCGCACCTCGTCTGCACACTCGCGCACGAATGGCAAGGTGGGGACCACCGCGTGCTCGTCGGGCAAGTCGAAGCGGCGTCCGTCGACGAATCGCGCAAGCCACTCCTCTATTACACGAGTCAGTACGGCTCGTTTCATCCTCTCTCCTGAACCACAAGCGGAGCCGCGTCCATCGCCTCGCGCGTCACGGCTGGGCGATTCCCCCAGGCCCGAGCCAGGCATGCGGCGACCCACGACGCGGCCCCGGGCCTTCCCAGTTCCGTCGCCCTCGCCTGCAGCGATCGCTGGAAGTCAGGAGACCACGCGGCAAATAGTCGGTCGAGATCGGTCAATGAGGCTGCGATTCGTCCAGCTCCGAGCTTCTCGATACACCGCGCGTTTTCTCGCTCCTGCCCAGGAAGCGGTTTGTAAAACACCATGGGCGTGCCCGACGCCAGGCACTCCGCGATGGTGACACCACCCGCCTTCGCGAGAACAAAGTCGGCTTGCTGGAGATGACTTGCCACATCGTCCGTGAAGCCGATGGGATGAATGCTCGTATGCCCGCTTCGCTGTGCAAATGCGCGCACACCCTCGAACATGCGCGAGTTGCGGCCGCACATGACCTCAATGACGTGATCGGGAAAGTGCGAGACCAGGCGTTCGAGCACCTCTTCGTACTGCGGAAACACCCCTCGCCCGCCGGTCAACATCACGATGCGGCGCGCATCTGCCCGGCGCGGCAGCGCACATCGGCGAAACTGATCGCGCACCGGGATGCCGCCCACCACCACCCGCACGTCCGGGCGCAAGCGGCGCACATGCGCCGCGGCGTCGTGCGTGGGCGCGATCACCAGATCGGCGTTGGGATGCACCCAACGACTGTGCACCGCGAAGTCGGTCAAGACGACAGCCACCAACGGCCGCCGTCCAGGCGGCAATTTCGCCAACGCGTGGTCAGGAAACAGTTGCACGATCACGTCCGGTTCAAAATCGCGAATCGCCCGCCACGCAGCCCGACGAGAAAAACGCGCCAAAGCCGCCCACAGGGGATGACGAATGGACAGATCTCGTGTCCAATCGTAACTCCATCCGTAGAGCGCAGGCGCATACCGGGTACTCCACTCGAAAATGCGTTCGTTCATCCGTGCGAGCGCCTCGTTTGTCTGACGGAAGGTGTCGACCGCGCGCACTTCCGCGCCGAGATCCCGCGTCAATGCCTCCGAAAGCGCTCGCGCCACCTGCACGTGCCCGTCGCCAAACGACGCGTAAAGCAACAGACATTTCATGAGTCCAGCGACACGACCTCGCCCGATCCCTGAGCGCCGGTTGCGCCGCCCTCGCGCGTCTCGAGAGCGCCTTCTCCAAACATCTCGATGATGTGCTGTTTCGAAGCGACGACGAGCTTGGGCTGCAACACCTCGCGATGCGTTTGCAGGATGTGATCCGCGTCCGGATTGACCATTTTCAAGATGTTGGTCAAATGCCAACTGGTGACGGCCCGCACAAACGGATTGCGCAGCGGATAGGTGTGAAAACCGAAGTGTTCGATTCCACGATGGATCATCGTGATTCCGTACAACACCTGGGCGTCCTGAAACTTCTCGTGCTGAACCGCCCGCGCAAGCGCCGGCATCGACACGCGAGCTTGTCGCAGCAGGCGCACAATCGCTCGAACGATATTGGAGTCTTCCCGCAAAGCTCGTTCGATCAGCGCATTGTTCATGTGCATCTCCACGACGGGATCGCCGGGGCGAACGACAATGCCGTCCACTTCGAAGGTCCGACCCAGATACCGACGCCGGGCGACGAAAAAGAGGTGCTCCTTGCCGGGCTCCAGTTCCTCCAGGTGCAGAGCGCGATGAAACAAGGCTTCCCATGCGTCAAAGACCGCCCGCGCTGCCCGATTTGGCATGGTCTCCCCTCCCTACCGTGAAAATGGCAAAAAAGGAACCCGGACCTTCCCTTCGTCAATCATGGAATATCGTGGATATTCTTTCAGGAGGCTTCCTCTGCGACGATGAC
>NZ_JAFMTY010000026.1 GCF_017329605.1 Alicyclobacillus fructus
GGGCCCGCGGGGGGGCCCCAAAACCCCCCCTTTTTTTTTCCCCCCCCGCCCCCCCCCCCACGCCACCCCACAACAAAAAACTGTCCCCAACCCGCTTTCGGGGGTTTAAAACCCCCCAAAACCGGCGATTTTGTTTTCAAGCCTGCGTTTCGCTCGAGCGACGAGGATCATGAACCCCAGGCGAATCCGGGGCATAAAAGGCGCCGAATTTCGAATATATAGGCATTGACAGCGGTGAACGATTGTCTTTTTACGCAACTTATTCTATGATGGAATCGAACCATTCAAGTCGCAGCCGTGATCGTCACGGTCAGAGAAAGGAGCCAGATCATGACACCGAATGATCTCGACGCACTACTCCGTGAAACACGCACCTTCGCCCCGTCGGAAGAATTTCGCCGTCAAGCGAATTACAGCGATGAAAGCATTTACGAAGAGGCCGCTCGCGATCCGGAAGCCTACTGGGCCAAACAAGCCCAAAATATCACCTGGTTTCAGGAATTTGAAAGCGTTTGCAGGTGGGATCCGCCCCACGCGCAATGGTTCATCGGCGGAAAGCTGAACGCCGCGTACAACTGCGTGGATCGCCATACGCTGAATCACCGCAAGAACAAGGCGGCCATCATCTGGGAGGGCGAGCCCGGAGACAGCCGGGTGCTCACCTACGACATGCTGCGCCGCGAAGTCGACAAGGCCGCGCACGCGCTCACACAGCTCGGCGTCAAGAAGGGCGATCGCGTCACCATCTATTTGCCCATGGTGCCGGAACTCCCCATCGCCATGTTGGCGTGTGCCAAAATCGGCGCCATGCACTCCGTGGTGTTTGGCGGCTTCTCCGCCCAGGCGTTGAAGGACCGCATTCTGGATGCCGGCAGCAAGCTGCTCATCACGGCGGACGGAGGCTGGCGGCGCGGCAAGGTCATTCCGCTCAAGCAAAACGCGGACGAGGCGGTCGAAGGCACGCCTATCGAGAAGGTCGTGGTCGTCAAGCGCATCGGGGACGCGGCGAATGCAGCGATGACTCCCGAGCGCGACGTCTGGTGGCACGAGCTGATGGCGAGCGCGCCCACGAAGCCCTTCCCCGCTGAACCGATGGACGCGGAGGACTACCTGTTCCTGCTGTACACGTCGGGCACGACGGGCAAGCCGAAAGGCATCGTTCACAGCACCGGCGGTTACCTGGTCGGCGTCAACACGTCCATGCGAACCGTGTTCGATCTGAAGGACGACGACGTGTTTTTCTGCACCGCGGACATCGGCTGGATCACGGGCCACACCTATATCGTCTATGGGCCGCTGTCGGCCGGTGCCACGGTGGTCATGTACGAAGGTTCGCCGGATTATCCAGACCGGGATCGCTACTGGGCCATCGTGGAGAAGTACGGCGCGACCATTCTTTACACGGCGCCGACCTCCATCCGGATGTTCATGAAATGGGGTCCGCAGTATGTCGAGAAGCACGACCTCAGCACGCTGCGGTTGCTCGGGTCGGTCGGCGAGCCCATTAACCCGGAGGCCTGGATGTGGTACCACAAATACGTCGGCCAGGAGCGCTGCCCCATTGTGGACACGTGGTGGCAGACGGAGACGGGGTGCGCGATGATCGCGCCGCTGCCGGGCATCGTCACGACGAAGCCGGGTTCCGCCACCAGGCCGGTCCCGGGCATCTCGGCCGACATCCTGGACGACGACGGGAACCCGGTGCCGCCCGGGCACGGAGGAAATCTCGTCATCACGAAGCCGTGGCCGTCCATGTTGCGCACGGTCTGGGGAGATGACGAGCGCTTCCGCAAGACGTACTTCGGCAAATTCGAGGGGATTTATCTCCCCGGCGATGGAGCATACCGCGATCAAGACGGGTACTACTGGATTGTCGGCCGCCTGGACGACGTGATCAACGTGTCCGGCCACCGCATCGGCACGGCCGAGGTCGAGAGTGCGCTGGTGGCTCACCCCGCCGTGGCGGAAGCGGCCGTCATCGGGCGCGCTCACGAAGTCAAGGGCCAGGCGATCACGGCATTCGTCATCCTCAAGGAGGGCTACACGGGCTCCGACGATCTCGTCGCCGAGTTGAAGCAGTTCGTCGTCGAGCAGATCGGCGCGATGGCGCGTCCAGAAGAGATCCTCTTCGCGGCCGATCTCCCCAAGACCCGAAGCGGCAAGATCATGCGCCGCCTGCTGAGGGACATTGCGGAGGGCCGCGTGGTCGGCGACACCACCACGCTTGCCGACCCGGCGGTCGTCGAGCAACTGAAGTCGCAGTACAAGGATCAGGAATAAGAGCGATGCGCCAGGATGGCAACGCCCTGCGCCTGGAAGGAGGTGATCCGGCAGGCGCAGGACGCCCACTCGTTTTCATGCCGAGCCGTAGTCAACCCACGAAAAGAGACGGAAAAGAGGGTGAAATCTATGTCCGATCAGGTGAAAATCGCTGACCCCGGCCCGCTTGGACTCGCCGGATTTGGCATCACCACGTGTATCCTGAGTCTGATCAACGCTGGCGTCACGAGCGCCGGAGCGCTGGGGGTCGTGCTGGGACTCTCCATCGCCTATGGCGGCACCGCTCAGTTCATCGCCGGGCTTTGGGAATTCCGCAAGGGCAACACCTTCGGCGCGACCGCGTTTTGCTCGTACGGCGCGTTTTGGTGGGCGTTTTATCTCATCAACAAATTCGCGCCCACGGCGGGGCTGGGACTCTTTCTCCTGTTCTTCGGCATCCTCACGCTGTTCCTTTGGTTCGGAACGTTCTATCTGAACAAAGCACTCTGGTTTGTCTTCCTGTGTCTGTGGATCACGTTCTTCCTGCTCGCCGCGCACGCCTTCGGCATCATCGGCAGCAGCGCCGCGGGCGGATGGGTCGGATTGATCTGCGGCTTGAGCGCGCTGTACACCTCGTTCGCGACGGTCTTGAACGAAACCATGGGCCACGTCTTCATGCCGTTGGGTCAACCGTTTGCGCAAAGGCGCACGTCTTCGAGTGGTGTAAGCGCTTAAACCTCTCGTTCGGAAATCGCTTATTTTGAACAGCAGTCCGATCCCGGTCGACTCGAGGCGGCCCTCGCCAGGCCGCCTCTTCCCGTTTGTCCCCTCCCCTCATGCCCACGGACATGTCACACTTCGTCTTGCGGACGGTAGGTAGGCAGACCGCCTTCAAGCAACCTGCGCGATTCATCGACATGCGACTGAATCACGCGCTTCACCCACTCCCCGTCGCCGGCGAGGACCGCCTCCGACAAGGCCCGATGTTGCGCAAGGGCACCACGCATGTCGGCATCCCCTCGCTGCATGCGCTTGCGCATCACCAGCGCAAGCGTGAGCTGTAACAGGCATCGAATATCTTCCCACAGCCGCATGATGCGGCGATGGTCCGCCGCGCGCACGATGGCTTCGTGATAGGCGAGATCGAGATCGGAAAACGCCTTCCAGTCCTTCCGGCGAACGGTTTCCTCCATGGTAGACACGATGGACGCGAGCAAGCGGGCGAGCGATTCTCGCTCCGGTCGGGGCCTTTCGCACACGCGGGCCGCGGCGAACTGCTCAATCAGGCTCCTGACGTCGTACAGTTCGCCGGCGTCGCCGAGATCGAGTCCCAGGACACGAGCGCCACTCCGGCTAAGTTCGATCAGCCCTTCGTATGCCAACTGTCTCAGGGCTTCTCGCACCGGCGATCGGCTCGTGCCAAAGCGGCGAGCCAAGACGTTTTCGCTTAACACATAACCAGCAGGCCATTCGCCATACACGATTTCCCTGCGGAGCACATCGGCAATGGCCTCTCCGAGCCTCTTGGCGCCTCCCAGATCCCGCTCCACGGCACCCCCTCCTTTTCCGACCCTTCAGACAGTTGACAGCTTCCACTCGGCCCTCTATGATGGATTCGCACCATACTTACGAATGGTAAGTATATGAGTGCGAGAGAGAAACCAGCGTGGAGGGCAGATCATGACCAACGTCCGTTTGACTATCCTTTACTATAGTGCAACGGGGACCAACTATCGAATGGCGCAGATCGCGGCGGAGGCGGCCCGCGAGCTTGGCGCGGAGGTTCGCGTGCGCAAAGTCGCAGAGCTCGCACCGCGAGAAGTCATTGAGACGTCTCCGGCATGGAAGGCTCATATCGAGGCCACCGCGCACGTGCCTGTCGCCACGCCTGACGATGTGGCGTGGGCCGACGCCGTCATCTTCAGCGTCCCAAGTCGGTTTGGAAACATCCCTTCGCAGATGAAGCAGTTTCTCGACACGCTTGGGCCGCTCTGGGCGAAGGGAGCGACGGCCAACAAGGTCGTGAGCGCGATGTCGAGCGCGCAAAATCCGCACGGAGGCCAGGAAGCGACGATTCTCTCGCTGTACACGTCGATGTACCATTGGGGCGCCATCATCGCTGCGCCTGGATTCACAGACGCTTCTGCGTACGCCTCGGGCGGTAACCCCTATGGAACCAGCGTGACGGTCTCGGAGAACGGGGAGATCGATCCCGGCACGCAAGAGGCCATTCGACATCAGGCGCGCCGAACCGTGACCATCGCGTCCTGGGTCAAACAAGGACAGGCCGTGACGGTCTGACACAAGGCCCGCCGTGCGGGCCTTGCTCATGTTCGCCGCGCGTCAGCGGAGAAAGTCCGGTTGTTTAAAACGGGGATTGGGATAGCGATAGAATCCCTCGCCGGACTCGCGGCCAAGTTTGCCCTGGTCGATCATGGCCTTCAGCTTGTCTGCGAGCTTCGCGTAGGCTTCGTTCCCCGACTTCGCCTTGCCCGCCGCAATGTTGTACGCGGTTCGGATACCCACCGTGTCCAGGATGGCAAACGGCCCCTCCTTCGCGCCGGTTGCAATCATCCACGTCTTGTCGATGGTCTCCGGGTCGGCCACATCGTTCACCCAGAGCATCTGCGCGGCTTCGAGGAACGGCACCAGCAGCGAGTTCAGGATGTAACCCGGCTGCTCCTTGCGCAGGGGCAACGGCACCATGCCAATGGCCCGAGCGAACTCGATCACGTCCTGAAACACCTGTTCGTCGGTTCCGGGATGCCTCATCACCTCGGCTGTGTTGTGCCGCCAAATGGAGTTGGCAAAGTGCAGCGCGAGGAACTTTTCCGGCCGCCCTGTCGCCTCCGCGAATTGACTGGGCAAGAGGGTTGAAGAGTTCGTGGCGAACACGGTATGAGGCGGCGCCACCGAAGCCAACTGTTCGTAGAACGCCCGCTTGACCTCTGGGATCTCGGGCACCGCCTCAATGACGAGATCCGCCGCGCGCACCGCATCGGCGAGATCGGCCGTCAGTCGAATCCGGCTAAGGGCTGCATCCACCTGCTCCTGGGACGCCCCTAGGTCCCGAACGTAGTTCGGTTTCAACTTCTCGAGCCGGTCCCTCACCTTGGCGAGCGCTTCCTCCGAGATGTCATAAATGACGACCGGAAAGCCGTGAAAAGCCGTCTGATAGGCAATCTGGCTTCCCAGCACACCCCCGCCCGCGACCGTGATGTTCCGAAACGTCATGTTCACTCACCCTTTCGCACGACAGGTCACTCGGGAACGATGGCCACGCGCTCCGACTCGACCGGTGCAGATTGATACGCCCTGGCGATCCCGACTTCCGCCGTGCGCCGCTTGTCCACCCATCGCACCGGCACGTCGCAGGCGAACGCGGCGCGGAAAGGAAACGGTTTCATCGCGATCCGGCCCGGCCCCGACCACCGGACCTCGATGGATGCCCCGACCACGTCCTCCAAATCGCCGAACGCGCCGTTCAACCACGGGACGAATGGACCGCGCCCGCTGCGGGGATCGCTCAGGCACACGTACAAGGATAGTTTATCGAGAAACTGAAGAATTCGCACATCGCGTTTCACATCGTCCGTCTTCACGCCCAACGCTCGCATCAGGCGAGTCTGCCGGGCTTGTTCGCGCGCCACGAACGCCATGGCGTCCGCATCCGTGGCATGGGCAAAGAAGGCGCAGTAGTGGCAACTGGCGAGGAGCGCCGCGTACGGGTCGCGCCTTTCGACCTCATCCACGCCCTCGCGGTAGTGAGCCAACTTCCAGGCGTCCGGAAGATCGATGAAACTGTACGGCGCGCCGCGGGCGTCATTCCATACGGGCACCTTGTCCATCCGGATCCAGGCCGCGTCGTGTTCCGACACGCCAATCAGAACAGAGGTTCGGCGGGATGGCGCTGAGAACAGTTCTTCGTCCAACCAGGCGCCCATTTCACCCGCGTGCAAACTGTGGTCGTACTGTGCAATCATGCGAAACGCGTTGTCCATATCCACGACGATCACGCGAGACCGCCCCTATCTCAAACGAAATGCCGCTTCTGGGAAGCGATGTTCCATCGCTTCGCCAGAGCGGCGCGCATTCCTGCCGGAACTTCACGAATTCACGGCCTCAGCGATGGCGCTTGCGAGCGCATCCTCGACGCGCGCTGCGACGGGATCGAGGGCGGGATCGCCAACCCAGCCGATGAGCGACGTCGGTCTGGGAAACGCGACCTTCGTCCGCTCGCCGTCTTGGTACACCACGACCTTGCAGGGGAGAAAATACCCGACCTGAAGGTTTTGCGACAGCACCTCGTGTGCAGCCTTGGGGTTACACACCTCCAGAATTCGGTACGGCGTCGAAAACGGCATACCTTTGGCGCTGAGCGTCTCGGGGACGTCCATCTGCCAAAGGACGCCGAACTGGCGCTTCTTCAGCTCCTGCGTGACTCGCTCAACCGTCTCATCCACCGAATGAGGGGAATCGTAAACGCGAGCCCAGGTTTCGCCCATGCTCCATCCCTCCCAACGTTTCACACCGACTTCAGGGCCCGAACCACGGCGTGTTTCGGCGTCAAACCCTGAACCCGAAACAAGGGCATTCCATCCCGACACCCGATCAGCGTCGGCATGCTCATCACCCCGCACGCCTGTGCAACGCGCGGACGATCATCCACATTCAGCTTGCCCACAACTCCCCGCCTTCTCACGACAGTCCTTGGTGTCAAGAAGACCGCCGCTTCGCGGCGTTCCAGGCCAGAATCCCACCCGTGACGTTACGGACGTCCTGGAAGCCATGGCGCGCAAGCCATCTTGCGGCTTGAGCGCTCCGCGCGCCTGATCGACACATCACCACCACGGGCTTGTCCTTCTTTAACTCCCCGCTCTTGGCAGGCAGCTCACCGAGCGGGATGTTCCGAAACCCTTGGACATGGCCGCCGCGGAATTCCGAAGGCTCGCGCACGTCGACGAACTGTGCGCCCGACGTTTTGTCCCGCATCAGCGCCTTCAACTCGTCGGGCGATATGGCGCGCACACCCCTCACGGGGCGTGATCGCCAAATCCAAAGCGCGGCGGCCGCGACCACCAACACGACCCAAAGCCAAGTCATCGCCGAACCCCTTTCGCGTGCTTCGTGCGCTTTCGATACCATACACGGTATAGTATATAGGTGCGCGGAAAGCCCGTCAATGAAAGCCGACAGGGAACGCGTCCCTGCCGGCCGCGAATCAGGGTGAGATGAACTGACGCGCCGCGACTCGCAGGCGCCACGCGAGGAGCATCGTTCCGGCAGCGAGGAAGATCATCGCCCCTGCCGCCACAAGGGGCCACGGCGCCCCTTCCACCGCATCGACCAACCGCCCGCCTTCGGCGAAGGCAGCCACCGCAACGGCGAGTTCGGCGAACAGCGCCCACCCGGTCCCGACGCTCCTGCCTGCCGTGAATAACGCCGCCGACATCATGGTGTTCCACGCGCCGGCCGCGACGCCCATGACAAGCGCCAGCAACACGGACAACGCGTCCTCGGTACACGCCGCCTGAGCCGCCTCGTGGTGCAGCAGAGCGACGGCGCTCGCCAACGCACCCACGCCGAGCCAAGGCAGCATGGTCACGGCTTCCGCAAGACCGAACCCGGCGATCACGCCATCCTTTCGAACGGGAAGCATGCGAAACCAATCGCCCATGTCACCGACGAGACCCGCAACGACGGCCCCTGACGCGAAGGACCACAGCCAAGCGCCCCCCATGAGCCCAGCTTCCACGCCCCTCACAAAAGCATGAGGATTTGAAGTTTTCCATCCGTACACCGCCACGGCGATCCCCGTCGCCAACCACGCCGTGAGGATGCCCCTCTGCGGAGCCCGGTTGGTCGTACGCGGGTGGAAGGACAACATCGCATGCGGAAACGCCAGACGAAACGCTTGGCGAGCCGCCTGGTATGCCTCGAGAAGCCCTGGGTGGTCAACCTTTCGGCCAGCCTGCACCGCCTGCTCGCGAGCGCCTGCGAAGCGAGAGCCCAGTGCCACCGGCCTGACGCTTTGCCGTGGCGCAGGGACGTCTTCCCCAAATGCCCAGGTCCCGCGGGTCAAGGCGCGAATCGCAAGCCCTTCACACGCGAGCGAGAGGATGACGTAGATGCACGCCAGCGCAAACCACACGCTGTGTTGGGTCGGAAGCGGTCCGCGCGCGGCGACGTCGTCTCCTACCAAGAGGATCAACACGGTCGACATGGTGCCCCATCCATTGCTGATCCAGCGGTACCCTGGCGTATTCCGCAGGACCACGAGGGCCGCGGCCTCGGCGGCCAGCCCCACCGCCGCGATGGCCAGCACCGCGAACATCGCCAGCCAAGTGTGCAGCGTGGCCGGATTGAGACCTCGCCCGATCACGGCAAGTTCCAGAAGGACAAGGAGTGCGCCTAACGCAAGCCACCCGAGCACTCGCAGGTATGACACGACCATGCGGGTGAAAATCAGGTCCCGTCGCCGGTAAGGCAAAAGCGCGAAGAGATAGAGATCGTCGCGAGATACGACCGCACGCGGAACAGTGACATAGCTCATCAGAAACCACGCGCATAGCATGACAAACGGAAAGCGGCTCCAAGGAAGCGATTCCAACCTGGTCAGCACTGCCGCGAGAACGACGGCAAAAGCGGCCGCCACCAAAGGGGCGGACCATCGCGCCTGAATCGTGTCGTATTTGCCCCTCGCGCGCGACCATTCAAAGCGAAACAGCGCTGCGAGATGCGACCATCGCGTCACTTGGCAAACACCTCCCTGTACCGCGCCGCAACCGACTGCCCGCGGGCACGGATGCTGTCGGCGCTCTCATCGGCGACAAGGCGGCCCTGGCCGATGAACAGGACGCGATCGAACAGCGATTCAAACTCGCGAACGTCGTGCGTGGCGACGAGCACGGTGCGGCCCGCCCCGCTGCACTCGCGCACGATGGCAGAAGCGATGGCCTCGCGAGACACCAGATCGATGCCGGTGAACGGCTCGTCGAGCAGCACCAGCGGCGCTCTCCGCGCGAGGCAAGTGACGAGCGCCAGCCGCACCGCCTCGCCTCGCGATAGCTTGGAGATCCAACCATCGAGGCGGATCTCGAACTCATCCGCCAAGCGCTTTTCCGCACGCTCGTCCCAATCCGGATAAAGCCTGCGCGCATGCGTCAACCAGTCGGCCGCCGTCAACCACTTGGGCAGATGGCCTCGCTCGGGCATGAGCGCCGTGTGGACGAGCGTCCGCCAGCTGGGGGACTCGCCGAACACGCGAATTCGCCCTCGATCCGGCAGCCCAATGCCTGCGATGGCTCGGAACAAAGTCGTCTTGCCGGCGCCATTCGGGCCAAGCACACCCACCATTTCCCCTTTTTCCACGCGAAACGTCACGCCGCGCAGAATGGGCCGTCCGCCGGCCGTCATGCACACATCGTCACATTCCACCGCCGCAAACATCCTCTTCAGCCCCTCCCTCCGAGTCAGCGCCGAGCCGAAGCAACTCCTCCAACTCCATGCCGAGATCGGCCGCCACCCGCCGGACGTGTTCAAGCGCCTGCGTGGCGATGCGCTTTCGGGCCCGGTGGGCCAACCGCTCGTCGCGCGCCACGAAGGTGCCCTGCCCGCGAAAGGTCTCAAGCAGGCCGTCCTGCTCCAGTTCCGCATACGCCCGCATCACGGTGTTCGGCGTGACGCGAAGCCTGGCGGCAAGATCGCGCACGGACGGAAGCCGCGTCCCCCTGCCGAGGCGCAGGGCGGCGATCTCGACCCGGATCCGATGCGCGATCTGCGCGTACAACGGCTGCGACGGGTCCAGTTCCCATGGCGGAGGTTGCCAAGGCGGATCCAAGGTCATACCGCTCCCTCCTCGCAGCCATGAATGTGTTGATTGTATTAAACCACGTGATACACGTCGGACGCAACGAGGCGTCTGTGCAGTCGTGCCGGGATCGAACGAAGCCGCGCGCAGCGCGGCCGATGGGCTTCGACCCGAGCTGAAATGCAGACGTGCCGGAAAACTTAGTTTTCCGGCACGTACACGTTGTTGTGGATGACATAGCCGGGCAGCGACATGGGGGGATGACCGTGGAACTGCTCGACCACTTGCTTCGCCGTGCGCTGGACGATTCCGTACGCGTCCTGCTGAAGCGGACTGTTGAGCATCGCGAGGATGGCCCGCCCCGCACTGTCCCGCTCTTCGGCCAGGGGCGATCCGGCGGGATAGGGGAAACGCAAGGCCCAGAGCAAGTCCGGAGGCAAATCGCCGTGGTTGACAATAGCCGGATCTTGATTCCACGCATGCAGCTTGCCCGTCTGATACGAGCGAAACGGCGGTACGCCCTGCACCTGAACCCCGACCTGGCTGTCCCAATAACTCGCGAGCATCTGCGCCGCGTCTCGCTCGTCGGACTGAAGATCGCTGAGCGCGGCGCGCGCCTCTCGATTCACATAGGCCGCGCTGGCCGCCCGTCGAATGGGATTTGTGCCGCGCACGACGGCGGACGCCCCCTTTGGCAAGTCCGGGACCGCCGGAAAGCACCCCACCCATTCTCCAAATGCCACCAGGACGTGATCGCCCGCCCTTGCGAACGCCGGCAGGACGGCATCCGGCGTCTCCATCTCGACCCATGCGCCATACCCGTAGCTCATGGGAATGCTGTATTCTACCGCCTGGCCGGTGAGCACGTTGAAGGCCACCAAACGGTCCCAATTGCGAAAGCCCCACAGAATGGGCTGCGAGTGCGGGTAGAAGGGCGGATTTTGCGGGCCCTTGAGCGCCACCCAGATCCAGTTGCCCACCTGCCCAAGGATGCGATTGTCCCATGCGCCCGGCGGCAGGGACTCCGGGTTGACGTCCGAGCCGTACATGGGGATGGCCGTGGGCCACTTTGCAGCGGGTTTCCCATGGACCTCCACGGTCACTGACACCGGATGAAACCGGGTGGGAAACGCGTCGGAAAAGGACAGTTGGACAGGGCCTGTGTAGGTGGGCTGCGCCTGGGCCCGGATGGTGCCTGCGGGCTGAAGCACTCCGGTGGCCGGGGTGAACCACACCACGTTCCACGTTTTTTGAGGGATGAATCCTTCGCCTTTGAGCTCATCGGTTCGCACCAGCAGGCGGAGTTTTTCGCCTGCGGAAGACAGACCTGCAATGACGGCCGCATCGCCGTAGCGTTGCCCGATAGGGACGAAATACCAGCCGTCACTCCATGATGAACTTGCGGCGGCCGCACCGACGGCGGGGCGGCTCGGTGCCGTCCCCGTCTCTGATGTCGCGGACCCTGCAGCCGACGCCGGCGATCCGCAGCCCGCAAGCGCCGCGCTGCCCAACACCGCGACGGCCATCGTACGAACAACACGCCCCATCATCATCCTCCCCCTCACCGGGAATGTTCGGCACCTCGCAAATCGGGCGCGCGACACGAGCCGGGCGCCGATGAAGACGCTGCCGACCGTCGTGCCATCCGAAAGTGGGCGATCACGCATTCAGCGCGTCCCATGCAACGGATGTCTCGTTATGGAGAATCGTGGTTCCGAGCGCGTTCGGATTCCACGTCACGCGGTCACCACGTTCCGAACCCAACAGGCACGACCTCTAGAACGGTCCCGGATAACGCTGCGATGTGCCGCTGTCTCCGGATTCACCGAACTCGAAACATCCGCTCATAAGCCCACCCCAAGGGCGTACCAACTCCGAATTCTGCGGCAACCTACACGAATGACAGTAAGATTTCGAACACAATCTACATCGTCGCCCGCTCCCATGATTCCATCAGGTCCTCGCGAAAGCCGAGGTGCGCAGCTGAGGAGATTGGATCGGGAGGTCTATCGACTCACCAAGTTTGAACTCGACAGGCCGCCTCTCATCATCTTTATGACGCTACTGCCCATGATACAGGAATCAGATTGAAAGATGGATCCACCTTTGGGTGAAACAACTGAGGGATCGGTAGCTTCCATGCGGGTGGCGTTCTCGGAGAAAACGGGTGTCGCGGCTGTGTCAAGAGCCCGTCCGCATGCGCGGCAGCACGGTCCTCTGTGCGTTGAGACCCAACACGGGTCATCACCATGCAGGCAACGGCTCTATCACCTCTAGACCTAGGACGCAGATGGAAGACGGTGAACCGCTGGCGCGGGCTTGCGCGCCGTCCCTGCACACCATTCGCCACGGAAAATGAAAAACGGGCAAACAGGCGCGCAACCCGTTGCCCTACATCCGCGCCACTGCGCGGTCCGTTTGGAGCCACCTGTCGGATTCGAACCGACGACCTGCTCATTACGAGTGAGCTGCTCTACCCCTGAGCCAAGGTGGCGTATGGTAGCGGCGGAGGGATTCGAACCCCCGACAGCACGGGTATGAACCGTGTGCTCTGACCAACTGAGCTACGCCGCCACGCGCAATCTGGCGGAGAGAGTGGGATTCGAACCCACGAGGCGGCGTTCACCGCCTACACGATTTCCAATCGTGCTCCTTCGACCACTCGGACATCTCTCCGCATTTCGCTGAAGCCAAGCGACGATTGTTATCTTAGCAGGATTGCGCTCTATCCGCAAGCACAAAATTCCCCAATTGGACCTTGGGCGACCGCGTTTTCTCCATCCCGGCCGCCTTCGGGCATGGATGCTCACCGAGGTGCTCCGCGCGGGCCGTGGGCCGCAGCCCGCGCTCGGCGTCACTCCACGGCCGCCAGGCTCAACACCCTGCGCAGCTCCAGGACGTTGTCGAGGATGTAGTCTGCGCCGAGGTCCTCAAACTTGGGCCGCGCCGCCTGACCCTCGAGTCCGGTCAGCACTGCGGCAAACGATGCCCCGAGCCGATCCGCGGCGAGCTTGTCGGCAATCGAGTCGCCGACAATCAGCACCTCGTCCCGAATGCCCTGCATGGGCAACTTCACCTGGAGCAGTTTCTCGACGTCCGGCTCGGCCATGAGAGATCGGAGATACGAGAACGGGTGCGGCTTCGACAGCGGCCGGGCGTGCGGCGCAGCCTCTTCGGCCGCAACCACGTCCGAGGCGTTCGTGACGCGCGCCGTATCAAAAAAGGACAGCCAGCCAAAGTGTTGAAGCGGCACGCGCGTCTCAATCTCCGGCCGCCCCGTCGCGATGCCCAACGTCACCCCCGCCGCCCGGAGATCCGCAAACAACCCGGCCAGTGCGGCCGGATCGACAATCGGGTACTCGCTCTTGAGAAAGCCCTCCTTGCCCGTCGCTCTGCCGCTGTAGCCGTCGCCGAGATACCAGGTCTGGAACGTCTCCTGGCCGATCTTCCACAGCGCGTGCGGATCCGCATCCGGGGCGTAGCGCAGGAGCGCCTCTCTCGCCCGCGCCATCAGGTCGGCGCGGGAGCCCGCCCCCTCATACAGCGCCTCGTACCCGCTCCACTCCACTGCGTAGCCCGGCAACGCCATGCGGACGATCTCGCCAAGCCGACGAAGGGCCTCTTCCGTCCATCCGTCCCGCAGCGCCTCGCGCGCAAGCGGCAGCACATCGCGATTCACAGCCTCGGCCTGGCGCAACGCCTGCACCAGCTCCGCCACGAACACGAAGTACACCATGTCCCAATTGGCGTTCACGCCGATGTTCTTCAGCCCCTCGAGCACCCGATCTCCCCGGAAGACGTGATCGCGGATAATCCGGATGATCTCGTCCGCGGGTTTTGGACTGAAGGCCGGCGAGATGGACCTGAGGCCGACGAAGGCCTCGTTCGTCAAAAGCTCGTGCACCGTCAGTGCCGAGGCGTCGAAGTATCGCTCCTCACTCAGCATCACGCCGTCCACGTCAAACAGAATGGTCTTGTACATCCCGTCCTCCTCGCTTCAATGCCGGCGGGCAAATTCGTCCATGAAGCCCGCGAGCCGCTCGGCGGCCTCCACCGGCACGGCGTTGTACAGCGATACGCGGCAGCCCCCGACACTGCGATGGCCCTTGAGCCCCACGAAGCCCTTCTCCTCGGCCTCGCGCAGGAACGCGCGCTCCAATTCTTCCGTCGCGAGCCGGAAGGTCACGTTCATCTGCGATCGCGCCCGCTTCTCGGCGTGCCCGCGGTAGATCTCCGGATGGCGGTCGATGGCTTCGTACACGAGCGCGGCCTTCTTCCGATTGCGCTCCGCGACGGCGGCCAGTCCACCCATCTCCTCCACCCACGCCAGCACCCGCTCCATGACGTAGATGGCAAACGTCGGCGGCGTGTTGTACAGGGAGTTGGACTTCACGTGCGTGCCATAGCGCAGCATCGTCGGCAAATCCTCGTTCGCCTCGGCCAAAAAGGCGTCTTTCGCGATGACCACGGTCACGCCGGACGGCCCGAGGTTCTTCTGGGCGCCCGCGTAGATGAGCGCAAAATCGGACACCTCGATGGGCCGCGAGAGGACGTCGCTCGACATGTCGGCCACGAGCGGCGACGCCGTCTTCGGCAGCACCGGCCACTGCGTGCCGTAGATCGTGTTGTTCGACGTGATGTGCACGTACCGAAAGCTCCCATCGTCCTCCGGGATGCCGTCGGGTACGTCGCGGTAGCCGCCCTTCGTCGCCCAGTCATTCACGGCGATCTCGCCAAAGCGCACCGCCTCCTCGCGCGCCTTCTCCGACCACGCGCCGGTCAGCACGTACAGGGCGCGCTGGCCCTCGCGCAAGAAGTTCATCGGGATCATCGCGAACTGCAGGCTCGCCCCGCCCTGCAGAAACAGCACGCGGTAATCGCTTGGGATGCCGAGCAGCCGGCGCAGGCGCGCCTGCGCTTCGTTGTGAATCGCTTCGTAATCCTTGCTGCGGTGGCTCATCTCCATGACGCTCATACCCGCGCCGCGGAAGTCGATGAGCTCCTCACGCACCTGTTCCAGCACCTCGAGCGGCAACGCCGCCGGGCCCGCATTGAAGTTATCCACCCGCCTCACGTTCTCCACTCCTTTAGCGCATCTCTCTCGCTGGCACAGGTACGCGCCTGCGCCTGTCTCTCACAGTTCAATCGCCCGCACCATGCGGATGCCCGGATGCTTGGCCATCTCGTCGATCACGTCCTGCGGCACGCTCTTGTCCACCGACAGAAGCATCACCGCTTCTCCGCCCGTCTCGCGCCGACCCACCTGCATGCCCGCGATGTTGATGTCGCGATCGCCCAAGAGCGTGCCGATGCGGCCGATCATACCGGGACGGTCCTCGTGCCGCGTGTAAATGAGAATGCCCTGGATGGGGGTATCAATGGGGTAGCCGTCGAGCTCGACGATGCGCGGGCCGTATTCGCCGAGAACCGTGCCCGTCACGCGGTGCGTGCCGTTGTCGGTGGCGACCGAGATCTCCACCTCGTTCGTGTAGACGCGCCCGCGCGACTCGCGCACCTCCTGCACCCGCAGGCCCGCTTCCTCCGCGTAGCGCAAGGCGTTCACATAGTTGACTTCGCCGTTGTACTGGAAGCTGAAGAAGCCCTTCAGCACCGTGCGCGTGAGATAGCCGCCGTCGGGATCGGCCGCGCCGCCGGCACAGCGGATGGTCATGCTGGAAGGCGCGCCCTGGGCAAGTTGCGCTGCAAAAAGGCCCAATTGCTCCGCCAGCGCCAGATAGGGGGCCAGGCGCTCCTTCTGCCGCGGACTCAGGCTGGGCAGGTTGACGGCGTGCTCGAAGGTGTCATCGCGCAACACCTGCACAATCTGCTCCGCCACCTGAATGGCGACGTTCTCCTGCGCCTCCACGGTCGAGGCCCCGAGGTGCGGCGTGAGCACGACGTTCGGGCAGCGCCGGAGCGGGTGATCCAGGGGCAGCGGCTCCGTCTCGAACACGTCGATGGCAGCGCCCGCCACGCGCCCCGCCTCGAGCGCCTCCGCCAGCGCCAGCTCATCGATGATGCCGCCGCGGGCGCAGTTGATGATCCGCACGCCCTCCTTCATGAGCGCGATCCGGCCGCGATCGATCATGTGATGCGTCTCTTTCGTCAGGGGCGTGTGCACCGTGATGAAATCCGCACGGCGGATGGCCGTCTCCAGGTCCGTGCGCTCCACGCCGAGGCTCTGCGCGCGCTCTTCCGTGAGAAAGGGGTCGTAACCGAGGACGGTCATGCCAAACGCCTTGGCCCGCTTCGCCACCTCGGTGCCAATCCGGCCCATGCCGAGCACGGCCAACGTCTTGCCGCGCAGTTCCACGCCAATCCACTTCTTGCGGTTCCACTGGCCCTGGAGGAGATCGTGATGGGCCGCGGGAATGTGGCGCGCGAGGCTGATCATCATCGCGAAGGTGTGTTCCGCCGCCGCAATGGTGTTGCCGTCCGGGGCGTTGATGACGAGGATGCCGCGCCGCGTGGCCGCCTCGAGATCAATGTTGTCGACGCCGACGCCCGCGCGGCCAATGACCTTGAGCCTGTTGGCGCGCTCGATCACGTCCTTCGTGACGCGCGTCTGGGAACGCACGACGAGCGCATCCGCGTCGGCAATGGCTTCCTTCAGCTCGTCCGGGGAAAGATTCGTCTTCACGACGACCTCCGCACCCTCTAGCCCGGAGAGGATGTCAATGCCCGCCTGGGAGATGTCGTCGGTTACCAAAATTCTGGTCGCCATGTTCGCTCTCACCACTCCATAAGTACAATGAACGGCCCCTAGTCACTGCGCGCAACGCGCGTGCAAGTGCCCAGGCGGCCGGCTCTCTGGCTGTCGCACTCCCCCGTGGTTCCCCACGTTCTCCGCCAGTCATGCGACAGCTTCTCTATCATCTTGGCTCACAGTTCTGACTATAAAAAACTATCGCGCATGGGTCAAGGGCGTGACGGCCTCTGCCTCGATAAACGCCTTGTGAAGCGCCTGCACGGCGGCCTCCACCCGATCGGCCGGAATCACGCACGACACCTTGATTTCGGACGTCGTCACCATGTGAATGGGCACCTTCGCGTCCCGGAGCGCCACGAACATCTGCGCGGCGACGCCCGGATTGGAGATCATGCCGGCGCCCACGATGGAGACCTTGGCGAGCGGCGACTCCTTTTCGATCTCCTTGAAGCCGAGCTTCGGTTGCAGGGAAGCGACGACCTGCTCGGCCTTGTCGAGATCGGCCTCGTTCACCGTAAACGACACGTCCACCGCCTGCGCGTCCACGACGCTCTGCACAATGACGTCCACGTTCACGCCGTGATCGGCGAGCGCCGAAAAGATGGACGCGAGCGCATGTTCTTCGACCGGCACCCCCACGACCGCGAGGCGCGCCACCTGCCGCTCGAACGCGATACCGGTCACGATCCTGCGGCCTTCCAGCTGATTCTCTGCCACGACTTCCGTCCCGTCCCTTTCTGTGAAACTGGATCGCACGACGAGCTTGACGCCGAAGTGCTTGGCGTTTTCCACCGCGCGGGGATGGAGCACCTGCGCGCCGAGATTGGCGAGCTCGAGCATCTCATCGTACGAGATGGCGTCGAGCTTCTGCGCCGCCTGGACCACGCGCGGATCCGTGGTGTACACGCCGTCGACATCCGTGTAGATCTCGCACAAGTCGGCGCCAAGCGCCGCCGCGAGAGCCACCGCCGACGTGTCCGATCCGCCGCGCCCCAGCGTCGTGACCTCGCCGTCGGCAACCCCTTGGAATCCGGTCACCACCGGCACCACGCCCTGGGCGAGGAGCGCACGCAAGGCCCCTGTGTCGATCCGCGCCACGCGCGCATTGCCATGCACCGGCTCGGTGGCGATACCCGCCTGCCAGCCGGTCAACGATTTTGCGGGCACGCCCAGCGAAAGGAGCCGCATGGCCACGAGGGCCGCCGACACCTGCTCTCCGGTCGCGAGCAGCTGATCCATCTCACGCGCGTCCGGCTTGTCCGTGACGGCGGCGGCGAGATCGACCAATTCGTCCGTGGTGTGGCCCATGGCGGAGACCACCACCACGACATCGTGCCCTTCCGCCTTGGTGCGGGCAATCCGATCCGCCACCGCCCGGATGCGCTCCGTCGATCCGACGGACGTGCCGCCATATTTCTGTACGACGAGCACCTTCTCCACTCCCTGTCTCCATGATGGCGCCATTTCGTCTATCTTACCTGATTCCACGTCGAGAGCGGAAGACAGGCGCAACCGCTCGAACCCGCGCCCGAGCGAAGGCGCCCGTGCACCTTAACTGTGTCCTTCGACCGCCTCTTTCGCGAGCGCAAGCTGCAGGCGCACCGCGGACGGCGCCGTGCCTCCGCGCGACTTGCGCGCTTCCACCACGCGCGCGATGTCGAGCGCCTCGTACGCGTCCTCGCCGATAAGGGGCGATCTCGCCCGCATCTCCTCAAGCGAAAGCCCCGCCAAATTGGTTCCCTTCGCGAGGGCGTCCGCCACGAGCCGACCCACCACTTCGTGCGCTTCGCGGAACGGAAGCCCTTTTCGCACCAGGTAATCGGCGAGATCGGTCGCGTTCGAGAAATCCCGGGCGAACGCCGTCCGCAGGCGATCCCGGCGGATGGTCATCGTCTCCACGGTGCCAGCCATGAGCTCGAGCGCCGGCACCACCGTGTCCACCGCGTCGAAGGCGCCCTCCTTGTCCTCCTGCAGGTCCTTGTTGTACGCGAGCGGCAAGCCTTTCAGCACCGTCAGGAGGGCCATCAGATGCCCGTACACGCGGCCCGCCTTGCCGCGAATCAATTCCGGCACGTCCGGGTTCTTCTTCTGCGGCATGATGCTGGACCCGGTCGCGTACGCGTCGGACAACTCGATCCACCCGAATTCTTCGCTCGACCACAGCACCAGCTCCTCGGCCAACCGGGACAGGTGCGTCATGATGACGGAGCAGTTGAAGAGAAGGCCGAGCAGATAGTCGCGATCCGACACGGCGTCCATGGAGTTTTCGTAGAGGCGCGAGAAACCGAGCTCTTCCGCCACCATCTCGCGATGGATGGGAAACGTCGTACCCGCGAGCGCCGCCGCGCCGAGCGGCATGCTGTCGATCTCGGCGCGCAGCGCGCGCAGGCGCGCCTCATCCCGCAACAGCATCCAGACGTACGCCAGAAGATGGTGCGCCAGGAGCACCGGCTGCGCCCGTTGCAGGTGCGTGAACCCCGGCACCACCACGTCCAGATTCGCCTCCGCCACGGCGATGAGCGCCCGTTCCAGGCGCTTGACGCCCGCGACAAGGGCGTCCACCGCATCTCGAGCCCACAGATGCATATCGAGCGCCACCTGATCGTTGCGGCTGCGGGCCGTGTGGAGCTTCTTCGCCACGTCGCCGATGCGCTCCGTCAGAATGCGCTCCACGTTCATGTGCACGTCTTCGTCTTCCAGACGAAACTCGAGCTTGCCCGCCTCGTAATCTGCCAGGATGGACTCCAGTCCGTCGATGATCGCCCTCGCTTCATGCGGCGCGAGGATGCCGGTCTCGCCGAGCATCCTCGCGTGCGCAATCGAACCGCGGATATCGTAGGGAAGGAGGCGCTTGTCGAACGAGATGGACGCCGTGTACTCGAGCACGAGCTGATTGGTGTCTTCGCTGAAGCGTCCGCCCCACAGCTTCATGCCTTGGCCTCCACCTCGTGGGCCAGCACCGAGTACGCGTCATCGCCGAGGCCCGAGGGCTTCTCCTCGCCAGCGTGCAGCGTGGCGTAGACGGTGGTCGGTAGGCCGTACAGCTGGATAAACCCGACGGCCGCGCCGTGATCGAACTTGTCGCCCGTCTCGTAGGTCGCGAGGTCGTGGCGGTAGAGCGAGTAGGGCGACTTGCGGCCCGTCGCCTGTGCCTGGCCCTTGTACAGCTTCACGCGCACATCGCCGGTCACGTACTTCTGCGTCTCGTCGATGAAGGCATCGAACGCGGCCTTGAGCGGAGAATACCACAGGCCGTTGTAGATGAGCTTCGCGTACTCGAGCTCGAGGCCCATCTTGTACTGCAGCACCTCGCGCGTCAGCGTGATATGCTCGAGCTCCTGGTGCGCGAGGATCAACACTTTGCCTGCCGGCGACTCGTACACCTCGCGCGACTTGATGCCGACCAGCCGGTTTTCGACGTGATCGATCCGGCCGACGCCGTGCCGCCCGGCGATTTCATTCACCCGGTGGATCAGATCGACGAGCGACAGCGGCTCGCCGTTCAGAGCGACCGGCTTGCCCTGCTCGAACGAGATGACGATCTCCTCCGGCTGATCCGGCGCCTTCTCGGGCGCCACCGTCCACTGGAACGCGCCCTCCGGCGCCTCTTGCCACGGATCCTCCAGCACGCCGCACTCGATGGCCCGGCCCCACAGGTTGGCGTCGATGCTGAAGGGGTTGTCGAGATCGACCGGAATGGGCACGCCGTGCTCCTTTGCATAGCGAATCTCTTCGTCGCGCGTGAAACCCCACTCGCGAACCGGCGCAATCACCTTCAGGTTCGGGTTCAGCGCGCGGATGGACACTTCAAACCGGACCTGATCGTTCCCCTTGCCGGTGCAGCCGTGCGCGACGGCCACCGCGCCTTCCCGCTCCGCCACTTCCACGAGCAGCTTCGAGATGAGCGGGCGCGACAGCGCCGACGCAAGCGGGTATTTGCCCTCGTACAGCGCGTTTGCCTTGAGCGCCGGCAGGATGAAAGACTCGGCAAACTGCGCCTTTGCGTCGATCTTGTACGACTTGACGGCCCCCACCTGGATAGCCTTGGCCTGCGTGGCGTCGAGGTCCTTGCCTTCGCCGACGTCGACACACATCGCAATGACGTCGTATCCGTAGTGATCCCGAATCCACGGGATCGAAACCGAAGTATCCAAACCGCCCGAATAGGCGAGCACCAGTTTTTCCGCCATCACAAATCCTCCCCGAATGCGCTCGCGTCCGCCATGGTGGCCGCGAGAACGGCTTTTTGCGCATGCAGCCGGTTTTCCGCCTGATCAAAGATGATGGAGTGCGGCCCGTCGATCACGTCCGGCGACACTTCCTCCCCGCGATGCGCGGGCAGGCAGTGCATAAAGACGTAGTCCGGCTTCGCGAGCGAGCAGAGCTTTTCGTTCACCTGATAGCCCTCGAAGTGTTTCAGGCGCTCTTCAGCCTCGCCTTCGTCGCCCATCGACACCCAGGTGTCCGTGTAGACGACGTCCGCACCCTCGATGGCCCGCTCGGGATCCGTCGTCACGAGGACTTCCGTTCCCTGCTGCACGGCATGCAACTTCGCCTCCTCGACGACCCACTGCATGGGCTGATAACCGGGCGGCGTGGCCACGCGAATGTTCATGCCGAGCTTCGGCGCAAGCTGCAACCACGAGTGCGCCAGGTTGTTGCCGTCCCCAATGAAGGCCACCGTGACACCCTCAAGGCGCCCCTTGTGCTCCAGAATCGTGAGGGCGTCGGCAAGCAGCTGGCAGGGATGGAACTCGTCCGTGAGGCCATTGATCACCGGAATATCGGCGTACTTGGCGAACTCCTCGATGTCCTGCTGTCGGAACGTCCGGATCATCACGCCATCCAGGTAGCGCGACATCACCCGTGCAGTGTCCGAAATCGGCTCGCCGCGCCCCGTCTGCAACATGTTGCCCGGCAGGAACAGCGCGTGACCCCCGAGCTGCAACATGCCGACCTCGAACGAGATGCGCGTGCGCGTGGACGATTTATCGAAAATCATGCCGAGCGTCTTGCCGGCAAGCAGCGTGTGCGTAAACCGCGACTTTTGCGCCTCTTTCAGCAACTCGGCGAGATGCACGAGATTGCGCAGATCGTCGCCGGAGAGATCGCTGAAGTGGAGCAGGTCCTTGCCCGCCATCACGCGATGACAGGACCAGAGCGCGTTCTGCAGTCTCACCGACAGGTAGTTCGAACCCAGCGGCACGACGGTCGACGATCCACGCCCCAGGGCGTTTTTCATATCCCACACTGCCACAGCCGAAACTCCTCCCCGCTCTCGCTGGAGCGATGTTTTTGTCTTTGCATCCGTGTACGGCAAGGCGTCACCAGTGATACGTCCTTGCATCATTATACACGAATCTGTATATCTATCAACCTCGGCTGTGTGTAGCGCTGATTCCCCGCCTAGGGCCGCGAGACGTCGAAGCGGCCGCCCCGAAGGACGGCCGCCGATCCGTGTCTCATCACTCCGTTGCGATGTCTTGATCCGTGATCTCGTGCGCGGGTTCGACCATGAGGAAGTGAAGCGACGGATTGTCGATGAGTTTCTGCAGGCGCCGCGCCTCCTCGTGCTGGCCATAGCGCCGCAGTTCGAGCTGATACGCGCCCAACAGCTCGACGATATCGTTGCGCCCCTTGGCGTCAATCACGCGCAGCGCGACTTTCGCGCCCTTCGCAATGCGCCGGCGGAGCGCCTTTTCGTCGAGTCCCCGTTCTGGATCGTGGCGCAGATAGACCCGTCCGCCGGTCATGCCGGAGCAAATCCACGGGCCGGGATCGCCCAGAACCACCGCGCGTCCGCCAGTCATGTACTCAAACGCAAAGCCCTTGATGTTCGCGCGATTCGCGATGTGCGACAGGTGCTCCTGCACCGGCGCCTCGATCTCGCCGCCAATCACGACATCTGCGCCGGACAACCGGATGCACGCGCGAGCATCTGCGTTGCCTTGGATGATGAACAGCCCCTTGGCCGCGCCGTAAGCCAGGCCCTTGCCCACCGAGCCGCCGCGCCAGACGCCGTCCGCGCACTTGCCCTTCAGGACCACGATTTTGCCGCCGAACGCCGCCTTGCCGACGCCGTCCTGCGCGCCGCCGAGCGCCACCGACACCATGCCTTCGGTGTGATACGCCGCAAATCCGGCTCCGGCCACCCCCTCGTGGACAATCGGGCCGACTTCGCCCCGCCGCTTCTGGCGGATGCTCTCACCGGACAGGCGCGTCCCGAGGGCCCGCGGAACCGCTCGAATCGACGTCACCCGGGAACCCACAGCTGTCACGACGCCGTCCGTACCCGTGGCGGCGCCCACCGTCGCCACGTCCTGGATGACGTCCCCATACGCTTCCTCGAACGTGCGGTAGCGAATGTGGCAGCCCTGACCGACAAATTCTTCGCGCACCCGCAGAAGCCAGGACGTGTCGAGGCGCGCATCCTCGCGCAGGTTGACCAGCAGATCGCTGCGCCCGACGAGATCCTGGGTGCGCTTCGCGCCGAGCTTGCGGGTCAGCGCCGCGACGTGCTTGCCGACCTCGGAGAAGAAGCGCACGAGCTGAGCCACCGCGCGATCGAAGTCCTGCGGCTCAAACTGCTTCAATCCCTTCGCCTGCGCCTCGGCGAGATCGTGCATCTGCGTGGCGATCCCGACGTGGCACGTATCCTTGTGGCAAGCGCGGCAAGCCGTGCAACCGATGGCCACCATCGCCATGGTGCCGAACCCGACGCGGTTGGCGCCGAGGAGGATGGCCTTCATGACGTCGTGGCCCGACTTCATGCCGCCGTCCGCCCACAGCTCGACGTACTCGCGCAGACCGGCCTCACAGAGCGCCTCGTGCGCCAACTTCACGCCGATTTCCATCGGCAGGCCGACGTGGCGAATCGCATGGGCGCGCGCCGCACCCGTGCCTCCGTCGAAGCCGGACAGCGTGATCACGTCCGCGCCCGCCTTGGCGATGCCGACCGCGATGGTCCCAATGTTCGGGACCACCGGCACTTTCACGGCGACCTTGGCGAGCGGGTTGATCTCCTTGAGCTCGAAGATCACCTGCGCCAAGTCCTCGATGGAGTAGATATCGTGGTTGTTGGACGGCGAAATGAGGTCCACGCCCTGTGTCGCGTTTCGAGCCGCCGCGACCTGCGCCGTCACCTTCGATCCCGGCAGGTGTCCGCCCTCACCCGGCTTCGCGCCCTGGCCGATCTTGATCTCCAGCACGTAGGCGTTGTTGCAGAGATCGGCGTTGACACCGAATCGCCCGGACGCGATCTGCCGGCCGCGGTTGCGCGGGTATTTTTCGAGCAGGTCTTTGATCTCGCCGCCCTCGCCGTTGAGACAGACGATGTTCATCCGATACGCCGCCTCCGCATAAGCTCGGTAGGCGGTCTCGTTCTGGGACCCGAACGACATCGAGCTGATGACGATCGGGTACGCATGCCCGTCGATGGTCGTGTCCACCTCGCCCTCGGCCGGCTCGAGATCCTCTCGGAAACCGAGCAAGTGACGGATGGAAATCGGGCTGTCCGACTCGAATTGTTGCAACTTGGCGACAAACTCCTCATAGGAGAGCTCGCCGTCGGCCACGGAGCCCGCCGTTTTCCAGATGCGCGGATACAGCTGGAACAAGCGCGTGGGCCGGATGCTCTTGCGATCTTCAGCCTGATACCACGTGCGCCTGAGCTCGGACTGCTCTTCCATGCGCGCGAACGTCAAGCCGGCCTTTTGCGAACCACAGAAGTTCGGAATGGCGAGATACTCCGCCACCTCGTCCGCCAACCCGATGGCGCTGAACAGCCGCTCGTAACCGCGCACCTCGTGGATGCCGAGCGTGGAGATGACCTTTTCAATCCCCTTCGTCAGCGCCTTGTACAGGTTTTCGACGGCGTGCAGCCCGCCCTTATGAGCCGCATACTCCCACATGTGGTACGGCACGACCGCGTCCGCGCCGAGCCCGATGGCCACCATGATGTCGTGCAAGTTCCGGATGCCGCCGCTGCGCAAGATCAAGCTGGAGCGCCGCCGCAAATGCTCGCCCTTCTCTTTCGCGGCCGGCCGCAGCAGCGCGCGGTGAACCGCCGACACCACCAGGAACGGATCGATGTGCGGCCCGCGGCGGAACTGCAGGCGATCATCCAGCACAATCGCGTTGGCCCCCGCCTGCACGGCCTCGAGCGCCTCGAGGGAGAACCGTTCCAGCGCCTCGGGCACGCTTTCGCCTTCGTGGCGGTGGATCAGAATTTCCGCCGTGCCGTTGGGGCTCGTGCGCAACATGGCGAGCGCGTCCTCGTAACACACCGTGCCGAATCGGTGCGCCAGGTTCTGAATCTCGTCATACTGCACGCCGTACGCCTCTGGCAGGCCCTCGAGCAGGATGGGCGCCTGAACCTCGACGCGCGGCGCCTCTTGGTACAGCCCGTCGAACGACGGCCGCCGCCCGAGCACGGAGCGGGTGCTGAAGTGTTCGATCTCGCGCTCCCGGTCGATGGCCGGGTTGGTCACCACGGCCACGGTCTCGTGCAGAAAGTCGGACAAAAGCGTCGCTTCCTCGGAGAGCGCGCCGATGGGACTGTCAAAGCCGAGCGACTTGATGGGCTCGGCGCCCGACTGGATCTCCTGATCCATCAGCTTGAGATCGTCGTCCCGGAACCCGAACGCAAGCATGCGAATGTCGAGCGGCTTCGCATCGCGCTTCGCGTGTGCCACGTCCTCGCTCACCCCGTAGGGCACGGCGAAGTGGAGATTCCGGTGTTCGCCGCGGAAGCTGAACCGCTGCTTCGCGAGTTCGAGCACCTCCTGCTGCAGCTCATCGTACGTGTAGAGCTTGACCCCCGTCTCGCTCCACTTGACGCCCACTTTCTCGCCGGGTGCAAGCGGCTTGGGTTCGGCCGTCCAGATGTCGAGGGGCACGATGCCCTGCTCCGACGAGAAGTAATACGCCGTGTCGGACTCGAGTTGCCACATGGGCCGCAGCCCCAGGGCGTCCACGCTGAACACCGCGGCATTCCCGTATCGCATCATCACGCCGGCCGGGCCCTGCGCGAACGGCCCCCACAGCGAACGATAATACATGTACAAGTCCGACAATTCTTCCGACATGGACTTGATCTCGTGAATGATGGGCGGGAACAGCAACTCCGCAGCCTCAAACAGGGACCATCCGCGGGTTGCAACCAGCGCACAGAGCGTGCGGTCGACCATCTGGGAGTCGCTGAACTCCGGCCGCACCGGCACGCCGATCATCTTCGACTCCGTGTAGAACCGCGCAATCGTGTTGATCTCGCCGTTGTGCCCAAGGCAAGCAAACGGCTGCACGCGCGGGAACGAGGTCGTGGTGTTGGTGGAGTACCGCGTGTGCGCAATGACAAACGCCGATCGACACAGCGGATTCTGCAAATCCTTATAGAACCGATAGAGCGTTTCGTCGTTGCCAACCACCTTATACACGACCTGGTCGTGCGACAGGGAAGCCACATGAACGCCTGGCAGCTCGTCGATCTCGGCAAACGCCGCAAACACGCGCGCGTCGTCTCGCTGGGGCAGACATCCCGCCATCTGTACGAAATGCGGCTTCACCTTCTTGCCGAGCGGTCCCAGCACCGTCTCATCCACATGATCCGAGACGACAGCGAGGGGTTCCATGCCGTGATGGGCGAGAACGCGCAGAATGGGGTCCTGGGAAACGTCTTTCTCCAGAAGGAAGTGTCCGACCCAAAAGCCGGGCTCGTGCACAAGGCGCCCCGGTTGTCCAAGGGCCTCAAGGCGCGAAGCCCAAAGCGCCCTCGGGATGTCCAAAAGAAGGCCGCAGCCGTCTCCTTCGTTCTTCACGTAGCCCGCCCGGTGGCGCATGGCCCGCAGGGCGTCCAGGCCGTTCCGGATGGTGTCGTATGAGGGTTGTCCTGATTTCTCAATCTGCGAAAAAATGCCGCAGGCATCCGATTCGCGTTGAAGGTCCGTCGTCAACTTCTCCAGATCCACCTGTGCCACTCCTTTTTTAGCACAATATTTTGACACTCTGTCTCTCTGCGCGTCAAGCCTTGGTGCGGACGAAAATTCGAGTCAGTGATCCGAAACGGCTATGAAACATTATACGACTTCTTGAATAATCATGCCATCCCGTGATATAACATGAGTGCAACGGGAGAGGAGGAGCCGCGTTGGACATCCGGAAGGCGACCTCAGCGGACGTCGAAGATATGCACCTGCTCATTCAACAATTTGCCGACATGGGACTGATGCTGCCGCGCACCATCAAATCCCTCTGCGAACATCTCCAGTGTTTCACGGTCGCGGTGGAGGACGGGCGCGTCATCGGCGTTGGGGGACTGCACGTCCTGTGGACGGATCTCGCCGAAATTCGATCACTGGCCGTCGCGCCCGAAGCGCACGGCAAGGGCGTGGGCAGCCAGATTGTCAAAGCCCTGTTGAAAGAGGCGGAAGACCTCGGAATCGCACAGGTGCTGTCTCTGACGTATCAGACGCGATTCTTTGAGAAACTGAACTTTCACGTCGTACGGAAAGAGACACTGCCGCATAAGGTCTGGAAAGACTGCATCTACTGCAACAAGTTCTATCATTGCGACGAAGTCGCCATGGTATATTACACACGCCATTTCCAACCGTTGAAACAGGCCCAAGAAGCGTGAAGCTCTGAGCTGGCGCAAAAACACTATATCAAATTCCGTTCAATTGCGAAAGTGCGTACGACGAAGGCCGCGCCTTACACGGCGCGGCCCATTTGCTTCACGATGGTCTCAAACTCCTCGATGTGCTTATCTTCGACGATGAGCGGCGGCACGACGCGAATCCGCTTCGGACCGCAAACGGTCACAAGCAGCCCTCGCTCGGCGGCTCGCTGGCGCCACAATGCCGCGTCATCCACGTCGAACCCCCACATGAGCCCGAGCCCTGTGACACCCTCGAAATGCGCCTCAAGCACCTGGCGCAGCGACTCGCCCACGGTGCGAACGCGTTCGAGAAACGCCGGATTGCTCACCACATCCACGACATAATTGGCCACCGCCATCGCAAACGGGTTGCCACCGAATGTCGAACCATGCATGCCGGGTGTGAACGCTTCTGCGACGTGCCGCTTGGCCAGGATGGCGCCTGTTGGGATGCCGTTTCCCAAGCCCTTGGCCATCGTGATGATATCCGGCGACAAATCGAAGTGTTCAAAGCCGAAGAAACGCCCCGTGCGGCCCACGCCGGTCTGAACCTCATCCACGATGAACAGCGCGCCGAGCTCCTTGGCGCGAGCCGCTAGCCGGTGAAGAACGTCCTGATCCACGGGCCGCACGCCCGCCTCGCCCTGCACGACCTCCACGATGCACGCCGCCGTCTGCTCGTCCAGCATCTCGACAGCGCCTTCGTAGGTGTCCGCCACTTCGAATCCGGGGACGAGAGGCGTCATCCCTTCGCGATACTTGGGATTCGAAGTGACCGAGAGCGACCCCATCGTTCGCCCGTGGAAGCTGTGCGGCAACGCCACCACGCGCGTCTTCTCCGGATGCCCGTTCACATACTGGTATCGCCGGGCCAACTTCAGGGCCCCCTCGTTGGCCTCCGTACCCGTGTTCACAAACATGGCCAGATACGGCCCTGTGCCGCGATCGGCCAAACGCGTCAGTTTTTCTGCCAGTGCGACCTGACCCTCGATGAGGAAGAGATTCGACACGTGCAACAAGGTCCTCGCTTGCCTTTCGATGACCTCTGTCACCCCAGGATGTGCGTGGCCGAGGTTGCAGACCGCGATGCCCGCGGTGAAATCGAGGTATCGCTTTCCGTCGCCGTCGTACAGGTATGCGCCTTCGCCCCGGACCAGGGCGAGATCGCGCTTGCCGTAATTCTGAAACAGAACCTGGTCCGCCAACTGCATGAGCGCCGTCTTCATGCCGTCACTCCTCGTATGCTTCTGTCCTCGCGCTGAGCCTCGTGCCAGAGGTCCGCTTGTCCTTCCTGCCCAACACAGCTGCCATCACGGCGTCTTCGTCTCGCCCGTCCACAATCCAGACCTCGCGCACCCCGTGCTGGACCGCGTACAGCACGGCCTCCACCTTCGGAATCATGCCCGTGCTGAAGGCGCCCTGTTCAAGAAGGCGGCCGAGTTCCTCGGCGGTTGTGTCGAGCAGCAGATCGCGCGCCGCGAAGTCGCGGTAGATGCCCGGCACGTCCGTCAAGAACACCAGGCGATCCGCGCCAAGCGCCTGCGCGATGTGGCTCGCGGCATGATCCGCGTTGACGTTGTACGGTGTTCCGGCGGCATCCCGCCCAAAGGGCGCCACGACGGGCACGCGCCCCGAGGCCGCGGCTTCCCGCACCGGTCCTGTGCGAATGGCCGCCACGTCCCCCGTGCGATCGCGCCCGACATCCTTCGCAACCACAATCTCGCCGCCGGCAAAGGGCGTCACGCGCACGCCATGCCGGGCGAGCGCGACCGAAATGTCCCGGTTGCAATCGGCGAGCGCCTCCACGACGTGCGGCATGGCTTCCGCCGTGGTCTGCCGCAATCCGTTCACAAACGGCAACTCGATGCCCGCATCCCGCAGGCGCTTGGAGATGCGCGGGCCCCCGCCATGCACCAAGACCACCGCCCACCCTCGCCGACCGGCCTCCTGGACAGCCCGCGCAAGCGCCGTCTCTGCGCCGCCCTCGAGCGAGCCGCCGAGCTTGATGACGATCACGTCCGTCTCACCTCACATCCACAGCGGAACAAGATGGAGCCCCTCGCGCTCAGGCCATCCAAACATGAGATTTGCGTTCTGAATCGCCTGGCCCGCCGCGCCTTTGCCGAGGTTGTCGATGGCGCTGAACACCTGAAGGAGACGAGTTCGCTCGTCCCAAGCCACCGACAGGTGACACTCGTTGGTGCCGTTCACCGCCTTGATGTGAGGCATCTCGCCGCGCGGCAACAAGCGCACGAACGGTTCGCGCTCGCAAAAGGACGCGTACCGATCATACACCACCGGCGCCACGTCCGGCGGAATGGGGATGTAGGCGCACACGAGGATCCCGCGCGGGACAGGCAGAAGCTGCGTGGTGAGGAGCACTTGAAGCGCGCCGCCGAGCGCCTGCTCGATCTCCGGCGTGTGCTGATGCTTGCCCACGCGATACGGATACACGTCATTCGCCAGTTCGCCGAGGTGGAGGTGTTCCTTCGGCGCGCGCCCCGCCCCCGTCACGCCGGACTTCGCGTCGAACACGACGGGGCCCCGAACGGTGGCGAGCAAATCACCCAAGGGTAACACCGCGAGTGCGCATGCGGTCGCGTAACAGCCGGGATTCGCGACGAGCCAGGCCTGGCGAATCGCATCGCGATGCCGTTCAGGCAGGCCGTAGCGTGCCTCCGCGATGGCCTCTTGCGGCAGAGGCTGTCGGCCGTACCACGTTTGATACACCTCCGGCGGAAGGCGAAAATCGCCGGACAGATCGATGACCCTGACGCCGCGCCGGCGCCCGGCCTGCAAGATCTCCCACGCAATGCGCCCCGACTCTCCGGATGGCAGCGCGACAAAGACGAGATCGCACACCTCAGCGGCCTTTTGGACATCCAACGCCTCCACAGGCGGCAAGACGTCTGCGAGCGCGTGCAGATGAGGAAGGTGCGCGTCGAGCGGCCCCGTACGGGCCCCGGAGCCCGCAAGGTAAACCAAGGTCATGCGGGGATGTCCCGCCACCAGGCGAACCAGTTCCATGCCCGCGTATCCCGTCGGGCCTACGATCCCGACCCGCACATTCGCCATGTATAAACATCCTCCATTCTGTATTGATATTCAGTATAGCGAAAGCAGGACGCAAAGAGAAGTCCAACTCCCTATATTTGCCATTCGCGCCTAGATCGCGGGCTCTGTGCGAATGCCCGTATCGCCGGGCCGATGTCCCATCATTTCATGCAGTAACTTCGCAAGGAGGGATGTTCGCATGGGTGCATTTGGCGGTTACACCCGCTGGGCCGTGGTGTTCCTGGTGATTTTCGTGCTCTTCTTCTTGCTCGTCCCGGCAGGCATGGGCGCGTATCACGTACCTGCAGCTCCGGCGCCTGTCGCTACGGTCGCGTACACGGAGTACGACGAAATCATCGAAACGGGGCCCATGTATGGCTATGCCCCGCATCACCCCATGGATCATGGCCCTGTGATGTATGAGGAATACCACGCACACGATGAAACCGACGATTCGAGCAGCCTTTGATCCGCAAAGCGAGCCCCAGGCCCATGGAGCCCACCGCGCCGTCCAGCGTTGACCGCTGGACGGCTTGCATTCTTCTCGCCGCCCTGCTATGATACATATCGTCGCTTGCGTCCGTAGCTCAGTGGATAGAGCGCTGGCCTCCGGAGCCATAGGTCGGGGGTTCGAATCCCTCCGGACGCGCCACAACAAGGGGGACTTTCCGATGGGAAGTCCCCCTTGTCGTATCTCCAGAGAAAGGCGCGCAGACGCTCGAACCGCAACCTGCGCGCCCTATCGTCCCTGTCTCCGCAAAGATCTTCTCGCGTCACTTGACCACAGCGGATCTCGCGCGCGATCCCGTCAGGACATCGAGAATCGCCCCCGCCTTGAAGTGACACTCGTTCCATTCGCGCTCGGGCACGGAATCGTACACCACGCCCGCCCCCACCTGCACATACTGGACATCGCCGATGGCCACCACGCTTCGGATGAAGATGGCCGTGTTGGCGTTCGCCCAAGCGTCGACCATGCCGATGAACCCGCCGTAGGGCCCGCGCCGGTACGGTTCGAGTTCGTCGATGATCTCCATGGCCCGAATCTTCGGCGCACCCGACAGCGTCCCGTTGGGGAACGTGGTCAAGAGCGCGTGGAAGACGCTCACGTCGTCGCGCAGTTCAGCCGTGACGCGAGACACGAGATGATACAGGTGGGAGTATCTCTCCACCACCATCAGGTCCGGCACCGCGACCGTGCCGGGCTTTGCGACGCGGCCGAGATCGTTCCGGCACAGATCCACCAGCATGACGTGCTCCGCGTTCTCCTTGACGTCCTGTTTCAGTTCTGCCACAAGTCGCGCGTCCTCTTCCGCCGATCGACCGCGCCCGCGCGTCGTGCCCGCGATGGGCTTCATTTCCGCGCGCCCCCGGAGCGCGCGAAACTGCACTTCGGGGCTGGCACCGTAGAGAACCAGGCCGGGATACTCCGCCACGAACATGTAGGGAGACGGATTGAGGCGGCGAAGTCGATCGTACGCCACGAGCGGCGGCAACCCGCCGCGCACCTGCATGCGGGTGGAAGGGACGACCTGAAAAATGTCGCCCGCGCGGATGTATTCAATGGCGATCTCGACGTTTCGGCAGTACATCTCCTTCGGAACATCGTAGGTGATGACAGGTTCGCCGAGGCCCTCCCGCTCAAGGTCTTCCAGAACACGCGGGACGCCGATCCCGTCGCGGCAGGCCGCCTCGATGATCTGTTCGACCACGTCGAGATCGGATCGCAATGCACGGTCGTCCTGAAGGATGGGGGCGTCATCCTGCCGAAACAGCGCGACGCTGTCCCCCGTCAACTGGGCAACGGCCGCGTGCCACAGCAAGCGGATTTCGGGCAGATGGCGATCGTCCTCGGCGGTCATGGGCACGCGCTCGAGGTAGCGAATGGCGTCGTACGAGACGTAGCCGAGAAATCCCGCGCTGAAGGGCTCTCCCTCACGGTCGCACAACAGCCCGCAGAGATGCCCTCGGAGGCTGTCGAGAAGGGCCATGGGGTCTTCGACCCGCACGTGAACCGCGTCGCCTTGAATCACGCTTTCCCAAGGATAGGGAGCCTGAGGCACCTCTGCGCCAGCCGATCGCACGGACGGAAACAGGCGCGACGCGAGCACGGGGTGGGCGAACACGCTCACGACGTGATCGCGCACCTGCACCTCGACAAGCGGCGCGACGCCGATCAGGCTCATTTGGTAATCGCTCGGAATGTCCTCCCGCCCCGCTTCGAGCAGAAACACGCGCCCAGGCCCAAGTACCTCTCGGAGCGCCAAGGAAAGATAGAAAGGATCGACGCTCGTCTCAGCGGAAATACGCGTTTGTTTCATGTGATGACTCCCCTCCGTCTTTCGATCACGCCACGTCCTGGAGGAAGTTGCGAATCAAGGTCTTCCCGTGGTCCGTCAAGATGCTCTCGGGGTGAAACTGCACGCCGACAGCTCCCGTGGGCTTGTGTCGCATGGCCATAATGTAACCGTCGACTTCGGCCGTGACGACAAACGCCTCGGGAAGCGACTCGCGCTCGACGACCAGGGAATGATATCTCGTGGCCCGAAAAGGAGAGGGGATCTCGCGAAACAAGGGGTCTCTTCCGTCATGGAGAATCATCGAGGTCTTGCCGTGCACGGGCTCGCGCGCGCGGACAACCTTTCCGCCGTACGCGTACCCAAGGGACTGATGGCCAAGGCACACGCCCAGCAACGGGACGCGCCCCGCGAAATATCGAATGGCGTCCACCGAGACACCCGCTTCGCGTGGCGAGCAGGGCCCAGGAGACACCAAGACACCTGCGGGCTTTAGCGCCTTCAGTTCCTCTAATGAAGCGTCGTTGCGGCGCACGAGGACCTCTGCGCCCAACTCCATGCAGTACTGAACGAGGTTGTAAGTAAAAGAGTCAAAGTTGTCGATCATCAACAGCATGGTTTTTCTCCGCTCCCCTCAACTCCACGGGCCTCTCGGCCCCCTCCACTCGGCTGATCTCACCTCATGATCGGTGATACGTCTACAATACGCTGCCCCCCGGCGCGCGTCAAGGCGCCGGGGCAACCCCCGTAGACTCCCTCACAATGAGTTCCGTCTGCAGTTCGATACTCCTCCGATCGGACGAGTGCCCTTCCACTTGGTCCAGCAAGATTTGAACGAGCATGGCCCCGACATCCGCCTTGGGAATGCGCGCAGTGGTCAGGGCAGGCGTCGACATCCGCGCCAGTTCCACGTCATCGATGCCAATCACCGAGACATCCTGAGGCACGCGAATGCCGCGTTCCATAAGGGCACGAATTGCACCTAGTGCCAAGAGATCATTTGACGCGGCGACGGCCGTGAAGCGGATGCCTTGCTCAATCAGCGCCGCGGTCCGTTCGTATCCCTCCGTCATCGTGTCCCGCATGTATGGCACCAGCTGAACCAGCGGCGCTCCGGTCACGAGGCCATGGTCGCGCATGGCGTCCAAGTAGCCGGCATAGCGAGGATTCTCTTCGTGATCGTCATATTCACCGAGAAACACAATCTCTCGATGTCCAAGTTCAATGAGATATTCCACGTTCCGGCGCATGGCGTGATACAAATCCACACGGACGTGCGGCAAGCCAAAGTCGGCGCTCCGGTCTTTGTAGATGCAGAGCGGGATTTTGCGCGACAATTCTCTCAGATCCACCACGTTCATGACCTCGTATGGGGTCAAAACCATGAGGCCGTCGTAGAAACCCTCCAATATGAGTTTCATGTAGGCTTCGCGATCGCGCGTCACGTTGTACAGCGAAAAGGTGTAACCGCGATCCAGCGCAGCTCGCTCGATACCGAGCAGGACCTCGTGATAGAACGGGTTGCTCAACGAGGAGATGATGCAGGTGAACTGACCGCACCGCTTCATCTTCAGGCTTCGCGCCATGCGGTTCGGCACATAGTTCAGTTCCTTGATGGCTTGAAGCACGCGCTTGCGGACGTCCGCCGCCACGTATCCGTTTTCATTGAGCACCCGCGACACCGTCGTCGGCGAAACGCCAGCCCTTCGTGCCACATCGACTCGCGTGGCCATGCCATTCCCCCCGAGTCCCGCGATCGCGCCCGATGCCTCGAGACCATGTTGGCGTGATCGCCTGATTCTTTGTTATACATCAGTTTTATTCTAGGAGATCTGTGTGTGAATCAGCAAGACATCCCTCACGCAACGCGTGCCGTCTTGAACGGAGCGGTTGCGAGAACCGTCCTTCATCCGGCCATGCCGCACGCGATTCAATCTCAGGCGCGTTCTAAGAGAAATTTGACTGGTGATAAGGTATGCTTGGAGCGCCACTTCAAAGTGCTAGGAGGACGAACCATTGGCTATGCTCTGGCGCGCGAACCGATATCCCGTCCGCCTTTTGGCTGGCGCCATGGCTTTGATGATGCTCATCCTTTGCGTGATCAAGGAGTGGCAGGGGCTGGGCAGGCTCCACTTCCTCGGCTACGACTACGCTTTCTTCTACAATGCGTTCTTGCACGTGTTGGAAGGTCAAACGGATTGGACACACTTGTACGATCCGTCCGCGGAACGAGCCTTTTTGTTGGCACAGCACGATCCCATCGATCCACACAATCACTACGTATATCCACCCCAGTTCGCGTGGATGTTCGCTTGGCTTGGGCTCGTCCCATTTGGAATGTCACTCGCGATTTGGCGAGCGCTCTCCGTCGCGGCTGGAATCATGGGCGTCTATTGGACCACGAAGACCCTTTGGCCGCGGATTCGGCGCGGACATCTCATCCTCGCCGTGGCGGCCGCGCTGACATTGACCCCTTTTCAGTTGGATCTGGCCGTCGGCAACGTAAACACAATTCTCTTTGCGCTTCTGGCCCTTTCATTTTACGCAATCTACCGCATGGACAGGCCCACGCTGGGCGCCATGGCCCTGGTTGTCGCCGTGTTCATCAAGGTGACGCCCCTTGTCATTCTCGTGGCCATCGCGCTTCAAGGGCGGTGGCGGGTGGTGGTTCGCTCGGTTCTCTTCATCTTCGCCGGGCTCGCCTCTTCATTCTTATTTCTCGGCTGGGAAAGCACCGCCGAGTATGCAGCCCATTTCCTCCAATTCGGGCGACAAAGCATGGAAAACGGCCCGGCACCTTACAACCAGTCGCTTCTTGGGGTTCTCGAGCTGGTATGGGACAAAGGTCGGCCGGGCCCGTTGCCCGTATGGCTGAATGTCCTGTTCGATGTCTACGCGGTTGCGATGTTGATCGTCATCGGATTCATGGTCGGTCGCAGGCCGGACGCGCACGCCTCCATCCGAATGGGCTTGACGGCTCTGCTTCCCGTGGCGATCTCGCCGCTCGTCGAGCAGCCGCACATGGTGCTGACGTTTCCCGCGCTCATGGCGTCGTTCTATCTCGTCCGACGCCAGGTCAGGAAGCGCGAGCGCAAAATCTATGCCATCCTGATCGCTGGCGCATACGGCCTGCAGACCCTGCCCGTCACGTTCCTGCTCAACGACGCGACGCATCTCCTGCCGTCGATCTACTGGATCCACATCCAGATGTTCGTCTCGTTCGCGTTCATGTTGGCCGTGCTATTGGAGATGGCTCGTCGAGAACCGTTCTCATCAGCCGTGCGCAGAGTGCGCTTCAGCTAATCGTTCATGTACTCCGCCATGACGGCGAAATCAGCACCTCGTATCAGGTCCCGTCGGCCCGCCCGCCATCTCCCGGGCGGCGTGTCCGCGGAAGTTCCCTGGGGGCAAACCTCTGGTGCTTCCCGGTGCTCGTCACGGGAAAACACTCGACCATCGCCACCTGAGGATGCCTCTGTACATGGGTACGATTTCAGGTCGAGGTGCATCAGAGAAGAATTCGGAGCTAGGGGTGGGACTGGGAGGGTTTCCTTGGAGAAGAGAGCGGGCGAATTGCCGTGGAAGACCTATTCTTCTCTTTTCACCGACTTCGTGAAGAAGAACGTAAAGGTTGCAAGCAAAATCCCCATGAGGTACACCGCGCCAAGCGATGGGACCACTTGGATTGCCTTACCCAACGTGGCTTGTTTGTTCCTTGACTCTGCTGATTGCGCCACCCCGCGCACCCCCCATCAAAACGGACGAATGACACTGGTGACCAAACTGCCGAAGTCGCGAGCGAACTCCCGCGCGGTCGGCGTATAGCCTTCCACGGGTTCCGAGCCAAACAACGGTCCACTTACAACAATCGTAAACCGCCCAGTCGTGATGTACGTACCAATGACCTGTAGCTCGTTGACAATGAGCAAAAGGGCCGTCACAAAGTCGATCACGTCCAGCAGCCGTTGATCGGCGTCGCTCCTCCCTTCAGCTCCGGACCCTGTAAAAAAGCCGGACAGCGATAGCGAGAAACTTCCAGGTGAGATAAACACCCCGCCAACCGTGATCTGGCGCGTGAGAAGCAAAATCGCCGTTCCGATTCCAAGCGTCCGGTGAATTGGCTTCGCTGGGTCATGCTTGGCTTTCTGGCTCCTCACGCCTCACCACCTCGGACCTTGGCATTGCCATCCTATGCGAAACCCCCGTCATGCGAGCGGGCTGAGAAGTCCTGCTGGAGTTGTGATCGCCTCGCGTGGTTTCACACGATCCCGACGGACAGCGAGACTAAGACTTTTTTTACAATCTCGGTCATCTCCTGCGGAGTCTCCGGGCAACCCTTGGAGACCCAATGAGATAACACGTTAAAAAAACCGCCTACGCCAAAAATCGAAGCATAAGTGATCTCATCTGGACTACCGGCAATATGCCATGGTGCATGAATGGTTCCATACATGTTACGAAGCCACTGATTCGCCTTTTCTAATACACGTTCAAACATCCCATTATCCAGTAATAACTTTAGCTGAGCGTGGTATTTGCCCCAGTAGTCAAAGAAAGTGAAGATGACCTCTTCAGAACTGATCATTCGTTGTTGTTTTAATAGTTGCTCATAACCCGAGAATAGATGCTCGAGATAGTGGTCAATCAGATCGTCTTTTGTTTTAAAATGGCGATAAAACGTGCGTCGAGATAGTTGAGAGCGATCCGTTATGTCTTTAATTGTAATCTCTTCGTAAGGCTTAGAACCCATTAACTCAAACAATGACTCCTCGAGCCACTTTTTTGACTGCTCTACGATCCTAAGATGCCCATTTGTCATAGAACGACCCCCAGCCATGTTCGACACTCCGATACCAGATCAGGAATCGCGAAACCGCTCAGTCACTCATAGTGTCACATAGAAGAGCCATTTGTATCACTTTCATTGGTCTTCTTGACCCAAAACTCTGGTTTGATTATACCTACATACGGGGTTTATGTCACACATGAGACATCATGCGTCTGGTGTGACACATAAGCCACGACGAAGTTTTGAGAACGCAATCTATATTCTTGCTCAAGCAGGAGGCATCATCTATGCAACTGAAGTATCGCCTGGACGAAATTCCAAAGGGCAGCACACTTGTGCTTTCATCCATTCAGTGGTTCGTATTCACGTTGGCGAACGTCATCACCATCCCCATCGTACTAGGCCAAGCTTTTGGATTGTCGCAAGGAGACATTGCCCTGTATATGGAACGAGGCTTCTTTGTGGCTGGATTTGTCGGTTTGCTGCAGGCCTTCATCGGTCATCGTTACTCCATCATCGAAGGACCCGCGGGCATGTGGTGGGGCGTGTTTCTGGTACTTATACAGGTGACGAAAGACGAAGGCGGATCGCTACCCATGTTGCTTCGCGAGATCGAATTTGGACTCCTCATTGCCGCCGCTGTCTTTGTTCTCCTTGGGGCATTCGGGTGGCTCGGAGTCATCCACAAATTGTTTACCCCGATCGTATCCGGCACATACCTGGTGCTCATCATACTCCAGGTGTCCAAGTCTATCATCGATGGCATTCTGGGCATTGGTTTTCACAACCGCTCGACCGTTTCACCAGAAATCATCCTGCTGTCCATCGTGCTCGTTGCTCTGACGCTGTGGCTCATGTTCAAAGGGAAGGGCATCATTCAGTCCATCGCTGTTCTCATCGGTCTCGTGGTTGGTTGGGCGTTATACGCCGCTCTCGGATTGGTAGAGGCGCCCCAGACAAAGGCACCCGCGTTTCACCTGCCTAACCTGTTTCCGTTTGGTCCACCGAAATTTCATTTGGGTGTCACCATCACTTGCGTGCTTACAGCCATCATCCTGCTATCCAACCTGATAGCCAGCATTCAAGTATTCAGCGACGCTGCACAGGAAAAGGCGGGAAATCGAGAGTACAATCGCGGATCGCTCGTGACCGGAATCGGGACAGCGCTTGCTGGAATTTTTGGTACTGCAGGAATGGTTCCGCTGACCGGCTCGGCAAGCTTGGTCTCACTTACAGGAATTGCATCGAGACTGCCGTTTGTGATTGCATCGGCTGGTGTCGCACTGCTTGGGTTCTTTCCTGTCATCGGACAGTGGGTAGCTACACTGCCGGCTCCGGTTGGCTATGCCGTTTTGTTTCCTGTATTTGGCCAAATGTTCGGGTTCGGGCTCCAAAATTACAAACGTTTGGCCCTCAATCAACGCGACATCGTGATCATTGCGCTTTCCGTGGTCACGGGCGTGGGTATCTTTTTCGTCCCTGCGACTGCATGGCTCGGCCTGCCACCCGTTTTAAGCTACATCCTGGACAACGGTCTCATCGTCGGTATTATCCTTTCTCTGATTTTCGAACATGTGATTTTCCGTTCAAGAAACAAGAGCGGACAGTCGTCCTGACATCTGCTAACAGCAAACGTCTACAGCATGAACCTCATGACACCATTTGGCATACCCAGAAGTGTGTCCGAGTCGCCGTAACCATCAACTGCATCCCTTGCGCATCGCATTCACGAAGGCTCTGCCGTCTGTGGGGAAGGGCCTTCGTATTTTCATTTTCCCTGTCTCCAGCGGATCTCCTTACGAAGCGCTTCGGGCCGTGGCCAGCAAGGTCTCGAAAGTCGCATCGTCTGCCAGCTTCATGCTTGACCCGCGGCCGATGACCGCCACAAATCACAAACCGCCGAAACGCCTCATGATGGAAGGCATTCCGGCGGTTCACAATATCTCGTTTGGTGGGCCCAGGTGGACTCGAACCACCGACCTCACGATTATCAGTCGTGCGCTCTAGCCGACTGAGCTATGAGCCCATAAAAATGGTGGGCGGTGGCAGGATCGAACTGCCGACCCCTCGCGTGTGAGGCGAGTGCTCTCCCGCTGAGCTAACCGCCCATCTCGACTGCGGGTATCAAGGTGTATCCACAGCCCCGCTTGACGGGGAGTTCAATGGCTCCCCGAGTAGGATTCGAACCTACGACCCTCCGGTTAACAGCCGGATGCTCTACCGCTGAGCTATCGAGGAATGTGGTGGAGCTAAGCGGATTCGAACCGCTGGCCTCCAGAGTGCGATTCTGGCGCTCTCCCAACTGAGCTATAGCCCCACATGGTCTCCCCGTCAAGCGTTGGTCCCGGAGGCCGGACTCGAACCGGCACGGTTTCCCGCACGATTTTGAGTCGTGTGCGTCTGCCAATTCCGCCACTCCGGGGATTGCGTGGCGTGCCCGGAGAGATTCGAACTCCCGACCTTTTGATTCGTAGTCAAACGCTCTATCCAGCTGAGCTACGGGCACGCGTCTTTGTCGCTCGTCTCTGCCTGTCGGCCTCACTGACGAAGTCGACGTTGAGTAATGTACCACGGGTCTCGCGAAAATGCAAGTCCCTCGGCTCAATTTTTTTGCCGCCCGCAGGTCACGCCGATCGCCGTGTCCCGCGGGCATGCAGTCAAACCTGCGTGAGGCTCGGTTCGTCGCTCAACCAGTGGAAGTGAAACACGCCGTCCCGGTCGATGCGCCGGAAGGTGTGCGCTCCGAAGTAATCACGTTGGGCCTGCAGCAGATTCGCCGGCAATCGCTCCGCGCGATAACTGTCGTAATAGGCTAGAGCACTTGAGAACGCCGGAACGGGCACGCCGTACGTGACGGCCGTCGCCACCACACGCCGCCACGAATCCTGATACGTCGCGATGGACTCGCGGAAATATGGATCGAGAAGCAGATTCGGCAGATCCGGGTTTCGGTCATACGCTTCCTTGATGTTGTGCAGGAAACGCGCTCGGATGATGCATCCACCGCGGAAGATCATGGCGATCCCGCCGAGATCGAGATCCCAGCCGTACTCCTGTGAAGCCTGGCGCAGTTGCGCAAAGCCCTGCGCGTACGAGCAAATCTTGCTCGCGTAGAGCGCCCGGCGCACGTCTTCGATGAAGATCTCGCGGTCCAAGGACTCCGTGGGCCTCTCGGGGCCCGGAAGTTGCCTGCTCGCCGCCACGCGCTCCTCCTTCATGGCCGAGAGGAATCGGGCAAACACGCTCTCCGTGATCATCGTCAGCGGTACGCCGAGATCGAGCGCGCTTTGGCTCGTCCACTTGCCGGTGCCCTTCTGGCCAGCCGTGTCCAGAATCACGTCAACCATCGGCCGCCCCGTCTCCGGGTCCCGCTTGGAGAAAATATCGGCTGTGATTTCGATCAGGTAGCTGTCGAGCTCGCCCTTGTTCCACTCCGCGAACACGCGGTGAAGCTCATCCGTCGAGAGCCCGAGCACTTCGCTCAGCAGGTGGTAGGCTTCGCAAATGAGCTGCATGTCGCCGTATTCGATGCCATTGTGCACCATCTTCACATAGTGTCCCGCGCCATCCGGGCCAATGTAGGTGCAACAGGGCTCCTCCCCGACCTTGGCGGCGATGGCGGTCAGGATGGGCTCCACCAACGCATACGCCTCCCGGCTGCCCCCCGGCATGATGGCCGGGCCTTTCAACGCGCCTTCTTCTCCACCCGAAATCCCTGTCCCAATAAACAGAATCCCCTTGGCCTCGAGTTCCGCGTGGCGTCGGCGCGTGTCTTCGAAGTACGAGTTTCCCCCGTCGACGATCACGTCTCCCGGCTCGAGCAGCGGAACCAGTTGGTCGATGGCCTCGTCCACAGGACGCCCCGCTTGCACCATGAGAATGATGCGCCTCGGCCGCTCGAGCAGACCCACGAAGTCCTCCAGGGAATACGCGGGCACAATGCGCTTGCCCTGCGCCTCATCCTCGAGTTGCTGCGTCCGCGAAGCCGTGCGATTGTAGACCGCGACGGTAAAGCCTCTGCTTTCGATATTCAGGGCCAGGTTTTTTCCCATGACCGCCAGGCCCATCACGCCAACCTGTGCCTGCGCCAAGCTCTCCACTCCTTCTCTCGTCGTTTGTTCTCCTTGAGGCGGATCGCCACCATCATAGAACAGGCGAAACTATTCGACAAGTCCATAAAGTCGAGAGATTTGGAGCGAAACGGCCTCGCATCTACGCCAACATGACAAAAGGAGCGAACCCGTGGGCCGCTCCTTTTGCAAAGGCTGTTGACACACCACTAGACTACGCGTCAGCGTCCGTCTTCGCGGCACATCAACCTCCTGTGGTCACATTTTGCCCGAAGGCCCTGCGAGATATACACTGAACACATCCCAGTTCGTGAAGCAGGGAAGTGATGCGATGACCTCAAAGAGCGACTGGCTGAAGTCCCTCGGCGTGCGATACCCCATCTTTTGTGCGCCCATGGCCGGCGGACCGTCCACGCCCGAACTCGTCGCGGCGGTGAGCGACGCAGGTGGTCTCGGATTTCTCGGCGCGGGTTATCTGTCGCCGGACGAGACGCGCAGGGCGATCCGGCGCGTACGCGTATTGACCCAAGCGCCGTTTGGCGTCAACGTGTTCATCCCCGAGACAGTCGCGGATGAAAGGGATGCCGTGATCGCGATGAAAGCGTGGCTTCGGGAGCAGGCCCGTGATGACGCGCTGAAGGCCGAAATCGACGCCGTCCATCCACATCCCACGAGCGCAGAGACATTCGCGGAGCAGATGCAAGTCATCCTTGAGGAACAGGTGCCCGTGATCAGCTTCACGTTCGGTTGTCCCGAACCCGACATCATCGCGAAGTGGAAGGCGGCCGGCGCATGCGTGATGGGCACGGCCACGACGCCAGATGAGGCGGCGGCGCTCGAACAGGTGGGCTGCGACGCTGTCGTCGCACAGGGGTATGAGGCCGGCGGACATCGGGGCACGTTCCTGGCCATGGACGAGACCCGTCTCATCGGAACCATGGCACTCGTTCCCCAGGTGGCCGATCGCGTCCGTGTGCCGGTCATCGCCGCGGGAGGCGTCATGGATGGTCGCGGCCTTGTGGCGTGCCTAGCGTTGGGAGCTCAGGCCGTACAAATGGGCACTTACTTCCTGGCGGCAGCAGAGAGCGGCGCAAATCCCGCCTACAAAAAGGCCCTCCTGGAATGGCGCGATCGCGGCACGATCCTCACTCGAAGCTTCTCCGGCAAGCTTGCTCGCGGCATTCGAAACGACTTCATAGAGGCCATGGCGCGAAGTGGTCTCGACATACCGCCATATCCGCTTCAGAACGCGTTGACGCAACCGATTCGCCGCGCGGCTGCAGCGACGGGCGACGCCGAACACATGTCGCTCTGGGCGGGACAGGGATATGCGATGGCCAAACCGATGCCTGCCAGAGATTTGGTGCGAACGCTTGTCGAAGAAATGGAGCGCGTGAAATCCCTCTTGTGTTGAAGGGGTACGAAGAGCGCTGGGCCCGGGAGAACCCAGCGCTCCGCGCAGAAAACGTCAATGGACGCCGCGGTGCTCGGTCAACTCCTGCACATCGACCTCATATCGATAGTCCGGGTTTTTCAGGTGATAGACCTTGGCCTTTTGCGATCGCTCGTCCACCGACTGGATGTACACCTGATGACCGCTGTGGGTGACGTGTGCCATCACCGGTGAGGACGCGATTTCCTTGGCCCGCTCCAGATCCATATCGCACACCTCCTTCAAGTCGGCTTTGATTCTTTCCCATCTCGCCGCCGGCATACGCGCCTGATTCTGGAACCGGTTGTCGATGCGCGCTTGGCTTCGCATCCGTGATCGCCAAGCCAAGCCGCGGGTACCCCCGACCGCATCATGAGCTTAAAACTTCTCCACGAATTCGTTGTACACCTTACGGTGGACCATGATGCGGTTGATCGCGATGCAGATCTGCCCCCGACGGATGAATTCCCCGCAAAACTCCCGCCGAAACCGCCTGAGCGACCTCCGCTGTCATGCGGTGCGCGTACTCACTCGAAACTTTCCTCGATTTGCGCTAGCATAAGGGACAGCTTGGAAAGGAGCAGCTCAGATGGTTGTTCGTCCGAATTGGCGACGAGATCGCCGCGTTTTGGCAGTGCTTCTTGGTGCCAATCTGGTCATCCGATTCGCCTGGATATCGTTCATGCATCCCGAGCAGCAAGCGGACTTCGCATGGTACTACGATCGCGCCGTCGAACTGGCCCACAATCAGGGCTATCATTGGATGGGCCATCCGACGGCGTACTGGCCGATCGGATGGCCGTTGTTCCTGTCTCTCATCTATCGTGTCACAGGGCCTTCGGTCGGCGTTGGACTCGCGGTCAACGCGCTTTTGTCGACGGGCATCGTGTGTCTGATCTACCTCTTGACCCGAAAGTTGTTCGACGATTGGCGACCCGCCGCTTGTTCGGCCCTGGCCTATACTCTGCTTCCGAGCCAAATCGTGTGGAATAGCGTGCTTGGTTCCGAAGAATTGTTCACATTGCTCGTCCTGGTCTTCTTCGCCCTATACCTTCGCTACAAGAGCCGTTCGAAGGGCCTTCTTTGGCTGACTCTTTCCGGCTTGATCCTAGGGCTCGCATGTGATGTGCGGCCGATTCCTCTCGCCTTTCCCGTATTTTTGTTCGCTTACGAGTGGTGGCTTGGCGAGACAAGCGGGAGCTCTCACTTCCTGTCTTGGTCGCGCGTGGCGCAAGCCCTCATCCGCTCCATTTCGGTTGGCATGTTCATGTTCGTCGGCATCCTACCGGTCACCGTTCGAAATCTCGTCGCGATGCGCCACTTCGTGCTCGTGTCCACGAATGGCGGAACAAATTTGTGGCAAGGCGTACACGTCAACGGGGGTTACTGGTGGTCCTACAACCCTTATATCAATCCGCTGGTTCGCGTGAATAACGAGGTGGTGAAGAATGAGCTTGGAGAACATCTCGCGGAGCAATATATGCTTCATCACCCTTGGAAGACGTTTTTGAACGGATGGATGAAGCTTTTCGACTTATACAAGGACGATGTCAACGCGAATTGGTACACCTTCCGCCTTTCCGTGAAATGGCATTCTGTTCTCCACGTGATCGACGCCGTCACAACGACGGCGTACTGGATTCTCATGGCCCTGAGCCTGCTAGGCATCCTCTATGTCTTCGTCTTCGCGAAAGAGCGCAGATCGCGGCGAAAAGCCGCGCTTCTCCTCACATTCATCGCGTACTACACCTGCTTCTTTTTCTTCTTTCCGGCGTGGGACCGGTTCCGTTATCCCATTATGCCTCTGTTCGCGGTGTTTGCAGGACCGGCCTGCATGTGGTTATGGCAGCGATGGAAGCGGGGATTCGGCGCAAGCGGGTGACGACCTGCCTCGTCGCCCGCGCAGAAGGACGAGATCGCCAAACGTTGAGCGATGTGATATGGTAGCTATTAAAAATGATATCGCTTACAAGGAGGAACGCGGATGCCCAGTCCACAGGCTCTCTCCGTCCGATCGATGTTGCAACAACTTCGCGCATCCCAGAATCCAGCCGAACAAAGCCTCGAGGCGCAGCGCTCGGGTCTGGATCAGATGGGCCAGACCATTCCAAAGCCCGATCACGTCCTGGTGGAGCGAACCTCGTTCGACGGCGTGCCCGGCGAGTGGATCTCGATTGCCGGTGCCCCGACCGAACGCGTGATTCTCTACCTCCACGGCGGTGCGTACTACATGGGTAGCTGCGAATCCCACCGAAGCTTGGCATGGCGCTTGGCCGAGGCATCTGAAGCGCGCATCGCACTTGTCGAATACAGGCTTGCCCCTGAACATAGGTTTCCAGCAGCCGTCGAGGACGCCGTGAAGGCGTACAAATCGCTCCTCGCGCAGGGCATCGAACCAAATCGTATCGCCATCGCGGGAGACTCTGCCGGAGGCGGCCTCACCATGGCTACGCTTATCTCTCTTCGCGACGAAGGTACATCGTTGCCGGCCTGCGCTGCGCTTCTCTCCCCTTGGACCGATCTGGCAGGGACAGGCCCGTCGATGGAGTCACGAGCGCCCTACGATCCGTGGCTTGAACCCGAAGGCATCCGCAAAGCCCCCCTCTTGTACTGCAGCCCGGATCAATTAACCCACCCGCTCGTATCTCCTCTTTATGCCGATCTCGCCGGACTGCCACCTGTCCTCATCCACGTCGGGCGCGATGAATGCCTGCTCGACGACTCCGTCCGGCTGTACGACAAAATTCGCGAAGCAGGAGGAGAGGCGCAGTTACACATTTGGGAAGACATGTGGCACGTCTTTCACAGTTTCCCAATCCCTGAAGCGGATGAGGCCCTCCGCGAGATTGGCACCTTCATTCAGCGACGCATCCCGCGCTGAATACGACGGCGACCTCGGCATCTCGAATCAACACCCAGATGCCGAGGTCGCAAACGCAGCCAAATTCGACTTATCAGATCTCCGAACCTGCGCATTCCACAAAGTTAGATGATGTTGTTGTTCAGTCGGATAGCTTGCCGCCTTCGTTTGATTCCCTTTTCGAATTCGAATTGTCGAACATTTCGATTTGAGAGGGATTCGTCTGTTGCAGGGCGTAGTACGCCTTTGTCACAAGGTCACCGGGTCCACTGACCATGACCAGATACTCACCCTCGCGAACCGAGCGCTCAAACTGTACAGCCTTCTCGTGCTTCAGGCCCCATCCCACCAGAAGACCTGCGATTCCGCCGAACAAGGCTCCTTCGACGGCGGACGTCAAGGCGTACGCGATGGGTCCAAAGAGCAAGAGCGGTCCTGTCACGGGTGCGAAAAAGACCGTGAAGCCCAAAAGCAGCCCCAGGATACCGCCCCACAGGGCTCCGAACTTGCTGCCTTCCTTCGCGACGCCGCGAATCGTCGTGAAACCAAGCGGCCGGTCCTCAATCGAGAAATTCTTACCCACGAGCGAAATATGTTCTGCTGGAATTCCACGTTCTAAGAGCATCTGCACGGCCCGCTCGGCATCCGCGTACTCGGCGTAGGTGGCCGCGACGTGATCGGAATGCCGATCATGGAGCTCGTGATCCTGGGCCGTCGGAGAGAGGTTGGTTAAATGTTCCATTTGTACACTCCTCTTTCGGCGCAGGTCCGGACGTTCTCACTGTATCAGTGGAAATGCAATTGGGCAACTGCAACGAATGCGTGGTGCGTGTCAAGGTATCGTAGGGAACCTCACTGCGTCATGGGTTCACGTGTCAACTGCGGATTCTTGAGCGGATTCTCGAGCCTTTTGCAGAATCACGAGCCCTTGCGCGGCGATCCAGGCATACACTACTTCCGGTCGTTGGTGAAGATGCGCATGGCTTTTTTTAGGATCTCATTCTCCTCTCGCAATTGGCGATTTTCTCGCTCCAGATCTCGCATCGCTTTCGTTTCCGGTCTCAGGTTCCCACTTCCGACGAATGGGTCTCAGGATCTTCACGATACTTCGCCATCCACCCATACAAAGTCTTCACGGATATCCCGAAGATCACGTGCGATCTCGCTTGCTGGCTTGTGGCCTTTCAAAGCGAGTTGAACAGCATGGAGTTTAAAGTCGTTGTCGTACTTTTGGGTCACGTGGCTCACTTCGAATCGACTTATTCTTACATTCTCGATTCGCTGTGTCCACTGTTTTAACCTAGCACCAGAGGTAACACGCGCGGAATTCGATGACGTTTGCCTGTGGGACGACTCAGCAGCGCCAACTTGACCTTCCGTGGTCAACAGACTCCGCACCCGCTCGTCCGATGACGCAGACCAGCCTCGGGACATCCGCCCTTCCACACCGATTTGTCGCAATAACAGCTTCGCGCACGCAGGCCCTGCGCCGTGACGAATACTGGATGGTGAACGGAGTGGGCGACCGCAACGTACACACCTGAGCATGAGAAATCCCCTCCCAGTGAGATTGGAATCTCTCTTGGAAGGGGAATGGAGGGCGAGCGCGCGATCAGACTATTCACATACGTTTCCTGTAGAAAATAACAAACCGCACACATGCAATACTTACGATCACCGCACAGACGGCCATAGAAGCACAAGCCAATCCCGCTAGGTACCATCTTGCATGTTGTTCGATCCACGGAACAGAATCAAGGATCCAAAATAGCAGTGCTGTGCACACAATGGCAACACCTGCTTTATACATTACTTCAAGTTGTTTTGCCGCTTTATTCACTATTACCCCTCCTTTCTTTTTTCGTCCGAAGAAGAAAGAGTGTTCACAGTAGAAATAATTGCTCCTCCAAGATCTCCGTAAATATTGCGAACAACCTTCCATTGCTCCTCAGATCCGCTAAAGTGCTCAGCACTTCGTTGGATCCCACATTTCGCGCCGCGCGACAGAAACTTAGCTGGAAACTCGAGCGAGGTAGCCATCTGAGCGTCCGACGACTGTGGGACTGGAAGGGTGTGGGCTATCGAAAGCGCGATCTTTTTGAGAAATGTTCAGTTTTGGAAACCCTGTGCACACGGACCCAAACGTTGATCAAGCCGTTTTTTGCGCTTCCGTGTAGATGCTCAGGTCCATGTTCAGCAGCTTAAGAACCCTCATGATCTGAGGATTATGAGGCGTTGCAGGTACTCGCTGCCACGTGTCGCCGACCTGCATGTGCACGGTCGTCATTCCATCCAGCATCTCGAGGATGGCCAACCCTGTTGGACGAAAACTCTTTCGTTTGCCTGGCAGCATGAGCGGTTCCGTTTCCCGCTTCATCTTCTCTCGGATGAGATATTCCAATACGCTATACAAGAGCAGGGATAACAGCATGACGAAACCGAACGCTTTCACCCGTGTCGGCTTATGCAGGTAGATGGGACCCACGTGATACGGGCTTTTCAGATACCGAAAACGCGCCTCCACCTCGTGTTGTTCCTTATACAGGCGGAGGATCTGTTCATCTGACACACGCTGATCATCGCGGATGTCGGTGATGAGCACAAACGTCGCTTCCTTCTCTCGCCACTGCTGAACCCGCTCCTCAGAAGGCGGTAAGATCGCCACTTCCACACGGTACTGTGTATGCACCGGCGGTGGCGGGTCATCTTTGCGCGGGCGACCGCGACGCGCGCGTTTTGCCTGCACCTGCTCGGCACATATGCGGGCGGAGATGGGATGCAAAGTGGCACGGTGTTCGTGCATGAAGGTCTGCATGGCCATCTGCGCATCTTGTTCACAACTGTAGACGTTTTGGCTCATCGCCTTGGCCGCTTTCTCGAGCGCAGCCTTCTCACGCTTGAGCACCTCTTCGAGCTTGCGCTCCTTCCGGGTATCCAGGCTGGAGGAGCGCACCACCACGAATCGATACGTTCGCCCGTACAGCGTGCGACGGAAGGCCTGGATCCTGTAATGGGCGCTGTCTTCCGCCTCAGCGAGCCGACCGACTTCTTTCCAGCTGTTTTCTTTCTCCCATGCCGCTCTCTTCAGGTCCTCGGATAGCTTATACGTCCCCGGCAGTCGTGAGATGAAATGGATGTCTTCCTCCGCCAAAAGCTCAAGGTTGTCCTTCGTCACCAACGCCGCGTCCGCGACGTAGACGCTTCTCTTTCGCGTCTCCTCATCGAGCTGGCTCAGGAGTTGCTGGATGTTCTCGAAATTCCATGTGTGATCGTCCAAGTTCCCAGGGTTGACGTTCGCGCATAGCCCCAGACCATGGACGGTGCAAAGTCCAAACACAATTTGCTTGAGATCAGGCCGGTGGTCCTTGGAGAATCCCCGGTCAATCCGAAACGCTGTTTGGTCCAGGTACTCGCCTGTCATAGAGAGCGACGTGGTATCCGCATGGATGGGGATGAGTTCGTTGGAATCGCTGAGCACCCGGAGTCTGCGTAGCGTGTGGAGGGCGATACGCGCGTATAATGCCTCGAGACCTGCGTCGTACAAGGCATCCAGAGCCCGGGCCAAAGCGTCATCATGGAGATCGTCTGGGTGTGTCAAGAGAACTGTGTAAACTCCATGTAAGCAATTCTCGGACCTCGTCATCCGCCTCGGCCCAGGTCACTTTGTGAGGCTGTCAAGGTACGTT
>NZ_JAFMTY010000027.1 GCF_017329605.1 Alicyclobacillus fructus
ACGATTTCCGACTGCAGCACACTTAGTCTCCTGGGCAGGGCTATGTCCCGGGAACAACGAAAGTGCGGGGAAACGATACAGTGGAAAAACACGCAAGGGTGATGGTTGGCTGAGGGAAACGATGATTGAATGTGCGCGAGCTGCGGCTCGAAGCAAAAAAAGCCGTCTTTCCGCCCGCTATCACCGGATCGCCGCGCGCCGGGGAACAAAACGTGCAGCGGTCGCATTGGCACACACGCTGCTGGTCATCGTGTATCACTTGCTCAAAGACAAGACGGAATATCGAGACCTGGGACCTGATTACTACGACAAGCGGAATCGAGACGCCTTGATTCGACGCCACGTGCATCGCTTGAAGGAACTTGGGGTGACGGTCATCGTCGCAGAGGAAGCCTCCTGAAAGAATATCCACGATATTCCATGATTGACGAAGGGAAGGTCCGGGTTCCTTTTTTGCCATTTTCACGGTAGGAGGATAAGGATGGATACGTTTGGTTGGCTCATTATCCACGGCATCGGAACCATCGCCTACGCTGCAAGCGGAGCGTTCGTGGCGTTGCAGGCACGATATAAGATGATCGGAGTATACGTATTGGGCTTAACAACGGCCTTCGGAGGGGGTGTGATCCGCAACATCATTATCGGCATCCCTGTCATAAAACTTTGGGATCGTGAGACGCTGTTACTGGTACTAGGTACATTAACCATACTCTATTTGCTGTCTACAAAATGGATACATCATTGGAAGAGGTGGGGGCTCTTTTTCGACTCAATTGGACTTGCGTCGTTTGCGTTGCAAGGTGCGTTATACGCAAAACAAGTTAGTGACAATATCTTCGTGATCATCATTGCCGCATTGTTCTCAGGTGTTGGAGGCGGTATGATTCGAGACTTGTTGGCGGGGAGAAAACCCATCGCTCTTCAGGAAGAAGTGCATGCAGTGCTGACTATTCTAGTTGGCCTTGCAGTTTGGATAGATGGAATAAGTTACAAGCGTCCATTACCCCTGATTTTGCTCATTATAGTGGTCGTTACAATTCGCATGATGGCAGTCCGGTTTAAGCACTTACGACAACGAGAATTGACCAGCGGTTCGCAGCGATAATCATAGGCGAGCTTTTTGCAGAATCGTGAGTCCATGTGGGGCAAGGGATTTTCGAGTACAAAGATGGACTTCACCTCCAACTTTTGAGAGAAAGGAAATGGTATAGACCACATCATTCCTAATGAGGGAGAAGCCCAACATGTTTGTATGTAACCGCAAAACCAAACACACCTAACGCTCAGCCCCCTTGGTGCCGCATGAATCGTCAGCACCACATGACAAGAACGCCGGGCTACACGGTTGCGAGAGGCTCCGCCATTTCCGGCAGGGCCTCCGCTGATGTGGCATCACTTTTTTGACTCGTATCTCTTCAGGGAGCGTTTCGGACCATGGCAACAATCGTCAAGGTCGCCTCATCTGTTCCGTCCCATGTAGTTGTGTCCGATATCATGTGTAAAAAGAGTTCCTGCCGAAAACATAAAGAGCCATTCGGGCCCTCTTCGGTAGAATGTGAGTTGGACAAAATCACACATCTGAAGGAGGGTTCCCCAATGGCTCAATACCAGATTACCGTGGACGACGCGATTTTGGAAGGGCTCTTTCAACGAGACGGAGGCGTCGCCAAGCTCGTCGAAAGCGTCGTCAATCAAATTCTCCAAGCGCAGGTCCAAGAGCAGTTGAAGGCTGCACCCTACGAGCGGACAGAGGCGCGAAGAGGTTACCGCAATGGGACCGTCACGCGCACGCTCACCACACGGGTGGGGCGACTTGTGTTGCGCGTTCCAAGGGTTCGGAATGGCGAGTTTTCAACGGAGCTTTTCGCTCGATACCAGCGTAGCGAGCAAGCCTTCCTCCTCGCCTTGATGGAGATGGTGGTGAACGGCGTGTCTACCCGAGATGTGGCGAAGGTCACGGAGCAGTTGTGTGGCACGTCCTTCTCGAAATCGACGGTTTCGGATCTGTGCAAACGCCTTGACCCGATCGTCCAGGCGTGGAACCACCGAAGCCTCGCCGATCACCGCTATCCGTTTCTGCTCGTCGATGCCCTGGTCCTCCGGATTCGGGAAGACGGACGTATTCGTTCACGAGCGGCCTTGATCGCCGTGGGGGTGAATGACGAGGGGTATCGAGAGATTCTCGGCTTGATGCTAGGCAACAGCGAATCGGAATCGAGTTGGCGGGAGTTTTTCGCTTGGCTGAAGCAACGCGGTTTGAGCGGCGTCGACATCGTCGTGTCCGACAGCCACAGCGGACTCGTCAAGGCACTTCAGACCGAATTTCAGGGCTGTACGTGGCAACGGTGCCAGACCCACTTCATGCGCAATCTCTTGGACGCCACACCCAAGGCGTTGCAGGAGGAGGTCTACCAACGGGTCCGCGCGGTCCTAGATGCACCTGACCTGGAGACTGCACGGTTGCTCAAAGATGCGTTTGTCGAGGCTTACGCAGAGAAGGCACCGAAGGCGGTGCAGGTGTTGGAGGATGGGTTTGATGATGTCACCGCTGTTTTGGTCTTACCTGAGCGATATCGGCGGCGCTTACGCACGACCAATGGCGTCGAACGGCTCAACGAAGAGATTCGGCGCCGTGAACGCGTCATTCGCATCTTCCCCAACCGAGAATCGGCGATCCGTCTGCTGGGGGCGTTACTGATGGAAATCGACGAAGAATGGACGACAGGGCGGAAATATCTCAACATGGACGAGTATGAGGCATGGAAGAAGGCGCAACAGACCTGGAAAGAATCAGCTCAGGCTTGTGCTCTAACGGCCTAAGCGCTCACCGCTCCATTCGCCGAAGAGGGCAATTTACACACAATCTCGGACTTGACCCTCTTATTTCCGTGGCGAGATCCCCTCTGGAGGAGATCTCGCCACTTTCATTTGGTTTCCTCAAAATGGTTGATTCTGTGCATCCATGCCCAAGGGTCTCGGGCTCTGTCACAGGCCGCGGCGCAGTTCGCGCAGCGTGTAAAACGTGTCGCGCCATACGAGGCCGCCCCGGCGGACCGCGAGCACGGCCGATCGAACGAACGCGTAGCTGTACAGCAGCATGCCGACCGGCAGGATCAGAAACTGGTGCTTGGGCAACCTCAGAAAGACTGCATGAAGTTCATATAAGATTCCCATGAGGACGAGACAATACAGATACAGCAGCCGATACCAACCCGGTCCGATGACGGCGCCGACGAAGGGCGTTGTGTACAGCGCCATCATGAGCATCATCGCGGCCGTCAGGAGCACCGCGGAATAGTGGAACGCCGGTAGCGGCGCTTTTTCCATCCCGACGACCATCGCTCGGAAATTTGGATACCATTCGATCTCGATCATGTCTTGCGCGACAACAAACCGCTGCCGGAAACCGTGCTGCTTAATGAGCTTGCCCAAGTGCAGGTCGTCGTCCGGTCGCAGGCTGATGGCCCGATGCGTACCGATGCGCTCGTACGCCTCGCGGCTGACCAGGTTGAAAGCGCCAATGCCGGCATGCGCCCGCGTTCGACGTCGGTACGCGCTCTGAGGCCGCTTGAAGAGCACGTAGTTAAAGATGTACATGGCGGTCAGCAGTTTCAACGCGTACCCCGTTGCCACCAACCTGGGCGCGACGGTTAGGTGGTGCAACCTGTGTGCGTGAACGTAGGCCATCGCCCGTTCCACCGCGTCCGGATAAAACAGCACATCCGCATCGGCGAACAGGAGCCAATCGCCTGTGGCCCGCATGGCACCCGTGTACAGGGCGTGATTCTTGCCCAGCCATCCGCGCGGCAGGTCCCGGATGTGCACCGGTACAATCCGCGCATCGCGCGCCGCCATCTGATCGATCACGTCGCCCGTTCCGTCGGTCGACCGGTCGTCGACCGCCACGATCTCCAGGTCGGGATACGTCTGGCGGACCAGCGACGACAGCGTCGCCGCGATGTGTTCCCGTTCGTCGCGGGCTGCCACGACGACGCTCACGCGGCCGTACGTTGGCGGGCTGGCCCGCGCAGCTTCCCGCGGCCGAAGTCGCGGCGTGCGCACGAGGTCCGGAATCGTGCGGAGGAAAATCGCGGTCCACACCACCGCGCACAGCACAGGCAGCCACGCCGTCCGCGGCAGGGCGTGTGCCAAAAAGGACCACGCAAAGTCGGAGAACATCGGCTCATCCCCCTTTCGCCCTGCGGGGTCCCGCAACTTTATGGTAATCTAGGCGTGGGACGCAGTCCAACAAATCCTGCCTGCCAACCTCATTCTACGCCGATCTCGCCGTACCCTTACGCCGGTCAAGCGCCATGTGTACCGAAGGACGAGGTTATCCTATGCCATTTTGGAAACGCCAAGAACTCACGGAAGAAGAGCGCCGCTGGCGCAAGCGCCAGTTTCGCCTGCACGTGGTCTACGCCATGATCTTTCTGTCGTTCACCGGCCTGCTGTTGCGCGCTGCCTATGTGCAGATCTCAAATGGGAAACAGTACCGAGAGGCCGAGCAGGTCATTCCCAAAGCGCGCATCCCGGTCCTTCCGCAGCGCGGCTGGATTTACGACGCCAACGGACAGGTGCTGGCCTGGGACAAGCCGTCGTTGTCCATCGTCATGAACCGGTATTCCACCACCTCGGACGCGACCTACCGTCATCTCGCCTCCGAGCTCGCTCCGGTGTTGCACCAAACGCCGCAGGCCCTCTACGAGCTGATGAAGTCGGATTTGAGCTCGATTCAGGTCACGCTTGCGAAGGACGTCTCGCTCGCTCAAGTCGCGTACGTCGTGGAACACCAATCCGATTTGCCGGGCGTCCAGGTCATTCAGGACTACATCCGCGAGTATCCGTACGGCGATCTCGCCGGCCAAGTTCTGGGGTACGTCGGTGCCATCACCGCGGAGAACGTCGACCGGTACAAGGGGTATCTGTACAGTCAAAAAGTGGGCGAAACCGGCATCGAGGAGCAGTACGAGTCGCTCCTGCAGGGCAAGCCGGGTTATGAGCTCGTGACCATCAACAGCGCCGGCAATGCCATCGCGGAGGCCGGCGAGATCGCGCCGAAGAACGGGAACAATCTGCAACTGACCCTGGACGGGCATGAGCAGGCCTGCGCGCAGATGATCATGCAAAGCATGATCCAAAAGGCGAGCGACAAAAACGCCGTGGAAAACGCGGCGGCGGTGATGCTCGACGTCAAGACGGGCGGCGTGATCGCGATGGTGAGCTATCCCTACCTGGATCCGAACTGGTTTACGCTCGGCACGCTGAGCCAGCACGCACAGTATGTGTCGACGTCCGGCGCGCAGGTGAACAACGCCATCGCGATGGTGAACTACCCTGGGTCGACCGTCAAACCCGCCAATCTGCTCACGGCGATGAAGGCTGGGCTTGTGAATCCGCAGACCACCATCCAGGATGACGGATACATTTACATCGGCAAGTCGCGCAAGAACGAGGACGAGGGATTTGCCTTCGGGGCGGTCGATCCCGTGGAGGCGTTGACCGTCTCGAGCGACGTGTTCTTCTACGAGGTGGGTCTGTGGCTCGGCAAGTGGTTCGGGTCGAGCGCGGCGCAGGGGGGCTCCTGGCCCGCGCAGGACGGCTCGTACCAGCACTATCTCAACACGGATCTGGCGAAGGGGATGAACGCGCTCTTTCAGGGCGAAGCCGACTTCGGGCTCGGCTACAAGACCGGGATCGACCTCCCGTATGAGAGCGACGGCGCGTTTTACATCCTCGACTCGCGGCAGGGCAACCGACAGGTACCCTATGATCTGAAGGCCAGCGAGCAAGCCATTGCAAAGACCGGGGAATACGTGAATTACGGATCGCCCGCGAGCCTGGCGGATGCCGCCATCGGGCAATCGCAGATGTTCACGCCGCTGCAGCTCGCCGAATATGCGCTCACGCTCGCCAATCGAGGCGTCCGTCTGACCCCGCATGTGCTGCAGGCGGTCTATGGGCCGAACGGCACGCCGCAGAACGGGGCCAAGCCCATTTCGACCGTCGCGCCGAAAGTGAGCGGGCGCGTGACGGCTCAACAGTGGCAGTGGGATCTCGTGCAGCGCGGCATGATCGGTGTGACGTCCAGTCCCAACGGCACGGCGTACGGGGCATTCGCCGGCGCGCCGTATCAAGTGGCGGGCAAGACGGGGACCGCGCAGATCATGCTCGGCGGCAAGCCGACGGATAACTCGGTCTTCATTTGTTACGCGCCTGCCAACGACCCCCAGGTGGCGGTGGCCGTGATGGCGCCCGGCGGCGGATATGGCGCACAGTTTTCGGCCGTGATCGCGCGACAGATGCTGGACGCGTATTTCAACGAGCATCACGCGCCGTTCATGCCGAAGAGCGGCTGGACGGACACCTCCATTCCGGCGAACTGGAAGTCGTCGCCGGCGTATCAGCTGCCGGAGCAGAGCCATTGAGCTCATTGGATAGAGATGGAATGCACGAGCGAGCATGAATCCGTTCATGCGTGGGACACTTCACCTGACGAAGGTTTGGTGGAGGTGTCCCGATGAATGCAAGACGGCTTCTGCTCATTCAGGTGATCATCCTCGTGGTCATCTTGGCAGCTGGGTTCGTGGCGTACTACTTCTATCACCAATCCACCCTCTACCTGAAGACGGACGACGCTCAGGTGACGGGGAGGCAAATCGTCATTGCGGCGCCGGCCTCCGGCGAGATCACCTCGTGGAACGGGACGGAGGGCGCGCAGTTCTCGGCGGGGGACGTCATTGGCACCATCAGCGTTCCCGGCGCGAAGGCCGCAGCGGTGAGCGTAACGGCTCCGGAGACGTCGACCATCGTCCAGAATCAGGTTGTGAACCACCAGTTCGTCGCGGCGGGCACGCCTCTTGCCTACGCGTATAACCTGAACGACCTCTGGGTGACGGCGAACATCAAAGAGACGGACATCAACGACGTCCACGTGGGCCAGAACGTCGACGTGTACGTCGACGCGTTTCCCGGCACATCGTTTCAAGGCGTGGTGCAGCAGGTAGGGTTGGCGACCGCGGCCACGTTCTCGCTGCTTCCGCAAACGAACAACAACGCCAACTTCACCAAGGTGACTCAGGTCATCCCCGTGCGCATACGGCTTCAGACCTATACGGGACAGCTGATGCCGGGCATGAGTGCGACGGTCCGCATTCATAAGTGAGGGGGTGGGCGCATGAACGGCGAACTGACCACCGCCGGTCGCCCGCCTGAGCCAGGGCCCGGCGGGCCGACGGGGGAACCGGTGGTGCACAAGGGACCCATTCTGTTTTCGCTCATCCTGGGGGCGTTTGCGGCCATTCTCAACCAGACCCTCTTGAACGTGGCCGTGCCCAAGCTGATGGCAGACTTCAACGTGTCGGCGAGCACTGTTCAGTGGCTCTCCACCGGGTACATGTTGACGAATGGCATCGTCATTCCGCTGACGGCCTTTCTCATTGGCACCTTCACGACGCGCCAGCTGTTTCTCGGGGCCATGTTGACATTCGGCGTGGGCACGGTTTTGTGCGCGCTGGCGCCCGACTTTCCCGTGATGCTCATCGGGCGCATTGTGCAGGCGGCGGGAGCGGGCATCATGATGCCGCTCATGATGACCGTGATTTTGAATCTGTACCCGCCGGAGACGCGCGGACGGGCCATGGGGACCATCGGCATCGCGATGTTTTTCGCGCCTGCCGTGGGGCCGACGCTGTCGGGCTGGATTGTGCAAAATTACTCGTGGCGGGTGCTGTTTTATATTGTCTTGCCGGTGGCCGTGATCGATCTCGTCGTCGCATCCATCTTCCTGAAGAACGTCACCGAGCGGACGTTTCCGAAGTTCGAACTGGTGAGCTTCGTGGCGTCGACCATCGGCTTGGGATCGCTCTTGTACGGCTTCAGCGAGGCGGGCAACAAGGGGTGGGGCGCGGCGGAGGTGGTGGTGAGCATCGCGGTGGGCGTGGTGTTCCTCATCCTGTTTGTGGTGCGGGAACTCACGTCGTCGCATCCGCTTCTCAACCTGCGCGTGTTCCGTTATGGCGGTTTTACCATCGCGGCCGTGGTGAGCTGCGTGGCCAACATGGCGATGTTTGGCGGATCGCTGCTCACGCCTCTCTACGTGCAGAACGTGCGTGGGTATTCGGCGCTCGACTCGGGGCTCATTCTTTTGCCCGGCGCCATCTTGATGGGCGTGATGTCCCCCATCTCCGGCGCCTTGCTCGACAGGATTGGGATTCGCCCGCTCGCCCTGGTGGGGCTTGTCATCACGGTGATCACGACGTGGGAACTCGGCCGCCTCAACCTGGAGACGCCGCTCTCCGACATCATGTGGATCTACACGATTCGCATGTTTGGCTTAAGTTTCATCATGATGACCATCATGACGGCAGGGCTGAATCATCTTCCGCGCCAGTACAACAGCCACGGCACGGCGGCGGCGAACACGGTGCGGACCATCGCGGCTTCGCTTGGCACATCCCTGCTCATCACCATCATGACGGATCGGTCGAACATGCACTATCAGCAACTGGTGAATTCGGTCCAGATGAACGATTCGTTTCTTCACATCACGCTTTCCCAGTTCGCACAGGCGCTCGCGGCGATGGCGCCGATGACCGCGCAGCAAGCCAGCGCCGTGGTCACCTACCTCCTTTACGGCCAGGCGCAGCTCCTCTCCACGGTGGAGGGCATCGACGACAGCTTTCTGGTGGCGGCCGGGATCGCGCTGGTGGCCCTCGTCTTGTCGTTCTTCTTGCGCAACGTGAAGCGGGCGAATGCCTCGGTACCAGCGCCCGAAGAACCGGCCTTGCCGGCCGTCGAACACGCGACGCGGCGCAGGCCCGCCGTGGTGCGCAGGACGCTTCGCCCTCGGACCGAAGGATGAGGCGCGGGGCATGCTTCGCTCTTCGTCAGCGCGCGGCAATCCATCCCGCCATCTCGGCCTGTCGAATCCGCGCGACTGCCTCGGCCGCGCGCGCCCATCCAGACGCGTTGCCGATATCGAACCGCTCCGCGGCGAGGTGGCGGGCGTACACACCCGCTGGCAGCAGCCGCCGGATGGCATCGGTGAGTTGAATTTCGCCGTTTGCGTCCGGCGGCGTCTCGGCCAGGGCGTCAAAGAGGAGAGGTTGAAACGCGTAGCGGCCGACCATGGCGATGTTGGACGGCGCCTCGTCGGCCTTCGGCTTTTCCACGACGGCGACGACGTCATCCGCTGCTCCCAGGCGAACGACGCCGTATTGGTGGACCTCTGCGGGCGGCACCTTCTGTGTCCCCACGAGTGCCGCCCAGGCGCTCGGCGCGCCCTCCGAAAGCTCGCAGAGCGCAGGCGTCTTCCCGATGAACAGCTCGTCCGGCAAGAGGACGTAAAACGGCTCCGCGCCCACCGCCCCCTTCGCGCACAGCACCGCGTGTCCAAGGCCGAGCGCTTGCTCCTGCACCACAAATTCAATCTCCGGCGCCCATTCAGGCTCCGTCCTTCGTTGATTCGCCCAAGCGCGAACGAAGTCCACCAGCATCGACTTCCTCGGGTGGATCACGACGATCACGCGCCTGACCCGGGCGGCCAACGCCTCTTCCAGGGCGAACGCGATGGCCGGCGTGTCGAGAATGGGGAACATCTCCTTCGGGATCCAAAGCGTCGCTGGGCGGAGCCTCGTGCCGAGCCCAGCCGCGGGAATGACGGCGCAGTCAATTTGCATTGGCTCTCATCCTCTCATCCGTGTGCGTGATTGCGATACCGCCATCTTGCCGCCTGAGGCTGAAGCGAGCCTGAATGCCTCCTTAAAGACCGTTGAACGGCCATCACGCCAGGCTTCCTCAGGAACCTTTCAGCTTGCGCTCAAACGCGCTTCAGCTTCCGGGCGCATCATGTCCACGCAATGACAGAACGCATGCGTGGGGAGTGGAGTGCAATTGGAGACCAAGCGCCGATGGACCTGGGACAGGGGCGTGTTGGCGCTCATCGCGGCGGCCGCCCTGTTTCTCAATCTGTACGCGCTCAGCAAAGAGGGCTACGCCAACGAGTACTACGCTGCGGCCGTTCGCAGCATGTTGGAGAGCTGGCACAACTTCTTCTTCGCCTCCTTCGATCCGGGCGGGTTCATCACCATCGACAAGCCGCCTCTCGACTTTTGGATTCAGGCGGCCTTTGCGTACGTCTTCGGCTTTCACGGCTGGGCGCTGATCCTGCCTCAGGCCTTGGCCGACGTCGGTTCGGTCCTGCTGATGTTCACCCTGGTCAAACGGCATTTCGGAAGCGTCGCGGGACTCATTGCCGCGGCCGCGATGGCGCTGACCCCAATCGCAGTCGCCGTCAGCCGGACCAATCAGGTGGACGGCCTGCTCGTCTTTCTCATGCTGCTCGCGACCTGGTTTTTGTTCCGCGGCATCGAGACGAACAAGCTGCGCCATCTCATCGGCGTCGCGGTGATGGAAGGGCTCGCGTTCAACACGAAGATGATGGAGGCGTACCTCATCCTCCCCGCCATCTACGTGGGCTATTTTGTCGGGGCCAAGCTTCCCTGGCGGAAGAAGCTTGCCTACCTCGGCGTCATGACGGTGATTCTCGGAGCCATCTCCTTCAGCTGGGTGACCGCGGTTCAGCTCACGCCCGCGAGCGATCGCCCTTACGTCGGCAGCACGACCGACAACAACGAGTTCACGCTGATTTTCGGATATAACGGCGTGAACCGGCTCACGGGCAACATGGCAGTAGGTGGTCACAACTTCCGGATGGAATTCGGCCAATTTCCGGGGATGGGCGAGTTCACGCGCCCCGTTGGCGGAGGGACCTCTGGATTTCCTGGCGCGGGCGCTTCCGGCGGCACGGGGTCGGGCGGAGGCCCTGGCGCGGGCGCTTCCGGCGGCACGGGGTCGGGCGGAGGCCCTGGCGCGGGCGCTTCCGGCGGCACGGGGTTGAACGGAGGCCCTGGTGGCTTTGGTTCCGGCGCCGGAGCAGGAGGCTTTGGCCGCGGTTCGACCGGCGGGTTCCCGGGCGCGGGGCAAGGCGGGCCGCCGTCGTCCCCGCTTGGCCGCGGCGAGTTCCACCAGTCGTTTGGCATGGGCGGTTTCGGCGACCGATTGGGCGGCGGGGGGTTCAACCGCGGCGGCTTCGGCGGCGGAGGCATGTTTGACACGGGCACGCGCGGCGTGCTGCGCCTCTTCCAAGCGCAACTCGGGCCGCAGATCGGCTGGCTTTTGCCCATCGCGTGCCTGTCGCTCGTGCCGCTCTTCCGCAACGTGCGCTGGAAGCGTCGCCGCGACCTCACGGACCGAGAGCGGGCGGCCGTCTTTTGGACCGCGTGGCTCATCCCAGTCGGCGCGTTCTTCAGTGTGGCCGGGTTCTTCCACCAGTACTACCTCATCACGCTTGCGCCGGCCATCGCGGCATTGGTCGGGGCCGGGCTCACGACCATGTGGCGCGATTTCCGCGACGGCGGCCGCTTCAAGTGGTATCTCGTCGGCGTGACGCTGCTCGATCTCGTCTACGAATGCCTCATGGTGCGCAGCTATCCGACGGTCCGCGCCGCGCTGATTGCGTTGACCGCCGGCCTCGCGGTCTTGTCGGCGGTCCTCCTCTTCGTTCCGCGGCTGTCCGGCCGCTGGCGGCGCGCGGGCGCCGTGCTCGGGCTGTTGTCCCTGCTCGCGGTGCCCGGCTACTGGTCGATCACGCCCGCGCTGTATGGCGTGAACGGCACGATGCCCGCCGCGGGGCCGGCCGGATCGTCGAGCGCCGGCATGGGCGCCGCGGGAAGGACGGGCGAGAACGACAACATCGCCCAGTACGAGAAGCTGATTCGCTACCTCGTGGCGCACTATCGGCCGTCGCAGGGCTCGTTCCTCGTGGCGACCCTCAACGCGCAGCCCGCCGAACCCATCATCATCGCGACGGGCTTGCCCGTGATGGCGATGGGCGGCTTCTCGGGCTCGGACGGCGCCATGACCGTCGCCAAGCTGCAGAAGCTCTGCGAGGAGGGCAAAGTGAAATACTTCCTCATCGACGGCGGCGGCTTCGGCGGGCGAGGCAACAGCCAGATCGTGTCCTGGATCGAGAAGCACTGTAAGCTGATTCCCTCGAGCGCGTGGGGCGGCACCTCGTCCAGCGCGGCGAGCCAGCGCGCGGCATTCGGCGGCTTCGGCGGCATGGGAGGTCTGGAGCTCTATGAATACACAGGTTCGACCCAGTCGTGACGGCCTCTCGCAGGGAGCGCCCGCGGCCTTGGCCTCTGCGCCAATAGCGCCTAAGGAGGCCCAGGCCCCGGAGGGGCAAGCTGAGCGCGCCGCGGCGCTCCTCTCCGTGGTGGTGCCGGTTTACAACGAGGAGTCCGTGATTCCCGTCACGCACGAACGGCTCGCGGCGGTGCTCGACGAGCTGCCGCTCGCCTGGGAAATCGTCTACGTGGACGACGGGAGCGCCGACGAGTCGCCGGCCCTGCTCGACCGGATGGCAGAGGGCGATCCGCGCGTCCGCGTCATCCACTTCGCGCGCAACTTCGGCCATCAGCTGGCGATCACGGCCGGGATCGACGCGGCGCGCGGCGACGCCGTGGTCGTGATCGACGCCGATCTGCAGGATCCGCCGGAGCTCATTCCCGAGCTCGTGGCGAAGTGGCGGGCGGGGTACGACGTGGTGTTCGCCCGGCGGGCCATCCGGTTTGGGGAGACGTGGTTCAAGCGCGCGACCGCGGCCTTGTTCTACCGGGCCCTCAACCGCTTGACGGACGTCGAGATCCCCGTGGACACAGGCGACTTCCGGCTGATGGACCGCAAGGTGTGCGACGTTTTGCGGGCGCTGCCGGAACATCACCGGTTCGTGCGCGGCCTCGTCGCCTGGATGGGCTTTCGCCAGGCCGAGGTCGAGTACGTCCGCCAGCCTCGGTTCGCGGGGGAGTCCAAGTACCCGCTTCGCCGCATGTGGCGCCTGGCGCTCGACGCGGTGACCTCCTTTTCCGCGCGTCCGCTCGGCTGGCCGCTCTACGCGGGCGCGGCCATGAGCGCCGCGGGCGTTCTGGCCTTCGTGATCTTTGCCGCGCTGTCCGCGGTGAGCGGGCAGGTCCTCGACGTGATCGGCCTCCTGATGGCGGGCATGGCGGCCTGCACGGGCATGGTGCTGTTGGCGGTCGGCCTTCTCGGGCTGTACGTGGGGAACGTCCTGGACGAGGTGCGGGGCAGGCCCCTCTACATCGTCGATCGCGTCGTCGGCGCGCGGGCGGAGGTGAAGCCGCGTGACTGAAGCGCGGCGCCGCTTGATCGAGGTGCCCGGATGGGCCTTCTTCCTTGTGTGCTTCCTGGTGTCGCTCGGGCTCCAAATCGCGCTCGCCCTGTCGACGCGCGGCTATGTGGCGGATCAGGCCATCTTTCTGCGCTGGGCGGAGATGGTTCGCACGTGGGGACTCGCGCGCGCGTACCAGGCGGGCGGGATCGACTATCCGCCGCTCTACCTGTACGTGCTCGACGGCTATGCGCGCCTGGCCCAAGCGTTGCACGTGGATCTTCGGCCAGGCAGCTTGTGGGCCAAACTGCCCGGCATCCTGACGTACGCGCTGTTCATGCCGTTCTTGTGGCTTTTGTCGCGGGGGTTGCGGGAAGACAAGCGCCGCCTGGCCATGGCGGCCTACGCGCTGAACCCGGTCCTCATCTTCGACACGGCGGTGTGGGGGCAGGTGGACGTGATCGACGCGACGCTCTCGCTGATGGCGGTGTGGCTGGTGCGCAAGCGCCCGCTGTTCGCAGGCGTCGCCTTTGGCCTCGGGCTGGCGGCGAAGTTCGAGACCGTCGTGGTGTTGCCGGTCCTGTTGTGCACCGCGCTGCTTGTGCCGTATCGCCTGCGCCGGCTCGGCGAGCTTGCCCTCGGCGCCCTCGTTCCGCTCGCCCTGTGCGCCCTTCCGCTCGCGGGCGGCGGGCTTTGGCCCATGATCCGCTCCGCGTACATTGCGACCACCGGCGAATATCCGTACCTCAGCATGAACGCGATGAACATTTGGTTCTACTTGTTCGACGCATCGCCGTACACCTCGGATACGGCGCCGGCCGTCCTCGGCATAAGCTACAAGGACGTCGGGCTCGCGCTGCTTGCGGCGGCCTGCCTCGCGGGGATCGTGTATCTCGCGCGATCCCGCCAGGCTCTCGTCGTCCGGGCGCTGACCGCCGCGACCTTCGTCGGGTTCTCCTTCTTCATGCTGCCGACCGAGATGCACGAGCGGTACATGGCGCTCGCCGTCGCGGTGGCATCGTGGCTCGGCGCTCTCCACAAGCGCTGGCGGATGGTGGCCGCCGCCCTGAACCTGACGGGATTCTGGAATCTGTGGGTCGTTTGCTTCGGCTCGGTGAACGCCCAGCAGGACACGTGGATGGTCTATCTGAATCTGGCCGCCTACGCCGCGATGGGGGTGATCATGGCTCGGGAGGCCTTTCGCCGGCGGGCGGCGCCTCGGCCCATTGCCGCAGCAGGCGAATGAACGCGTTACCGCCCGTCGCGAGGTCCTGCTCCAGCGCCTGGCGCAGGCGTTTCGCCACGTCGGGCCGCGTGCCGCCCGTCGAGATGGCAATGGCTATGTCCCCGGCGTACACCACGCTCGCGAAGTCGAAATCGCTGTCCCCGGCGTCGTCGGCCCGATTGCACCAAACGCCGCGAGCTTCAGCCTCGAGGCGGACGGCGCGGTTGACCTGCGGGTCGTCGGTTGCCGCCACGGCGAGGGCGCATTCGGCGAGATCGCCCGGCTGATAGGCCCGGTCGATCCACGTCACAAGCCCCCGGCGGACGAGATCGGCGGCTAAAGGGCTGAGCTTGGGGCTCACCAGGGTGACCTTCGCGCCGGCCCGCGCGAGGCGTTCGGCGCGCCTTGCGCCCACGCGCCCGCCGCCCACGACGACACAGCGCAGGCCGCGCGGCTTGAGCCAGATGGGGATGCGCTCTGCTGACATGCCCTCACCCCGGGATGGAGACGTTCGCTCATCGTTGCACGCAGGTCTCAACCCTGCGCAGCGATGTCCGTTTCTCGGCTGCTGAGGCCCGTGGCTTCGCGGATGAGGTCGAGATCGACGCCTTGGACGCCGCAAACCTCAAGCGCGCCGCCCGACAAAGGCCGGGTCAGGGCCTTGATGAGCGCAAGCTGCACACTCACGGCACGTTCTCCTTCCATAATAGGTCACGCGCCACGGCCTGACAATGATCGGGATCGCGTGACACACGCCCCGCCGCAGCGGCTCTCCAGCAACCGATTCGGCGTTTGCGACAACTATCCCCCTGTTTTCTCCAGTTCATATTCGAGCGTTTGTAGGAAACCTTCGCCGCACGTCCACGCCGTCGAGTCGCCATCGCCTTCTTTTCCGATTGACTTTCCGGCCAAACACGATTAACGTGGAGATACGTACAATACCGCATAAACCAATGGGATTTTGGGGTGAACGTCCGTGGCTGTGACGCTGGAAGAAGCGGCGTGGATCGACGAATTGGCTGTGGCTTACGAAGAAGCGCATCCGGAGGACATTCTGCGCGAGGCGCTGCGCAGAGTGCCGAAGATCACCTTCGCGTGCTCGTTTGGCGCTGAGGACATGGTCATTCTCGACATGCTCATGTCCATCGACCGCGAGGCCGACGTGTTCTATCTCGACACCAACGTGCTGTTTCCCGAGACGTATGAATTGATCGATCGCGCCGTCGCAAAATACGGCATTCCCAACCTGCACCAGGTCCTTCCGAAGTTGACGTTGGAGGAGCAGGCGGCTCAGCACGGCGACGCGCTCTGGAGCCGAGATCCCAACCTGTGCTGCAAGATCCGCAAGGTCGAGCCGCTCGCGGACTTTCTCGCGGGCTACGACGGCTGGATCACCGGCATCCGGCGCGAGCAGGCCCCGACGCGGCGCAACGCCAAGGTCTTCGAGTGGGACGCCAAGTTCAACATCGTGAAGGTCAACCCGCTCGTCCGCTGGACCGAGAAGGACGTGTGGAACTACATCGTCGAGCGAGGCGTGCCCTACAATCCCTTGCACGATCGCAACTATCCGTCGATTGGCTGCCTGCACTGCACCCGGCCCGTGAAACCGGGCGAGGATCCGCGGAGCGGCCGCTGGGCCGGCTTCGACAAGACCGAATGCGGCCTTCACGCCGACCAGTGAGGGGGTGCGAGCGTGTCGGAGGAAAAGCTGTCGAAGGTCGAGATCATCAAGAAGAACAGCCGCTTTCTGCGCGGCCCGCTGGATGAGGAGATCCACAACGACGCGTCCCACTTCAGCGAAGAGGCCGTGCAGGTGCTCAAGTTCCACGGTTCGTACCAGCAGGACGATCGCGACCTGCGCCGGGAGCTCGTCAAGCAGGGCAAGGAACGTCATTACATCATGATGATCCGCGCCCGCATCCCCGGCGGCGTCCTGAACGCCGATCAGTACCTCGTGTTCGACGGATTGGCCGACGAATACGGCAACGGCACCATGCGCATCACCACCCGCCAGACGTTTCAGCTGCACGGCGTGCTGAAACGCAATTTGAAGTCGACCATCCGGCGGATCAACGAGGCGCTCATCACGACGCTCGGCGGCTGCGGCGATCAGGTCCGCAACACCGTCGGCTGCGCGCACCCGCATCACGGCCCGTTCGAGGAAGCCGTGCGCCGGGATCTGCTCCGGCTCGTGGATGAGACGAGCGCCAAGACCAACGCGTATTACGAGATCTGGCTGGACGGCGAGCGGGTGGATCCGGAGGTCGATCGCGCCCGCGAGACGCTGTACGGCGAGACGTATCTGCCGCGCAAGTTCAAGATCGGCTTCGCCTACGAAGGCGACAACTGCTCGGACGTGTACTCGAACGATATCGGCATCGTGGCACACCGGGAAGGCGATTCGGTGGCGGGCTACACGTTGCTCATCGGCGGCGGCATGGGCCGCACCGCGAGCGACAAGGAGACACATCCCGCCCTCGCCAAACCGTTCGCCTTCGTCGCGCCGGGCGATCTCGTCGACGTGTGCAAGGCCATCATCACCATTCAGCGCGATCACGGCAACCGCGAGAACCGCAAGTTCGCGCGGATGAAGTACCTCGTCGAGGCGCGCGGCGTGGATTGGTTCCGCGAGGAGGCCGAGCGGCGGCTGGGCCGCAAGCTGGCGCCGCCGCGCCAACTCGTCTGGCACTCGAGCGACGATCACCTCGGCCGCATCGAAGACGGCGACAAGGTGCACCTCGGGCTCTACGTCGAGAACGGGCGCATCGCCGATAAACCCGGCCTTCCGCTCAAGTCGGCGCTGCGGGACGTCATCGCCAAGTATCGCCCGACCGTGCGCCTGACGACGCAGCAGAACCTGATCCTGGCCGATCTCGCCCCGCAGGACGCCGACGCCATCGAGGCGGAACTCGCCGCCCGAGGCATTCGCCTCCCGGAGGCGTACACGCCGGTCAAGATCCGCTCCATGGCCTGCCCCGCCATGCCGACCTGCGGGCTCGCCATTGCGGAATCGGAGCGCGTGTTTCCGAAGGTCGTCGAACGGCTCGAGGCGCTTCTGGCGGATCTCGGCCTCGCGGATGAGCCCATCATCGTCCGCATGACCGGTTGCGCCAATGGCTGCGCGCGGCCGTACATCGCGGAGATCGGGTTTGTCGGGCGCGTCATCGGCAAGTACGACATCTTCCTCGGCGCCAACGTCGAGGGCACGCGGCTCAACGCGCGCTTCCGCGAAATGGTGCCGTTTGACGATCTCGTCCCGACCCTCCGCCCGGTGCTCGAGCTCTATCGCGACGAGCGCCAGCCGGGAGAGCGGTTCGGGGATTTCTGCCATCGCGTCGGGATCGAGCGGTTGCAACAAGCCGTTCCCGTCTCGTGAGGTTTCAACTGGAAGGGGGAAGCGATATGGCCCACGGCCGCGTGGCGCTCGTCGGCGCCGGCCCGGGACATCCCGGGCTTCTGACGGAGCGCGCTCGGGCGCTCATCGAGCAGGCGGACGTGATCGTCTACGATCGGCTGGTCTCTCCGCGCCTTCTGCTTCACGCGAAGCCCGAAGCCACGCTGGTCTACGCCGGCAAGGCGCCTGGCTGTCACGCGCTCGGGCAGCGGGAGATCGAGGCGATGCTCGTCGATTTGGCGCGCCAACACGACCTGGTGGTCCGCCTCAAAGGCGGCGATCCGCTCGTGTTTGGCCGCGGCGCCGAGGAAGCGGCGGCGCTGCGCCAGGCGGGGGTTCCGTTTGAATTGGTGCCCGGTGTCACGTCGGCCTTGGCCGTGCCCGCGTTCGCAGGCATTCCGGCGACCTTGCGCGGCGTGAGCCGTTCGTTCGCCGTGGCGACGGGGCATGCGGGCGATGGCCTGATGGCGCGGGTCGACGCACTCGCGGCCGCCGAGACCATTGTGCTGCTCATGGGCGTCAGCGAGCTGCCGCGCATCGCGGGTGAGCTTGCGGCCCACGGTGTCTCGTCCGACACGCCGGCCGCCATCGTCGAGTGGGGAACCCGCTGGAAGCAGCGGACCGTGCGCGCGACGCTCGGCGGTCTTGCCCATGAGGCGGAGCGCAAGGGCATCGGGTCGCCCGCCGTGATCGTCATCGGGCAAGTGGCGGCAGATGCCTCGCTCGGCTCGTGGTTCGAGTCGATGCCGCGCTTTGGTGAGCGCCATCTCCTGCTGGCCTCGTCCATGCGCGAGGCCCTCGCGCACGCGGCCCCGCTTGAAGCGGAGGGCGCCGAGGTGCTCGCGTACACCTGGGATCGGGCGCGGAGTTTGCGCCCGAGCGAGGCGGATGCAGGGCTCACGGCCGTCGCGCACGGCAGGCCCGTGGGCTTCGTCTTTCGCACCGCGCTCGGCGTCGACGCGTGGCTTTGCGCCGTGCAGCGCGCGGGGCTCGATCTGCGCAGGCTCGCGCACGTCCAGGTGGCCGCCATCGACGGCTATGTCGCGCACGCGCTGCGCGAGCGCGGGCTGTCTCCCGACGCCCGTTCGCTCGGCGAGATCGCGCGGGCGCCTGTGGACCTGTGGCTGGTTGAAGCCGCCGGATCGGGCGACGATGTGGACGCGGCGTGCAGGGCGAGCGGGGCAGAGGTGCGGCCGCTGAACCTCTTGGGCGCGAGGCTCGCACCGGCGGTGCCTGCGCGCTGGCAGCCGTTCGTGCGGACGTGGCGTGACGTGATCGCAGACTGGCTCTCGGAGGGCCCGGCCGACCTGTGGGCGCTTGGCGATCCGGCCCTGATGCGGCCGCTCGCGCTGGAACTGGGGATGGATTCGGAACCGCTGCGCCGGGCTGACGCCTTCGGATTGGCGGCGCGCGAGGCGGTGTGCGGCGCATGACCCACGGCGAAGCCAAGGTTCTCTTCATTGGCCACGGCACGCGGTATCAGCCGGGGCTTGCCATGTGGCATCAGTTTGTGGACGACGTGGTGGCGCAGGCTGGGCTCGACGCGCGGGACACGTCGCGCGCCTTTGTGGAGCTTGTCGAGCCGGGCGTGACGGAGGCGCTCGTCGACATGGCCCAAAGCGGCGTCCGGCGCGTGCACATGGTGCCGCTTCTGCTCTTTTCGGCGGGACACATGCGCGTCGATTTGCCGCAGGCCGTGGCGCGCGCGGAAAACATCGCCGGGCCGCTCCACCTCAGCTGGTGTAAGCCGCTCGGAGACCAATCGGCGTTCATCGACGTGGCGGTCCACCGCGCCCGCGCGCTGCTCGAGCGCATGCCGGAGGGCGCCGGCGTCGTCCTCGTGGGGCGGGGAAATCGCGACGAGGAAGCGCAGCGCGCGTTTGCCGGCGTCGCGTTCCGGGTGAAACGGCGCCTCGGCGTGCCGCTTGCGCACGGGTTTCTGGCCGGAACGGGCCGTTCTCTCGAAGCGGCGCTCGACGAGCTGTGGCAGGGCGGCTGTCGTCACCTCGCGGTGGTGCCGTATCTCTGGTTTCCGGGGCTTCTCACGGAGGGCCTGCCGGAGCGGGTCAGGCGGTGGCGGGGGGAGAGGCTTGTCTCCTTTCAAGTGGCGCCGCCGCTCGGGCGCGATCCGGCCCTTGTCGCGCTGGTCGCCGAGCGGGTCATGCAGGCCGCTCCTAGGCTGGGGAGCTTCCGTTTGACGTGAGCGGCTCGCCGGCCCATCCGGCGAGCCCCATCGGTTCACCACCAGTAGCCCGGATAGCCGTAGCCGTACCCATAGCCATAGCCGTAATACGGGTATGGGCGGGCTGCCGCCGCGCCGAGCGCCGTGCCGAGCGTGAGGCCGGTCAGGGCGCCGAACGCAAAATAGCCCACGGGGGCGTACACCGTCTCGATGTCTCCGCCTTGCGCCGCGTCCAGCGTCGAGAAGCGCTCTTCCTCCGTTCCGGCGGCGTGGGCAATAGGCCGGACGTTGAGAAGGTAGATGCCGTGATCGCGGACGCTGTGCAGGATGCCGTGATACCGGCGGCCGTTCACGTGGTGCACAATGACGGGTCGCCCGACGTATTGCTTCGCAATTGGATACAGCGGATGTGGCATGGCGAGACTGCCTCCTTTCGCTTCAGCGTATGCCGGGCTGGCGAACGCTGAAGCGACAGTCGCCCATGCCGCCGCCAAATGCGAACTCTTCACGCGAACACGATGGTCTTGTTCCCGTGCACAATGACCTTGTCCTCGAGATGCCACTTCACGGCGCGGCTCAGCACCGCGCGCTCCACCTGGCGCCCCGCGATCCTCAGGTCGAGCGCCGTAAAGCGGTGATCCACGCGCATCACGTCCTGCTCGATGATGGGCCCCTCGTCCAGTTCTTCGGTCACGTAGTGGGCCGTCGCCCCGATGAGCTTCACCCCGCGCTGATACGCCCGCTGGTAGGGGTTGCGACCGATGAAGGCAGGCAAAAACGAGTGATGGATGTTGATAATTCGCTGCGGATAGTGTTGCAGAAACGACGGGCTCAGGATCTGCATGTAGCGCGCCAGGACGATCACGTCGATCTGCCCGTCCATGAGCGCGAGCTGTTTGGCCTCCGCCTCCGCCTTTGTCTCCGGCGTGACAGGGACGTAATGATACGGAATGCCCAGGCTTTCCACGAGCGGCCTGGCGTCTTCGTGGTTGGAAATCACCATCTTCAGATCCGCGTCGAGCAGCCCGTCCTGCCATTCCCACAGGAGCTCCTGCAGGCAGTGGAGTTCGCGCGACACGAAGATGGCCATGCGCTTCTTCTTGCGCGCCGGATGATACCGCCAGCGCATCTGGTATTCCTCCGCCAGTTTCGCGAAGTCCTGGCACAGCGCCTCCTCGCGCTCCGGGAGGCGTTCGAGCTCAAACTCCACGCGCATGAAGAAGTCTCCGCCCCAGGGGGCCGTGGAGTGCTGCGCCGACTCGGCGATGTTCGCCCCGCACGACGCGAGGAACTGGCCGACGGCGCCGACAATTCCAATTCGGTCCGGACACGAGATCAGCAGGCGACCGCGATTCTCCCGAGATGTCATCCTCTTGTCTCCAACCCCTCCATGCCAAGTTCCCTCTGTTTCTCCGCGTTGAGCACCATCATTTTGGCCGTCGAGGAGGCCTTCAGTTCGCCGTCCTCGCCTTCCACCGCGGCCTCTACCACCAACAGGCGCGACGAGACCTTGGTCGGCCGGGCCCATACGCGAAGCCGTTCGCCGACGTGAATCGGCTTCTTGAACGAGATGTTCAGCTCGGCTGTGACGGTCACGAGTCCCATGAAAAATGGCACATAGGCCGAGGCTTCGTCGAGGAGCGTGCACGTGATGCCGCCGTGCTGCACATTGGGCCAGCCGATGTGGTGTTCCCGCGTCTCGAAGTGGCACACCACCCCGTCGCCGTCGCGTTCGAAGTGCATGTGAAGGCCGTGCGGATTGTCCTTTCCGCACGCGAAACAATACTCAAACCCCATGGCGCACCTCCGGCGAATCGTCTGTCTCTGTCAGACCACTTGTTCTATTATGACAGCCGCTCTCGCCAATGGGCAACCGCAGGCAGGAGATGGCGCGATGCGCGTCGTAGATTGACAAGGGATGCCGAGAGGTTCCAAGGAGTGATTGCGCGTTGGAAAAGACATCGGATGTGTCGCGTTCAGATCGTCAAGGCGGGTCTGCGCGTGAGAGGGCCGTGCGCGTCAGCCTGCGGGTGAAGATGATCGTGGTCGTGATCGTCAGCCTCGCACTGAGCGTGCCCATCTCGGACGCCATCGACGCCGCGATTCGTCGGGCGGTGCCCAATAGCCATTACGGGATCTACGTGAACAGCGCGGTCGGCATCATCGTGTCGGCCATCCTGCTGCTTGCGGCGATTCAGATCCTCGTCATCCGGCCGCTCGGCCAATTGGTGCGGGCGGTGCAGGAGGTGGCGGCGGGCAACCTCGCGGGGCGCGTGGCGGTCGACACGCAGGACGAGATGGGGCTTCTGGCGCGCGAACTGAACGCCGCGACCGCCGCCATGCGGCAGGTCATCCACGAACTCGCGCGCACGTCGGGCGATCTCGCCGCGGCAAGTCAGGAACTCGCGGCGAGCGCGGAGGAGACGGGCAAAGCGGCGGAACAGATTGCGCTCACGATTCAGGACGTCTCTTCCGGCGTGCAGCGGCAGGACGTGCGCATCGCGCGTTCCACCGAGGTGTTTGAACTCCTCGCCCGCGGGATGGAGGACATGTCCGCGCGATTCCAGGGCGCAAGCGAGGCCACCGCACAGGCGCGGGAAGCGGCTCGCGGCGGGGGGCAACACGTGGCGCAGGCCGTCGCGCAGATGGCCTCCGTGGACGGCGCGTTCGAACATCTCGCGCAGGCCGTGCGGAGCTTCGCGTCGAGATCGCAGGAAGTCGGGGCGATTGTGGAGGTCATGACCCGCATCGCCAAGCAGACGCACCTTTTGGCGCTGAACGCCGCCATCGAGGCGGCGCGAGCGGGCGAGGCGGGGCGCGGGTTTTCGGTGGTGGCGTCGGAAATCCGGAAGCTGGCGGAGCAGTCGGCCGACTCGTCGAAGCAGATTGCGGATCTGGTGACGTCCATCCAGGCGGATATGGAGAACGCCGCGGCGCGCATGGTCTCCTCGCGCGAGCAGGTGGAGGCGGGCAAGGCGTCGTTCGAAGCGGTGGACGCCTCGTTTGCTCGCATCCGCCAGGCCATTGAGCGCGTGGACGAGGAGCTTCAGGGCGTGGTGACGTTCGTGAACCGTCTGGGCCGAGCATCCGCGCAACTGCGCGAAGGTGTGGACGAGATCGCGCAGGTGTCCGCGCAGACGAGCGCCGGCATGGAGACCGTGGCGGCGACGACGGAGGAGCAGCTGGCGTCGATGCAGGAGATGACGGCCTCGGCCGCCACGCTCGCGCAGATGGCCGAGTCGCTGCGGCGGATGGTGGCGAGCTTTCGGCTTGAGGCGTGACATCAAGATGAACGTGGAAAGATGAAACAGAAGCGTATTCGATTCTGCGGGAGTGAGACGCGTGTATCAGGACCCTTACGTCCGCATCGGGCGTGCCAAACTTTTCATCTTCGATCTCGACGGCACCGTGTACGCCGAGACGGAGCACTTTGAGGCGTACGCGCGCGAGCTGGCGGCCTTTGTGCCGGAAGACAAGCGCCAGGCGTTCCTCGAGGACGCCCACCGCGCACTGCTTCACGAGGGCCCCGCGTTTTACGGCCACGCGTTCTCGCGCGAAACCGGCGAGCGCGTGGACGGCGTGGACGAGGGAGAACGGCCGGATCGCGCCTATCTGCACGTCGACGATCCCTGGGGCCTGCTGCAGGTGATCGCGATTCGCCACGGCATCGGGCCTCGCGAGCGGGACGAGGCGTTCTTGCGAACGCGCGACTACATGGCGGGGCCGTTTCCCATGCAGCCGCTCAGCGGGTTGCGCGAGGCGATGGAGGCCATTCGGGCGCGCGGGGGGCACGTGGTGCTCGCCACCAACAGCCCCGAGCCGGACAGCCGGGCGATTCTGCGCAAGCTGAACCTGGAGGACGTGATCGAAGACTTCGTGTTTCGGGCGGTCAAGCCGTACCGGACGGAGGAGCACTTCCGCAGATGGCTGGAGAAGTTTGGGGTGGCGCCTGAGCGGGCGGTTTCGATTGGCGATCACTACCGAAACGAGATGCGGCCGGCGATTCGCCTGGGGATGCTGACCATCTACATCGATCGGTATCTCGGCCGCGAGCGGCCGGACGTCACGCTGCGCCTGACGCACCCGGGCGAACTGGGGGACGTTTTGATGACCTGCCTCCGGCGAGCCGAAGAAGAAGCCGACATGTGAGGGGAGAGACCATGGAATACCGTGAATTGGGCCGGACGGGCATGCGCGTGAGCGCGCTGGGGTTTGGCGGATCGGAGATTCGCGGAGCGGATGTCGCGACGGTGGAGCGGCTGCTCGCGAGTGCGCTCGACGCGGGATTGAACGTGATCGACACGGGCGAGTGCTACGGGGACAGCGAGGAGCTGATTGGCAGGGCGGTGGGTCATCGGCGGGGCGACTTCTTCCTGTTCACGAAGTGTGGTCATCGGTCTGGACTCGAGACCCCGGACTGGGCGCCGGAGACCATCCGCGCGAGCATCGACCGCAGCCTGAAGCGGCTTCGCACAGATTACGTCGACTTGATGCAGTTGCACAGTTGCTCCGTTGAAGTGTTGAAGGAAGGGAGCGTCATCGCGGAGCTGCAGAAGGCGAAGGAGGCGGGGAAGATCCGTTTCCTGGGCTATAGCGGCGACAACGAGGCGGCGAAATACGCCGTGGAGCTGGGCGTGTTCGACAGCCTGCAGACGTCCGTCAACGTCGCGGATCAGAGCGCCATCGACGGCGTGATCCCGCTCGCCGCCTCGCGGGGGATGGGTGTGATTGCCAAACGGCCCGTGGCGAACGTGGCCTGGCGGTACACCGAAAAGCCAGACATCGACTACTACGTGGAGTACTGGCGGCGGCTGCGGGAACTGAAGCTTCCCTTCACGGAGAAGCCGCTCGGCGAGGCGGTGGGCGTGGCGCTTCGATTCACGCTCAGTGTGCCAGGGGTGACGACGGCCATCGTGGGCACGCAGAACCCGGGGCGGTGGCAGAAAAACGCGCGCTACGTCGACGAGGGCCCGTTGCCGAAAGAGGAGTTTGAGGCCATCCGCGAGGCGTGGCGGCGCGTCGCGCAGCCTGACTGGGTGGGACAGACCTGAACCGCCCAGGAAACACGGGTTGGGCTTGACGCGCGGTCTCGTCAGGCCAGTCTATCCCTGGAATGAGCGGCGGGTGAACGACAGCGTGAAGGCCATCCTCACAAGCCTGGGGATTTCCGACGCCAAAAAGGACCTTGTCGGTGACGAAATCACAACGCAAGACGTCGGCCGAGTAAACCGCACACAAAGACAAACGGATCTCCAACGAGCCCCGCAGCCACGCGGGGCTCAAGCGCGTTTGGTGCAAACCTGCCCCTGCAATCCGCGTGCTATCAAGGGCTTAAGTTGGTGTGCAGTGCTTCTTGATGCTCGACAAATGATTGCTACACAGGGACTCGTGATTCTGCAAAAGGCTCCATGTTAGATCACAACTGCATATCGCGTTGGAACTCGCTGAGACTCAGAAACATTTGGATAAAGGCTTTCGAAAACTCAAGCAGTACATCAGGCCATTGTCGAATTCCTTTATTTGAATTTCTTCCATGTTGGATGGCACGAAATCAATGGGAATAGAGACCGGAGATGAGCGATGTTGATATGCCCGTCTTACAAAGGGGGTCTTCTCGTATGTCCCCTTAACTTTCTTCTCTGTTTCGTCCACGATGACAATCTTTTTCCCGGGCTTCGAAACGCGAATCATTTCTTGGATAGCTTTCCGCTGATCACTAAAAAAATTAATTCCGCCAACGTGGAACACGACGTCGAAAGAATCGTCTCGAAACGGCAACGCCTCGGCTTGACCGTGGATCAACTTGGCTTGTATCCGGTTCCGGTGCAAAACGCGTTGGCAGATCTTCAACATACCCCAGGAGATGTCCAATCCATAGAGTACGAGATCTCTGTATTGTTGACTTAGGTAGAGAAGATTACTGCCAGTTCCACAAGAAATTTCGACCACGGAGTCTCCATCGGCGATTTCCAATTCGCTGAGCAGTTGTTTTCTGTAGGATGCCTCACCACCATGGCGAAGAAAGAAACTCACTTTGTTGGAAAGGTTATAGAAAGGAGCAATCCGGTCATACAACTTCCGATATTTTTCGTTTAATCCCGAAACCTCGGACTCCAAAAACGAAGGAATCCCGTCCCGAATGGGATACGCGGTATGCGTATGGCTATTGTATAAGTGCTGATGTTGTGGAGAGATGATCCATTCCAAGGCATCATGGGTCGTCGGATCACAAAGGATTTTCAATATTTCGTCATGCACCGAGATCCACCTCTATCCATTCGTAGACCTAGCGGCATGAGACATTCGTGAGCTGTATTGCCTATCGCAAATGTGGAAAACAAAGTCCTTCTACCATCCACCACGAGAACCCGAGAAGGACAACCGTGAATGGACCGAGGACGAGTTCAAGGCGTTCGTTCGGTCGAGCGAGCAGTGGGTTGTGGCGGTCAGCAAGATGGATGGTCGCCGAATCGAACGCCACGTAACACGTTTCGAGGCAAAGAACGGTAGACGAATACGTCCTGACGTGGTAACATAACCTTGAACACGGCAGGAGGGCTAACCCCTCCTGCGAGGTCGATGTGACGGCCCCGCCTTTGGATTGCGGCCCAGGCGGGGTTCGCCGTGTAAGGCCCGAATGATGTCCGCGCTGGCATAACCCAGACGGGCCAGGCCCCACAGAATCACTCCGAGCACACAGGCGATTCCGTGCGACATCCCTCTCACCCCCTTTCCACAAAGGGGGTGCAAGGAGAGGTTTCCCTCCCAAGACAAGCCTATCACGAACATCCCGGACCATTCAAATAAGAATTTGGATGATATGATTTTTGATAACATATTTGATAACATATGAAAATTACGATGAGAATGGAAGCTAGAATTGCATGGGGGAGAAGGCTGTGCATGGGCGTGCATGCGATGTGTGCTGGCTCGCGTTGCGCAATCGCCAACCGAACCGCCCTCTCCCGGCGCGCTATTGGATTCGCGAGCCCGGCGAAGGACAGATCCGTGGCACGATGTGTGATCTCGGGCCGTCTCCGGCGCGAATCATGAACGACGGCGAAGGCTGAGATTGGCAAGCGGGGCGATGTCCACACGTGCGGCGGTCCCATAGACGAAGCGAACGGCGTCATCAAACCGTGGGGGGATGAAATGTGCGTCTTCCGTTTTGGAGCGCCATGGCGTGTTGCGGAGTGCTGCTTGCGGGATGCGGGATTGCGAGCGATGGGGGCAGGGTCGTGAGCAACGATGCGCCTCCGGCGAACCGTATCGCGGTGAACGGTTCGGGCACGGGCCAGTGGACGGCGGCCAGGCTGTCGGCGAAGCGGGCGTTTGCGTTCCTCGGTACGCCTCAATGGACGCCCAGTCGCGTCACGCAAGCTATCTCGCCTGTCTTTGTGGGAGACATTGGGTTTGCGGCGCTGAACGGCCAAACGACGAGCGCCATCCTCAAAACCGCGGACGGCCGGTGGAAGGTCGTGGCGAATCTGACCGGCCAGGTCCTCGCGCTCGGGTTCTCTTCAGATCGCGTGGGCGCCGTCATCACCGAGCAACAAGGCGAGATGAATGCCGGATCGACGTCCGTTCCTATCACCTACCGGATTTTGCAGACGAAGGATGGCGGCGCGTCGTGGCGCGTGGTCTGGCAGCTCCGGACCCGCGCGGTGGACGGCGTGGATCCCGAGACGCCCTCCATCGCGATGTTCGGAACGGTGGGTTACGCCACCGTGCACGGCGAATTGCTCCGCACGTCCGACGCGGGAAGTACGTGGAGCAAGGTGCCTCTGGCACAGACGGTCTTCGACGCCGCCGCGACCTCGCCCACCGATCTGTGGCTCAGCGAGGCGGCGCCCCGGTCGGGTGCATCCGCCGGATCGCCTAGTCCTGTCGATCTCGTCCACAGCACCGACGGAGGCAAGACGTTTCGCACGCTCGTGCGGACACCGGCGATGCTGCCCTGGGAGGCGAACGTGGCCGTAAGCGCCAGCGGCACCGGGGTCTGGCTCGTGAAAGACGCGGGCAGTTGGGAGACGCGCGTGTGGTGGACGACCGACGCGGGCCGCTCATGGCAGACCGTCGTGCCGCCGGCCTATCAGGGCCGCGTCGCGCAGTCCGTGCCCGTCATCTCGGGCGACACCGCCTACATTGGCCTCTGTCCATACGCGGCTCCGTTTCCAGGCGGCGTCACCTCATTCGATCTGCGGACCGGCAAGGTCTCCACCCTCGCCGTGATACCATCGTGGTACGCGGTTGCCCTCGCTCACGCGCCCAACGGCACTTGGTACGCCGCCCCGTCCTCCTCGCAACCAACAGGGCTGTACCAGAGCGCCGCCGGGTTCACCGATTGGCGGCGCGTGGCCCCCGTTTCGCCGCCGGACGTGCAGGTTGTGGCCGATCCCGCCCTTGGCTCCTCGGCGACGCCGGCGCTTGTTGGCGTGGATCAGGATGGGTTTCAGGGCGCCGTGGAGGTGAGCGCGGACGGTGGTGCCTCATGGCGCGTGATGGCCCGGCTGCCGGGCCAGCTGCCCATCGCCGTCGCGGCGGGGCCGGGGAAGAGCCTCGTGGTCGCGAGCGTCCATGCGTTACCAAACGGGGACGTCAAGCTTCACCTGTGGGTCAGTCGCGATGGCGGATCCCATTGGCGCGATCTCGGCGCAGGCTCGTTGCCGGACGGCCTGACCCAGGACCTGACCCCAGGGGCGTGCGCCGTCGCCCTCTCGATGCGTCAGGGCACCTACACCCTTGCGATCGGCGCGTATCCGCAGAACGTGGTGCTGACTTCGAGCGACGGCCTGCACTGGCAGGTGCGTTCCTCGACGCCCAACGCGGCCGTGCTCTCTCAGCCTGTTTTTGATCAAGGAGCGCTGTGGTGGCTCGAAGAGCAGGTGTCGCGACCGGGAAGCAAAAAGGGGAACCAGTCCGTTCCTCCGCTCGAGCGCCCCATCCTGGTGGACGAGGCCGGCGCGAAGCCCAAGCAGCTCCTCCTTCCCGAAGGATACGACGCGCTCGCGATGGCTTGGTCGGGGAAGAATGGGTGGGTATTTTGCACATCCGCGGCCCAGATGGATCCGGCCAAGCGCCTGACGCTTTGGGTCACGCACGACGGCGGATCGACGTGGACATCGCGGGACCTCGTCACACCGCCTGGCGCCGTTCGCCCGGAACAGATCCAGAGCCTCAGCATGGTGGGAGGAGCGTTCGGCGCGTTGCTCACCGACTGCGGCCTCCTCGTCACGCGAGACGGCGGATGGGTGTGGCGCTACGCGGGAACGTGACAGACGGCTTCCGTGGGTTGAGGGGATTTCCATGGCGCTCATCTGCCTCGGGATGCGCGCCGCGCTCCCCTTGGATGCCCATCGAATGGCCCGGCACCAAGGGCCCCCGGCGCCGGGCCGTGGGGCGGTTCCTTGCATCCTTTGACCTACTGACCTACTCCACAACTCCCGCCGCGATGTAAGGTAGGTGGAAACGCCGCCGCCGTGCGCGGGGCCGCACGCGGGCGGTGTGAGGGCGGGGGCCGGCCCTTCTGCTGCTCGATAGGATACAGGCCCCGCCTGCGCTGCTCACAACTCCGCCTTTTTCCAGATCAACACGCCGTTCTGCCCGCCGAATCCAAACGACGAGCTCAGCGCCGTGCGGATGTCCGCCCTGCGGCTTCGGTTCGCCACCACGTCGCGCGGCGCCACCTCTTCCTTCTCGTCACAGTTCAAGGTGGGCGGCAGCCATCCGGTTTCGAGCGCCTTCACACAGGCAATCGATTCAATGGCGCCCGCAGTGCCGAGCATATGCCCGACGGCGCCTTTGATGGAACTCACCGGGATCTCGTCAATGTGCGATCCGAACATATCCCGGAGTGCCGTCGACTCCGCGATATCGCCGGCCGGCGTGGCCGTCGCGTGCGCGTTTACGTAGTCAATGTCCGACGGCGCGAGGCCCGCGCTGCGAAGCGCCCGCTCCATCGCCAGCTTGGCGCCCTGGCCGGACGGATCGGGCGAGGTCTCGTGATACGCGTCGTTCGACGTGCCGTACCCCACGAGTTCGCCGTAGATGGTGGCGCCGCGCTCAAGGGCCCGCTCCAGCGTCTCCAGCACCAGTACCGCCGCGCCCTCGCCCATCACCATGCCGGTCCGCCGCTTGTCAAACGGCCGGGACCACGCGCTGTAATCCGCCGGCCCCTCCGTCGCCAGCGCCCCCGCCGCGCGCAGGCCCGCCAGGATGGCCGGGCTGAACAGGCACTCCGCGCCACCCACCAGCGCCATGTCAATCTCGCCGAGCCTCAGCCAGTAGCTCGCCTCGCCGATGGCGTTGGCCGACGACGCGCACGCGGTCGAGTACGTCATCACCGGCCCGCGAATGCCGTAGCGCATGGCGATCCCGGCCGCGGCCGCGTTGGGAATGGACTTCGGCACAAGCCTCGGGCCCACGCGCGTCGAGCGCCCCGACGCGAGCCGGTTCGATCCTTCCTCCAGCGTCTGCACGCCCCCGAACGCGCACCCAATGGAAATTCCGATGCGATCCCGCTCATACGGACCAAACGCGCCGCCGTCGCCAAACCCTGCGTCCCGAATGGCCTCCGCCGCGGCCACCAGCCCCATCTGCGTGAATCGGTCGCTGTTTTGCACCTGCTTCTTATCCAGATACGCCGCCGGATCGAAATCGCGGGCCGCCGCAACCACCGGCGCCCACGTGCGCAACAGTTCGTCCTCCGTCTCGCGCACGGCCGATCTGCCGGCGACGATGTTCTCCCAAAACGTCGAAACCCCGACCCCGAATGGCGTCACGGCACCCATTCCGGTGACGACGATGCGCGTCTTGTCCGCCATGAAGGTTCTCCTCTCGCTGTCAGACTCTACGTGAATCTGAACCGCCCGCACAAATTTATGACTTGGTGCTAGTTCCGCCTCTATCATACCACGTCCACAGGCGCCAGGCGACGCATTTGGCTGGGACAAGGCGCCCTGCGTTTGGTATGATGGAGCGAGAATTGGCTTCCCGTGGAATGGAGGATGCAGCTTGGCGAATGCAGGGCGGGCGCCTCGGCGCTTTGAAGATAAGGTCGTGCTCGTCACGGGCAGCTCGCGCGGCATCGGCCGCCGGCTCGCCATTCGTTTCGCCGAAGAGGGCGCCCACGTGGTAGTGAATTACTTCCGAAATGGCGATCTCGCCCGCGAAGTGGTCGCCGAGATCGAGCAAATGGGCAGGCGGGCCATCGCCGTGCGCGCCAACATGGCGCAGGAGGAGAAGATTGTCGCGCTGTTTGACGAGGTGCGCGAAGCGTTCGGCCGCCTGGACGTCTTCATCCACAACGCCGCTTCGGGCCGCAATCGCGCGGCGCTCGAGGTGGACACGAAGGGCTTTGACTGGACCGTCGACGTGAACGCCCGGGCGTTTCTCATCGGCGCGCAGCGGGCGGCGAAGCTCATGCCGGAGGGCGGCGCCATGCTCGCCATCTCCTCGTTCGGGGCGGATCGCGTGTTTCCGTATTATTTGTCGGTCGGCACGAGCAAGGCCGCGCTCGAGGCGATGGTGCGCTACTTCGCCGTGGAGCTCGGGCCGCGCCGGATCAACGTGAACTGCATCTCGGCCGGCGCCGTCCTGACGGACGCGCTGGATCACTTCCCGGACATGGATCAGACGCTGAAGAAGCTCGAGGAGAAGATGCCGTATCACCGGATGGTGACGCCGGACGACGTGGCGAATCTCGCGCTCTTTCTGTGTTCGCCCGAGGCGGAGATGATCCGGGGCCAGACGGTGCGCGTGGACGGCGGTGTGACGCTCGTCCTGCCGTGACGCGAGGTGAACGACATGGAAGGGTTTCGCTATCACTATGATCTCGAGGTGCGCTGGTCCGAGGTGGACGCTCAGCGCATCGTGTTCAACGCCAATTATCTGATGTACCTCGATCTCGCCTATCAGGAGTTTTTCCGGAGCGAATTGGGGCTCTATGACGACGTGCCCACCACCGTCATTGCCACGTCCACGCAGACGTTCCTAAAGCCAGCGCGCTGGCGGGACAAGCTGTCCATCTGGGTGCGGCCGAAACGCATCGGGAACACGAGCGTGACGCTGGAATTTGTGATGACGCGCGAGGGTGAGCCCATCTTCCGCGCGGAGACGGTGTACGTGCACGTGGACGAGAACGGGCGGCCGGAGCCCATTCCCGCGTTTTGGCGGGAGCGGCTCATGGCGTATCAGGAGGAGGCACTGGCATGAGGGACATGGAGGGCCGCGTGGCCATCGTGACGGGCGGCGCGGGCGGCATCGGCAGCGCGACGGCGCGCCGTTTGGCCGAGCGCGGCGTGCGCGTGGTGGTGGCGGATCGCGACGAGGCGGGCGCGCGGCGCGTCGCGGACGAGATCCGGGCGGCGGGCGGCGAGGCGGAAGGGATGTTCGTCGACGTCACGGACGAGGCGAGCGTGAACGCGCTTGTCGACGCGGCGGTGGCGCGATTCTCCCGCCTCGACATCATGTTCAACAACGCCGGCGTGTTTGGCGACGGCGCGCGAAACTTCCTCGACGATCCGCCGGAGGAATACTTTCGCGTCGTATCCATCAACCAGCACGGCGTCTTTTATGGCATGCGTGCGGCGGCGCGCCACATGCGGCAGGCGGGCACGGGCGGCGTGATCATCAACACGGCGTCCATTTACGCGTTCATCGCGGACAGGAACCAGCTCCCGTATCACGCGAGCAAGGCGGCGGTCGTGGCCATGACCAAGGCGGCGGCGCTCGATCTCGCCCGCTACAACATCCGCGTCGTCGCAGTGGCGCCGGGGATGGTGAACACGGGCCTCGTCGACAACTGGCGGCAGGACGAGCACGTGTGGAACACGATTCAGCGGGCGCACATGCGCCGGCGTATGGCGGAGCCGGACGAGATTGCCCGCGTGGTGGCCTTTTTGGCGTCGGACGACGCGCGATTCATCAACGGGCACGCCATCTGCGTGGACGACGGCGCGCTGTCGTTCAAGAGGTGATGCGACAACATGGCCAAACTCCCAGACATCGTATTGGACGTGGTGATGGAGGCGTCGCCCGAGAAAATCTGGCCGTACGTCGCGACGGCGGACGGACTCGGCGCGTGGTTCATGGGGAGCACGCTCCGTCCCATCGAGGGCGAACCGTTCTTCCTGCACGCGGGGCCGTACGGAGACTCGCCATGCCGAGTCATCGCTGTCGAACCGCCGACTCGCTTCGCGTTTGACTGGGACGCCCATTGGAGCGTGGAATTCATCCTGGAGCCACTGGATGGGCGCACCACGCGCGTGACGCTGCGGCACGCAGGGTGGGACGATGATCATGTGTCGCCCACAGGCCAGTCGCACGCTGTCATTCGCCAGATCATGGAGGGCGGCTGGAGGCGCAAGCTGACCGAAGACCTTCCGCGTGCGGTGCTCGGCTCATCGCTCATGTGAGCGTCAGTGCACCTCGCGCTGCATCTGCTCGAGTCTTTCGCGAGGCAGGCCCGTCGCTTTTTCCACAACGTCGACGGGCACCCCTTCGGCCAGCAGGCGGTGTGCAATGTCTTCGGCAGCCTCTCTGCGACCGTCTTCATACAGTTCTTCTGCCATGCGGAACACGTTCTTCAGCTCCTTCCGCAATTTTCTGCGGTCTTCGTCTGACAACGCCCTGTCACCAAACGCGAGGACGGCGCTCGCCACGAGTTCGCGCTCTTCGTCGTCCGGAACGGGCGGGAGAAGGTTGAGCACGCGGACCATGGCTTGATGGCGGTCTTCGACGCGCATCGAGAGCGCGAGACCCAGCCGAAGGCGATCGGCGGGTTCCCATCGTCCCACGAAGGTGAGCTTCAACTTCGTCCAGTGCGTCATCGCCGTCGAGCGCGGAGAGGAACACGTTTTCCACGCGATAAATGGCGGTGCCGATGTCCAACTCCTGCGGCGCACTGGCAACATGCGCGTGGTACAAGACGACCGTGCGAATTCTGGCCTTGACCTGATTGGCAAGGCGGGCATCGTATTCCAAAAAGCGGTGAAGCGTGCGCTCGCGGCGATCCTGGAATTCCAGGTGAAACACGTCGCCGTTTGCCATCCGCCACGCCCGATCCATCCTCAGCGTGCTGGCGGGCAGTTCGGTCGTGAATGGCTCCAGTGTCTCCACGCCGCGTACCCCGAGGGCGTCAAGCGCTCCACCCGAGAGCGTGCGCGTAAGCGCCTTGAGTAAGCTGTCCTGTCCGGGCATCGAAGCGTATCCCACCACCCATGATAGGAGATCCTGGTCGAAACCACAATGCGAGCCGGATTCCTCCGTGTTGCGAGGCCCGTCACGCGCCGCGCCATCCGCATGGAGGATGCCCCCAGTGTACGCCCACCCAACCCGTCCGTCGATGAGGCCGAGGAGAATGCGAACCGATGCGGTGAAAGCCGGTCATGATGTCCGCACCTGGGCGCGCGCTTCTGCGTCCTCTGTGTCCTCTCCATGCCGGAAGTCGCCTGGAAGTCGCCTGGAAGTCGCCTGCAGCTACCGGGCTCCGTCCCCGCGGGCCACCAAACCCTGCCCTTGCAACCTGCCTCCCGCCGCGCCACTACGGCAACATCTCCGCCGGCCCCATTCGCTCCGCCCCGAACAGCCTCCTAAGCCGCCCGATGTTTCGCCGGTCCGACAGAATCAGCAGGTGATCCCCTGCCTGAAGCTCGGTCGCGCCGCGGGGCACAATGACCTGGTCCCCTCGCACAATTGCGTAACACAGCGTGTTCTCTGGAAACTCAATCTCGACCATCTTTCGCCCGACGAGATCGGACGAAGCGTCCACCTCGACTGGCGTGATCACGGCGTTTTCGCGCGCGATGCGCACCAGTTCAAGCAGATCTCCGGACGGGGCGCGCTCCAGCAGATCGAGTTTTGCGGCGAGCGGGCGGACGGTGAGACCCTGAATCAGGGTGGACGCAATGACGACGAAAAACACGGCGTCCAGCATGGGCGCGGGCGTGTAGGCGGGCGAGAGCATGGCCGTCATCACGAGTACGATGGGAACCGCGCCGCGCAGCCCGGCCCACGAGATAAACACCTTCTCCGCCGCGGAGAAGCGCATGCCGATGGTCGAGATCCAGACGGCAACGGGCCGCGCCAGAAAGAGGGCGCCTGCGGCGAGCAGCACGCCCGGCACGAGGATGGACCCAAGCCGCGCGGGGGAAATTTGCAGGCCCAGCACGACAAACATCACGATGTGCATGGTCCAGGACAGCCCCTCGTGAAACCGCAGGATGCTGTGGCGATGCTCGAGCCTGCGGTTGCCCATCACCACCGCCGCGGTGTAGACGGCGAGAAAGCCACTGCCGTGCAGCAGGACGGCGACGCTGTAGCTGAGCAGCGCAAACGCGAGGGAGAGCGTCGGGTACAGGCCGCCCGTGTCGAGCTTGATGCGCTGATTGGCCAGCGAGCCGAGGTATCCGATCACGGCCCCCGCAATGAGGCCCATTGCCATTTGCAGGGCGAAGGTCGAGATCGCATAACCGAGCGCACTCCACGGTCTGCCTATGCCGTGTTCCGACCACTGAATGAGCAGGATGGTCAGAAAGAACGCCATGGGATCGTTCGTGCCCGATTCCACTTCCAGGACATCCACCAGGCGCCGGCGCAGCGGCTGCCGGCCGAGGATGGAGAAGACCGAGGCGGCATCCGTCGAACTCACTGCGACGCCGAGAAGCGCCGCCGCGTACCATGGGAGGTGAAGCAGCGCGTGTGCCATGACGGTCAGGATGGCGCCGCTGATGACGACGCCCGCGGTGGCGAGCGACAGGGCCGGTTTCCACACGCTGCGGATGCGGTCGAGCGGGGTGTGCAGGCCGCCTTCGAACAGGATGAGAATGAGCGCGAGATAGCCGATGGATTGGGCGACGGAGATGGGGACGTGGGGACCAAGCCGGAGTCCGCCCGGGCCGAGCAACATGCCGATGGTCACGAAGCCAATGAGTACCGGAAATCCTAACCGATTGCCGAGGTGCGCGGACCATACGCCCGCAAGCAAAATGAGTGAAAGAATGAGCAGGAAAGTCTCCATTTTTGCCTCCTTTTGAGAAATCGAAGTTCATGCGCGATAGGCGATGAGCGAGACGGTCACCGGAATCCAGTGCGATGAATACGTCGGAGATGGTTTTGCAATCAGGGTCTGAATCGGGTGGGATGATGCAGGAACCAAGGGGAAGACAGGGATGGGATCCCTATTCCGATTATCCTTAGTTTAACACATATATTTGAGTGTGTAAAGAAAGTTGTGCTGCTTCCGGTTCGGGCAAGGCCGGGCGCCGGGGCACCCGTTCACTTCATCAGCTTCGGAATGTCTTGGCATACGATCCGGCTTGCAGCACGAACGCGCTCGATGCACTCGCCGGATTCTGAATCGAAACCTTACGGGTCGCTCCGAGGCATACGAGGAAGTTCGTCGGCGGTGCCAAGCGCTTCTTCTGCGCCACGGTCGAACCTCCTTCCGTCGGAGCATGCCATAGCTCATGCGCGCAGAAGCTCCCTTGACCTCGACAACCGCCGCGCGGGCAAACCCAAGTCCACGCCAGAACACGTAACGCTCCCCCGCCATGCGCAGGAGCAGCCGCTCGCACATAGGCTGAGGGCGGAGGCGATCCGCCGTGGCGAAGTACGAAATCATCGTCGATCTTTCCGACAGGCGCTTATATCTGCTCGAAGCGGGGAAGGTGATCCGCGCGTTTCCCGTCGGGATCGGCAAGATGGTGACCCGGACGCCCATCGGGCAGTACACCATTGTCAACAAGGAGCCGAATCCCGGCGGGCCCTTCGGCGCGTACTGGATGGGCCTGTCCAAGCCGCACTATGGCATTCATGGCACGAACGATCCGTCGAGCATCGGCAAGCTCGTCTCGCACGGGTGCATCCGCATGTCCAACGAGGACGTCATCTGGCTCGCCCACACGGTGCCGCTAGGAACGCCGGTGACGATACGGCCGTATTGGCGGCGTAGTGGGGCTCCCATGGCGTACAAAGGCTCGGACTGACACGGATCCGCTGCCACTCGCAAAATACGCTCCCCCAATGTGGAGGACCAGAAGGATCGAGCGCGGCGCGAGGAGAAATGCCTTCTCAGAACTGTCAAAGGTGAAGGGGAGCGCGGGGGATGCGAGCATCACGTCATGTTGAGCGAATCACGGCCGCTGTGTCGTTGGCCTGCCTTTTCACTTGGATGGCGGCGCCAAAGCTCGAAGCGCAGGTGATACATCGCTTGCCATCGATCGAGGCGGCGCGCGCGAGTTTCGTGCTACCCGGGCGTACTCTCTATCGAGTGGCCTCGCCGCCTTCCGGAGGCGACGGCTTTCTTGCGGTGGCGGCGCTGCGCATTGGAACGGCCTCCATCCCGATGGATCTCTGGGTCACGGGTTCTTCGGACTCGGGTGAGGTGTGCGTCCCGCTCGACATTCTGCAGAAGGCTTTGGATTCCATCGGTTTTCGTTCCACCTGGAATGCGACTCCATTCACCTGGGCGATACAGACACCCACATCGCGCGCGGACACGTGGGGGTTCCCCGTCGGAACCGGGATTGGAGCGGTGGAGGTGGATGGGAGCCTGGTCACCAGGCTCAACGTCGTTCCCGGCGTGGATCTGACGTCTGGATGGAACGGCGTCGACACGGCCTTTTTGCCGCTGTCTCAGGTTTCGCAACTGCTCGCAGATGTCGGCGTGCAGAACACGTGGGACGGCGCCTCGCGGGTGTGGACGTGGGTCCCGCCTCTCCAAACGAGCGAGCCGCTTGGCCCATCCCAGGGTGTCGAGCAAGTGCGGTCGGACCTATTGGCCAGCGGAGCGAACATCGTGCTCCGGAATCTGCAGGTGGACGGAGACGTGATCGTCGCTCCGTCTTCTGACGGTTCTGTTTCGCTCGATCACGTCAGCATCGATGGCAAGCTGGTCATCCTGGAGAGTTCGGGTGCACCCATCCAACTTACGGACATCGCATCGCCTCGCATCGACGTCGATAGCGAGGGGCCCGTGTCCATCCAACTCAGCGGCGGAGCCGTCGGCGTTCTCGACGTGTTGCCTGGCGTGGGCGGTGTTCAAGTCGCGAGTTCGAAATCGTCTGTGCTCGAGGTGGACGACTTTGCGACATCAGCGGTCGTGCTCGCGGGAAGCGCCTATGAGTCTGCGGAGATCCGAGCTGACGATGGCGTCCTGAAGGCCGAAGCTTCCCTTCCTCTCGTTAGAGTGCAGGCTTCGGGCGTCACGCTCACCGTGGGGCAAGGTCAGACCATCGGCCTGCTGCAGGTGTCGCCAGCGGTGAACGGTTTCTCTGTGGACAACTTCGGAACCATTCAGTTTCTCGTGAACAGTTCGCCACATCCGGTGTCAACAGAGGGCACCGGCGCGGTCGAAGCCGCGATGGGGGCGATGACCACCTCGCAGGCAAGTGGGGCGGCACCGGGCGCCACGGGAGCGTGAAGGGGCTTCCCTCACACCCCCACCATCTCCCGCGCGCTCGCGCCCTCGTTCGATCCGGCTAGCATCTGCCCGACTCAATCCCGGGTTCGTCGGCGTTAGCCGCTCATGACGAAAACATGGCTTCCTTCGCTTCTTCCCCCTGTAACGTGCCACGAAAAAACGCAGGGACGTGCGCTAGCACTTCCCTGCGTTGATGAATTGCCCGGATACGTCAACCCAACCGGTATTCCTCCACCACGCCAAGAACCGGCAACTGTAAGAGCCGCTCCGCATCCTCCGGCGTGCGAATGCGATAGTCCAGGTATTCGCGGAGGAAAGCGACACCGATGCCCACGATGAGGCCCAAAATGAACGCGACCGCCACGTTCAGCTTCTTGTTCGGCTTCACCGGCTTCGCGTTCGGCTGGACAACGGCGCGATCGACAATTTGCACGTTCTCGACATTCATGAGCTGCGCGGCCCGGTGCTGAAACGTGGTTGCGAGTGCATTGGCGATGGACACCGCCTGCGCCTCGTTCGGAGCAATGACCTTGACGTCAATCACCTGGCTCTGGGTCGGAGATGACACGGTGATCATCTTGTCGAGCTGCGCCGTTGTGTACGGCAGGTGAAGCTCATCGATGACCGAGCTTTCAATGGAGTTGCTCTTGATGATGGCGCTGTAGGTGTTGACGAGCGCCTGATTCGCCATGATGGAATCGTACTCCAGAGCCATCTGTGCGGCGGAATTCTGCGGCTGATTGACCAGAAGCGTCGTGTCCGCCTCGTACTGCGGGTGAAGCACGAAAAACGACAAGAGCCCGCTGACCACCGCCGCAACAATAGGGATGATGACCACCGGGAGCCAGTTCCGGCGGATGACCCGCCAGTAATGCAAGAGTTCATTCTCTTCCACGTGCAGTAGCGCTCCTTCCGTATGTCCTTCAGGGTGTGGCGATGGGCTGCTGCGACGACGTTTGGTAGTAGCGGTAGTAGTAATAATAGGCATCCGTGCGAGAGCGTTTGACGCGGTTCAGCACGACGCCCAACAGGTGCGCGTCGACCTGCTGCAAGGTCTGCACCGCACGCTTCACGTGATTGCGGTGCGACTTCTGCGAATCAATCACAAACAGCACGCCGTCCGCCGCTCGAGACAACGCGAGGGTGTCCGACACGGAGAGAACCGGCGGGCTGTCGATCACGACGAGATCGAAGCGTTCCCGCAACTCGTGCATCAGGTCCACCATGGCGCGGCTCGACGCGAGTTCCGACGGATTAGGGGGGAGGGGGCCGCAGGGCAAAATGGACAGCCGTTCCACGCCGCTCGCCAGGATACAGTCGTCCAACGACCGCTCTCGGATGAGCAGCGAGGTGAGGCCGTGAATGTTCGTCACCTGAAACCGACGGTGAATGTTGGGCCTGCGAAGATCCGCGTCGACGAGCAGGACACGCTTTTCGGATTGCGCGGACACCACGGCGAGATTGCAGGCCGTGGTGGACTTGCCCTCGCCGGGCGCGGAACTTGTGACCAAGATGGTCCGGGTCTCATGCACCACGCTTGCGAACTGGATGTTGGTCCTCAGCGTGCGGTACTCTTCCGCCAGCGAGGACGTGGGGTCCTCGAGCGTGACGAGTTTCTCTTTCTGTCGCTTGGACGCCAACGGTGTGCACTCCCTTTCTGTTTCAGTCGCGAGGATGGGTGGCAACAGACGAAGTGTCATTCGACAGAATGTGTCACGATTCCTGTTTCGGCGATGGCGTTTATCGCCTGATCATCGACCACAGCTGATGAACGGTTCGTCGTCTCACCATCACCGGCTCGATACAGGCCATCTCTTCGCCGTTCCATACTCGCTCCGCGTTTTCCATCAGCCGAGCGGCGACTTGAGGGCCGAGGCGCATTTCCACTGCGTCGTACGCTTCGCGAAGCCTGGGAGGTCGGCGCTCGACACCGTGCGAATCGGATGCGAGCACATGGGCGAGGCCGCGCTCGACGAGTTCCCACGCCCACGCACCGGCGTCGCGGCGGGGGCCTGGCAGGAGCGCCCCGGCCGTGATCTGCAGATAAGCGCCTTGTTCCACCAGTGCCTCGAGAAGGCGCACTTCACGCCGCGCCCAGCCATAGCGCTCCGGATGAGCGATGATGGGGCGGAACCCGCGGATGATGAGCTCGTGGATGTACGCCTCGACATCGCGGTGAGCGAAATCCTCGAGGGGCGAAAATTCAATCAGCGCGTATCCCGTCGTTCCCAGCGTGGCCACCTTGTCCTGAAGAAGGGCGTCTTTCAGGAAGTCGGATGCGTACAGTTCGGCGCCAAGTTGCATGGCAAGGCTTCGCTCTCTCGCCGCCGCCTGGACGCGCCCGTAGGCACGTTCGATGGCATGCTCTGCCTCGGTGCCAACGTTGTGCATGCGCGGGTGGAACCGGTGCGGTGTCGCGATGACCTGACGCACGCCGTTCGCCACGAGTGCGTCGACGAGCTGCACGGCCTCATCCAGGGTGCTCGGCCCATCGTCGACGCCGGGAAGCAGATGGACGTGGATATCAGTCAGGACCGTGGACATTTCGAACCCTCGCTTTTGTCAGACTCCTCTATTCTACTAAAGACGCCTTTTCTCGCATAGCGTTTTATGCCCAAGAAGAGCCGGCCGAAATTTGACCCGAGCGAGGCATCAAAAAACTATTGCCGACAGAACGTTCCTGTAGTATTTTGTGAATGTCAGGAACCCTTGGAGAGCGTCACGAACCCACAACCAACCTTTCCAATCTTATCTCGCTACGCAAAGGTTCGTTCCGCGAAAATGTAGGGGGGTATACGGAATGTCGACACGGAAACACAGGCCGTTGGCGCTTGCAGCGGCGACTTCCATTGTCCTCGGGTCGATGGCACCTTCGGTGACAACGTTTGCTGCGCCGGCAGCGTCTCGCTCTGCGTCGGCCACGATTTCTGTCACAGGCGGCGGCACGCTCCGCGCGTATGCCTGGGCCACTTCGGACGGCAGCCACGTCACGACCTACATGCCGCTCTACTACCTGGATGAGCTTCTTGCCAAACTCGGCATCTCGGCGACGTGGAACGGCGTCACGCACACCTGGTCCCTGAAATCACAGACGAGCAACGTGGACACATCGGATCTGGCGGTGGGGTCGGGGAATACCACGGTCCTGCTCGATGGACAAGTCGTAAAAAAATTCAACACGGAAGTACATATCGATCCGGCGTCGGGATCGCATGGAGTTGCAACCGTCTATGCGCCGATCTACTACCTGCAACAGATCCTGAACGATCTCGGGATTCAAAACAGTTGGAATGGTTCGCGTCATCAGTGGGCGTTGACCCCGCCGCAGGTGGTGCGCAGTGGCACGCTGGGGCCTGAGCGCGGCAGTCAAGTCATCAAGCGAGATGTGACCGTCGTCGGAAACGGCGTGGTGCTCCGCAACCTTCAGGTGGATGGCAACGTGTATGTCAATCCGGGCGCAGACGGCTCCGTGACGCTTCAAAACGTGTCGGTCTCCGGCAAAATCGTCGTTCTGTCGGGCGCTTCTCACTCGGTTCATCTGATTGGCGTGAGCGCCCCGGTCGTTGATGTGCACTCCTCGAGTGCGGTCGCGCTTGAACTCGAGGATTCCGCCATTGGACAGATGGTGGTACTGGCGACGAATCCGAATGCAGCGGTGCTCGTGTCGAGTTCGAATTCCACGATTATGGTGCTCAATGACCGCACGGCAGCGAGCCTGTCCCTTTCGGGTGGTGGTTTTGGCGCGGTGAACGTCCTTGCGCAGAACGCGGCGCTCAACGTCGAGGCTTCAGTCCACTCGTTGGTCCTGCTCGCCTCCGGCGCCTCCGTTTCCATTGCTCAAAATGCTGAAGTTTCGACGTTGGAGGTGGCGTCGGGGATCACTGTGAAGGCGCTCGAGAACGACGGCGTCATCGACGAGTTGGTTAACCGCTCGAATCAGCCTGTGACCGTGACGGGCTCCGGCCAGGTCAAGGCGTCCAGCGGCTCGGTCCAGGGCGGCGGTTCGACTAGCACAGGTCAAGGTCAAGGCACAGGTCAAGGTCAAGGCACAGGTCAAGGTCAAGGCACAGGTCAAAGCACAGGTCAAAGCACAGGTCAAAGCACAGGTCAAGGTCAAAGCACAGGTGGCTCGGGTGGCTCGGGTGGCTCGGGTGGCTCGGGTGGCTCGGGTAGCACAGGCAGCACAGGCAGCACAGGCAGCACAGGCAGCACAGGCAGCACAGGCAGCACAGGCAGCACAGGCAGCACAGGCAGCACAGGCAGCACAGGC
>NZ_JAFMTY010000028.1 GCF_017329605.1 Alicyclobacillus fructus
GGTTTTTTTTTTTATACCCCCCGCTGGGGGTGCGCGCGCGGGGCGCGGGCGGCCGTCGCCGGGGGCTATCAGGTCCTGTGGGGGGGCTATGTGGGGGCCGCCGGCGCCCACCGCGAAGGCAAACCGCTGACGCTCGCCGAAACGGGTCTCTTCTACGGCGGCTGAGCGCGGCAGCCGCGTGCGCCGCGAAGGACGCCGAAGGTTCAAGTGTCGTCTCGGTCGGGGGCCCGTTCCACGGATGCGCGCGGGATCAGGATGGGCTCGATCACGTGCGCGTCCGGTCCGGGCTTGCCGTCGATCATGTCCACGACGCGGTGCGCCGCGAAGTCGGCGACTTCCTCCAACGACGGCCCCACGGTGGTGATGGGCACCTCCGCGAACTGCATGTCGGGCAGATTGTCGTAGCCAATCAGGCTGACGTCCTGCGGCACCCGATAGCCGAGCTCCAGAAGCGCGCGCAGCGCCCCTTTGGTAATGAGGTTGTTCAGGCCAATGAACGCCGTTGGCATGGGGACATCGGGCCGCGCATAACGAATCGCTCGATAGCCGCCTTCGAAGGTCGGCTCCGCGGGATAGAGCCAATCCAGAGACGGCGTGAGTCCCGCCTGCTGCACGGCGTCCAGAAACGCCCGCACCTTGATCTCCTGCGAACTCCCGATAAAGCCAATTCGCCGATGTCCAAACGACCGCAGGTACTCGACGGCCTTCGCAATCCCGGCGCGCCGGTCAAAGCGCACGTGTGGTAGCGGGACGGGCTCGTCCGTGCCAATGACCAGCGTCTTCGCTTGCCACCGGCCGAGTTCTTCCATCAGGTGCGGGTGGCGCGAGACCAGATCGGCCCAGATGACAAGGCCGTCCGCGCGCATCTGATTGAGCAGGTCGATCTCGTCCGGCGAAATGGCGATGACCATGCGGTAGTCGAGCGCGGCGAGCGCGCGGTGAAGCTGGATGGTGAGGTTTGCGAAGATGGGGTTTCCCAGATTCACGAGGCCGAAGCCGATGAGCCGCGTGCGCCCGGAAACCAGGTGGCGGGCCAGCAGGTTCCGCTGATAGCCCATGCTGCGCGCAATCTCCAAAATGCGCCGCTTCGTCTCCTCCTTCACCAGCGGGCTGTCGTTCAGCGCCTTGGAAACCGTGCTGTAGCTGACGCCCGCGCGTTCCGCGATATCCTTAATGCTCACCATGGCGAGTCTCCCTCAATCCGAAGTCACCGGCGTGCGCCCGTGAACGCAGCCATAAACCCGTCTCTGATCTCCTCGACATTTTAACACAAATAACAACGTTATTAAAGATTCGTTGCAAACATTCGCCGTCCAGCGCGCGACTTCGACGGGTATCGACCGGATACGCCTGATTTGTGTCCGAAAAAGACAAGAACAAATGAAAACGTGGTTATTGATAGCCGCAATGAACTGTGCTATGTTTGAGCAACAATGAGATTCAATCAATTAACAACGTGGTTATTCACGAGGGGTGACGCACCGCCATGACCAACTACTGTATCGTCGGGCTCGGATCGCGCGGCATCTCCATGTTCGGGCGCGATCTCGTCACGCACTACCGGGACGTCGCGCGCATCACCGGGCTTTGTGATCGCAATGAGGGGCGCATCCAGTACGCGCAGGAGGTGCTGGGGAAGGACATTCCCGGCTTCACGGATTTCGATCAGATGCTCGATACCGTCGAATGCGACTGTGTCATTGTCACAACGATGGATGCGACGCACGATCACTTTATCGTGAAAGCGCTTGAACGAGGTAAGGACGTGATCACGGAAAAGCCGATGACCATCGACGCGGAGCGGTGCAGGCGCATCCTGGAGGCCGAGCGGCGCAGCGGCAAGACGGTGAGAGTCACCTTCAACTATCGATACGCGCCGTATAAGACCGAGATCAAGCGGCTGCTTCAAGAAGGAATCGTGGGCGAAGTCCATTCCGTGGAATTCCGCTGGTATCTCGACACGGTGCACGGGGCCGACTACTTCCGGCGCTGGCACGCCGAGAAGAAAAACTCCGGCGGGTTGTTTGTGCACAAGGCCACCCACCACTTCGACCTGATCAACTGGTGGCTCGGCCTTGAGCCGCAGGAGGTTGTGGCCATGGGATCGCGGCATTACTACGTGCCGGATCGCATGCCTGGGCACGGCGAGCGCTGCGCCACGTGTCAAGTGGCCGACGCGTGTCCGTTCTACCTCGACCTTGGGCGCGACGACACGCTCAATGCCCTCTACAAGCAGGCGGAGGCGTACGACGGCTACCATCGCGATCAGTGCGTGTTTTCAGAGCGAATCGACATTGAGGACACCATGGGGGCGTTGATTCGCTATCCGAACGGCGTGCAGGCCACGTACATGCTGACCGCGGCGACGCCGTTTGAAGGTTGGCAGGTGGCCTTCAACGGGAGCCTCGGCCGGCTCGAGGCCTTTGAGCCGGAGTACTTCATCACCGAGGCGGATTCGACAGACTTCGCGCGACGGAGTTCGAAGGACGTGCGCCGCACGGTCGACTGGCGGTTTGGCGATCCGGCCTCAGCCGACGAGGTGCGGGAACTCGAGATTCGGTTTTATCCCCTCTTCGGAGGTGTACAGGTGTTTCGCGTGCCGCATGTCCGGGAGGGCCATGGGGGAGGGGATCGGCGCCTGAAGGATCACCTGTTCCGCGGCGTCGAGAGCGATCCTTACGGACACGTGGCCGGCTCGCGGGCGGGCGCCATGTCCATCCTCATCGGCGTGGCCGCCAATTTGTCCATGGCCACCGGGCAGTTTGTGCGCATCGCCGACCTCCTCGGCGAGATTCCGCACTGACAGACAGAGACCAGGCAGACAGGCCGAGGGGCATCCGCCCCGCTCGGCCTTTTTCAATGGAGGCGGCTGTCCGCGAGGGAACCGGCCGCGCCGCCACGCAGAGATCACTTCACGTGGATGAACGTCACAAGTCCCCCCATCATGTCGACCTCGTCATCGGGGTTCATCATGTGATCGAGAATGTGACAGTGAAACATCCAGTCTCCGCGCACGTTCGCCGAAAACTCGATGTCCGCGGTTTCACCCGGAGCGATGGCGAGCACGTTCATCGGCCGCGGCACGGGCAGCCGTCGGCCGTCTTCAGCCAACAGCCAAAACGTGGTCTCGTGGACATGCATCGCGTGGTAACACATGGAGCTCGCGTTCACGATGCGCAGGACGACGCGGCTCCCGTACGGCACGGTCAGTTCCGGTGCGCTCGGATAGGGTTTGCCATCCAGGCCGAACGCGTTCTCCGTCGTCGATCCGTCCACCATCCACGCGTCGATCTCGAACAGCGCATCCACCTTGGCAGACGGGTACAGCGAACCGCGCGCCGGATCGACCAGCAAGACGCCGTGCAGCCCTTGGTCGATCTCGCTCGCCATCTCGGTGCCGCTTTCATAGAGGTGCGTGCCGATCATGTCTGGGGTGACCGTGAAGCTGTACAAGCGCTCGCCGCCTGGGGGGATGGGGCGCTCGGTCACATCGCCCAGGCCCAGCTCGGAAGCAGCCAAAGGCAAGCCCTGAATATGCAGCGTGGTGGGCTCGTTCAGTTCATTCTTCAGCAGGATCTGGACGCGATCGCCGACGCGCACGCGGATCACGGGCCCGGGGATCTGGCCGTTGTAGCCGCACGCGACCACCGCCTTGCCAGGATATAAATACCAGTTGACCTCGCTTGCGACGAGCGTGAATCGCTTGATGCCGCCCGGCAGGATCTCGGGGGCCATCCCCTGTTCGTCCATCACGCGGACGGCGTCTTCGTTCTGTTGGCGAATGAGCGAGGGCGTGATCGACAGGGGCCCCGCGTCGGGTACACCTTGCGGACTGGCGAGCGATCCCATGGTGCTCGTCGGTGCCATGGACATGCTCGCCGCTCGAGCGCTTGTTCCCGCGCGGAGGTCATCGGACGCGTGAGTCGAGCACAGGGCGAACGCGGCGGCGCCCACCAGAGCGGCTCCTGTCATCCGCAAAGCTTTCCGCATAGGGCACCTCCTCATGGGATCACGTGGATGAGCGTCATCATTCCGCCGACGGGATCGGCGTCGTCATTCGGATTGATGAGGGAACTCGCAACCGTGTCGTGGAATGGGAAGGTTCCGGTCCGATTTGCCGTGAATTCGACGTCCACCGTTTCGCTCGGCGCGATGGAGACCACGCTGACCGTCTGGGGATCCGGCTGCGGTTGCCCGTCTTCGGCCACGATCTTGACGTCGTATCCGTCGATGGTCATGGCGTGAAACGTCTCCGCGCACGCGTTGACGATGCGGAGGTAGACCGTCGTACCGCGCTTGACCGTCAACTGAGGCGTGTCCGGATACGCCTTGCCGTTGATGAGAAACGTGTTTTCGTTGTCCGATCCGTCCTGCTTGCCAGCGCCGAGCACGAACAGGACGTCGCGGACGTGGCGCATGGACGGCGGAACGGTCTTCGGATCGACGATGATCACGCCGTTCAGTCCCGCGTCGACCTGATAGTCGTCGTCGTAATGGCTGTGGTACCAATGCGTGCCGATCATTTGACTCGTGACGGTGAATCGGTACACAAAGGTGCCCCCGGGCTGAATGGCTGGCTCTGGGAACCCAGGCACGCCGTCCATGGCGTTGGGGACCGCGAGGCCGTGCCAATGCACGGTCGTCGGTTCCGGGAGATCGTTGTGAACCACGATTTCGACGCGATCGCCCACCTGTACGCGGATGAGCGGCCCTGGGATTTGGCCGTTGTAGCCCCATGCCCAGAGGTTGACGTTGCGGTAGAAGTTCCACCCGAACTTGGACCCAGTCAGCGTGAACTGTTTGACGCCGCCCGGCAAGATGCGGGGCTTGAGCGCCACCTCGTTCATCAGGTTGACGGCGTCCTGCTCCTCTGCCTGAATTTGAGCCTTCGTGAGCGAAGGTGGAGGGGTCGGGGGCGGTTGGTCGTCTCCTGTCGCGTTCTGCATGTCCATGGTGGTGGCTCCACTTGCAATCGGCGCATCGGCTCGATGCAGCGCGACATCGCACATGCCGCCCAGGAGAGCGGCCGCAAATCCCCATGCCGCCGCCACCGCGGCTTGCTTAAGGCGTCTGCGTCGCACGGTTCAGGACCTCCAAGGTAAGTCTCGCGCGGGAAAACGCTAATGGTATGATGAAGGGTGCGTATGAAGGAAAGGCTCCGTTTTTGTGAAGGCCACGTAAAATTTGAGGAGGACTGTCCATGTGGTGGCTCCGGGGATTTGGGGCGTCGCATGTCTTTTCGCGAGGTTTCTTTTCTCATAGCTACGGTTACGGATACGGGGGTTACGGCCTCGGGCACATGTTTCTGAACGGCCTGGTGCATGGGCTCGGCTTCGGCATCGGTTACGGGATTGCGAGGCACATTCCATTCACGCTCATCCTGGTCATCGCCATCATCGCCTTCGTGTGGTGGCTGGCTCGCAGGCGGTGATTGGGGCCCTAGCCGAGGCCGGCTCGGGCCCATCTTCGGAGGGACCGGTTCGCTCAGGAGGACAGTCGCCGTTCGAGTTGGTTCAAGGTGTCTCGAATGCGCGGCACGACGTCTGCGAGCGTGGATTCGTCAAACGGCGAACGCAGGCCGGCCTCGGCCACCAGTTCGAGGAATGAGCGGCTGCCGCCCAAGCTGCACAGGCGGAGGTACGAGTTCCAAGCTTCGGCCGGCTGCTCCTGCATCCAGATGAAGTACTGCAGCGCGCAGACCTGCGCGAGCGCATAGTCGATGTAATAAAACGGATAGTTGTAAATGTGCAGTTGGCGCTGCCAGAAACCGCCCTCTTCAAGATAGGGAATGCCTTCGTAAAAGCCATCGCCCCTGCCCAGGTACGTGCGCTCCAGCTCTCGCCACTTGGTCTTTCGGTCGGCCGGACTCAGGTTCGGCTGTTCGTAGACGGCGTGCTGGAATTCGTCGACCGCGGCCATGTAAGCGATGGACGCCACGGAATCCGCGAGGTGCGTGTAATAGAATTTGTCCGCATCCTCTTGGAAGAAGAGCGGCATCCACTTCCACGTGAAGAACTCCATGCTCATCGAGTCGATCTCGGCCGCCTCGGATGTCGGGAAGAAGTACTCCGGCAGTTTCATGTCGCGCGATTGGTACGCCTGAAAGGCATGGCCCGCCTCGTGCGTGAGCACGGTCACATCGCCCAGGGTGCCGTTGAAGTTGGCGAAGATAAAGGGCGCCTTGGCGTTCGGGATAAAGGTGCAATAGCCGCCGACACGCTTGCCGTCGCGGCTCAGCAGATCCATGAGTTCGTGATCCAACATGAACTGGAAGAACGCGTCCGTCTCAGGCGACAGCTCTCGATACATCCGGCGGCCGTTTTCCAGAATCCACGCCGGGTCTCCCTTGGGCTGCGGGTTGCCATCGCGGAACCAGAGGCTGATGTCGTGCATGCGCAGGGCGTCGACGCCAAGTCGTTCACGCTGTTTTTCGCGGATCTCGGCGGCGAGGGGCACGACGTGCTTGCGGATGGCCTCCCGAAAGGCGGCGGTTTCCGCGGGGCCGTAGTCCGTTCGGTTCATGCGGTCGTAGCCCATTTGCACAAAGTTTGCGTATCCGAGCTTGTGAGCCATGGCCGTGCGCATGCGGACGAGATCGTCGTAGATTTGGTCGAAGGCGTCGCTGTGTTCGTGGAAGAAACCGAACATCGCCCGAACGGCGTTTTCCCGCGTTTCCCTGTCCGTGGACTGGGTGAATTTCACCATCTGGCTGAGGTTGTACGTCTCTCCGGCAAACGGGATGCGCGCGCTTGCCACGAGCTGATTGTAGTCGGTGACGCGTGCGTTCACCTGCTGCAGATCTTCCACAATCGCGTCGCCGAACGATCTCGTCTGCACCTCGGCCAGACGAAACCACTGCCGTCCGAGCCGCTCCTCGAGAGCTGGGCGGTGCGGCGAGGCGATGAGCGCCTGGCGCAGCCGGGTCTCAAGCGCTTCCACTTCCGGCGATGCCTCGTCGAAAAACGCCTTCTCCGCCTTGTAAAATTCGTCCCGCGTGTCGATGGAGTTGCGGATGTACGCGAGCTCAAACATGGTCTGGAAGTCCATACGGAGGCGATTCACTTCCTGCAGGGCATCGAGCGCGGCCTCGGGCGTGGTGGCTGCCTCAAATTCGTCGATGAGCCGCTGAACGTCGTGTTTCAGCCCTGCCAGGTCCGGACGCTGATACTTCATCTCGGAGAACTTCATGTGCGGTCCTCTCCCACTCGTCAGAAATGTCCGTCCGTTCCAGCATACCATAAATGGGCGTATCCGAATGCGCCAGGCCGTGCTACACTGGTGCCACAAGCGCCGACTTTGCGATGTGATAGGAGATGACGATGAAAGCGCTATCTTCTCATGATCGTTGGAGCAGGCCTGCCATCTATTTGCTGAACGTCACCTTGCACACTCGGTTTCGAGAGACCTTGGCGCTCTTTCCGGCCGATCTTCCGGTCTTCGTCAACGACAAGGTGAAGGAGCGCTACGCGGCTTCGTTGGGATCGCGGCGGGTGGCCGTGATCGACGCCGAGCGGCCCATCACGCTCAAGCCGCTCATGGAGGCTCTGGCGGACGGGCCCGCGCTCGTCGCGCTCGACACCGATCAACGAGGCTTTCAGGCCGTGGCGCGCTACGCCACCGAAAGGAAGATTCCGGTCATTCCGGTGTACGGCCACTCGCTTGTCATCGGCGAGGATCGCCCATTGCCTTTTGACGATCCGCGTTCGGCGCTCAACATCCTGCAACAGTTTTTGCTGGACACCTACATGGGGCCGCGCGCGCCCGAGACGGTCAACCTGTTCGATGAACTGGTGCGATCCGCCCGGTATTACGGGGAGGATCGCGTGATCGTCAAAGACATGTCGAATCACGCCCGCTACCGGGACGTCCTCCTTCAGAGTTACGTGCTCGGCACCGCGCTGCGACGGCTCCTCCACCATCGCCAGCGCGTGGGCGTCATGCTTCCGAACTCGGTGGGGCACGTGGTGGTTCTGTTCGCCATGTTCTACGCAGGGCTGACTCCGGTGATGCTCAACTACTCGAGCGGGGTGCAGACCGTGGTGGACGCGTGCGAGACGGCGGACATCGACGTCATCCTGACGGCGCGAGAGTTTATCGAGAAGGGACAGCTGCAGGAGCTCGAGCAGGCGCTCTCGGCGCGGTACCAACTTCATTACATGGAGGACGTGCGCAAGCGCATCGGGATGGGCGCCAAACTGGCCGGGATGTGGGCCTTCGCCCGCCGCCGGCCGGCGCATCCCGGCGCGCGGGAAATCATCCTGTTCACGTCGGGCAGCGAATATCGGCCTCGCGGCGTGGTTCTGTCGCACGGGAACATTTATGCCAACGTGCAGCAGACGCGATCCGTCATCGACTTCGGCACCGAGGATCGCATGCTGAACGCCATGCCCATGTTCCACTCGTTTGGGCTCACGGCCGGAGCCCTTCTGCCGCTCATCGCGGGCATCCAGGTCTATCTGTATCCGTCGCCGCTTCACTATAAGCGCATTCCCGAGATCTGCGGGCAGGAGCGATCGACGATTCTCTTCGGCACGTCGTCCTTTCTGGAGAAGTACGGGCAGAACGCGACGCCCGACCAGTTTGCGCACCTTCGCTACGCGGTGGCCGGGGCCGAGCGCCTGAAGCCCGAGGTGGAGCAGGCATGGCTCGCGAAGTTTGGGCTTCAGATCATGCAGGGCTACGGTGCTACCGAGACGTCGCCCATCTTGTCACTGGATACGCCCATCAACCACAAGCAGGGTTCCGTGGGGCGATTTCTGCCGGGCATTCGCTGGCGGCTCGAACCTGTGGACGGGATCGATCAAGGGGGACTGCTCCACGTGCAAGGGCCGAACGTGATGAAGGGCTATCTCGTGCATGGGGAGGGCTTCGTTCAGCAGACCGGGTGGTACAACACGGGAGACGTCGTCGACGTCGATGAGGACGGGTTTGTAACGATTGTGGGCCGGCTGAAGCGGTTCGCCAAAATCGCCGGTGAGATGATCTCGCTCAACCTCGTCGAACAGCTGGCCGCGCGCGCCTATGGCGATCCGGCGTTTGCCGCCGTCTCCGTCCCGGATGCGGCGCGAGGCGAGCGGATCGTGCTGGTGACGACGCACAAGGGCCTGAGCCTCGCTCCCATGCGCGATCTCGTCGATGGCCTGGGGTACTCGCGCATGCACGTCCCGGCGGAGATCCGCGTGATCGACGAATTTCCTCTGCTCGGAAGCGGGAAGACCGACTATGTGACGTTGCGAGCGATGGTGGAGAAGGGGCGCGGATGAGGCGCCCCTGAGGCCCATCAGGCGGCGTGCCGGACCGATTCTCCAGGGACTCTCCGCCGCTTGGTCGTGCGGCCGACCACGTAGGACACGAAGGGGATCTTCATCAGGATGTACGCGACGAGCATCGACGAGAAATAGGCGAACAAGATGGCCGGAGGCAACAAGGCGTAGTGGAGCCACACGGGGATCCCGCGGCCGTCGAGATCGTCGATCACGACTTCCATGGCATACAGCGGAAACGGCTGAATGAGATAGATGCCGAACGACGTCTGGGAAGCCGTGCGGACGAAACGCGAAAACGCGCGCCAGCCGGGCAGTTCTCGGCGCTTGGACCAGGCCAGGCCCGCGTACCAAAGGGCGCATGTCACCACGAGGCTGTACGGCACCATGATGGGCTGCAGCACCAACTCGGCGTCGTCCTCGCTGTCGTGCAGGACCAGGCGTTCGAGAAAGTAGTGTCCGAATAGCACGGCGAGCGAAGCGGCCAAGGCGACGAACAGGGCCTTGCGGTGCCGTTCCATCCATCTGACGACGTCGTCGTAGTGGCAAGCCAGGATGCCGCCGGCAATGAACCAGAATTGGTACATCAGCAGATTTCGATCCCGGTACGTGTACAGATCGTACAACCACTTCGGCCATCCGTTGGGCGTGAGGTTGTCGAGCACGTTCTGATTGAGCCACATGAGGCAGATCTGCAGTGCGAAACTCGCGACGAGAAGATGTACGTGGTACTTGGTGGAGCGCCGGATGGCGACGAGCAGGAGCGGGAATATCAAATAGAACTGCATGGAAACCACGAGAAAATAGAGGAAAAACATGTTGCCCGTCAAGAGGTTGTGGACCACAGCCGGAAACAGATTTGACCAGGTCCATGTGTAGTCCGGCGTGAGCCCGGCCACGAACGCGATGTACGCGAGAGTCCATACCACGTACGGAATGACGATGAGTTGAAATCGTTTGCGCCAAAACGTGAGCGGCCGAAAGGGATCCTGTTGCATGTAGGTGGTGAACAGAACCACGCCGGTCACGAACATGAACGTCTCGCGCGTGAAGTGGGTCGCCGTGATGAGAGATCCGAGCGTCAAAAAGCCGATGGTGCCGTCGTTGTTGAGCACGTTGAAGAACGACAGCGTGTGGACCGTGAGAACGCCGAGGATCACGAACGCCCGCATGAGGTCGACTTCGTACAAGTATCGCTTTCCCACGAGCACCTTGCCCCCTCTTCTCTCTCGCGAAGCTCACCTATTGTACCGGACCCATCTCGAACTTGCTTCGAAAAAGCAAGCAAATGCGCAAACGGCCCGGGCGAGCGCGCGGACGCCGAGTCGTTTCGCGTACCATCGTGTGGGTTCACGGCCTGAGGCGTGGGGCGGCTGGCGGCCACAGTCCCGCGGGGTTGAGCAGCGCCTGTTCTCGAGAGGACGAAGCCGCGACGTAAAACACGTCAAAGCCGCCCGTCACGGGGTTGGGAGCTGATGGGACGGACAAAACGAGGTTGCCGTCCGCCATGTATCCTCCGTTCGAAGGTTTTAGGCGCGGCACGACTCCATTGAGCAGGCGTTTCGACCGAGCGGATTCCTCGGACGCGCCGGCGAACCCAACATACGAGTCCGCGCCTCAAAATCTCATCAAAAGAAACGCGCGAGCGGAAGCGGCCCACGGGTTCGCATGCGCCGGCCGTGACGTTCGTAAGTATTAGGAAGGAACAAGCCCGCATCCGCTTCGCCCCGATTGAGGTACAATGCATGGAAAAGGTGCCTCGCTCGTCTTCGCCGCGTTCAACGTCCGGTGCGCTTTCCATCCCATGCCGCAGTCGTCAAGCTGCTCATCGCACGCCCCATCACGCCTGGAGGTGTGGCAAGTGATCCGTTCATGGACCTCCGTCGTGGCTCGACTCCCGTTCTGGCGGCTATTGCTGTACAGCGCCGCGGTCTCCACCCTGTTCTTTGCGGGCAGTCTCGCGCTCGGATTCAGTCAAGGGCGCGTCTGGTCGACCCTTTCGCTCATCGGCACGTCCATCGTTCTCGAGGCGCAGCCTGCGGCGGCCGCCAGCATTCCGCTTGGGTTCGATCCGCCGACTGGCGCGGGCATCTCCATCCTCGCCAATATGATCGCCGTGCCCATCCTGATGGTCGGGATGCGCCACGTGATGCATCGGTTTCGGTTTGTGCGCAAGCGCATGGAGAAGGCCGAGGCCCTTTCGCGCAAGTATGGCAAGTATGGCGTCTGGGTGTTGGCGCCCCTGTGTCCGCTGCTTGGCGCCTATGCGTGCTTGGCGATTGGCAGCGTTCTGCGGTGGCACCCGCTGCGCGTGCTGTCCGCGGTCGTGATCGGCATGGTGGGTTCGACATTTGTCATCGCGTACGGGGGATTCGCGCTGTTGAGGCTGTTCCACGTTTGATGTCGTCGAGTTGGACGGGCGGTTGGGCGTATACGCTCGTCCCGGCTCGCATATAGAACATCGAGGGCTTCGGCACCGGGGGCGCGCCGCCTCGCGCAGGCAAGCCGTCGGACAGGAAGCGTTGCAAATTGCTTGTTTGGTACCACGAAAAATTCCGTGGCGCAATTGCGGTGGCACACCTGACTTTGGTACGCTTTCATGTAAGAACAGGCTTTATCGATTCATGATGCGGAACACCTGTTGGGCAAGGGGGTGTGAGCGCGCGGATTTGCCTGTGCAAAACGTCCTGAGGCGGAGGCGTCAGTTTCACACTCTGGTGTAATCGAGGTGTTGACTACGTTACTCGATTCCATTCACGACCCAAAAGACCTGAAAGAACTCAGCGAATCGCAACTGGTGACGTTGGCTCAGGAAATTCGCGACTTTCTCGTCACGTCCATCTCGAGGACGGGCGGGCATTTCGGCGCCAACATGGGCGTCGTGGAACTGACCATCGCGCTGCACCGGGTGTTTGATAGCCCTCGAGACAAGATCATCTGGGACGTCGGCCATCAGGGGTACGTACACAAGATCCTCACGGGCCGCAAGGACATGTTCCCGACGCTCCGCAAACTGGGCGGGCTTGCCGGGTTTCTGAAGCGGTCGGAGAGCGAGCACGATCCGTTTGGCGCGGGCCACTCTTCCACGAGCATTTCGGCCGCGCTCGGCATGGCCGTGGCGCGCGATCTGCGCAATGAGGACTATCATGTCATCGCCGTGATCGGTGACGGGGCGCTCACGGGCGGCATGGCAATGGAGGCCATGAACCACGCGGGCGATCTCGGCACCGATCTCCTCGTCATTTTGAACGACAACGAGATGTCCATCTCGAACAACGTGGGCGCGGTCTCGAAGTACCTCACCCGCCTCCGGTCCGATCCGAATTATGCGCGCGCCAAGCAGGACATCGATCACCTGCTCCGGCATCTGAACAACGTCGGTCAAAAGGTGACCAAAGTCCTGGATCGCGCCATGGAAGCGGCGCGGCACATGATTTTGCCGATCACGCCGTTTGAAGGCTTCGGATTCAAGTACATCGGCCCGATCGACGGCCATGACCTTCGGCAGCTCATTCCGGTGCTCGAGCGCGTGAAGGAACTCAAGGGGCCCATTCTGCTCCACGTCTTGACCCAGAAGGGCAAGGGTTATCCTCAGGCGGAGAGCTCCGAGGACAAGTGGCATGCGTGGCCGAGCGCAGCCAAACCGAATCAGGCGCCTTCGTACACGAGCGTGTTCGCGCAGACCGTCGCGGAGATGGCGAGGAAGGACGAGCGGATTGTGGTCGTCACGCCCGCCATGCTGTCCGGCAGCGGGCTGGTGAAATTCCAGAAGGAGTTTCCGACCCGGACGTTCGACGTGGGCATCGCCGAGCAGCACGCCGCGACGTTTTGCGCGGGGCTCGCCGCGGCCGGCAAGCGCCCGATCTTCGCCGTCTACTCGACGTTCCTGCAGCGCGCATACGATCAGACCATCCACGACATCTGCATTCAGAACCTCCCCGTGGTGCTCGCGGTCGATCGCGCCGGGATCGTCGGGCCGGACGGGGAGACGCACCAGGGCGTCTTCGACATCGCGTACCTGCGCACGGTGCCGAACATGTCCATCATGATGCCCAAGGACGAGAACGAGCTGCGGCACATGTTGTTCACCGCCATGCAGCACGACGGGCCGGTGGCCGTGCGGTATCCGCGCGCGGACGGCGTCGGCGTGCCGATGGATGAACCGTTGCACGCGCTCCCCTGGGGCAAGGCCGAGGTGTTGCGCGAGGGCCGGCATCTCACCATCGTGGCGCTTGGGCCCATGGTCCCCGAGGCCATGAAGGCGGCCGAGCGGCTGGCGGCCAAGCATCAGATTGAGGCGACGGTCGTGAACCTGCGCTTCGTCAAACCGCTCGACGAAGAGTTGCTCCTCAGCCTGGCGCGCACCGGGCGCCCGATCCTCACCGTGGAGGAGGCGTCGCTCGCGGGGGGGATGGGTTCCGCCGTGGCGGAGCTCCTGCTGGATCGAGGCGTCCTCGTGCCGATGCGGCGCAAGGGCGTGCCGGATCACTTCGTCGAGCACGGCGGCCGCGACGAGGTTCTGCATCGGCTGGGCCTCGACGCGGACGGCATCGCGGAGGAAGCGCTCGAATTGTTGCGCCAAGCCGGGAAGGCGCCGCACGCGCTCAACCGGGTGGGCACGTGACAACAGCCGGCCCGGCGGAGGAAAAGAGGGAGGCCGTATGACGTTGACGCGAGACGTCCGGCAGCGGCGCAAGGTGGAGCACGTGCACGCCGTTCAGGCGCTTGGCGATCCGTCGGGCGTCTCGAACGGATTCGACTGCGTGTCGCTCGTGCCTTGCTCCGCGCCGGAGGTGGCGTGGGACGACGTGTCCCTCGCCACCCATCTCTGCGGTATCCGCCTGGAATCGCCGATCATCATCAACGCGATGACGGGCGGCGCCGATGAAGTCTACGACATCAATCGCAAGCTTGCCCAGGCCGCGCGCCGCCACGGCCTGGCCATGGCCCTCGGCTCGGCGTCGGCGGGGCTCGCGTCGCCCGAGGTGGCCTACACGTACCGCGTGGTGCGGGAGATCCACCAGGACGGCGTCGTCATTGCCAACGTGGGCATGGGCACGCCCCTCGAGCGGGCCCGTCAAGCCGTCGAGCTGGTGAGCGCCGATCTGCTCCAGGTCCATTTCAACGCCGCGCAGGAGCTGTTTATGGCCGAGGGCGATCGCGACTTTCGCGGCGCGCTCGCGGCGCTGGAGGAGGTTGCGCGCGGCGTGGGCGTTCCCGTGGTGGCCAAGGAAGTCGGGCAAGGCATCTCGGCGGAAGACGCGGTGCGGTTTGTCGAAGCGGGCGTAAACGCCGTCGACGTGGGCGGCCTTGGCGGAACCAACTTCATTGCGGTGGAAGCGTGGCGGCGCGGCGCCGAGATCGACGAATTCTGGCATCGATGGGGACTGCCGACGGCCGCGTCGCTGTGCGAAGTTGTGGCCGCCGTCGGGGATCGGGCGGACGTGATTGCTTCTGGGGGCATTCGGACGGCGCTGGATGTCGCAAAGTCGATGGCGCTCGGCGCGAAGGCGGTCGGGATCGCGGGTCCGCTGGTACGGCTGGTGACGCAGCCGAACGGGGAAGAGCAACTAAATCGTTTTATTGAGAACCTTCACTTCGGCCTCCGCGCCCTGCTCGTGCTCACCGGCTGCCGCGATTTCTCCGACTTGCGCGGCAAGCCCGTCGTCATCCTGGGTTGGCTGCGGGAGTGGCTCGCGGCGCGCGGGCTGGAGGCGTGGGTCGACGCACGCGGGTGCGTCTCGCACAGGGCTTGACGGCGGGCTCGCGCCATTTGCGATCGCGCCAAACCAGAGATATCCTTTTCTTCAGATGGCCTTTTTCTACGTTTTCATTTGTCGAATCGGATTGAGGAGGAGGGATTCGCATGGCGCGACAGTCGTTCTCCGCAACGGTCGACATGGTGAAGTACCTGGCGAAGAACCGCATCAAGGGCATCAAGCGGTATCCGATGGTCCTCATGCTCGAGCCGACGGAGCTGTGCAACCTCACCTGCACGGGCTGCGGGAAAATCAGGCAGAGCCCGGACGTCCTCAAGATGCGGATGACCGCAGAGGACTGCTTCAAGGCCATCGACGAGTGCGGTGCGCCCGCCGTGTCCATCGCTGGCGGAGAGCCGCTCGTGCATCCCGAAATCGTCGAGATCGTCAACGGCATGCTGGAGCGGCGGAAGCTTGTCATGCTGTGCACAAATGGAATCCTTTTGCACCGCGTCCTCGACAAGCTGAAGCCGCACCCGAACTTCACCTTCGTCTTCCACCTGGACGGCAAGCGGGAACACCACGACAAGATGGTCGAGCGCAAAGGCGTGTTCGACATCGTCATGAAGGGCATCAAAGCCGCGAAGGAGCGCGGGTTTCGGGTCGCCACCAACACCACGCTGTACAAGGGCGCGAGCGCGGAGGACACGGCCGAGCTGCTGCTCGAGCTCATGGAGATGGGCGTGGACAACTGCATCGTGTCACCCGCGTTCACGTATGAGGAAGTGGATCCGTCCCACAGCGACATCTTCCTGCACCGCAAGGAAGTGCACCAGCTGGTGCGCGACATCATGGCCCGCTGCGGCGACCGCATCCGCTTCTACGACACGCCCATCTACTTCGACTTCCTGCAGGGGAAGCGGGAATTGCGCTGCACGCCGTGGGCGATGCCGAACCGCAATCCGAAGGGCTGGAAAGGTCCCTGCTATCTGCTGACGGATGAACACTACGAGACGTTCCAGGAAATGATGGAGAAGACCAACTGGGACGAATTCGGCTATGGCGAGAACCCTCGCTGCGCGAGCTGCATGATGCACTCCGGCTATGAGATGGCCGCCCTGAAGGCCCTGACGCCGCGCGACACCTGGCGCCTCGTGCGGTGGTTCTTCGCCTCGTGACGGTGCTCGTCGTCACCGCGCTCGGGTTTGAGCGCGCGGCGTTCGCCCACTTGGCGGGGCGCTCCGGATGGCGCGTCGCGTCGACGGGCGTCGGGCCCGCGCGCGCGGCCGACGGGCTTCAAAAGCTCATCCAGGCCGAGCGGCCCGAGCTCGTCATCGGCGCTGGCGTGTGCGGCGCGCTCGTGGCCGAACTTCGTCTGGGCCACCTCGTCCTGCCCTCGGAGGCGGTGACGCCGGAAGGCGAGCGGGAATCGCTCGCCTTGGATGAGAGGCTCTGCCATCTCGCCCAGCGCTTCGCCGACAGGTCGGGCGGCGCGGTCCGCATCGGCGATCGCATCGCCTCGGTCGCGCGCGTCGCCTCGACACCCGGCGAAAAGCGCGACCTGGCCCGGCAAGCGGGGGCTTCTGCGGTCGATCAGGAGACGTTCGCGTGGGCGCGCGTGGCGCGAAGCGCGGGCATTCCGTTTTTGGCCGTGCGCGTGGTGTTGGACGAGGCCGACGAGCACCTTGTTTCATGGCGGCCGTCCACGTGGCTCGGGGCTCTGCGCCTGCCCGCAAGGGCGCTTCGCGCCCGGCGAACGCTTCGCGCTTTCGGGAGGGAATGGCCATGCTGGCGTTCGTGACCGGTGGATCCGGCTTTGTGGGCTATCACGTCGCCCGAGTGTTGGTCGAGCACGGACACCGCGTGCGCGCCTTGGTGCGCGATCCCGGCCGCGCCCCGCACCTGAAGGCGCTCGGCGTCGAGATGATCCAGGGCGATCTCGCCACGGGCGACGGGCTTTTGGCCGGGATCGACGGCTGCGATGCCGTGTTTCACGTGGCGGCGCACTATTCGCTCGATCCGCGCGACGACGCGTTCATGTACGCGGCGAATGTGGACGGAACCCGGCGCGTGTTGGAGGCGGTCCGGCAGGCGGGCGGCCCGCGGCTCGTCTACACGAGTTCCACGGCCGCCGTCAAGTTGCGCTCGGACGGGCGCCCATCGACCGAGGCGGACGGCTTCAACGATCCCGACCGCGTCGTCAGCACCTACAAGCGGACCAAGGTCCTCGCTGAGCGCCTGGTGATGGACGCGGCGGCTCTGGGGATGGACGTGGTCATCGTCAATCCGTCCACGCCCGTGGGGCCTTACGACGTGAAGCCGACGCCGACAGGGCGGATTGTGCTGGACACGATGCGGGGCAAGATGCCCGGCTACGTGGAGACCGGCCTCAACCTGGTGGCGGTGGAGGATGTGGCTCTCGGCCACCTGCTCGCGTATCAGCGCGGTCGCGCGGGGGAGCGGTACATCCTCGGCAACCGGAACATGCACTTCGGCGAGCTGGTGAAACTCATCGCGGAGCTCGCCGGACAGAAGCCCCCGCGGCTCAAGATTCCGTTTTTCGCGGCCATGGCGTACGCCGTGATCGACGAGCGGGTGCTGTCGCCACTTTTGAAGCGGCCCGCGCGGGCACCCGTGGCGGGCGTCAAGCTCGCGCGTGAACCCATGTACTTTGACGCGTCGAAGGCGGTGCGGGAGCTCGGACTGCCGCAGTCGCCCGTGGAAGACGCGCTGCTTCGCGCCATCGCGTGGTTTCGGAGCGTGAACATGGCCTGACGCGATGGCCATAACACGGTGAAAGGGGGAGGTCGGATGGCTGAGCAGTTGGTGGAAGCGCCGGCCTACGCGCGGACGCTGGACCGCGCGGTGGAGTATCTCCTCTCCTGCCAAAAGGACGAAGGCTACTGGTGGGGGCCGCTTCTGAGCAACGTCACGATGGAAGCGGAATACGTCCTGTTGTGCCACATTCTCGATCGCGTCGATCGGGATCGCATGGAAAGGATCCGGCGCTACCTGTTGCACGAGCAGCGGGAAGACGGGACGTGGGCCCTGTATCCGGGCGGTCCGCCGGATCTCGACACGACCATCGAGGCCTACGTCGCGCTGAAATACATCGGGATGTCGCCGGACGAGGAGCCGATGCAAAAGGCGCTCCGGTTCATCCAGAGCCAAGGCGGGATCGAGTCCTCGCGTGTCTTCACGAGGATGTGGCTGGCGCTCGTGGGGGAATATCCTTGGGAGAAGGTGCCGATGGTGCCGCCCGAGATCATGTTCCTCGGCAAGCGCGTGCCGCTCAACATCTACGAGTTCGGGTCGTGGGCCCGGGCCACGGTGGTGGCGCTCTCCATCGTGATGAGCCGCCAGCCGGTGTTTCCGCTGCCTGAGCACGCCCGGGTGCCGGAACTGTACGAGACCGACGTGCCTCCGCGGCGCAGGGGCGCCAAGGGCGGCGGCGGGCGCGTGTTCGACGCGCTGGATCGCGCTTTGCACTGGTATCAGAAGCTCTCGGTGCATCCCTTCCGCCGCGCGGCCGAAATCCGAGCCTTGGATTGGCTCCTCGAGCGCCAGGCCGGAGACGGGAGCTGGGGCGGCATCCAACCGCCGTGGTTCTACGCGCTCATCGCGCTCAAGATCCTCGGCATGACGGATCACCCCGCGTTCATCAAGGGCTGGGAAGGTCTCGAACTCTACGGCGTCGATCTCGACTACGGCGGCTGGATGTTTCAGGCGTCCATCTCGCCGGTCTGGGACACCGGCCTCACCGTGCTCGCGCTCCGCGCAGCGGGGCTCCCTGCCGATCACGACCAGCTGGTCAAGGCGGGCGAGTGGCTCTTGGAGAGGCAGATCACCGTCCCCGGCGACTGGGCGGTCAAGCGTCCCAACCTCAAGCCGGGCGGCTTTGCGTTCCAGTTCGACAACGTATATTACCCGGACGTGGACGACACGGCGGTCGTCGTCTGGGCGCTCAACAGCCTGCGCTTGCCCGACGAGCGCCGCAGGCGCGAAGCCATGACGAAGGGCTTCCGCTGGATCGTCGGCATGCAGAGTTCCAACGGCGGGTGGGGCGCGTACGACGTCGACAACACGAGCGACCTGCCGAACCACATTCCGTTCTGCGACTTTGGCGAAGTCACGGATCCGCCGTCGGAGGACGTCACGGCCCACGTGCTCGAGTGCTTCGGAAGCTTTGGTTACGACGACGCGTGGAAGGTCATTCAGCGCGCGGTCGAGTACCTTAAGCGCGAGCAGAAGCCGGACGGCAGTTGGTTTGGCCGCTGGGGCGTGAATTACCTATACGGCACCGGCGCGGTGGTGCCGGCGCTGAAGGCGGTCGGGATCGACATGCGCGAGCCTTTCATTCAGAAGGCGCTCGACTGGATCGAGCGGCATCAGAACCCGGACGGCGGTTGGGGCGAAGACTGCCGGTCGTACGAAGATCCGTCCTACGCGGGCAAGGGGCCGAGCACGCCTTCGCAGACGGCGTGGGCGCTCATGGCGCTCATCGCGGGCGGTCGAGCGGAATCCGATGCGGTGCGGCGCGGCGTGCAATACCTCGTCGAAACGCAGCGCCCAGACGGCGGCTGGGATGAGCCGTACTACACCGGCACCGGCTTCCCGGGCGACTTCTATCTCGGCTACACGATGTACCGCCACGTGTTTCCGACGCTCGCGCTCGGGCGTTACAAGCAGGCTGTCGAACGCAGGTGAGACGTGCGATGGGAACTGTGCCAGTCGAGCTCCGGGGCGACTTCGAGGTTTGCCGCCAGCTCACGCGGAGCCACTACGAAAACTTCTCGGTCGTGTCGCTGTTCGTGCCGCGCCATCTTCGTCCGCACTTTTATTCGATTTATGCCTTTTGCCGCGGCGTGGACGATCTCGGCGACGAATATCCGGGAGATCGCATGGCGGCGCTCGATGCCTACGAGCAAGAGCTCAGGCGCGCGTTCGCGGGCGAGGCCACCACGCCCGCGTTCCGCGCGCTTCAGTTCACCATCCGCGCCTGCAACCTGCCGATGGAGCCGTTTCTTCGGCTCATCGAGGCCAATCGGCGCGATCAGCAAAAGCACACCTACGAAACCTGGGACGAGCTTCGCGACTACTGCCGATACTCTGCCGATCCCGTCGGCAGGCTCGTGCTCGGCGTCTTCGGCTGCCTCGACGAGGAGCGCGCGCGCTTGTCGGACGCCACCTGCACGGCGCTGCAGATCGCCAATCACATGCAGGACATCGAGCGCGATCTCGCCCTCGGCCGGATCTACGTTCCTCGCGCCGATCTGGAGCGCTTTGGCGCCAGCCTCGACGACATTCGCGCCCGCCGAGCGACGGACGGCGTGCGCAGGGCGGTCGAGCTCGAAGTGGATCGCGCCCAGGCGCTGTTCGACGAGGGCCGCGGGCTGGAGGCGCTCGTGCCGCCGCGCCTCGCGCGCCAGCTCAAGCTGTACCGCCTCGGCGGGGAAGCGATTCTCGCGGCCATTCGCCGCCAGGGCTGCAATCCGTTTGCCGGCAGACCCGTGGTCTCGGGCAGGCAGAAGCTCCGCATCGCGCTCTCGGTGCTCGCTTTTGGCGCGAAAGACGAGGGAGGGTCGGCATGAATCTGGATCAGGCCTACGAATACTGCGCGCGGCGCACGCGCGAAGCCGGCAGTTCCTTTTACTACGGCATGCGCATGCTGCCGCCCGCCAAGCGCCGCGCCATGTACGCCATCTACGCCTGGAGCCGGCTCTGCGACGACGCCGTCGACGATCACACCGGCGCCGATGCCGCCTCTCACCTCGCGACCGCCGAGCGGATCTACCAGGACGCGTACGGCGACGACTATCGAACATCGCCTCATCCTGTCGTGCTGGCACTGGGAGACGCCGTGCGGCGGTACGGCATCCCTGCGGAGCCGTTCGCCCACCTCATCCGCGGCATGCGCGTCGACATGGCGCCCGTCCGCCTCAAATCGCTGGCCGATCTCGACGCCTACTGCGACGACGTCGCCGGCACCGTGGGGCTGATGTGCGTCCACATCTTTGGCTTTCGCGATCCGCGCGCTCTCAATCTCGCGCTCGACATGGGCCGGGCGCTGCAAATCACCAACATCCTGCGCGATCTCGGCGAAGACCTCGCGCGCGATCGCGTCTATCTCCCCGAGGAGGAGATGGAGCGGTTCGGCTACTCCTTGGCCGACCTCGCGGCGCGCCGCATGACGCCTGCCTTCTTCGCGCTCATGCGGGCGCAGGCGGAACGCGCGAAGGCGTACTACGCCCGCGCCGCGGAACTGTTTTCACTCGTCGAGCCGGACAGCCTGCGCTGCCTCAGCATGTTGTACATCATGTACAGGCGGCTGCTCGACAAGATCGAAGCGCGCGGCTTCCGCGTGTTCGACGAGCGCATTTCGCTCACCGGATCGCAGAAATTACGGCTCGTGTGGGGGGTCCTATGGAACAGGCGAGCGATCGGATCATCGTCGTAGGCGCGGGCTTCGCCGGGCTTGGCGCTGTGCACCGCCTGCTCGAAGCCGGTGTTCCGGGCGAACGCATTCTCCTGCTGGAGCGCGCGCCGCACGTGGGCGGCCGCGCCTTTTCCTTTGTGGATCGGGAGTCGGGCCACGTCCTGGACAACGGTCAGCACGTGCTGCTCGGCTGTTGCACGGCCTTCATGCGCCTCTTGAACCGGCTCACCCGCCGGCCGGGCGTCCGCTTCCAACCGCTCCTGTCCATCCCGGTGTACGCCGGCGGGCGCTGGAGCGCCATTGAAAGCCGGCGCCTGCCCGGCCCTCTTCATCTGCTTCCGTCGCTGCTCCAGTATCGCCACGTGTCGCTCGACGGACGGCTCCGCATCGCGCGGGCCGCACTTGCCATGCTCGCCGCTCGACCCGGCCAGCTCGACGCGCTGTCGTTCCGCGCTTTTCTCGAGCGCCACGGGCAGACGGACGAGGTCATCCGCCTTGTCTGGGATCTCGTCGGCACCGCCATTCTGAACGGTCATGCCGACGACGTGTCCGCGGGCCTTGCCGTGGAGGCCTTCCAGATGGGCTTCCTGAATGGCCCCGAGCCAAGCCGCCTGGGGCTCTTCACGCGCCCCCTCGGCGATCTCGCCGCGGAAGCGGTCGAAGCGCTGAAGGAGCGTGGGGTCGAGTGCCGGCGCGGCCGCGCGGTGGCGCTTGACGTGGGCCCAAGCGGCGCGATGGGCGTGCGGCTCGCGGACGGATCGGCCCTTCCGGCGCGTGGCGTCATCCTCGCGGTGCCTCACGATCAGGCGCGGATCCTCCTGCCCAAAGGCGCCCTCGCCTCGGCAGAACCGCTGTTTCGCATGCGCTGGAGCCCGATTCTGAACGTGTATCTCGAGTATCCGCGCGCCGCGATGGAGGCGGACGTTGCCGCCTCGTTCGCGATGGGCGGGATGTTTGTCTTCAACCGCGGGAGGCTCTTGGGAGATGCCGATCTCGACGGCCGGCTGTTGTCCATCTCCATCTCGGCTGCCGACGCGTATCGCTCGTGGGGGGCGGACGAGATCGCGCGGCAGGTGGAGACGGCGCTTGCCGAGATGTTTCCCGTCGCGCGAGAAGTGCCGGCCGTTTGGCGCAAGGTGGTCTGGCAGCCGAAGGCAACGTTTCTGGCGGAACCGGGGATGGGCCCCGCTCGCCCAGGCGTTCGCACGCGCGTCGCGGGGCTGTATGTGGCCGGGGACTGGGTGGACACGGGTTGGCCCGCCTGTCTGGAAGGCGCCGTGCGAAGCGGGGAAATGGCGGCCGCGGCCCTGTGCGAGGACGGATGGGCGTAGAGGCCCGGCCCGTGAGCTTCCGGCGTCCCGCGGCTGCGCGCTGGTTTCGATGCGGTTTCAAGGTTTGGGAAGCATACTAAGCGCAGAAAAGGTCAAGACCTGGATAAAGGGTGATCCTGCATGCGCTTTTATCGTCCGCGCTCTGACAGCGGATTCTTCTACGAACCCGGTGGCACGCTGCGCTGGATTGTCACGGTGGTGGTGTCGGCGCTCGTCGGCGCCGGTGCGACGCTGGGCGTGATCGCCGCCACGCGCAACGAGAGCTTGTCGCTCAACACCACCAACACGTCCACGCCGCCCGCTTCGACCACCAAGCCGATGTCGGTGAACGTGAACATCAACGACGACATCACGCAGGTCGTGAAAAAGGTGGAGCCGGACGTGGTGGCGGTGGTGAACTACACCACGACGAGCAACTTCTTTACGCAACAGTCCCAGACGCAGGAGTCCGACATTGGCTCCGGCGTGTACTTCTACAAGAGCGGCGACAACGCCTATATCGTCACGAACAACCACGTGGTGCAGGGCGGATCGAAGGTACAAATCGTCCTCATGACCAACAAGCGCGTCAACGCGACGGTGGTCGGGACGGATCCTTACACGGATCTCGCCGTCCTGCGCGTGCCCGCGTCCACGTTTCCCGGAATTCAGCCGGCCCAGTTCGCCAATTCGGACGATATCCAGGTGGGTGAACCCGCGATTGCGATTGGGACGCCGATGGGACTCGACTTCGCCGACACGGTGACGGCCGGGATCATCAGCGGCGATCAGCGCATGATGCCGGTGGAAGATCCGACATCGGATGCGGTGCTCGACTATCAGCCCGTGATCCAGACGGACGCAGCGATTAACCCCGGCAACAGCGGCGGACCGCTGCTGAACGCCGCCGGACAGGTGGTGGGCATCAACTGTAGCAAGATCGTGGCGCAAAACTTTGAGGGCATGGGTTTCGCCATTCCGTCGAACGAAGTGTTGAACATCGCCTTCCAGATCATCAAGACGGGGCACGCGGTCCATCCGGCGCTCGGCATCGAGGGGATCGACCTGTCGAGCATTCCCAGCGGGTATCTGCCGAACAACATTCCGGTCGACTACGGCGTGTACATCGAGTCGGTGGATTCGGCGAACGCGAAGCGCGCGGGCCTTGAGCAGGGCGACGTGATCATCGCGCTGAATGGGAAAACGGTGCAGTCCATCGCGGATCTCCGCACCGAGTTGTTCACGCTGAAACCGGGGCAGACGGTGCCGATTGTCGTGTATCGCGGGGATCGGAAACTCACGCTTCAGATCAAGATTGGCGAAGAGCAGTCGCCCAACACGACGGAGAGCGGCAGTTCGAATCAGTCTTCGCAGAACCCGTTCTCCTCGGGCGGAGGCAGTATCTTCCCGAATCCCTTCAACTCCACGAATCCGTTTGGCGATTGAACGTGGCTTGGCGGCCGGGAGCGAGGCTCCCGGCTTTCGTTTGGGCATGATATGGTGGATTGTTCCATAAAATAATTCAGGAGGTGATGGAGGTGAAAAGTGGCGTGCGAATCCGTTCGCGGCGCCGCCCGCAGGGGATGGCGCAAGGGCAGGCGGATCAGGCGCATGCGAGCGACGAAGGCGGAAGGGAACCGACGTCGGCACCTTTGCAGGGAAAGCGGCGGACCGGCGCGTCGGCAGAGGGCGAGACGTCGCGCGGGCGCGCGTTGGGCCAGGGTTCCGGAGGAGCCCAGTCCGAGCCGGGCGGGTACGCGTCGAAACAGCGCCTCCATCGCGGCCTCGACGACAACCTCGCCGCGCTGCACGAGTTGTTTCATGGATGCTCGGACGTGCAGTTTCGCCACCTCGAGCTCGAAGCCGGCCGCCAGGCGTGCCTGGTCTACTTCACGGGCATGGTCGAGCTTGAGGAGTTGAGCGAAGAGGCGCTTTGCCCCTTGTTGACGGCCTTTCATCCGCACACCGTCGGAGATTACGATCCGAAACAGTTGGCGGGACGGTCCCTGCCGGTGGCTCAGGCGGACGTGGTGCATACGCTCGACGACGTGGTGGACGCGATCGTCCTGGGGCGGGCGGTCCTGATGGTCGACGGGTTCGACGCCGCCATTTCACTCACCACGACGTCGCCGCCGCGGCGCGCCATCTCGGAACCGGAAACGGAGTCGGTCGTGCGCGGTCCGCGCGAGGGTTTCACCGAGGACATCGCGGTCAACATGTCGCTTTTGCGACAGAAGCTGCGCACGCCAAAGCTCAAGTCCATTCCCTACTACGTGGGCAAGTACACGAAGACGGAGGTCCGCCTGGTCTACATCGAAGGACTGGCGGACGAACCGGTCATTGCCGAGGCCAAGCGTCGAATTGAGGGGATCGAGATCGACGGCGTGCTGGAGAGCGGATACCTGGAGGAACTCATCGAAGACCAGCCGCTGTCGCCGTTTCCCCAGTTTCAATATTCGGAGCGGCCGGACACCGTGGCGGCGCAGCTTCTGGAGGGGCGATTCGCCATCCTCACCAACGGGACGCCCTTTGCCCTCGTGGCCCCGGTGACGTGGTGGCAGTTCCTGCAGGCGAGCGAGGACTACTATGAGCGCTTCTTTCTCGTCTACCTGGTGCGCGTGCTGCGCTATGTCTCGCTGTTCATCGCGCTGTTTCTGCCCGCGATGTACATCGCGGTGACCACGTATCACCAGGACATGCTGCCGACGAATCTCGTCATCAGCATCGCGGCGGCGAGGGAGAGCATCCCGTTTCCGGCCATCATCGAGGCGCTCATCATGGAACTGACCTTCGAGGCGCTGCGCGAGGCGGGCATCCGCCTTCCGCGGGCCGTGGGCCACGCGGTCAGCATCCTGGGCGCGCTCGTCATTGGGGAGGCGGCGGTGGAAGCCGGGATCGTGTCCGCGCCGATGGTCATCATTGTGGCCCTGACGGGGATCGCGTCGTTTACCGTGCCGCGCTACAACGCGGCCATCGCCATCCGCCTGTTGCGCTTTCCGATGATGCTCCTCGGCGCGGTGCTCGGCATGTTTGGGCTCGTGATCGGCGTCATGTGGGTGACGGTGCACCTGTGCAAGCTGAGGTCGTTCGGCGTTCCGTATCTCTCGGGCTTTGCGCCGTACAAGCGGAAGGAAGTGAAAGACCTGTTCGTTCGTCCGCCTTGGTGGCAGATGGTGTACAGGCCGTCGTCCTACGCGCACCAGAACCGCAAACGGATGAACAAGCAGATGATGCCGCGCCCGGAAGGCAACCCGCAGTGATGGAGCGTGACAACGGTGGCTAGGACGGGAAAGTGGAGCCTCTTGGCGCTGATGCTGGCGCTCGTGCCGACCCTGTCGGGATGCTGGGATCGCCGCGAGATCAACGACATGGCGTTTGTGACGGCGGCCGCGGCGGATCGCACGGAGGACGGCAAGTACCGCGTCACGGTTGAGGTGCCGTTGCCGGGCAAGATCTCATCGGTCGGCAACCTCGGCGGAGGGGGCGGATCGAGCGGCACCAAGGCCTATTTCATCGACTCGACCGTGGGTGACACGTTCCGCCAGGCGAACGCGGATCAGCAAAAGGCGATGTCCCGCCAGCTCTACTTCGCCCACATGCGCGTGTTTGTCTTCGGAGAGGCGCTTGCGCGGGACAACATCGCCCAGGCCATCGACGTGATGGCCCGCGTGCCGCAGAACCGCATGACGACGTATCTCGTGGTGAGCGAGGGGCCGGGTGCCGACGTGCTCAACACGGAGTCGAACATGGAGAAGACGCCGGCGGAGTTCCTGCGCGAACTCGCGAGCCAATCGCAGCGCCATCCGCGCACGGTCAAGCGCGTCACCGAAGCCCTGCTGGCCGAGGGCCAAGATCCGTACATGCCGCTGGTGTCGGTCGTCGAGACCATCCCCGGCGATGAGGCGCGCCGACAGACCTACATCAAGGTCACAGGGCTCTCCATTTTCCGCGGACCGCGGATGGTCGGAATGCTGAAGGGACGCCAGGCGGACGGGGTGCTGTGGGCGCTCGGCGAGATCAAGCGCCCGACGGTGACGGTGCTTGCGCCCCGAGGGACCGGGCACGTCTCCATCCTCGTGACCAGGTACAGGACGCGCGTCGCCATCCATCGGGTAGGCGATCACGTCTCCTGCCGGATCACGGTGAAGGCCATGGGGACGCTTGCGGAGAACACCTCGCCCTACATGTATGAGTTGACCCAAAACCTGCCGAAGCTCGAACACGAGGCGTCCTTGGAAATCGCGGATGAAATCGCGGACGGCATGAAGGCTCTGCAGGACATGCGCTCGGATCCGGTGGGGCTTTGCAACCGCGTGTACCGGCTCTATCCCACGCTGTGGCACAAGGACAAGTCCGACTGGCGCGATACGCTTTACCCTGCCATTCCTGTTCAGGTCCACGTGGAGCTTGAGCTGCGCAACAGCGGCAACGCGACATCTCCCGTCGCCGTTCCGGAGGAGGAGCTGAGGTCGTGATCGTCAACTTCATCGAGGCCGCGGTGTTCATCGCCGCCCTCTGTGCGCTGCAGTGGAAAGAGTGGAAGCAGGCCAACCGGCCGACGAAAATCGCGATGGCGACCATGATGACGATGGCCGCGGGCGCATGGATCGCGTCGAACGTGTTCCCCGATGCGCACACGTCGTTTTCATGGTTACCCAAGCCTTTCCACGCGAGGTGAAACGAGCATGAACCAGGTTTCGACGCGCCAAGTGGTGCTCATGGGCTTTTGTTACGTCTTCTCCGCGACGCTCGTGACGTGGCCGGGCCAGATCCTGCGAATGGCGCGCCAGGACGCGTGGGTGGGCGTTCCGCTCTGCAGCCTGGCGGTCCTTTGCGTGTTGTGGTTGACCGACCGCGCGCTCGCCAAACATCCTGGCAAGGACCTGCTCACGCTGATGGTGGAGAAGTTCGGATGGTTGGGCAAGATGGTGATCCTGGTTTACGTGGCGTTTTCCCTCGTCATCATGGCGAAAGACGTGCGGCTCGGGGTGGACTTCGTCAGCGTGGTGTTTCTGCCAGTGACGCCGGCCGTGGTCGTCGGAGCGCTCATCATGGCCACCTGTGTGTTCATGGTGCGCGGCGGGATCGAGGTCATTGCGCGCATGACGGAATTGTACCTGCCGGTGTTCCTGCTGTTTTCCGTCTTTTGCGGCGCATTGCTGGTCCCGGATCTCAGCTGGCAGTATGTTCAGCCCTTCTTCGAGTACGGGTTTGAGCGACCCGCCATCGGGATCTGGTATGCCATGAACGCCATCGGCAGCATCACGATTCTGCCGCTGCTCTTTTCCCACGAGCGATTTTCGTTTCGGCAGGCCTGGATCTCGCTCTTGTTCTCGTCGATGTTTCTCGAATTTGTCCTCATCATCTGTGAGCTGAACCTTGGCAGTCCACTCGCGGGTCACCTGATGTATCCCGCGTACGAGGCCGTTCGCGAGGTGCGCGTGACGGACTTCCTTGATCGGTTTGACATCCTCATCGTTGGCATCTGGCTGCCAACCATTGTGACCAAGATCGCGCTGAACCTGTATTTCACCATCGCGTGCATGCGCCAGGTGATACCCCAGCTTCAGGCGGCCCAGGTGGCGCCCTCCCTCGGTGCTCTCGCCCTGGTCGTGAGCCTGTGGCTGTTTCACACGTCGACAGAGGTGGTTGCCGTCGACGACGTTTGGCCGCTCGTCGTCATGGCGCTGTGGCTCATCATTCCCGCCGTCGCGGCGGTTGTCGCCGCCCTCCTCGGCCCCAAACCAAACGCGCGCCGGCCGAAACCTCAGCGCGCGCCCTAGTCAATACATCATGCGGTCGTCGAAGTAGTACTTGAATTCAAGCAGGTTGTTGGACGGATCGATCAGGAAGAAGGTCTCGTGTTCCTCGATGAGCCCTTCGAAGCGGCGTGACAGGTCATGGTAGAACGGAATGCCCCGCTGCTTGGCGAGCTTGTACAGGTTGTCGAATTGCCGCTTGTCCCGGAACGTGATGCCGAAGTGGCGAGGATACATGCTGACTTCCCGATCCCAGCGATCCGACAAGTGACACACGAGCTGGTCTCCGAAGAAATCGAGCGTGATTCGGTCGTGGTACCGGCGAGCCAGCTTGCAGCCGAGCTTCGTCACGTAGAAATCGTAAGCCTCGTCGAGATCCCGGGCGGGGATGGCGAGGTGAAACACGTCGTTTGGGTTGCGCATGCGAATGTCCTCCTCACGATTGCCAGAGCGCGGGCTCGAAATCCATTTGTGGCAGATCGCCGGTTTCCAATTGGAGCAGGGTGTCGGAGCGCAGGCCTCTGCGCAGCGTCTCCAGGGGGATGGCGTCGCCGATGGCCACGTTGCCGAGATTCACGTTGGGCCCGAGCTTGTCGATGAAGTACTTCTGAAGCGTCTTGTTCGGCGCTTCGAAGATGAGGCGGTGGGTGTCGAGACCCGCCTCCAGGATCTCCTCGATGAGCCCAAACCGCAACTCCCCGTTTTCGCGGCAGATGCCGCTCGTTCCGGATTCGCGGGCTTCGGTGATGACATACGCCGCGCCCGCCGCAAAGTCCTCCCGGATAAACTGGATCCAGCGATGGGGTGGCAGAAGGAGCGATTGCTTCACGTCCTTGTAGCCGACTTCGCTCATCACCCGGAACCGACGGGAGAATCGCTCGATGAACCGGGCCTTTTCCGAGTTGGAAAGCGGTACGGTTCCGTTCGAGATCTCGACGTCGCGGCACCCGTAGTGCAGGCACATGGCTTCGTAATCGTCGATCCGCCCCTGCACGAGAAATTTCTCAAACAGCGTGCCGCCAAAGAAGTAGCGAATGCCGAGCCGATCCAGAACCTCGAGCTTCTCTTCGATTCTCGGCGTGACGACGGCGGTTCCCCAGCCGAACTTGACATAGTCGATCCACGCCCCATTCGACTCCATCGCGTCCCGGAACCACGCGACGGGGACTCCGTTGTCGATCACGACGGTAAGTCCGGTTTGTCTCGGCTTCTCTGGCCGTTCGGGCAGACAGAGCACGTCCGTCCATCGCGAATCCATGGCCCATCCCCTCCGATTCAGCGCGTGTCGCACGGTTGGATTGAGCATACCGGGCCAAGCTTGAATTCTGGTTGAAATCCGGGGATCTGCGAACAGTTTATCAAAAAAAGTTCAAAAGAGAGGAGCCCGTGCCTAGGCCAGGTGCTGTTCGCGAAAAAACGAGCCGATCAAGCAGGAATTCTTCGTTCGCTGTCGAATATCCGTGCTCCGTAGCGAGAAAGCGCGTTGCGCGGTTCCGTTTGTCGCAAGCGCGCGAAACTTGGGGTTGTGGGGAGCGATTATGCGGATTTCATCGAAATGGTTGACTGGAGCATCGGTTGTCGTTGCCCTGTCGTTCGCCGTGAGTCCCAAACCCGCCAGCGCGGAAACGCTTTCTCAGGCGCAACAGCAGCTGGCCCAATTGCAGAGCCAGAAGCAAGCCGTTGAAAGCCGCCTTTCCGAGGACGCTGTCAAAGAGCAGACGCTGAAAAACGCGATTCGCGCGTACCAGGTCTCCATTGAAAACGTGCAGGCTCAAATCCAGGCGAATCAGGCGCGTATGGCCGCCCTGCGCCAGCAGGAGCATGAGCTCGGCGTTCAGCTGCAGCTGAACGAAGCTCAGCTCAGTCAGGCGGAAAACGAACTCGCCCAGATCGTGCGCGGCGAGTACGAGGACGGCAATGTATCGTACCTCGAGGTGTTGTTCAACGCCACCAGTTTCACCGACTTCCTCTCGCGTTTGTATGATCTCGCCATTGTCTCCAAAACACAGGATCAGGTCGTCCAATCCATCAAAGCGCTGCAGGCGTCCATCCTGGAGAAACAACATCAGGTTCAGGCGGCTGAGCAGCAGGCGGAGCAGGTCGGCCAACAGCTGAGTCAACTCGAAGCGATGGACGAATCGCTGAAGCAGGCGCAGCAGGTGAAACTGAACGCCATTCTGCAAGATATCGAGCAGGGCAAGCAGCAACAGGGCGAACTCGAAAGCCAGATTCAACTCACGCAGTCGGACATCCAGGCCATCGAAGCGGCGACGGCGGCAGCCGAGCAGAAGGAATCGAACGCGCAGTACGTGGCAACGCAACAAGCGGCGCTCGTTCCGGCTGATCCCAACAGCATCATCGGCTACGCAGAGCAGTTCCTGGGAACGCCCTACGTCTGGGGCGGCGAATCGCCGAGCGGCTTCGATTGCTCGGGCTTCACGCAGTACGTCTTTTCGCATTTCGGCATTCAGATCCCGAGGACGTCCGAAGAACAGTTTGCCGTCGGCGTTCCGGTCAGCCAAAACGACCTTCAGCCGGGGGACCTCGTGTTCTTCAGCACGTACGCGCCCGGCGCGACGCACGTCGGGATTTACATCGGCAACGGGCTGATGATCGACGCGCAGGATATGGGTGTCTCCATCGACAGCGTGTTCAATTCGTATTGGGGACCCAAGTATCTAGGGGCGCGCCGTTTCATCACGACGGGGAGCTGAAGGTACACGAGCGACGTTGCCGCGGGCTACCTGCGCAGGCAGGCGTCCGCCGTCCCGACCTGGGATGGCGGACGCCTTTTCTTTCGAGCGTCGAGCCGATCTCGGCACCTCTCCAATCGCGTCTATTGAATGATTCATTGACATGGACGGCGGAAGCGAACCGTGTGATCACGAGATCGCCCGAGCGTGGCACGAAGACGTTCACGTAACCGTCGTGTCGATGGCGCTAGCGCACGTGACGATGTCGTCGCTAAGGTGGCTGGGCGGATCTCCGCAGGTGCAGCCACTGCCGCGGTAGTTACTTCGTGGCTCCCGGAGGTTGCTGGCGTTGCTGAAGTGGTTTCCTTATCGAGGGGAATAGTGGCATTAGCTGCCGACACCGATTTATCGTTCAGGGTAAGCAGAGCGCCGCTAATGTCGCTTTAGACGCAACTGCAATAGTCCCGTCTCTTGGGGTACTCAGAGAAGGTAAAGAAATTGTGACTCGCGTAAAGGACTTATCGCACGCTTTCCAACACAGCGTTGAGCATTTTGGTGAGGATGAGCAACAGTGGAAGACTGTTGATAACAGTTACGGAGATCTGGCAGGAGCAATGTTTTCCACTGCAAGTGCGTTTCCATCAGCGGCTAAGGGACGAAGGGAGGAGTAGTTGTGAAGAAAGCAGCAGAACAACTTGACTTAATGTATAAGACGGGTGTTGCAGTAATCATTACTGTGATTTGCTTTTTGATTCTTGAGTCAATCCCGTGGATCCATCAACACGCAAAATGGTTTGTATTGGGTTTGACTTGGCTTTCTTTTGCCATTTTTTCGTATTAGTTTGTGTCTCCTGTGTGAAATTTATCATTTTTTATAGAAAACGTGAGCCTTTTGCAGAATCACGAGCCCTTGTGCGGCAAGGGTTTTTTGAGCACAAAGAAGGACTTCACCCCAACTTGAGAGAAAGAAAATGGTATTCACCAAACCATTTTTACGGGGGCGAAGTCCAACGTGTACATTCGACAAACATGGCTCTTTTCCTTCGACGAATGGATGGAAATAGACCCTTCGGAGCGGCGTGAACGTTTTTTCTCCGCGCTTGATTTGAGTCCGTATGCCGCAAAGTTGAGAAGTTCGACACCCCAAGGGGCCAAACCCATCTCTCGCGAAGCCATCTTGCGCGCATTTCTCGCGGCGCCCCTTGAGGGCATCTCGACCTTCACACAGCTTCACCGACGTTTGGAGAGCGATTTGCGCTTCCGCTTCCAGTGCGGCTTCTCACTTCACCAACCCGTTCCGTCCGTCTCGACCCTGAGCCGCGTCTTTCAGGTCATCGTGGACAGAGGGATTGCGACGACGCTATTTGCTGACTTGGTGCGTCAATGTCGTGACGAAGGGCTCATCGAGGGTGAGCACGTCGCCATCGACAGCACGGCGATCCATGCTTATGAGCGGAAACCCCCACGCTCATGGGTTCAGCCCACAGACCGAGCCAACTGGGGCGCGAAGTTCGATGCCTTTGGCAACAAGCTCGCGTGGTTTGGCTACAAGGTCCATATAGCCGTCGATGCAAAAAGTGAACTTCCTATGGCGTTCACGGTGACGCCAGCGAACGTCTACGATGGAGAGATGGCCATTCCCTTCATGGAAGAGCTTCATCACCACGACTGGCGGATTCGCTTCGTGTTGATGGACGCCGGGTATGACCAGAAGAAAAACTATGAAGCCGCTCGAGCATTAGGTGCTCAGGCTATCATCCCGATGAATCGCCGGAATGAGAAAGAGCCGCCGGAAGGGATGGATTTCGACGGCACGCCCCGCTGCACGATGGGGTACCGGATGACGTATTGGGGCGCAGAGGGCGACTGGCTCAAGTTTCGCTGTCCGCACGCGACAGGACATGTCGATTGTCCGCTTGGCATGGCTGCCTGTTCTGCATCGAACTATGGCATGGTTGTAAAGAAGCACATCGATGAGGACGTCCGTCGACACGCGAATCCACATCGCGGTTCCCGCACATGGAAGATGCTCTATGATGAACGGACCGCGGTGGAACGCTGCTTTTCACGGCTGAAAGAGCAGCTCATGCTTGACGACCTGCATGTGCGGGGTATCGAGAAGGTCACAGCGCATGCGTACATCAACGCCGTTGTACTCTTGGCATCGGCTCTGGCGATGCACCGGACGAATCGTTTCGAGCAGGTGGCTTAACCTGATGCTTCGAATGGGCACCACTGAAGGGACGTGATTTATCCACACAACAGAAAAGGATTTTTATGGAACGCCCTATCTTTCACGAGAAGTGTGCGTCGTTTTTGCTCGCGATGGAATCAGTCATTCTGCAAAAGGCTCAATACTTATGATTCTTCGGATACGTGCTTGTTCTGCTGAAAGAGAGGAAGGAATTCTAAGAAGAATGGCGAATGTAACTTTAGACCTGGATAGGGGTTCGCATTTGCTCGGGAATGTCGAATAGTGAGAGATGACGTCGATATTCAAAACATGAGCAAGCAACGGAATCCGAGGCTAATGAACCATATACGAGGCGTTTCAGGGCAAACCAACGGAAACGTTGGGACGCAAAGCTACGGGTCTACGGGGACTTGGACCTAAGATCGCCGGGCTGCCGCTTGCATGAATGGGAACATGGGGGCAGCTTGCTGGAGCGAGCTGCTCCTTTTGCGATGTGGAAAGACGGGGGAAGAACAATGGAAAAAAAGAACTTAGAAAATATCCCCCTGTCTCTTATACACATCTG
>NZ_JAFMTY010000029.1 GCF_017329605.1 Alicyclobacillus fructus
CGCGGAGGCTCCATGTCAAGTACGGCCCAGGCAGCGCATCGGGCAGGAAATCTTGTATATTCTCGATTTTGATGTGTCCATTGTATTGACTCAATACCATGTTGACGGCTGCAAAGAGCAGGGATTCGAGAGCGACAGGCGAGATTTGATCTCGAAACTTCTGCGCGGCATCCAACACGACCTTGGCTAAGCGCGCTTGCGCGTTCATCCGCATGACAGCCAGCAGTTCGCGCTTCATCTCCTCGTCTTCGGCGGACTTGCGATGGGGCATTTCGTAGCGGCCCGTTTTGCGGAGGGGTGTGCAAAGGTGTCACACCCTTTTCGTCATCCTCCAAACGTGCAACTGAGCGCCGGTAATGGCTATCACCAAATACGAGGCACACATCCTTTGCCACCCACCACGGCTTGCCATTGACCATGACCACCCGCACCTGCTTGCCTTCGTACTCAAAGGGTAGCAGCGTATCCATTTGTTCGACCTCCCGAAGTAACAGGCGGAATTTCCCGCTCTATTCAGTAGGGGAACGGCATGCAAAAAGGCCCGCCTTCCCAGGCGAGCCTAGTCTCAGGTGTTGTCTCTCGGATTCCGATTCCGTCGCGGATCAAACCGAAGCGACTGCCCCATGCGCGCGCGTTGACGCGGATTCGGGACCCTGCGCGAAGGTGCGACAGGCGAGGTGCGTCGAGAAGCTTCCGTCCGCTCTTCACGCCGCTGCGTGTTGCGTGCAGGCGGTTGAACCGTGGGGTTCGTTCGAGTGGTTTGCGAAGAAGCCTGGGAAGCCTTCGGTTGCAACCGCACCACCGTGTTCGGCGTGTTCTTGGACTCTGCGGCCCTGGGGGGCGTCGATCCTTGCTCGCCCTCCGCTTGTTTCGCGTTCGCAGAAACCTCAGATTCACGGGTACCCTCGATACGGCGAATCGTTGCAGGATGGACGGAAGGCGCAGCAGGCTTCACGGCGTCCGATGCCTGGGTGAACTCTGCACCGATGGACGTTCCCGTGGCCTCTCGTCCGTCTGCTGGCACATGAGCTTCGTCGTGTGTCGTCGGGCGAAGCGTGATGTTGCGTCCTGAATCATCGGCCTGCCGTTCGATCGCTTGTTCGCGAGTTTTGGTTGCCGTCGTATCCGAAGCCGATGTCTGTGCTTCGGCAAACTATTCAACCTGGACCGCAGGGGCGTCGTCGCGCGTACCAGTTTCTTCAGTCGCCATGGTATGCGTTTCGTCTTGCTCCACCGAGGCAGGCGTTTCAGGCACTCCCCGCCGACTCGCTTCCGCCGCCGTCTCTTGCACAGGCGCAGGCGTGTGAAAGCTTCGCTCCAACGCGCCGGCTTCCGCATCGTCCACTTCCACTTCCGGCAACTCAGAGCGGTTCGCCGCACGAGACTCTGCGCGCGCTCCCTCGCTTCCGGGGTCTGAAACTGAGTTCGTTTCGCTGTCCTTGCGCAGCGTCCCTGGATTCACTGCGGAGGCTTCAGGTTCAGAAGCCCTTGAAGCACTTTCCACCCGTTCTCCTGCATCGGCTTGTGGTGCGACAAACGCTTCAGAGACCAACTGCGGAGATGGCACATCCTGTTCTTCCGTCGCCACGGGTGACGATTCGGTCGCGTCCTCTGCGGACACCTGCCGTTCCTCTTGCTCTGGCGAAGATTCGTCAGTCATGCGACGTTGCGCAGACGAAGCTTCGGATTGGGATGTGGGTTCGGGTGTCGCAAAAGCATCCGCCAAGGAGGACGTCGCCACCTCGTCATCCGTTTCACGCCGCATGGGCTCATCTTCGCGCCTCACCATCCCATCTGCCGTACTCTTCGAAGGCACCAAGAGAGACTCGGGTATTTCGCGATCTTCAACATGCTCCGAACGCGCATCACGCGATTCTGAGGCCGCATCCGTGCCGAGCGATGCAGTCTCTTGTTCGGGCAATTGCGCTTCTCCATCGCTCGATTTCACGTCCGCGTTTGGACGGGATTCGACTTCGGATCCTGGTTGTTCGTTCGCCGTAGATTCTGGTGTAGTCTGCTGTGTCTCAAGCTTTGCGACCTTGGCTTCATCGTCGTTGTCAGCGGTCGACGGCCCACGTTGCGCCGGTTGTCCGCCCGCAGTGGGTGCGCTGGACGCCGGCGAACCGCCTTGCGACGCGCGACTTGTGGAAGAACCTGCTGACGTTGCTCCATTGGAACTGCTTCCTCCGCTGGAGGATGTCCCTCCATGCGGGGTTCCACCTGATGCGCCCCCAACCGCATTCCCCGGTGCGGCCCCGCCATGGGAGGAAGACCAGCGCGAAGACCAAGTGTTTCCTGCACTCCCCGTAGGAGGCGCGCCGAAAGTTCCACTGCCCCCTCGCCCCATCGCACTGAATGCTGCGCTCAAGGTCTTCTGGGCAAGAGAGCCGCCGCCACCGCTCTTGTTGTCTTGGTCGTCGTCACGCTTGTCACGTTGATCACGCCGCCCCCACGCTTCGCGGGTGCGCTGACGCCATTCGTCCATGAGGCTTCGCGGTTTGCCATCTTCGCCCGTGATCGCTCCGTTTTGAATACGGGCGACGACCGGCTCGACGTAAATCGAGAAGAGCTGATGGCGCATCATGAGCGCCCCCAGAAAGATCAGCCCGCTCGTGATGGCTCCCGTGATGAGCGTTGCCTCGCCACCGGTCAGGGAAACGGAATCCATCACGATCGTCACGAGCAGAAACGTGATCGCCATATACACCACATTGGCCAGCTTCAAGAGCAGAAAGCCAACTGATTTCTTCGCCCAGTTCTGCACGATCCCCCAACCGACTTCGGGGACAAACCCGAGTGGCAAGACGAAAATGCCCATGAACGCACTGAACAAAAACGCCAACTCAAATCCGAAGAGAATAAACGCCATGAACGCCAGAAACGCGAGACATGGCAAGCCCAGGATGAACATCACCAACAGGAAGATGATGTTGTTGTACGGATTGGCGTTCTTCACACTCGTACTCGTCCACGACGATTCCGCAAAGGGCTGAGACGTACTCAAGATGTCATTCAGCAGGCTGTCTCGCGCCTGGGACGTGGTGTTCTTCATGAAGAGAACTACCCAATTATCTCCCGGCTGGATCGTTGCGGAAGCCCCGCTATCCGTCGTATAGCTCTCTCCGACCGCCGCGTTGGATACGTTAAATTTGGCGAGGTCGTTCGACTCATGTCCGAATTGCGCCAGTTCCCAAGGCTCCAGCACATAAATATTCCAGGCGGCGTCGTAGATCGTGGTGGCGCTAAGATCGGCGACCGATTCGATCGCCTCGCTCACGGTGTTGTCCAAGTTCTCCGAGAGATTGTTGACCACCTGGAAGATCGCTGCGAAGTGCATAAAAAATACAAACAGCAGCCCGCCCATCGCCGTGGTGGTGAGAAACGCCGTCAGGATCTTGGTGTGGTGTCCTCGGAGATAATGCCACACCATGTAGATCGCTACTGCCAGGCACAGGAACGGCAGCAAGCGTAGAAACACATTCGAATACGCCTGAGAGAATGAAACTCCCATGCGTTGAGAGATGGGGTTCACGAGCCACGCTGGATTCGTGAAGTCCACCGCGATCATGATCGCGATATGGAAAGCCCACGCCAGCCCCTGCGACACCAAGTCCGCGATGAAGTTCGCGACTTCCTTGATGGCGCCGCCCCCGAAGAGCGTGTTCCACCACCCTTCTGGCGGCAGCGTGAAGGTATAGTCGTTCGGAGACGGATGCTGCCAGCCGGGAAATGGGGACGTGGGATTCGAATAACCAAAGAGCGTATTCGACGCGGCGGCGGACGTGACCACCTGATGGATGCTCGAAAGCGTGCCCGCGCCTGTCGTGGTGCCACTGGTGATCGCGGTTGAGGACGCCTCGGTGGGCGGTGTGCCGCCACTAGCCATGACGATCATAGACTGATCCCTCCTACCCCATGGCAAGTTGCAGGGCAAACGAAGAGCCGCACCACCAATCCAGTTGGCGAATGCGGCTTGAGTCTGTCGATGTGGATCGTGCTCATAAAAAATCCCCTCCTACTGGAGGAGGGGTTGCAGGGCAAAACTACACTTCCGGCGTGGTGTTGAAGGCTTGGAGGAGCCCCGCATCCACCACGTCAATCTGCACCTCGCCAATGCGCCCTAAAGGATCGCGCAAAAACCCGCGCCCTTTCTCAAACGCCTGGAAGGTTTCGATGTACTGATTCAGTTGCTCTTCGTTCTCAAGCGGCAACCCGAGCAAGCGAACCGCGTGCTCGACCTGGATCCGCGATGTAAGCCGTCCGACAAACGTCCATCCGAGGCTCGCCGCCACGTCGTCGTTTTCCTGCCCCGGTTTCGGCAACAACACGTCAGGGTTCTGCACCGCCATCATCAGGACCAGGTTCATGCTTCGCCCAAGAAGCAACATCCGGTTGAGGAGCGCCCTGCCTTCTGGAATCGAGCGCAGGATCCATGCCTCATCCACCGCGAAGAATTTGCGCACGTTTTGCGGAGCCATGATGAGACGGCGAAACGCAATCTGCGTAACCAGGTAGAGAATGGCGACCGCAAAGCGCTGACTTTCACGCCACGTGTCCGGTGAACTTCCGGGATCGGGGAAATCCAGGCCCATGATAGACGCCACCACCAGCTTGGCGCGGCTGTCCATCACGTTGTCTTCCCCGTCTTTTCCATAGAGCGCACGGCCCAACTCGCTTGTGCGGTAATGTTCGAGCAGTCCGAGAAAGAGATCCGCAAGGTTGCGTTCTTCCTCCGGCCGTTGCGCGTTGTTGCGCTCGGCGGCCAGACACATGAGGAAATGGTCCATGTCCCACCGTTCACCTTGATACAGCGCGTGCAGGGCGCGTTGGATGACGAGCGACGCTCGCTGATCCTCGCGGCGCGTGGTGACGTTGAGAAGAACGCCCAGGAAGCCTTCCGCAATCAACTGTGATTCACTCGCGTCCCGCCCCAAGCGAAATGGAGAAAATCGCAACGCGCTCCCTGCGCCAAACGTCCACCACACGCTCTCGTTCGGCCACAACTTGACCAGGGAGCCGTACTCGGCCTGTTTCGGATCGACGACCGCCCCGATGGCGCCCCATTGGAGCATGGTGTCCGCCGCATACTTCATCCCCACCGACTTGCCGCTTCCGAGCGTGCCCACAAACGCCACAGCGCCACTGCGGTTGAGTTCGCGCATCGCGCGATACCAATTTACATACACGGGCCTTCCGCTTGGCACCATCCGCGCGAACCACTGCCCAGTCGGATCACCGACCCATGCGGTGCCGAGTGCACCGGAGGCCGCGAGCACCGACGGATCCGCAGGAATCGCCCACGCTTTCTCCACGCCGCCTGTCGTGCCCGGGAAAAAGGCTTGCCAGAGTCTCAGCGCGTCACCGGGCGGATGGACGAGTCGAACCGAACCCTGGAGCCGCTCTTTCAGCATTTCTTCACGCCGCAACATCTCAAGCTCGCTGTCTGCTCCCACCGCAAAGAAGGCGTGGAACGTCGCAAACGCCATGCCCGCCTTCAGCTTGGCTTCAAGGGCTTGCGCGTCTTCGAGTCCGTCGTAGATGTCCCACGGCACGTCACCCTCTTCGGCGTACTGTTCGCCCGTGCTGGCGACTTCTTTTCGGCGGCGATAGACGATCTCTCGCGCGCGTTGCGGGGAGATGACTTCAAAGTGCACACAGGCATCGACAGGGAACGCAAGCTTTTCGAGCGGTTGATAGATCCACTCGTCGCCGATGACTTCGAGCCGTTCCCGCATGCTCGCCACGGCCATGACGGACTGATAGGATGTGCGTTTGTCGTCGTGCTCAACGCGAATGCGAAACGTGTCTTCCCGCACCGCCGCCGACACGAGCGGCAGACGCAAGGGACGAGGCCGAATCACGACATCCCGGCCTTCCACCGTCAGCGTTTTAGGAAGCGGATCCGGCAAGGCCAGGGGCCATGGGGTTAGGCCGCGCCAGTACGGCGCGCGATGCAGTCGTTCGATGTCCTGGGGCGCCGCTCGCTCCAACATCGGGATGATGGCCTGCAATCGATTGAACAGCCGCTGCTCCGCTTGCTGTGAGACCAACAGATCGTGCCGCGTGAGGACGGGCGCTTGCACACGCGCAACCCTGCGCTTCGCAAATCCCCACAACCTCGCAAACTGTTCCGACACGCGCTCACGCAACTGGTCGGGGCGATCCAGCACCTGCGACCAGGCGGTGCCGAGAGGCGAAGCCAGCGGCAACACAAGTACGGTCAAGCGTTCAAATGGCGTGAGTCCCTTCAGGCGCTCTGCCACCATTTCCATGTGCGCTCGCCAATGCGGGTGATCCCCGAAGCTGCGCATGCGGGTAAGCACTTCTTCGCTCGAGATCGGCACCGAGATGCTCAACAACTGCCCGTACCCGCGGTAGGTCTGGAAGAACACTTCAAGCTGTCGATAGATGCTCCGCTTGACCGCCTCCGGCTGATGCTCGTACGGCAGGGCTGGAAGCCGGTACACCGCAAAGGAAGAGCCATTCTCCAGAAAGAGCAGATTGTCATACCAGAAGATTGTGCGCATAAAAAAATCCCCCTCTATCCCGAGGGGGTTGGCAGGCAAGTTTTCGCTCTCTGCTCATGCGCCAAGGTCGGGCGCGTCGTCGAAAAGGCTGAGTTGCACTGCCTCTGCCTTTCTCAGTTTCTCCCGCGCGCGGCGAATGTACGAATGCACCGCCCCGCGCGTAATCGACAGCGCTTGCGCAATGCCCGTGTACGTCATGCCTCGTTCATAGGCCAACAGGCACGCCGCTTCGCGCAAGCTCAGAATGCTCCGCCACGACACCGGCAACCGTTCCGACCACGTTTCCTCTAGCCCCTGATCCTCGTCGTCCGCATCCATTTCGCCACTGCCACACAAGCCCCGTTTCGCCGCCAGCCGATCCAACACGCCCATATCTCCAATGGGGATTTCCCGGTGTTCCACCCTCACGGTGCCTTCCATGAGCCCCAGGGCATACTCCGTTGTCCGGATCATGCTTTCGCAGTATTTCACAGCCAAGTAGCTACCGGGATCATCTTGCTTCTGGTGATGGCGCTTGATCGATTTCACGACTTCCAGGCTCGCTTCGTATTCCTCGATCAGATCGGCGAGATCGTCTCGCATGGTCCCACCTCTCCAGCAGGTACTCGCGCACTTCGTAACCAAAGAGGGTGCCTTGCTGGTACTCCACCCCATGGATCTCTGGGTTTTGGAGTTTTTGCGTGTCAAAGCGTACCAATTCCATCGAAAGATGTGAGATCGGTGCCAACCGCCGCAACCGGGCAACCCACGTGACCACGTTTTGCACCCGGCTGACCAGACTGGGCGGGAGCCACCCTTCTGGCCTCCAAGAACCATTGCTTGTTGTCTATTTTACCAAAACATTTGAAAACCGTTCGTCTGCCATGCAAAACCACCCGCCCCGCCGCGATTGCGGCAGACAGGCGGGCGATTTGCGAGCTCAGATCAATAGGTCTTGCCGCCGATGCTTTCGCTGATGATGTGCGTGAACCAATACGCAGGCCAGCCGAACGTGCACGCCACATTGTTCGCCGTGACGGTGATGTTGCCGGCAGGCGTGTCCACCGTCATGGTGAACGAGATGTGCGCGCCGTCCTCATAGGCCACGGTCGGGTTCGAGCTGATGCTCCAGGCCGTGAGTTCCGGTTTCCCGGCCAGATAGACGACCTTCGGCACGTTCGTCCAGCAGGACACAACTTCAGACGCTATCTCCGGCGCCTGCGTGCCGCTCGGCGTATCGCCGACGTCGTACAAGGTATCGGAATTGACGGTCAGTGGCTCCGTCCACGTAATGCTCCCGCCGTCCGGGTTCGTCATGGTGAACTTCACCGTACCGCCCGTTGGCAGCGAATTGGGCGGTCCTTGCCACACGTACCGGAAGCCGAATCCAGCATCCGGGCGCACCCACACCGTCGGCGTCTGATCGCCAATCGGCGGGCCGTAGGTGTGGTAGGTTTGGCCGTTGATATCGCGCGTGCTGGAGATCTGGTTCGCGGTCGGCCCGCCGCCTTCGAGCCCCGTGAAGCCGTGCTCCTGGAAATACTGACAGAAGAGCCCCGGACATTGCTCGCTGTCCCACTCACCCGCCGGCACCGGGAGCCACATGTCCTCCGGCGTACCGGGGTCATAGGACAAACCGGAAATCTGGCCGTCGTTGACGGAGGCCGGATAGTATTGGGACTCCTGCGTCGTAACGTCCACACACTGCCACGAGTTCGTCTGTGCGTTGTACTCTGGCGTCGGCACATTGTACACCCACGTCAGCTCTTCCGAACCGTTGCCGTAGCTCGTCCATTGCTCATCCGAGTCATACGGCGCACCGCAGTCGGGTGCCGGTGGCGGCGTCTGCGTCGGTGTCCAAGTCGGCGTGATCTCGTTACTCACTGCCAGCAACTGCCCGTCCGCATTCAGCACTTCCGCTTGATAGGTGATCGTGAGCGTATCCCCTTGGTCGTTGACGGTGCCACCCATGCCGACACTCAGCGTGACCGGCTGTTCCGCTTCGTTGTGGCTCCCAGTTGGCTGCGTCAAGACTGCTTGAAAGACCCACCCCTCGGGTGTTGTGTACCCGGTCGTGTACCAGGCGTTCGGAAAGTAAGTTCCATTATTCGCATTGACTGGTGTAGGAGGGCTCTCATTGACCACTTGGATGATCACTTCATCCCCCGACTGCCATCCCTGCACGTTGTACGATTCCGTGATGGTTCCGCCATACGTGGTCGAGCCCGGCGTTGCGGTGAGTGTGATCGAGACTCCCGTGTTGCTGCCCCATGCAACCGTGATCGCGGGTGATTGCGTGCCTGTTCCGACATCCGTTGGACTCGGTGGGTTCGGGGGTGTGGTCGTCACCCAGAACCGGACCACCTGCGCCGTATTCGACACCGCCTGGAGTGTGGTTGTTCCTGTGCTGTTGACCGTGATTTCATAGTTACCGTTTGGACGGCATCCTTTTCCTCCGCAACTCTCCGCCTCTTGTTCACCCTGGATCACGGGAGCCGAGCTGTACAACGTGACCGTTCGCCCCGGCGCATAGGCGTTGACGGTGATGGTTGAAGTCTGACCCACCGGCAATTGCGTCGGGCTTGCGCTCACCGTGGCACCCGCCCACGTGATCTGGAAGGTTTCGCTGGCTTGTGTGACCCCGTTCGGGTCGATGAGACTAGCCGTGTACGTCACCGTCTGCGGCGTGCTCGTGCTGACGCTGGCGCTTCCAGACGCCGAGCCGTTGGTGAAGGACTGATTCAGCGCCGCGCCGTTCGTCCCGCCGCTGGAGACGATTTCCACGCTCCAACCCGTGTTCGTCGCCGCAGGCAGGTTCCCGTTATTGGGAGCCTCGAAGTCGGAGTAGTAGATAGCAGGCTGGCCGGTTTGCACGAACTGCACGTTAAAATTCACGCTCGTCCCCGCATCGACTGTGACATTCGGCCCTGCCGCATAGATGCCGCTGCCACCGCCCATGAGCTGGGTGTATTGGTCGGAGACTATCGCGCCGACGCTGCCCGTCTGAATCGGTGCGCCGCCGTTTGAAGCCAGTGTCACGGTGGTCGACGTGGTACAATTCGTCGTCGTGTCGGTCGCGGTGACGGTGTAGCTCTCTCCCGGCTGGCCCGTCAGGATCACGCCCACGGTCTGTTCACTTCCACCGACACCCGGAACACTGAGGCTGCCACCGTTGTTCACGGTGAATGCGTACGTGTCGTTGTCATTGTGTGTGAACGTCAATCCCGCGCTGTTGGAGCTGACATTCCCCACCGTCCAACTTGCGTCGGAACACTGTCCGGCGGTCGTCCACGTCACCGACACGGTGTTGGACAAATAATCGTCACTGCTGGTATACGCCGTCACGATCGCGACGAAATCATCCGTCCCCGCTTCTTGTGACGCATACTGGACGGTGTACGATAGCTCGCCCGAAGCACTCGTTCCGATCCCCTGCCCCGTCGTTGTGTCAATAATGGAGATCGTCGTCGTCTTCGGCGACGTATCCCCCTCGACAGTCGCCGTCAACGTCGTCGCTTGCCCCACCGTCAACGTCGTCGGTGAAGCGGTCAGCGTGACCACGATTCCACTTTGCCATGTGACGGTCACCGTATTGGATGACACATAAGGCACGGGAGACCCTGTGATTGGTTCCCCAGGGGCCAACCCTCGCTGTGGTGAGTAAAGGGTGGCTATGAACTCGTCGCTCTGCGGGCTGTTTTCTGTCACCGTGATCGTATCAATCACTTGCGATCCGTTGGGAGGCGGATTCACGGTAAGTAAGTCCACATACCCTGGTAACACGTCTTGTCCCGTGGTGTCATTGAAAATCGCAAGGTAATAACTCCCGGGGTAGTAGGAGGCATTCGGGTTCGTGACCGTCACGGTCAAGGTTGTCGCCTGTCCTACCGGGAGCTTAGTCGGATTGGCCGACAAGGTAAGCTGGAGGGTCTGCGGCGACGAAGACGATGGCGGCGGCGCTGGCGGCGGCGACGGCGAACTGGGACTGCTCCAAGTCACCTGTACCGAATTCGACGTGCCGACAATTTGCCCCGTTGCGCCGTCGATGAGGTCCGCCACGTAGGTATCCGTCAAGGGATGATTGGAAACCGCGCTCGTCGAGGCGGTCGACGCATCGTACCCTCCTTGATACTGGTTGGAGCCGCCCTGCAGCGTCCCCGCATCCTTCTGATCGTTAATTACGATCCAGTAGCTGTCTCCGTTCGGCAGCCCGCTATTACTCAAGCCATTCGCTTGTGCCGTCAGCGTCACCGACTGCCCCACCGTGGGGGCGGTGTTGGAAGCGGTCAGTGTGATGGCATACGACCCGCCGCCACCACCGCCGCCGCCGGTACCTGGGGTCCCTTGGATCGTGAACGTGGTCGTCACAGGCCCGGACACCCGATCCACGCCGTCCGCCACCCACGCAGCGGCAGTGTAGTGCCCTGGAGACAGGTACTCGGCCTGAAACGTATCGGTGAAAGTTCCCTGCGTGCCCGGTTCAGCCTGCATTTGCGACAGGCTTCCGCTTCCTTCTTGATAGCCGTATCCCGCCAGCCATTGCGTCTGCCCGGTGTCCGCATTCGTGATCTCGACCGCGTCGTAGTGGTAGTTGGCGAGGGTGTTCCACAGCGGCACATTCACTGTGAAGCTCAGGTTGACCGTCGTCCCCTGCACCTGAGCCGTGAGGCTCTGCGCGGTGGGGGGCTTGGATGGGATCACGTAGAATGTGGAATGTTCGATCGGGTCATTCCCGTAATAATTTCCCGTCGGCGTCACATGGCTCCCGGATGGATCCATTTCCGCACCGGATTCGTTGACGACAAGGGCGAAGGGGACAAGGGTTTGTTGGGGAACACCCCCATCCGTGTCGTATAGGGAGTATTCATATGGCGTCACTTGATTCATGACATACTGAGCATTTCCGCCCAATTCACTAGCGACTGACGAGACTTCCGTATACGGCAACCCCAAGTACCCGTTGCCATTCAGGCTGTTGTCGCTCACGATGTCGGACTGCACAATGTCGTTACTCAGCGTTGCACCCGAAATCTCGTCCGCCGCACTGACGAGAGCGGAGTAGAGTTTCTCATTAAAGAAACTCGACCATCCTGGATATATTTGAGTGCCTGGATATTGATATGCCATAAACTTGTCGCTTCCGTAAATCGCGAACTCTCCGACCACGCCGCCGAACTGGGTGTACACCGTATTCACTGCAACGATGTACCCATAGCCGCTTGTCCCTCCTCCGGGTTGAATCACTTGTGCGGCAAAAGCATTCGGCGACAAAGCGGAAAACGCTGTGAGTGCCGCCGCCCCTGCCAGTCCCATTTGGGACGCTTTCAATTTCCAGCGCACACAATCACCCCTTCCTACTCATAGGAAGGGCGGCATGCAAAACAGGCAAAAAAATGCGCGCCTCGACTGAGACGCGCTCAGGTTACGAATTATTCTCTGTAATCTACGGTGATGTCAGGAGTAACATTTGGATAACACATTCCAACATACGATCCAATGAGAAAATCGAGTTCATTTGGCTTTACAAACGAGATCGTCGTTCCGCCTTCATACTGGCTCGCGTTGGAGAGACTGACCGAAGGTGCGTAATACTCCGTCGTCACATCCTCTGGCACTCTGGAGGAAGACACATTGTAAAAATCCTGCGAGTTCCCCGTATACGGAAGCTCCACATTCACCTGGTTACCGACGAGCCACAGCTTAATTTGATTAAAAGCTCGCACCGCAATTCGATAAGCCTGTTGATCTTCTGGCGTCAATCCACCTGGTACGCCATACCCAATCGGCGCATGGAGCGTGTACACGCCGTTCTGCTCCTTGTACCCGTCCAGCCACCACTGGAGATTGCTCAAGACCGTCTGCGCCTCACTGGTGGTCAACTGGGCATTTGGATCGGTAATGCCGGTACCCTGGAACAGATCATTGTCCTCCGCCCACGTGAACGGATCGGTGACACCTTGGTACGTCAAGAACGTCTGGACATTGCCGCTTGGAGCGAGTCCCCCATTGGTATACGGCACCGCATTCGCCGCCCAGTCCGCCAGCCACGTCGCCACCTGCCCCGCCGTCACGGGCGCATTCGGGTCAGGCGTCACGCCAACCTGCTGCATCGTCGGGTATCCAGTGACGACTCCCGTGCCAGAATACATCGTCTCATTTACAATCGTTGCATTGCCATTGACCATGACGCCAGTGGGAACCTGCTGCACCCACTCCATCTTCGGCAACCCATCAAACAGCTGCCACATCGCATCCGCCATCTGCTGCTGGGTCTCATACGTGGTCGATTGATCCGCGCCAGCGGCCACGCTCTGGAGCGTCATGTCCCACTCCGAGCCGTTCTGCCAGTCGGTCTGCACGCCCATGTCGCCCAGGGCCTGCTCCAGATAGTAGATCGGCACAAACGTCGTCTCGTCCTTCGCCCCGTAGTCCTGATAGGTGATCCTCGGCGCGTAGATCACAGGCTTCCCATTGACCTCAATCACCATCGTCCCGCTCGTGATCGGCACCGACTCCACGTTGCTCGGGTAGCTCACCTTGACCGTGCTCGGCGCGACGAGGTTCAACACGCCCTTGCCGCCGTTCCATTCCGCCCGAATGCCGAGCTGCGCCAGTGCCTTATCCACGTAGTAGATCGGCAGGAACGACGTCGCCTGACCAGTCCCGCCCCCGAACGGATCCACCGCCACAATGTGCTCCGGCGTGCTCTGCGGCACATCGTTAACCACGATCACCGTCGGGTAATACTTGTACGTCTGCTGCGCCGCAAACGCCGTCGGGGCAACTGCCGCCATCGGCGCGGCAGCCGCAAGCGCCAGCGCAGCCTTCCAAGCCATCTTCTTCATCGTCTCTCACTCCCATTCAAAACAATATTCTTTATTATCCATCCTTAAATGGATCATATTATCTTTTCCTGTTATTAGGATAATCCAAATGGATGAAAATTGCAATAGGAGGATTGAAAATTTTCCTCTTTTGGCTCTGCGGCTATTATACTACGGGCAGGAGGCGCAGGAACCGCAGCCCGCAAAGGACAATCCACAGTCGCCTATTCCGCCTTGCGTGGAAACGGAATCATCTCCGCTCGCTTCGGTCGATGCGCGAATGAATCCACGCCAAGCAACAACAGCAGAAAGAATACGAGATCAGCGAGTCCGGCAGTCGTGAGCGGCCCCAGGTGGAGGTATGAGACATCGCAAGGAGTCGTCACAGAACAGAAGAGCGCGCGTACCGCGTGCAACTGCATCCACCACTGCGCCGACGCGATTCCGAAGCCAAGGAGCGGTGCGAACAGCGCCATCCACCGATTGTTGGCGAACCAACCGAGGAGCGCCGCGACCAGCAATAGACGCTCCGACCAGCACATCGCACACGCCCGCCAGTGGAGCAGCAAGCTCCAGTATGCGCTCACACTCAGCGCGACCGCCGGAATGAGGATACCGAGCGCACGGCGTGTAGATGCTCGCCATCCGAAGAACCTCACCATCCGAAGATCACCCCTTCTCGTCGCGCAATACATCCGCCACAGCCGTCACAAGGCGCTCAACCGCCTCGTCGGAGAGTCGTTCTTGGAACGTGGTGAGGAGATCGACGAGAAGCGCGGTCTTTTGCGCCCGCAATTTCTCCTCGCCGTACTGAGATTCATCGTGAAGTGCGCTTGGCAGGACCTCGCGCAGCACCCAACGCTGGAACGCGCGCGCGTGCTCGTTCTTCCCCAACAACGTGAGCCTCAGCATGCCCGATTCGCGCACCACGGGGATCTCCTCGCGTCCGCCCGGCCCTTCGATCACCACCGCGCCCTTCTCATCGTCGTCGAGCTTTCGGAGTGCCTTCTCGACATTGCGCATCCCCACCGCCTCACAGACGCCCGCTGCGTCGAAGAGCGGTTCACCGTCCACCCAGAAGACACGAACCTGCATACCGTTTGCGAAGACTGCCCAGGTTTGTTGCATGAGAGATCGCCCCCTCCGAAGAGCGATGTCTGCAGGGCAAAACGGCATAAAAACAGCCCTGCGCCACCTTTCGACGCAAGGCTGTTAATTGGAGTGCATGTGTTACCTCTCTTCCACCACGATCGCAGTCGCCAAGGCTCGCTGCGGAACCGTCAAGTAGCGCCCCTCATACCACAGTCCTGTTGAACTCCCCCCGTCAAGGTTCATCGCGTATGTCAAACCGAGCGCTTTGGCGATCTGAGCTTCCTGGTATACATTCGCGTCGTGAATCGTCAAAAACACCAACTGCCCGGACGAATTGAAGCCGACCACCGAGCGCAGTGTCACCGCGTCCACGACTTCGTAGTTATCCAGTCCTTCTTTTGCTGGCTCGATGTCGATGCGGCCATTGTTAAGCAACATGGGACCGGCTCCAATGGCGTTTGGATAAGCACTGAACGGTACAGTCTTTCCTGTGTCCAGTGAAACTACAGTATCTCCCCACACTGCCCGATCCCCCACATGGACCCGCTGCATGATGGGGGTTTTCGCCTCTCCCGCGCCAATCTCGATGTCGTAGCCATTGCTTGGAATTGGTGTGATGCCGTCGTGGATCGCAACGATCTTGTTATTCTCCACTTCCGCCACGACAGACGACGAATCGCGAGTGCGCGGCCCGTAGAACGGCGTCAACACGCTGACCCGCATAGGGTTGGTGCTCAAGGTGTTGAGAAACCAGGGCCACATGTTGCTGATCGGATTCGTAGGATCGTAGACGTTCAGCGACAGCTCCTCAGTCGCACGTAGCATCGTAAGCTGGCCCTGAGCGCCAATGCCGAGAAGCGTGCCCTTCTCGTTGTACACGAATTGGCCGTTGATTTCCAAAGCCCCGGCCGGGAAGTTGTCGCCACCCGCGTCGAAGAACGTGCCGTTGATCGCGGCGATCGCGTGATTCTGCTGGGCAATCTGAGCCAACGTAGCCGTGGTGCCAAGCTCGTGATTCGCGATAGCGGGTTGAACCTCAATGTGCGGATCGCGAACATTGATGATGACCTCATTCACGGGCTCTCCGTCCACGACAAGAGAACGCACCTGAATGGCTTGGGAGTTGGGCGCGGAGGAGACGCGATGGACTGCGGAATGTGTGGAATGTACGGGATGATGTGAAACGAGATCGACCAGTGGCGCAACGAACACGAACCATCTCCCCCAACTTTGGCATGCAACTCCTAGTTTACTGGGGGCTCTCAAACTCGCGCAACACGAGAAAACGAGAGGAGGCAAGAGACATTATACTTGTGGCGGCGTCTTACAGGGATCGAATCCTTCCGGCAACCGAAACCTCCCCCGAAGCAACGCAATCCACGCGCCGTCGGAAACGTATCCCGTCTCCTGTTGCACGGTGACACGCGAATCCGTCCAGATTGCCCACAGGTTCATCAACACCCAGAAGGGATTGTGGATCCACAGCCATATGGTAAGGAAATTAGCCAGCATGCCCGCGCGATACACCCAGATTTTCTTCTTCACAGAAACGTCTGAGCAATACGTATACGGAAGGTTGTATCCACCCAACGGGAGAGGCCGAAACTCAAAACGCCCGACTCGCAGGAATCTCTTACCGCTACCGAATATCACTCGCTCTGTGGGCACGCCAAACACCCGCCGCATAACGTAATGGCCTAATTCGTGGATCATGATACGAACATACAACTGCGGCCACACGGTTGCTGACGCCACAATCCAGCCGACAAGCGTTCGAGGAAAGGTGCAGAGAAACGTGTGCAAAATTCCAGCCAACACGCACGAAATTCCGCTTAACATACCTTCTTCCCCAAATCCTCCAGATGAAAATCTTCCCACACCACCACATGCGGAAACACGACCACCGCTAGAATCTCCAACTCGTTTCCACCCTTCTTCTCAAACGCGAAGTGCCCCGCGTAGGACGTGCTGATCCAGCCCCAAACGAAATAAATCGGGATCAGCGCCACCAGAGGGATGCTCGGTGTGATAGCCAACGAGAGAAAAAACATCCCGTAGGGGCCTAATACATACAACACACCCAGCGGATCGGTGCGGTCCAAGTCGTTGACCCGAACGGACAGGTAGAACAGCCACGATAGGAACAAATAAGCCAATCCACACAACACGCGTCCCCAAGTGCTGAGATGGACAAAGTGCCCAATGACCCAAATGCCACCGAGCGCCATGTACCACAATTCCATTTTCGCCCTCAATCATCACCACTCCTTCTCGATCTTCTTGTGTTCCCATCCCACGACGTCATGCAGGGCAAAAAGAAAGGCCCGCCGAAGCGGGCAAAATTTCAATTTTGCTGTTGCTCGCTCTCCAAACGAACCAGTTCTGCAAATATCGGCGCAATCTGCGCAGGCACAACCCCGTTCCCAAGAGCTTTTAAGCGCTTGACGCGATGACGCCGATTTGTTGTCGTTCGCGGTGGCTCCCACTCGTACTGCGCCTCTCCATAACCCGCAGGCCACGGAACAACACGCAATTCGTCGTTGCCCTTGTCGATGTCCGTCCAGCCGATCGGCAGGCCCATCAAACACTCTACCCAGTCGGGATTGAGTTGGCCGGGAGCATGGGGTTCCATAACCTGTGCTTTTAAATTGTAGCGCTCCAAATCTCGACGCCATGATGGACTTCCGTATGGGCCGCTCCCCTTGTGTTCGCTGGACTTAGGCGTTCCCCAGAGAACCATGTCGTTTAAGTTAGGTGTCCATCCGTCCTCACGTTTGCGTTTTGCCCTGGTTGATTCGAAAGTGTCACCACTCCGGTAATCACGCGCTTGCGGCGTGGGCCAGCGATTGGACTGGATGGCAACGGCGTTCGGAAGTCCGACCGTGGCCTTCGTGCCGTTCGGGCGAATGCCGGTGACGGAGGTCCCGGCAGGCAGCGCGCGCCCGCCTTCCACGTCACTTTTCATGGGCGTAGGCCAGTAAGAACACTCGGTCTCGTCGATGCGGCGCACCCACGTCACATGCGCCATGCACGCCCCATCGTACATCAAACCCCATTTCGGCCAGGTCCCGGAGAACGCTTCCAAAGAACCGTCCAGCATCAGTTGACAAGATCCCTGGGACATTTTCACCCACAAACCATCGGGGCTTAAGATCGCGAAGCACTCGCCGGAACTCGGGCCAAAGATCCCGTTCGTCCTGAGCGCCCAACCGTTTTCCGGCCACGCTGTGTGGCTGGCACGGCCACCCTCCACAAACAATATCGATTTGCTCAAGCCCAGTCGCCTCCCGAACCCGCTCGGGGGTTACGTCTCGAATGTCTGGTATAAGAGGAACTCCTGGAAAACGCTTCGCGAGGACTTGCTGGCAATACGGATCAATTTCGCAAAACAGGACGGTTCGGATTCCATACCATGACGCAGCTAAGTCGATGCATCCGACACCGCTGCATAAACTGACCATATTCACGCCGCACCACCACCCCATCATCAGGGGCGGTGCAGGGCAAAAAGAAAGGCCCGCCGAAGCGGGCTTCTCAATCCGATTCGCGGGCCACAACCGCGCCACTGTGATGCGCCCAGTTCCGTCGCCTCGTCCAGTCGAACTCGCTTGCGACCGGGCGAAGCAGATGCTCAACGCGGTCTATCGCAAGCCGAACATCCAGTTCAGCGTCGTCCAGAAACATCAGGAACAGTCCAACCTTTTGGAGCGGCACTCCGTCTGACTTTCTGAGCAGATTCGTTGGCTCGATCCAAAGCTCGTAGTGCACATCGGAAAGTCCTTTGCGATAGAAGACGCCTGTCGCAGCGTCCAGTTGTTTCGCCTTGTGGTCAACCCACGTGCGCTGCAACACCTGCCCCAGCGTGAACAAGACTTCGCGTTTGTCCACAATCTGGGACTGAGGAACGAAAAACTGCGCTTTGAGTTTGTTCGGGATGACAATTAGATCTTCCAAAGAAACGGGGCCTTCGAAAAACCGCACTTCGGCCACGTGAACACCTCCTTTCCAGAACGATGGTCTCCTCTCGTACGCGGCGGGGAATGCAGGACAAGCGGGCGGGTTCACGGACAGCCTTCCCAGGTATATTCGCCCTGTGGTAAACTAAACATGAAATCAGGAGCCGGTGCGGCAACACCGACTCCCGGGCATCAACGCCTCGGGCGTTGCCCCTGCCCGTTTTGTAGTACGGGCAAGTGACCGCCCCATCGGCGCGAACCTCAGGGGGCGGTCACTTGTGTTTCCGGACCAGGGTTACGACAAGCGTGACGAGCGACACGACGAATGATCCGAATTGGACCATCAGCGTAATCGCATCGGCGACACTCATCGCTCCCACCCCCTCCCTCTCGGGCAGGGGGTGCCCCCAAAGGTTGATGCCAACCTTAGTTTACCATTTTACGAATAGTTAAACCAGAGTGTTCCTCTTCTTCAGCATCTTCTTCACAAAATCGTAGGCGCGGTCATCGAAAAGCATTCGCGTAAGTTGTTCGTTATGTGCATCCAGAAAACGTCGAATTTCCACATCGATCTCGTCAATCTGAGTCTCCAGCTCCTCTAACAACCGCCGAGCTCGCGGCAAATCCCATCCGCGTCCTTCAAACATCGCAAGAAAATCGGTGTACAACGGCTCCACATCTGAAGGGATGCGATCCTTGTTTTCCAAGTACCAAACGACATATTCGAGCTCGACCCGCGCGTGTTCCGCTAAGCTTCGCGTATACTCCAATTGCGCATAGCGGGCCAGCGGATCCGCATCCATCAGTTTTCGGAAGTATTCGTCCGCGAGAGGCTCCCCAAGTTTGGTGATCTCCTCTTCGGTGGCATCGGCATGCGCTCGCACCAACTCATACGCCTTTTGATGGAATTCCAGAATGACCGACTCCATATCTCTGATCATTCTCCATCCCTCCGACCGCGGTTTACATCGTCAGCGAGAAGGGTTGTTGCCCATCCAGCAAATCCGCAATCCTACCATCCACCAACACGCCCGCGGGCTTGCCGTGCTGGACTTGATAGGCAATCAGATCGTCGATGTACTTCGCTTCGTCCATGAAGGCCGCGATCATGGTCTCCAAATACTGCTTTTGCTTGACCAACGTCTCCAAGTCGGCAAACGGCAAAGTCGCATGCGCGAACTTCGCCCCTTGTTGCCGATACGGTACCATCGCCCGAACCTTTCGACCTAAAACACGTATCCTGCGCAGCGCTGTGCAGTAGTAGTCATTGTAAAATGCGTTCCATCCCTTCTCGGGCGTGAACACTCTGCGTGCATACGGCTCCACGAGATCGCGATTCTGCTTCCCGGTCTTCTTGTCGGTGAAGGTGATGCGATACGACAACTCCTGCAACATCTCCATCGGATACACCAACATTTGCTCTTGTCCTTGTGCCATCTGGCGATCACACCCCTTTCACCAGATGGGGAGTTGCAGGACAAAACAAAACGGCGACGGCCCGATGATCTCAGGCACGTCGCCGACATGTCACATCTGTCATTTCAACAACCTCGGTCGCTGAGTGGCGTGGAGTGCGTCGACAATTTTGGCCATAAACGCGCTGACTTCCTCAAACCCGTCCATGCCGTTTGGCCCGACTCGTTGCTGTCGATAGAACTCGTCCACAACCCAGTCCACGTCACCATCTGTTTGATGACAGACCGTCCAAATGTCCATGACCGCGCGTTCCAACTTCGTATAGAGCTTGCGACGCTGAACACGCGCTTCATGTTCGTCTTCGATCTTTTGGAGTGCAGGAGGCACTTGGAGTTGCACGACAGGCGCACCTTGACGCAGCTCCTGGATCTTTTGTTCGTAACGCGCCAGCAACTGTTCGGTCGCTTGATACTTCGACTCAAGCTCTCGTTTTTGCTGTTCAATCTCCACCGCCCGCCGCTTCCACGCCTCGATCTCTTGTTGGACCGAATCCGGCACCACCTCGACGCGCTCTACGGGCCGATTCTTCAGTTCCTCGATCTCCTGCTCCAACTCGGCAATTCGCTCGCGGTCCTCTTTCCTTCCGCGTTCTCGCAATGCGGTCAGTTCCTGCTCTAGCGTGACCACGCGCCAACTCTGAGCCTGGAGATCCCGGATTCGACGTTCCAACTGCTCGATCTTCTGGCGATCTTCCTCCCGTCCCTGCTCACGTAACTCCGCGAGTTCCGCCTGCAACCGCGCCGTTTCCTGGTCGCGACGTTCCGCCTCTTCGAGTCTCCGCCGCAATTCCTTGGTCTCTGCGAACGTGCGGTTCGCGATCTCCTCTCCCAACGCTTCATACAAGGTACGCTGGATTTCCGGGCTTAGGTACGCCAACTGCTCGGCGGCGCTTGTGCCGAGCTTTCCTGAGGAGACCAAAGCTTGAAGTTCTGGAATGAGATTGTTTAGCTTGATGAGGCGTTTCGTGTTCGTTTTACTTTCTCCTATTGAATCAGCGATATCGTCTAGTGTTTTCAAAAGACCAATTTGGTCTTTTGATCGACGATCTCCTCCTCTCTGCACGCCCCAGTACTCCGCCAAAAACTTCGCCCTTCGCGCTTTGCGCATCGGGTCATTGTCCTCGCCGCGCCGCTCTTCGTTATCAGCAATCAAAAGGTACTCCGCCTCTTCAGGCGACACGTCGTAAATCGCCACCGGCACCTGCTCGATCCCGAGCTCCTTCGCGATTCGATACCGTTGGTGACCGGCCAGGATCGTTCCATCAGGAAGGATCTTCAGTGGGTCGCGAATGCCATGGACTTCGATGCTGCGCTTCAGTTCTTCGTACTTCTCACCCGTCAGATCCGCATAGTATTCTTCGTTCTTCGGATGGCGTTTCAGACGGTGAATGCTCATCTCGCTCACACAAATCTCCTCCTTCAATACATTAGCGTGAAAAGCGAGACAATCGATTATTTTTGATTCGAATCGAACCTTCTCTACCTTGATGCGAAGCAACAAGCGAAAGAGGTTCAAGCCCCTGACGAAATTCCTTGATGAAACGAGTCAACTACCCCATGGCTCAAGCCAGGGGCTTGCTCGATCTCGACAACTGTCGAGAGAGCACAAGGGACGGTTGACAGCGCCCCCGAGCCAAGCGTCATGCGCTCTGACTCTGCCGCAAGCATTCCAAACCTCTTTGAGCGATCATGCGGCTTGCGGCCAAATCGTCGTTGCATCGATAGCCGCACTTCTTGCAACGGAATTCGTGACGCTTGCGGCTCCGATTTGCGGTTTCGCAGTGTCCGCACTTCGGGCAGGTCTCGCTTGTGCCTGTCGGATCAATCAACATAACAGCGATCCCGGCTTCTTCCGCCTTGTAGCGGATGAAGTCCGTCAACTGTCGGAACGCCCAACTCATGCGCCAGTATTGATCCTTCATCCGAAACCGGACGGACAGGTTGCTGCCTGTGAGATCCTCAAGCACAATGAGCGGACGTTGACCTTGGGCCTTTGCGAAGCGGACCACAGCCTTAGCGATTTGGTGGTTGACGTCCGTCATGAAACGGGATTCTCTTCGACCGATCGCCTTCAGGCGGCGCTTGGCCGAGCGAGTGCCTTTGCGCTGCAAGGATGCGCGCAGACGGACGTAGTGGAGACGGGTCTGCTTGACCTTGCCGCCACGAATGAACATCACCTCATTGCCACAAGAGGCCGTCACAAGGAAGCGCATGCCCTGGTCAACGCCGATCACGGCGTCAAAATCGCCGACGGGATCCGGAACCGTCTTCGACACGGACACATGCAAAAACCATCCGTGTCGCTTTTGAACGAGTTCGGCTGCACCGAAGGTCCAGCCGTCCTGAAGATACCGCTGGTATGGAGGCTCCTCGCAGAACGGGATCCGCAGGCGGCCGTCGAGCGTTGTGATGTGTGCCAAGCCGTCTCGTAGCACGTAGTCCCGATTCCATTGGAACACGGGCTTCGCTCGTTTGAACTCCGCGGGTGTGTTCTCGCTTCTGTTCGACTTCATGCTCCTGTAGACACCTGCCACGATGCGACAAACCGTGCAGGCCATCTGCGATGGTAAGCTGTACAAACTGCGTATGGCTCGATATGCGGCGCGGTGCAAGGCGACACGGTTTCGGATCTTGCGCTCGAAGGCGATGCGACTCACGTAATCGAGCGCCTGACGATTGGCCTCGACGGTGCGAGCCAGCGCAGAAGTTTGTTCCGGCGTTGGATCCAGTCGAACGCGGATGGTACGAGTGAGCTCCATGCCATTCACCCCCCTCACTTGGAGGGGTGAATGGCAGACAAAACGAAGGCCCTCTGGTCAACCGGAGAGCCAACAAAAAAGGAGAACGCGGCGCTCCTCCCCATGCCTAAAGGCAGGGGTCTCCGCGCCGCTAAGTTTGATGATGTTGCATTATCTCTATCTGGTGCACTCGCCATACCACATAACCACATATAATTGCCTCAAGAAATAGAATTGCCATAGGCCACCAACGAATCCAAGGCTCCAACACATCGGAAATCATCCAAAATCTCCGCATTGACCATTCACGCCTAGTTACGTCTGGTGGTCTCCTTTTACGAAGTTCCGCAATTAGCCAAAATACACGACCACCATATTGTCGTTTGATGTCTTCGTCCTCGTATACCTTCTTGGACTCGAGATAACGAATAACAACGTTGTTGCAGAATTTAACAAAATTTCGTTTCTTGATGTCCAAATCCTCGTATGGTTGAGCAAACAGCTCATAGGTCAACTTCGAGACATAATCCTTAGCGTCTTCAACCAACGCCTTCATTGAGTCAAAAGCTTGTTCCCATTCTTTTTCAAACTCTTTGTTCCATATGATGTAGCTCAAAGTGCTTTCAGGATGAACAAACCGTTCAATCAACCGATAAGCAGGTAGATAAAACCTCTCGTATTGAATCTGTAGCATGTCGGACCGACGCATCTTCTTCTCGCGCCTCCTACCGTGAAAATGGCAAAAAAGGAACCCGGACCTTCCCTTCGTCAATCATGGAATATCGTGGATATTCTTTCAGGAGGCTTCCTCTGCGACGAT
>NZ_JAFMTY010000002.1 GCF_017329605.1 Alicyclobacillus fructus
AGGCAGCACAGGCAGCACAGGCAGCACAGGCAGCACAGGCAGCACAGGCAGCACAGGCAGCACAGGCAGCACAGGCAGCACAGGCAGCACAGGCAGCACAGGCAGCACCTCGCCTGAAGATCAGGCGCTGAGCAAGATGGTGAGTGACCTCCAGATCATGCACAGCGAACTGGAGACGAATCCCGCCAAGCTGCAGGCGGTTCAAACCGCTGAGATCAATGCGCACAACCTGAATCAAGCCGGCTGGGTGGCCATGCTCTACACCGGACGGAACACGACGGACGTTCAGGTGTCTGCGCAGGAGCAGCAATTGGCCGCATCCGTGGTGCAGGACATCGTCCAGCAGATGTCGTACGCGCTTTTGAGCCAGGATACGTCTACGACGTCCGGCAACGTGCAGACCATTCTCACTGACTTGCAGAAGCTGTATCCGTCCATCACCATGTCGGATCTGTATCAGTTCTTTGAGAGCTTCAAGTCCGCCGTAGTGAGCCAGGTGATCACGATTCTTGGCAACGAGAGCAGCGGTGGTGGCGGAACGTCGCAGCAAACGGCTCTGCAGCAGGCCGTTGTGAACGCCCTGAAGACCGCTGTGTCGGAAAATCCGAAGTTTAAGGGGCTCCTCGGCCAGATTGGGCTCAGCATCAACGATATTCCGACCATTTGGAACAACATGGAGCACGGGGCGAACTCCGCCGTCGGGCCGGTTGATCCGAATGGTGCAGGCATGGACGCGCTGATTTGGGCGGCTGCTCAGGCGTACGCTCAAGGGAAGCTGACCCTGTGAAGCTCAGGCTGTACCTCGTGGCGTCAAGAAAGATGGTGGATGGGTAGATGAAGCGTCGCTGGTGGGCGGTGGCGGCATGCGCCGTCGTCGCCCTGGGTTCGGGTGGATGGTATGCGTATCATCGGCTCGAAGAGGCAGCCGCCGAGCACGTGGCGGTGACCGTATTGAGCGATCCGACCGTGAAGCGGGAAGTGGCTGCCGTGATGCGGCAGGCGTATGGACGCTCCGCCGGAGAGCTGGAACATGCGCTGGCCACAGAGTCGAACACGTCCCTTACTTCCAAGGGAGCGCTCCGGACGCCGCCTGGGCCCACGAGCCCGTCTGCGCCAAGCCAAGGGGCCGCGCCAAGCCAGGGCGTTGGCTCCTCGGCTGGGCGTACGGGCGGTTCGGGCGCTGCAAGCGGGGGCGGGGCGTCTCCTGCGGCGCCCTTGACGTCCGTTGCTTCTACGCCGGCATCGGCGGAGAGCCAGCCCATCGTCTTTCATTCCAAGCAACAAGCGATTGATTTCATCCTGAGCCGATTCACGCGGGCGGAAATCCTGGAGTACGCTCGGTTGTATGCCGAGCGCTCCAAACTCACGCCGGCGGAGAAGGCGCGCATCAAGGCGCAGATCCTGTCGCGCTTCACGCCGCAGCAGATTGCGGCGCTCGAAGCCGTGTTGGGGTAGTCCGCTACCACTTTGCATACAAGAACGCAGCACGCCGACCCGCCAGTTGATGTCCAACGACAGGCACAGTCGAGTCAAGAAATCCAAGGAATCCAACCACATACCTGCGAGAAATGAGACGAATTTCTTTTGTGTGCAATGAATCTATAACAATCCTCAAAAAGGCATGTTATAATACAACAGAGGGTTTTCCTTCGCGGGCACGAGGCCGTGCGGACAGCGCGGCAAAGAGAGAGACACCCGCAAAAGGGGGCGGGGTACTTTGGGGTATATCAAGTCAAACGCCAAACTCTTCGGGCTATTGCTCGACACGCTCACGCTCGTCGCGGCCTTTTGTCTTCAATATTACGTGTGCTGGTCCATACGAGGTCGCCCGCCCTTCCCGTTCGGTTCGTCGCCCTCGTACGAGGTTGTCATCCTCATCTCGTGGTTGGTTCCGCTCCTGGTCTTCGGGGACTACCCGGTGCGGCGCCTCACGGACTACAGGGACGACGTCAAAGTCATTCTCCGCGTGAACACGGTGGCGGTGCTCTTCGTCTCCTTGCTCTCTTTTGCGCTCAAGATGCACAGTCTGAGCCGGTTGTTCGTAGGCATGTATCTTTTGACCGTCGTCGTCGGGATGAGCCTGAACCGGTTGGGGGTGCGCTGGGTCCTCTATGAATTGCGCCGCGCCGGATGGGATCAGAAGACGCGGGTCATCATCGGCGAGGGGCCGATGGTCATGCAGTATCTCGATGCGCTGGAGCGCTCTCCAGGCCAGGGCATTCGCGTCATCGGCTTCGTGGGGTCGGGGCGGGGCGAGCCGCCCGCCGGTCTTCCCTACTTCGGGGATGTCGGCGCCATTCGCGAGATCCTCGCCGCTCATCCCGCAGACGGGGCCGTGCTGGCGCTGCCGCTTCGTCATCCGGAGCTTGAACGAGTCATCTCGGCCTGTCGAGAACAGGGGATGACGGTGGAGCTCATCGCGGACGGGTGGCTCACGCTCGTCGAGCGGGGCATGGTCGTCGATGGTGGAGGCGTGCCGCGGCTTTACATCCCGGGCATCCCGCACTCATCGGTCGCGGTCCTGTGCAAACGCGTGACGGATGTCGTGGTGAGCGCGATAGGACTTCTGATTCTGAGCCCGCTCTTCGGACTCATCGCCATTGCCATCAAGCTGGATGACGGCGGGCCGGTGTTTTTCTCACAGGAACGTGTGGGTCTTCGGGGACGAATCTTTCGGATACATAAATTCCGCAGCATGGTCGTGGACGCCGAGGCGCGCAAGCAGGAGCTTCTCGCCATGAATGAGATGTCAGGCCCGGTTTTCAAGATGCGGAACGATCCGCGTGTGACCCGTGTCGGCCGATTTCTGCGGAAGACAAGCCTGGACGAGCTGCCGCAACTCTGGAACGTGCTGAAGGGCGAGATGAGCCTCGTCGGGCCCCGCCCGCCCTTGCCAAACGAGGTCGTGGAGTACGATCACGCCTACCGCAAGCGGCTGAGCGTGAAGCCCGGGCTCACCTGTCTCTGGCAGGTCCGCGGTCGGAACAACATCGATTTCGACGAATGGATGCAGCTCGACATGGACTACATCGATAATTGGTCGTATCTCAACGATTGGAAGATCATTCTCCAGACCATCCCGGCTGTCATCCGGCGTAATGGCGCAAGCTGATGCCTGGCTCCGCATTTGAAAATCGGCGTAGAAACGAGGGGGTCGTCATGATCCGTAAGGCCGTCATTCCCGCGGCAGGTCTTGGCACACGGCTTTTGCCCGCGACGAAGGTCATCCCCAAGGAAATGGTACCGATTGTCGACAAGCCGACGATTCAATACATCGTTGAGGAGGCCGTGGCTTCGGGAATTGAAGAGATCATCATCGTCACGAGTCGCTCGAAGCGGGCCATCGAGGATCACTTCGATGCCTCCGTCGAACTCGAAGACGTGCTCGAACGAAAGGGGTCGCTGGCTCAGCTTGATCAGATTCGTTCCATCAGCCGCATGGCGCACTTCCATTATGTGCGCCAGGCGCGGCCGCTCGGCCTTGGGCATGCAGTCTTGTGTGCGCGCAGACTCGTCGGAGATGAACCGTTCGCGGTTCTTCTCGGCGACGACGTCTTCGTAGGCAAAACGCCTTGTCTCCAGCAGCTCATCCAGGTGCATGAGGAAACCGGGCGTTCTGTCGTCGCCGTACAAGAAGTGGAAGAAACCGAAGTCAGCAGGTATGGCGTGATTCGTCCGCTTCCCATTCGGGAACGCCTCTGGGACGTGGAGAGTCTTGTGGAAAAGCCACAGGTCGCAGAGGCGCCATCGAATCTCGCGGTCGCCGGGCGATACGTTCTCACCCCTGATGTCTTTGACATCCTAGAATGCGTCGGCCCCGGGCGAGGTGGGGAGATTCAATTGACCGACGCACTCAGCCTCCTATGCCAGCGCTCCGGCCTCGTGGCCTTGGAGTTTGAGGGCAAACGCTACGATGTCGGAGACAAGCGCGGCTATGTTCGTGCCACGCTTGAGTTCGCCCTGCAGGACGAGGTCGTGCGATCCGACATCTTTGCATTCCTCGAGCGCTACTACGCGAGAGAAGGCACAGCGTGATGGTTCCTTACGACGAACCCTCAGGCGGGAAACCGCGAACGCCATCCGTGGTCTTGGTCCATGATTATTTGAACCAGCGCGGCGGCGCAGAGAAAGTCATGGCCCACTTGCACCGGGTGTTCCCCGAAGCGCCGATTTACACATCGCTCTGGGAACCGGGGAAATGTTGGCCTTCGCTGCAGAATGCACCGGTCCGAGCGAGCTGGATGCAGGCCCTGCCTTTCGTCCGGCGAAAATTCAAGTGGTTTTTCTGGCTATATCCGTTCGCGTTTCGGACGATGAGACTTCCTGATTGCGACGTTGTGCTGTCGTCGAGCAGCGCCTACGCGAAGGGCGTGAAGCTTCCCGGGTCACAGCCGCTTCATATTTGCTATTGTCACACGCCCATGCGCTTCGCATGGAATTTCGATGCGTACATACGCGAAGAGCCGGGTCCTCGCCTGCTGAAGCGCCTCGCCCGATGGCTTGTGCCGTGGCTCAGGCGGTGGGACGTGCGGACCGCCCGAGACGTGGATGTATTCATTGCGAACTCGCGCACGGTTCGGGAGCGGATTCGACGCGTGTACCAACGCGACGCGGTGATCATCCATCCGCCTGTCGAACTGCCGCCGATGCTCGATCGCGAGCAGGAGCCGTTTTTCCTGGTGGTCTCGCGGCTTGTCTCGTACAAGCGGATCGATCTCGCCGTGGAAGCTTGCACACGCCACAACTGGCCGCTTGTCGTCATCGGCGACGGCCCGGACCGAAAGCGCCTTGAGGAGATGGCGGGGCCGACCGTGAAGTTTCTCGGCTTTCAGCCTGAAGAAGTCAAGCAGGACTACCTCGCGCGATGCAAGGCGTTCATTTTTCCCGGTGAGGAGGATTTCGGCATCTCCCCGGTTGAGGCGCATGCGCAGGGCAAACCGGTCGTCGCATATCGCGCGGGCGGAGCGCTTGACACCATCATCGAGGGCGTGAATGGTCTCTTCTTCACAAGCCCCGACCCAGAAGATCTGGCGAATGCGCTGCGCCAACTGGATGGATACAGATGGGATCGGGCACAGATTCGTGCCACTGCGGAGCGGTTTTCAGTCGAACGTTTCCATGAGGCCATTCAGCAGGTGGTATTCGACGCGTACCGGCAGCGTTCCGCGACATTGCCCGCTCGGCGATTCATCATTCAAGATTCGGGAACGGAGGCGCTCTCATGAAGGTGTGCATGATGGGCACCGGATACGTCGGCCTCGTGACCGCGGTCTGCATGGCGGAAGGCGGCCACGATGTCCTTGCGGTCGACACCGATGTTCGGAAAATCGAATCCTTGCGCCGCGGCGGGTGCCCCATTTTTGAACCGGGGCTTGAATCGGTCCTGCAAACACAGCTGGCGAACGGACGGCTGCGTTTCGCGACGGAACTCACTGCCGAAGATGCGGTCGATGTGGCCTTCATCGCGGTCGGTACGCCCACGCTACCAGACGGTTCTGTCGATCTTACTGCGGTGTGGGCCTGCGTAGAAGAGCTCGCCAGGAAGCTTCCGACTGGCGCCATGATCGCGATGAAGAGCACGGTACCCGTGGGAACCGCCTCGAAGATTCGCAAAGGCCTTGCCGACCGCGGACGAGACGATCTTCGCGTGGCCTCCGTGCCCGAATTTCTGCGCGAAGGCACGGCTCTGGAGGACACGCGCCATCCCCATCGCCTGGTGTTCGGCGTGGCCTCGGAAGAGGATGAAACGCTGTTGCGTCGGCTCCACGCTTGGGTCGATGCCCCGGTGGTGGTCACCGACCGTAACACGGCGGAACTCATCAAATATGCGTCGAACGCTTTTCTCGCCACGAAGATCTCGTTCATCAATGAGATCGCCAACCTGTGCGAGCGCGTCGGCGCCGATGTGACGCAGGTGGCATTTGGCATGGGGCTCGATCCGCGCATTGGTCCTTCGTTCCTGCGGGCAGGGCTTGGCTACGGCGGGTCGTGCTTTCCAAAGGACACGAAGGCTTTGGCCCACATCGCGGAAGATGTGGATTACGAGTTCAAGTTGCTGCGAGCCGTGATTGAAGTGAATGCCGAGCAGTGGAAGGCTCCCATCCGCGCACTGGAGGCGCACTTTGGCGATCTGCGCGGGTTGCGGGTGGTACTGCTTGGTGTTGCTTTCAAGCCAGGCACCGACGACGTGCGTGAATCCCCAGCGATTGCGCTGACTACCGATTTGGAGAGAAGGGGCTGTGAAGTCGTGCACTGCGATCCGGTGGTGCAGACCTTGACTGTGGAAGGACGCTTGTATCCGGTCACGGATCGTCCGTCTGAAGCGTTGCAAGGTGCCGACGCCGCTGTCCTCGTCACGGAATGGCCTGTGTTCCTCGACATGGATTGGGAAGACGTGGCGCGGCGCATGCGAAGTCATTTTCTCTTCGATGGCAGAAACGCACTCGCCGACGTGGCGAGCCTCGAGGGGCTCGGCTTCACCGTCCTAAGCGTGGGGCGGGCGGGATGCAAGACTGCAAACCGAAGCCGGACGGTGTGGTCAGGTGATCGATCGACATGAACGTCCTGATGGTCGGGCTCGAGTGGTTCACCCTGCGCCCCGGTGGTCTTCCACGTTACGTGATGGACTTTTCAAACGCCTGGATTCGGTCGGGTCATAGGACAAAGGTTCTCGTCAGGGTCCCGCCGGACGCGGGCTCACTGGTATTGCCGCATCACGTGCGGGGCGTGCAGCTGGCATCAGGCGTGTTAGCGACTCGAAGTGCCTGGAAGCGGGTGTTCCGCGAAGAGTTGACATCGGGCGCGTACGATGTCGTCAATTCGCACTTCGCGTATTATGCCTGGGGGCTTTTGGACGAAGCACCCGATGTCCCTCTGGTCACCCACTTCCACGGCCCTTGGGCGTACGAAGCTAGAGTGGAGTCTCAAGGGCGGATGGCAGTGCGGCGCGAGATCTCATTTCGGATCCAACGATGGATTGAACGTCGAGTCTATCGACATAGCGACCAGTTCGTCGTACTCAGCAAGGCCTTTCGAGACGCGCTTCATGGTCTGTATGGGGTCCCGGAGGACCGCATTCACATCATTCCCGGCGCGGTAGATGTTGCTCGGTTTCAGTTTCAGGAGGACACTGCACCGGCCAAGGCAGGGCTGCGGATCGCAGAGAATCGTTTTGTCATTCTGACAGTGCGTCGCTTGGCGAGGCGAATGGGGCTTGAACTATTGCTCGAGGCATTCGCACAGGTACGCGCGAGTCATCCTGAAGCGATACTCGTCATCGTCGGAGATGGCGCTCTACGGGACGAGCTTTGGGCGCGCGTTGAGGCGCTCAAGCTGTCGAATTGTGTCCGCCTTGAGGGACGCGTGGAAGATGACCTCCTTCCCATGTACTATCAAGCTGCAGACCTAATGGTGGTTCCGTCCGTTTCATTTGAAGGATTCGGCCTTGTGACCGTCGAAGCTATGGCGTGTGGAACGCCCGTGATGGGCACTCCGGTTGGCGGAACGGAAGAAATTCTGCGTGCGTTTCGGCAAGATTTGCTCTTTCGCGATGTCTCCGCCGTGGCGATTGCGGAGGGGTTGTCGAAGGCCATCTCGGGCGCCATCCGGTTGCCGGGTCGTTCTGACGTTCGGGAACACGTCCTGAATCACTACACGTGGCCTCATGTCGTTTCGCAGGTAGCGGAAGTCTTTCAGATGGCCATTGGCGGCGGTGCGCCGCGGGCAGAGAGGACGGTAGCCTTTGGACAATTTATGTGAAGATCAGAGGATGGCACCAACGCCTTCCGCAACACGTCTTACAGTTGTGTACTACAACCACACGGGTGACGTGAGCGGAGCCGAAATCAGCCTTCTGACCTTGATGACAGGGATCCGCGACCAGGTCAACGTTGTTCTCGTAGCGCCCGAGGGCGAGCTGTTGGAGCGAGCGCGTCAGGAAGGGATCCAGGTCATCGCGCTACGCCCGATCACCGCGAGGATGTCGACGAATCCGTTAAAGATAGCAAGGGGAACTTGGGACATTTTCCGCACGTCCCTTGAGTTGAGGAAGGTGGTTAGTCGTCTCTCAGCGGATGTCATCCATGCCAACTCGATTCGGGCAGGTCTCGCTTGCCTGTTGCTGCCGAAGCAGGTACCGCAACTTTGGCATGTTCGCGATGCACTACCCAAGAACCTGGTGGGATGGGCTATTCGCAGGCTCGCGTCGCGCATGGGGGTCCACGTCGTCGCTATATCTCAAGCTATTGCGAACGACTTTCGAGCGGGAAGCTGGTACGAAGGCGAGATCAACGTGATCTACAACGCCGTGACGCTGGATGAGCTCTCTCGAGGAGATCTACGCGCTGAACTCGGAGTTGCGCCTGACGCGTTTGTGGTAGGCATGGTGGGGCAAATCACCCCGTGGAAGCGTCAGCACGACGCGATTGAGGCCTTCGAACTTTTTCACCGAGATTATCCAGACAGCGAGCTTTGGGTTGTCGGTGCGCCCAAATTTCGCCCGGAAAACGTCAAATACGAGGCCTATCTCAAGCGCTTGGTCTCGGAGAAGGGTCTCTCGCGATACGTGCGTTTCTTGGGCTTTCGGCAAGACGTGGCGGGCGTGATGCGTGCGGTGAATGTTCTCGTCGTTCCAAGTGACAACGAACCTTTTGGACGTGTGATCGTCGAGGCGATGCTTGCAGAAAGGCCCGTCATTGGCACACGCGGCGGGGGCATACCGGAGATCATCGAAGACGGTGTCAATGGTTTTCTAGTCGCTATTGGTGACGTTCAAGCCATTGCCGATAGGTTGAGGGCTTTGGCGAATGATCCCGAGCGGCTGAAAACCATGGGCAGGATAGGGCGGGAGCAGAGTCTGCAGCGGTTTGCACCGGAGGCTCATGCAGCCACCTTTCGGAGCGTGTACGTATCGATATTAGGGTCCTCGATGCAACTCACCACCCTGGAAACCCGACCATTTTAGTGTTCACTCGTGTCGTCCTGGAGGTCGTGCTCGCAAAAGGGAATAGATTTGCCGCGCGACAGATGCAGATGGCGCGTTGTGGCGAAAAACAGCTCCTTTTGAAAGGATGCCGTCGTTAACATGAAGATTTTGCACATGGTTAACCACTGCCGAAACGTGGGCAATGGAATCGTGAATGTGTGTGTCGATTTGGCTTGCAAGCAAAGTGAGCATGGGCACGAAGTAGCCGTTGTGTCTTCGGGAGGTGAGTTCGTCGAGCTCCTGCAAGAATACGGCGTTCGCCACTACACCGTACGTGGATTGCGGGATGTCCGCGCTGTCCCGAGGTCACTGTTGCAACTGCATAAAGCTATTGATGACTTCCAGCCAGACATCGTCCACGCCCACACCGTTGCTCCAGCTCTAATGGCCCGAGCGCTGTCGACGTTTAGCCGATATGCTCTAGTAACAACGGTCCATAACGAATTTCAGCGTCATGCAACCCTCATGGGCGTTGGCAAACGGGTAATCGCAGTCAGTAAGGCAGTCGCAGACAGCCTTGTACGTCGAGGTATCCCAGAGCAGAAGGTACGGGTCGTGCTGAACGGGCCTCTAGGCTCGCCAAGGCGGCAGTCCGTAGCTCGTCTCGTCACCGAAGATGACATATGGTCACCGCGGATTGTCACGGTGGCGGGCATGTACGAGCGTAAGGGGATAAGGGAGCTCATCATGGCGTTTTTTCGCATTTCCGGGGACCATCCTGAAGTTCATTTATATTTAGTAGGTGATGGCCCAGACCGCGAGAAGTTCGAAAATCTTGCCCATCGAGCTGCTACTCCAGATAGAATCCATTTTGTCGGGTTTGTTCCCGACCCGGAGGCATATATGGATGGTTCAACCGTGTTTGTCTTGGCATCGAGAGAAGAGTCTTTTGCACTCGTGATTCCGGAAGCACGAGCTCTGGGGCTTCCGATTGTTGCCACAAATGTGGGCGGCATCCCCGAGGTATTAGACGGAGGACAGGCTGGCCTCCTAGTGGAACCAATGAACGTGGATGCATTGGAGGCTGGAATACGAAGAGTACTCGACAGTCGGGAACTAAGGGAAGAGTTGTCCAGTCGTGCTCTTGCTGGGCTCGACAGATTTCAGGTCGAGCGAATGTGTCGGGAGACGCTGGAGGTATACTTGGAAGCAACGACTAGCGAAGAAGTTGAATCCGCCTAGTCGCGAGTCACGCTTTCCCTTAAGCTAGGAGGGTTTGAAACGTGTCTGGGTCCGGGTGTCCGGTTCAAGAGCCTGGAACTAGAAAAGGGTTTACTATTTCAGTGGTCGTGCCCACCTACAGAAGGCTGGAATATCTAAAATGTTGCCTGTCCGCACTCGATCAGCAGACTCTTCCCCCTTATGAAGTGATAGTGGTGTTTAGACGGAATGATCACGGGACGGCCGAGTGGTTACAGCAGTGGGTCTCACAGCCGTCCAATTACGCGAAACGACTTGTGCAGGTGAGTTCCGACGGTGTGGTCCACGCGATGCAGGCTGGCACCGAGTCAGCTCGCGGAGCCATAGTCGCATTTACTGACGATGATGCAGCTCCGTTGCCAGACTGGCTGGAGAGGATGGTAACTTACTATAGCGATACGAGCATCGGTGGCGTAGGGGGCAGGGACCTGATCGCCGGCAACACGGATCCCCCGGTTTCGTCGAAGAGAGTAGGGAGGTTGTCCTGGTTCGGAAGAGTATCGGGTAACCATCACCGCGGTCAGGGTTCTCCAGTCTATACGCACGTGCTAAAGGGCGTGAACATGTCCTTTAGGAAGGAGTTAATTCGCTTGCCGACGTTCCTGCGCGGTGACGGCGCTCAGGTGCATTTTGAGGTGTATGTATGTCTTAGGATCGTACGGCATGGCTATCGACTTGTGTATGATCCAGACCTCCGAGTAGAGCACTATCTTGGTCCGCGGCACGACAAGGACCAAAGGAACAAGTTTGTCGCGGAGGCAGTGCTAGACGCGGCTTACAACCAAAATGCTAGTTTGTTTGCTACGCTCAGTTTTTCCAGGTCGGTGGTGCGCGCAGTTTACAGCATCCTGGTAGGATACCGGGCGGCGCCCGGGTTCGTGAGGTGGCTGATCGGGGTCGCCCGGCGGGAGACGACCGTTGTGAAGGCCTTGTGGCCCGCCTTGCGGGGGAACATGATGGCCGTAGCGAAATGGATGAAACGCGAGCTCACGTGTTAACTAGCTACCAACTTGCAACCTTCTGCTAACCTTAGTACGTGTCTACTGGAGGATTGACTAAGCTTGGGTTTTAGTAGTGCGCGACTCGTGATGTCGTCGTTCACGGGAATACATAATCTAGGCCTTGCGACGTCTGCCGTTGCCATCGGAATTTTGGCAGGTGCCGTTTGCTCAGGTGTTGGTTCGTACCCGGAGACAGTGGCCTCAATCGCGATATGCGTGGGAGCAGCGATACTGGCCCTGGCCGACTCAGCCCTGCTGATTCCCTATGTGACGTTGACTTGGGTGGGCTGTCCAGAACTTCGACGTGCTATCGATTGGTACACAGGTCAGTATCATAACGTTTCACCCCTAAGTGTAGTTCCGCAGTTGTGCCTTGTAATGACAATGGTGCCTGCACTGCTGAGGAGAAGCACGGGCGTGCCGTCTCATCCTTTCCGGAAGCCTATCGCAATTGTACTAATCTCCATCGCTTATGCCCTGATAATTGGCACGTTGAGAAATCACCTATCCGCCGGATATGAGCTTCTCAACGTGGCTGGACCGCTGGCGTTGTTCCCATACGCTCGCAATCGCGCAAGAAGGTATGGTGCGCTATGGATTGACTCCCTTGCTTGGATTGCTTTTGGGGTAGCCGTGTATGGTTGCTACCAATATATGGTCGCGCCTCCCTGGGATACATTTTGGATGGTGCACAGCGGAATGGATTCCATTGGTTATCCGTCACCTGGAAAGATCCGCGTTTTTTCGACTATCAACTCACCAGAGCCATGCGCCATGTTTCTCACGTTGTCATTGCTCGCGATGCTCTATCATTCAAGGGCAAATGGCCCTATGAGAATCGCCGGGGCTATTACCGTTGCGGCTTGTTTGGCTCTGACGCTCGACCGCACAGCATGGCTCACCCTTGTTATAGCACTGCTTCTAGTAGGTTGTTTCACGTCGGGCTCGCGTCGAGCGCGGGTATACGTGACGGCAGCAGTCATCGTTGTCTTAGCTTTCTACCTTGCGCCATATATGCCGGGTATACGGGAGATTGTAGGGCGCATCGACACGTTCTCCTCAATACAATCTGATATATCTTATCAGGCGCGGTTACAGTTCTACCGCTCTGAGATCCTAACGATTATCAGACAACCCGCGGGGCTAGGATTAGGCGCCGCGGGAGTGGCGACCAAGTTGTCGTCCGGCAGTTCTGGAGCGCTACTGAATTTTGATAGCGGTATATTAGATATCCTACTCGAATTCGGTATAATTTTAGGCCCTGCATTCTTAGTCGGCCAATTGAAGTTGCTGCGTGACCTTCACCGACGAGCTAAACAAGAGTGCACCCAGAAAAGCTTCGTTCCGATTGCACTGGCTGCCATGTTGAGCATAGACGCAAGCCTTCTCTCGGCCAACAATTTGGAGGGGATTGTAGGGTACTGCGCATGGTTGCTGGTTGCTGTGGCGGCCGACGAAGTGGAAAGTCGTTCTTCCGTGAGCTGTGTGAACACGTTTGCGGTCAAGCATCGGAAACACGGGCTGATATAGGAATAGGTACGATAGCTGGCGAGGGGGTGAACGTGTGTCCTCAGGCATTCGACGATCAATTGGCACAATGATTTCGTTGGGACTACAGCTCCCCCTGAACGTCGTTACGGGAATTCTAACGGCAAGAATGTATGGTCCTTACGGGAGAGGGGTACTAGCAGCGCTCGGAGTTTGGACGTCGAGCATTTCATGGCTCTTGGACTTAAGCATATATCAGACCGCATGCTACATGCTCAGCAAGAACCGTGGGGATCGCTACACCGAGAATTCCTTGTTGCTATGGGCATTTGCCAGTACCATTGCCATATGGCTTACTGCGCAACTCTTAGTCTACCCATTTTTAAGGTGGCATTATCCCGAACTGACCCACTCCGTACTTCGCACTTATCTTATGCAGGCAGGATTTACCCCCATGCTGGACCTGGCGTTTGCGGTCAGTGCCTCGAGAGGTAGTTTCAGATTGTACAATCTGTATCGAGTTGGAATACCCTTCTTGTTAGTGGTGTCTTTGGCGCTTTTGTGTGTATTGCACGTCCGAACGCTAGGGCCCAATCTCTACGGAAACGCGGCAGCATCCTTTGTGTTTTGGGTGTGCGCGCTGATTTATTTGTTGAAGCAGCGAGTGTTCGGATTTAGCTTCACATGGACAAGGCTTGCAGAGTCTCTATCCTACGGGCTAAGGATCCATGGCGCTAGTATCGCCGGCGTTGCGAGTTCTAATGTGGCGACCATGCTTTTGTCGGTCTTAATTCCTACCGAACAACTAGGATACATATCTGTGGCGCAGAGTGTATCGTCACCCGTCACGGTTGTATCCGCAGCCTTGAGCGTGACCACGTTGCCGATGCTTGCAATCGATGATCATTCGGCGAGCGATGATCGTGCGCATCGCGTAGTGAGGATGTCCCGGCAGGCCCTTACATTGGCCTTAATTTTGGGTGTTGCAGTCAGTATAGTCGCGTGGGGAGCGGTACCTCTTATGTATGGGAGTCGCTTTTCAAGGGCGGTTGTGCCTGCGGAAATGCTAATCGTTGGAGCAATTCTGGATGCGGAGTCGTCAGTGCTTCGAGGTGCGTACGGTGCAGCCGGAAGACCTCTGATGGTGACATGGAGCGAATCTGCGGCCGCGGTGACCGTCCTAATGTGTATATGGGTGGTGGGGGGCCGCTTCGGACTGTCGGGCGTAGCAGCGTGTTATCTGGCTTCTAGTCTCTCGCGGCTCTCAGCTCTTCTATTTAATTTGCGCGACCTGGGGGTGCCATCAGCCCTTGAACTGATTCCACGTGGTCAGGATTTCAAGAGAGCAACCGCCTTGCTGTTTAGAACGGCTTTCAAGATGATTCCGCGCAAAGTCGCGTCACACGAATAGTTGTGTGAGGTTTTGCGGAATCGCGAGCCCTTGTGTAGCAAGGGTTTTTCGAGCACAAAGAAAGAGCTCACCCCAACTTGGCAAATAGTCAACCAATCCATCGCCAGGAGGTGAGGTCCAACCTGTATGTTCAACAAACATAGTCGTTTTCCTTTGACGAGTGGATGGAAATTGACCTTGCAGAGCGGCGTAAACGTTGTTTCTCTGCGATTCGATCTGAGTCCATATGCCGCGAAGCTAAGAAATTCGACACCCCAAGGGGCAAAATCGATCTCTTGAGAAGCAATTTTTGCGCGCGTTTCTCGTGGCACCCCTTGAGGGCATGTCGACCTTCACGCATTTTCACCGACGCCTGGAGAGCGATTTGCGCTTCCGCGATCAGTCCGGCTTCTCCCTTCACGAATCGGTTCCGTCCGTCTCGACGCTAAGTCGCGTCTTCTAAGCCATCGTCGACAACGGCGTTGCGGCGCTGTTTAGGAAACTTGTATGCCAATGTCGTGTTGAAGCGCTCGTCAAGGGCGAGCACGTCGCTATCGACAGCACGGCGGTCCATGCGTATGGGCGCAAATGCCCACGCTCAGGGGTCCGGCCCACAGACCGGGCCAACTGGGGCGCGAAGTTCGACGCCTTCGGCAATAAAGTTGTGTGGTTCGGCTACAAGGTGTATTTGGCCGTGGATGCCAAGAGCGAGCCTTCCCTGGCGCTGCGGAGAGCGTCTACGACGGACAGATGGCCATTCCGCTTATGGAGGAGTTGCATCATCGCGATTGGCGGATTTCCTTCGTGCTGATGAACGCCGGGTGTGACCAGAAGAAAACTACGAGGCTGCGCGTGGTGGATGCTCAGGCGTTCATTCCGATGGACCGTCGAAACGAAAGGGAGCCGTCCTAAGGTATGGATTTTGACGGCACGCCTTCGAATGAACGCTACCGAAGGGGTGTGATGTATCTAGAAAGCAGAAAAGTATTTTTATGGAGTGTGCGATCTTTCACGAGAAGTGTGCGCCGTTTTCGCTGGCGATGGAATCAGTCGTTCTGCTGCAAAAGACTCACGTGCGTAGAAGCGCATTCCGGGCTCAATGAGGCACGTAATTTCACGACGGCAGGTGGACCGTTTCGGCTGAGGTGCTCGCAGTGAACCAATAAGGTTGAAGGAGTGAATGGTTCGTGGTCGCAGGTCCGATTGAGGAATGTAATGGAAACGTTCCGAGAAGACGTCTGGGGCCTAGATGACGTGAATAGTGTCACAACATGTACACAATCGAATGACGTATTTGCAAGACGTATGAATCTTGGAGGCTACCACTCGGAATGAAACAAGAGGTAGACGTGCTGGTTGGCGCAGTGGTTATTACGCGTAACGAGCCTGATAGGCTCGAGCCTTTGGTTAGAGAGATCCACGTGAGTGCGATAAGTCGCTGTGTCGTCGTATCCGATGACTCCGATGAACCGTATGCGAGCATCACGAAACGGATTGCCGAAGACTCAGGCGCAGAGTACGTCTGTGGTCCTAAGAAGGGGCCTGTCGCAAACCGCCTAAATGGGTTGAATGTGCTTGCCTCGAGAAAAGACATCACTCATGTTCTGTTTATCGACGGAGATATCCAAGTTGATGCAACGTCATTGCAGTCGCTGCATCAGGCAAGCCAGCGGGAGCCAGGTGCGATCATCTGCGTTGGGGTGAGAGAAGGTCCAGGGGGACGAACCATCTGGCCAACGGAGGTAAATTGGAAGGGGGTGCGATGTAGACCAGCGCCCCAACGTGGAGGAACGGGACTTAGCGACCAATTGATGCTGTGGCCTCTACACGCAGCTCTCGCAGTGGAATGGGATACAACGTATAACTACGGATACTCCGAGGCTTGGTTGGGAGTTCAGGCGAGAAGTAAAGGCTACACAATAGTGATTATTCCTGGGCTGAATGTCGTACATACAGCTCCGAATCGAGACTGCTCTAGGGATACTGAGGAGCAACGGATATTCTATAATTTCCTCATCAAGCGCGAGACACATGGACGCGTGTATGCATGGATGGTGTTCGTCACGGACATGGTGTTGAGCTGCGGAAAGCGAGCGCTTCTCTTCAGGAGAAGCAATCTGTACGCCTACTTACGTGCTGCACAACGTCTCATCAGTCTGGGTAAGTCGTAGGCCTATCACTGTTGGACTGCAACTGTGCGGTCCTAGAAACCTACAAAGACGGCAGATGCCACGGTTTCGTTGATGCGATATGTTACACGGCCAAATTGGGCCTCTGTAACATGAGAACTCATTTCCTACTTTATGTATTCTGACACTAAGTCCCTCTTGGTCGATCGCCGACGGTGATATTCTGGATGAAGTTCCGTAATGCTTCGTTAATCTGTATTCGATAGCGCCCACGCGCGGAGTCGACGGAGCCCAAACAAGTGGAAGGTGAACGATTTGCTCACTAGGCCGCATATTAGTGTAGTAATTCCGACATGCAACCGTCCTCGCCTTCTAAAGGGGTGCCTACAATCTGTGTTGGCGCAGACGTTACCGCCGAGTGAGGTGGTAATAAGTGAGGATGGAAGCAACGAAGAGACTAGCGCAACTGTGGAGTGGTTCCGCAACAAGCTTGGACGCGACAAAGTGATCTATGTCAGGAATAATCCGCCTCGCCTTCAGCTTGAGAACAGACGACAGGCTTTCAAAATGGCATCGGGCGAGTTTGTGGCGATGCTTGACGACGATGACGAGTGGGAGCCTGAGTTTCTCGAACAGACGTATCAAGCCTTGGTCCGCCACCCTGAGTGCGCATTTTGTTCCACCGACCATTGGATCATGGACTCGGAGAGTTGCATTCTGCCACTGGAATCAGAAAAGGCGGCGCACGCATTTGGCAGGTTGTCCATGACATCTGGAGTCTACACAGATGTACTGGACAGGGTGCTTGACCTTCAGCCGTTCTCGCTGCACACCACCTTGTTTCGCAGGACAGTGTTGGAGTCGGTCGGCTTCATACCCCCATACGGTGGTACCGTGCCAGACTTTGGGCTCTTCCTAGCCATTGGCGCAAAACGGGCAAATGCGTACTACGTCGCAAGACGTCTAGGGCGTTATCGAATTCATCAAGGGCAGCAGACGGCGAAGAGACTTGAAAATGCCAAGAGCAAGGTGGATTGTATAAAGGGATTTGTTCATGAATACGGACACTGTCTAAGTAAGCGCCAGTACCTAAAAGTCCGGAGGATGTACCGTCTTTCTGTCGTCGAACTGGCTGTCGCCTATGGACATATGGGGGACCGGGCGTCCGCTTTCAAGACGCTTGCTAGGTGTTTCGAGCTTGGGCCGGGGATACTACCCATTTCGCGTCTATTTGTTCTAGCCTTGTTAGCAATGGGCGTTACCAAAGACAGCATTCGCAGTCTTGTAGCAAGGGATTAGGGGTAGAACCAAATTATCTTACTTGAAACAATCCGTGTAATGAGTGGTCTGTGTTCTTTTGCATGTAATATATTTATTTACCAAAAATTATAAAAACTCTGCGTTGCGTAGACCTGTGGTAGAACAGTAAATCATGAACCGTGCAGACAGAGGATCGCGTGATCTGATGAGAAAGGCGCTCGAAGGTTGCATATGTAGACCTCGTATAATACAGCCCCAATACTCTCCACGGTTCCACTAATTGCTCACGTTGGACCTTGGTCGACGTGTGGGTTGTTTCCGGGCGAATTCGGTTGCCGTAGCGCGACGGAGCGCGGATTATCTGGAGTCAAGCATCACGATTTTAACTCCAGCGGATATCCGTGTGAAGGGCGGGCGCATTTTGGAGACCGCCCTTGATTACGCGGGCCCGGCAACCGAGCCCGCCTCACTTCACACCCCCACCATCTCCCGCGCGCTCGCGCCCTCGATCGATCCCGCCAGCGCCTGCGCCACGCGGTTCACCTCTTGGACCATGCGGCCGAATTCTTCGTAGTCGATGGTCTGGGCCGCGTCGGACATCGCCTTATCCGGCACCGGGTGAATCTCGACGATGACGCCGTCCGCTCCGGCCGCCACGCCGGCGCGGGCCATGGGCCGCACAAACGCGCGCTTACCGACGCCGTGGGATGGATCGACGAGCACCGGCAGGTGCGAGAGCGACTTGACCACCGGGATGGCGTTCAAATCGAGCGTGTTGCGCGTCGCCGTCTCATACGTGCGGATACCGCGCTCGCACAGGATCACGTTTGGATTGCCCTGCGCGAGGATGTACTCGGCCGCCATCAGCCACTCCTCAATGGTCGCTGATAGGCCGCGCTTGAGCAGCACCGGCTTGTTGACTCGCCCGACCTCGCGCAGGAGGGGATAGTTCTGCATGTTGCGCGCGCCAATCTGCAGGATGTCCACGTATTCGGCGACGAGTCCCACCATGCCGGGCTCCATGACCTCCGACACAATCGGCAGGCCTGTCACCTCGCGCGCGACGGCCATCATCTTCAGGCCCTCCTCGCCGTGGCCCTGGAACGAGTACGGGCTGGATCGCGGCTTGAAGGCGCCGCCGCGCAGCACGTGCCCACCGAGGCGCTTCACGGCCTTCGCGATATCGACGATGTTCTCGAGCGACTCGACGGAGCACGGCCCGGCCATGATGGTGACGCCGCCCGCGCCAATCCGGTGGCCGCGGACTTCGACGACGGTGTCCTCCGGCTTGTACTCGCGGCTTGCGAGGGCGTACGGCCGGGATATCTCGCGCACCTCAGTCACGCCAAAGACTCGCGCCACGCGCTCGGCGAGTCCGGCGTCCTTCGCCGCGAGCACGGTCACGCCCGCGCCCGCGGGGTAGAGCGAGCCCACCCACTCTTCAAGGCCCGCCTTGATGAGCTCCTCTTTCAAATCCACCTTCCCGTGGTGAATCACCATCATCTCCGTTCGCTCCCTTCGCAAGCCGCTTTGGCCTTTTCGATCACGTCGCGCGCAATCACCATCTTCTGAATCTCGGACGTCCCTTCTTCAAACCGCTGCATCCTTGCGTCCCGGTAGATCCGCTCCATCTCGCTCGACTTGAAGTAACCCGGCCCGCCGTGGATCTGCAGCGCCTTGTCCGTCACGCGCTGCAGCATCTCCGTCGCGAACATCTTCGCCATCGCCGCTTCCACGGTGATGGGATGGCCTTCGTCGAACCGCCGCGCCGCGTGGAGGACGAGCTGGCGCGCCGCCTCGATGTCCGTCGCCATCTCCGCGAGCCACATCTGGATGATCTGGCGCTTGGCGAGCGGCTGGCCGAAGGTGACGCGCCGCAGGGCGTGCTGGGCCGCGAGCTCAAGCGCTCGCTCCGCCGCGCCGACGCAGGTCATGCCAATGGCGGTGCGGGACGGATCGAGAAACCCGCGGAACGCCACCTCCAGGCCGTCGCCCTCTTCGCCGAGGCGGTTGGCGACGGGTACGCGGCAGTCGCGCAGGCGAAGGTGCCCGTGCGCCGTGCCCGCGATGCCCATGGCCGGCGCCATGAGCTCAATCGTGAGGCCCGGCGCGTCGCGTGGGACGAGGAGCGCGAGCGTCCCTTCGCCGCCCGACGTCCCCTCGAGCCGGCAGAAGAGCAAAAAGTAGTCCGCCACGTCGCTGAAGATGATCATCCATTTCTCGCCGTTCAGGACGTACTCGTCGCCCTCGCGCTGGGCCGTCGTCTTGAGGTCCGCGCCGGATCCCGAGTTCGGCTCTGTGAGCGTGAACGTCACGCGGATGTCGCCCGCGATAAACGGCTTCACGAACCGCTCCACCTGCTCAGGACTTGCCTTCTGCGCGAGCGAGCGCCACAGGCTGTTCGCCACGTGGACGATCACGCGGATCGATCCGTGTGTCTTGGCGAAGAGCTCGAGGAGCTCGAGGTACTCCGCAAACGGAAGCCCGTGCCCGCCGAGATGGCGCGGGGCCGCGAGGCGCAGATAGCCCCGATCGCGAAGCTCGCGCCACAGGGCGTCCGGCACCGTCCCCGTCGCCTCAATATGCTCAGACCACGCCCTGGCCGGGCCCGCGACGTAAGCGTCGACGTCCTTCTTCCACTCGTCCAGCGTCCGCATCATGGCTACAGTCCTCCGTCAGCCCGTCTTCTCCGCGCGCTCGTGCTCCAGCTTCCGCTGGATGTCCTGGCGCAGCACGTACTTCTGAATCTTGCCGCTCGCGGTTCGCGGCATCTCGTCGATGATCTCGAGCCGCTCCGGCCAGTAGATCTTCGCCATGCCGCGCTCGCCGAGGAAATCCGTGATGTCGCACAGTTCCAGCCGCTTGGCGCCCGGTTTCAGTACCACGTAGGCGCAAGCGCGCTCGCCGAGCCGCTCGTCCGGCATCGCTACCACGGCCGCGTCCACGATGTCCGGGTGCTGGTACAGGAGGTCCTCAATCTCCACCACCGGGATCTTCTCGCCGCCGCGGTTGACCACGTCCTTCTTGCGGCCCGTGATGCGCAGATAGCCGTCCGCGTCGATCACGGCGAGATCGCCCGTGTCAAAGTAGCCGTCCGGCGTGAAGCTCGCCTCGTACCACTCGGGGTGGTGGAGGTAGGTGACGAACATGGCGGGCGTCTTGACCTGAAAGTTGCCCTCGGTGCCGGGCGGGAGCTCGCGGCCCTCGTCGTCCACCACGCGGATCTGCATGCCGTCGAGCACGCGCCCGTCCGTGCCCCAGAGTTTCTCCGGCGGATCCGACGGCCGGCCGACGGTGACGAGGCACGATTCGGTGGACCCCCATGCGCCGACGATGGTGCATTGAAGCTTTTCGCGCGCCTCCTGCGCGAGCTGCCGCGGGATGGCGGCGCCGGTGGCGATGAAGAGCCGAAGACCCTTAGACGGCCTGTCCGCGCGGGTGATGTCGGAGAGAAACGGCATCGCGGCCTGGACGAACGTCGCGCCGTGCTCCTCGATGGCCGCGCGCGCCTTGTCCACGTCCCAGATGGCGTGATAAATTCCCGGGGCCCCAATATAGAAGGAAACGAGCATTCCGTAGAGAAATCCTGTCTGGTGAGCGGTCGGGGAGGGCACCCAGATCCGGTCCTTCGACGTGAGCCCGAGCGTGCGCGTGTGGATGAGAAGCGCCTCGGAAAGCGTCCGGTGCGTGTGCAGCACGCCCTTCGGTTCGCCGGTGGTGCCGGATGTGTATAGAAGCTGCGAGTGGCTATCCGGCCCAGGACGTCTCGCCGAAAGCGCCTCCTTCGCCGCCTCGGCGTCTGCCTCCGGCGCGAGGAGTCCGCCGAGATCGGACGAAAGCGGGGCGTACGGGGCCATCGGCAGGATGAGCGCGTGTTCGACGCGCGGCGCTTCCTTCAAGACGCTCTCGACCAACGGCCGGTAGTCGAAGCGGCGGAACGCGTCCGGCGCGATGAAGACGCGGCTCTCGGACGAGTTGAGGATGAAGGCCACCTCGCGCTCGCGGAGCTGGGGCAGGATGGGGCACGGCGTGGCGCCCACCTTCCAGATGGCGAGCGTCAGCGCCACAAACGGCCATCCGCTCGGAAGCTGATACGCCACGGCCTCGCCGGGCTTGACGTCGAGCTGAAGCAGGCGCGCCGCGATGCGCGCCGCAAGCCGGTCGAGCTCCGCGTAGGTGAGCATGACGGGCTCGTCGCCGGAGAGATCGATGACGGCCATCTGCTCCGGATGGTCGCGCAGGGTGGTTTCGAACTGATCCAAGAACAAAGGAGCGCTCACGGGCGCCGCCCCTTTCCGCACAAAATTCGTACCTGGTGATAAGCATTCTATCACCGCTCGGTCGACGGATTCAATACCAGGTGTTAATATCAGCTTATAAGACCAGGTGCGAAAACATGCGTGCCGCGCGGGACGTGCGCGGCCGGGACGAGGTGACATCATGCCAGAGAGATGGATGAAACGGCGCTATGAAGCGCTGGCCCAGCCGGGGAAGATTGGTTCACTGGAGCTTCCGCACCGCATTCTCATGGGCTCCATGCACATGGGCCTCGAGCACGACGACGACGAGATGATGGCGCGCCTGTGCGCCTTTTACCGCGAGCGCGCGCTGGGGGGCGCGGCGCTCATCATCACGGGCGGCGCGTGCGTGCTGCCGGAGGGCGGCGGCCACATGTTTGTGCTCACGAACCCGCGCCACGTGGAGCGGCTGGCGCAACTGCCGAAGGCCGTGCACGAGGTCGGCGGGCGCATCGCCCTTCAGCTCTACCACGCCGGGCGGTATGCGTTTTCAGGGGAGATTGGCCAGCAGGCGGTGGCGCCAAGCCCGCTTCCGTCTCGGCTCACGCGCGAGACGCCCCGCGAGATGACCTTGGAGGACATCCGCCGTACCATCGAGGGCTATGCGAACGCGGCGCGGACCGCGAAGGAGATCGGCTTTGACGCCATCGAGATCATGGGCTCGGAAGGCTATCTGCTCAACCAATTCCTGTCGCCGATTACCAACCACCGCGACGACGAGTACGGCGGCGACTTCGAGCGGCGCATGCGCCTGCCCATCGAGGTGGTGCAGGCGGCGCGCGCGGCCGTGGGGCAGGAATTTCCCATCATCTTCCGCATGTCCGGGCTCGACTGCATGCCCGGGAGCACCACGGAGGAGGAGACGCTCCGCTTCGCCCAGGCGCTTGAGAAGGCCGGGGTGGACGCGCTCAACGTCGGCATCGGGTGGCACGAGGCGGCCGTGCCCACGGTGCAGCAGGTGGTGCCGCGCGGCGGGTTCGCGGCCGTGGCGGCGGCGGTGCGCCAGCGTGTGACAGTGCCCGTCATGGCGGCCAACCGCCTGAACGTCCCCGAGGTGGCCAACGAGCTCGTGGCCGACGGCTTCCTCGACTTCATCGCGCCGGCAAGGCCCTGGCTCGCCGACGCGGAGTTCGCGAAGAAGATCCTCGAGGGCGATCGCGACGGCCTCAACGTCTGCATCGCCTGCAACCAGTCGTGCCTCGATCACACGCTCGTGAAACCGTACCGCGTGGTGAGCTGCCTCGTCAACCCGCGCGCGGGCGAGGAGGCGCTGAGGCCGCGCGTCAAGGCGCCCGTCAGGCGGCGCGTCGCGGTGGTGGGCGGAGGTCCGGCCGGGCTCGAGGCGGCGCGCGCGGCGGCGGAGCGCGGGCACGAGGTCACGCTGTTCGAGCGAGACAAGGAACTCGGCGGGCAGTTCCGCCTCGCCTCGCGCATCCCGGGCAAGGACGAGTTTCTGGAGACGATTCGGTATTATGAGGTCATGCTTGAACGCTTGGGCGTGACTGTTACAATGCAGACAGAGCCGAGCCTGGACCAGCTCGCCGCGTTCGACGACGTGATCGTCGCCGTGGGCGTCAAGCCGAAGGCGCCGGGGATCCCAGGCGAGGACCTGCCGCACGTGGTGTCGTACCAGGATCTGCTTCTGGGCCGCGTGCAGCCGGGTCGGAACATCGTCATTCTCGGCGCGGGCGGCATCGGCTGTGACGTCGCCGTGTTCCTCGGCACGAGGCGCCGCATGGAGCCCGAGGCGGAGGCATTTTTCGAGGAGCAGGGTTTGCCCGTGCCGAAGCCCATCGAGCGCACGGTGACCATGCTCGCCAGGAGCGATCGCATCGGGCGCGGCATTGGCCGCAGCACGCGCTGGGTCGTGCGCCAGGAGATGCAGCGGCTCGGCGTGAACGTCATTCCCAACGTGGTCATGCGCGAGATCACGCCGGAGGGCGTGCGCATCGAGCGCGAGGGCCGCGAGGAACTGGTCCGCGCGGATCAGGTCGTGCTCTGCACTGGACAGGTGCCGCAGGACACGGCGTGGACCGAGAAGCTTCCTTCGCACGTGCGCGTGCACGTCGTCGGCGGCGCGAAGGACAGCCGCGACATCAACGCGGCGCGCGCCATCCGCGAAGCTTGGATGGCCGCCTATGACATTGGATGAGCCGGGGAGGCGAAACGGTTGTTACTCGAGGGAAAACGGGCATTCATCACCGGATCGAGCCGCAGCATCGGCCGCGCCATCGCCATTCAGATGGCCAAGCACGGCGCGGACGTGGTGGTCCACTACCGCCGCCAGCCGGAAGAGGCGGAGGCGACGGCGCAGGCGATTCGCGATCTCGGCCGCCGGGCGTTCGTCGTCAAGGCGGAGCTCGAGAGCCAGGACGAGCTCAACCAGGCGTTTGACCAGATTGAGCGCGAATTCGGCGATCTCGACATCTTCGTCGCGAACGCCGCCGCGTCGGCGTTCAAGCCCATCGAGCAACTGAAGGACTACCACCTCGATCGCACGTACCGGGTCGTGATCCACAGCACGGTGTTCGCGGCGCAGCGCGTCATCCCCATGATGGAGCGCCGCGGCGGTGGGCGGATCATCACCATGTCGAGCATGGGCAGCCAGTTCACGCTGCCTAACTACGCGACGCTCGGCACGGCGAAGGCGGCGCTCGAGGCGCTCACCCGGTACCTCGCCCGCGAGGCGGCGCCGAAGAACATCACAGTCAACGCCATCAACCCGGGCGTCGTCGACACCGAGTCGGCCCGCTTCTACGGAGCGGATCACTACGATGCCTACCGCCGCGACGTCGAGGCGCACACGCCGCTCGGGCGCCTCGCGTCGCCGGAAGAAGTGGCGGACGTCGCCGTGTTTCTCGCGAGCGATCTCAGCCGCTTCGTCACCGGCCAGGTCATCTGGGTGGACGGCGGCCTGACGCTCCTCACGGGCGGCTTTGAAAGCTTTTGAACGCTTTTGAACGCACAACTCTGACCTTCTGAACAAAGGAGATGCGACATGGCAACGTTGAGCAGGGAAGATATCGAGGCGCGCGTGCGCAAGGTGGTCGCGAGCCAGCTGCAGGTGAGCGAATCCGAAGTGAAGCCGGACAGCCTCTTTGTGGACGATCTCGGCGCGGATTCGCTGGATCTCACCGAGCTTGCCGTCGCGTTTGAGGACGAGTTCGACATCGAGATCCCCGAGGCCGACTTCGGCCAGCTTTCGACGGTGGCGGGCGTGGTCGACTACATCGAGCGCCGCCTGGCCGAATGACGGCGCTAACTCCCTGAAGTGGAGGCGTGGCGATGTTTGACTTTCCGGGCCGCACGCTGAGCGAAGAGCGTGCGAAGCTGTACTTCGAAAAGGGCTATTGGACAAAGGAGTCGTTTGTCGACGTCTTTTACGAAGATGTCAAGAAGTATCCGCAGTTTGTCCACCGAGACGAGACGCGCGAGGCGACGTACGAGCAGCTGTGGTGGGAGATTGAGTCCGTGGCGGCAAGCCTGTACGAGATGGGCGTGCGCAAGGGGGACACCGTCGCCCTGCAGCTGCCGAACGCCCTCGACTACGTCGTGGCCGTGTTCGCGGCCGCACGCATCGGCGCCATCGGCGTGTCGCTGCAAATCGATCTCGGCCGCCAGGCCATCATCTCGAGCATGCGCACGTCTCGGGCGAAGGTGTGGATCATCGCGGATTATTTCCGCGGCGAGTCGCTCTACGACATGGCCGTGAGCCTGAAGCCGGAGCTTCCGGATCTCGCGCACATCGTCGTCCAGAGCGACGCCGAAAGGGCGCCTGAGGGCGCGACGACGTTTGCGAGCCTGCGCGAGGCCGGCAAGCAGCTTTCGGAAGCCGAGCTTGCGGCCAATAAGCCGGAGCCCCTCGATGCGTTCCTGATGGTGTTCACCTCCGGTACCACCGGATCGCCGAAGGGCGTGGTGCACCTGCACGCCAATTACCTGTGGGCCGCGCGCGCGTACGCGAAGAACTTCGGCTATCAGCCGGGCGAGGCCGTGCTCTGTCTCGCGCCGATTTGCCACCAGACCGGCATGCTCGCAGGCGTCATGATGACCGTCGCGAGCGGCGGGCGGATCATGCTGCTCGACAGGTTTTCCGCGAGCCGCGTGATCGACTGGATTGAGAAGTACAAGCCGTCGTACTTGGTGGGCGCGCCGCCGCACGTCATCCACGTCGCCAACGCACCGAACCTCAAGCAGGCGGACACCTCGAGCGTCAAGCTGTTCATCTACGCGGGAGCCCCGGTGCCGAAGGCCGTGCTCGAGCAACTTCAGCGCGACAGCGGCATCAAGGTCGGGTGCATGTTCGGCTGGACGGAAGGCTTCCTCGCGACTGCGACGCGCCCGGACGATCCGCTCGAGGCGCTGTCGTCCACCGTCGGCTTTGTCATCCCAGGCACGGAGGTCCGGCTCGTGGACGAGGAGGGCCGCGACGTGAAGCCGGGCGAGCCGGGCGAGATGTGGGCGCGCGGGCCGAATTTCAGCGCGGGGTACTATCACAATCCGGAGGCGGCGCACCGCCAGTGGGACGAGGAAGGCTGGTTCCATTCGGGCGACATCCTGCGCCAGGACGAGAACGGGCGGTTCATCTTCATCGCCAGGGCGGACGACATCATCAACCGCGGCGGCACGAAGATCGATCCGAAGACGGTCGAGGACGCCATCTCCAAGCACGAGGCCGTGCAGAACGTGGCCGTGGTCGGCGCGCCGGATCCCACGCTCGGCCAGCAGACGGTGGCCTGCGTCATCCTCAAGGAGGGCGCGAAGCCGTTCACGCTGAAGGAGCTGCGCGAATTCCTCGCGGCGCAGGGGCTCGCGAAGTTCCAGTTCCCGGACAGGCTCGAATTCATGACCGAGTTCCCGCAGACGCATTCCGGCAAGATCAAGAAGAAAGATTTGCGCGAGCGGTTTCGGCTCGAGGCCGAGGGCAAAGAGGCCAACGTGTGAGCCGTGGGGCGCCCGCCGGACTTCGCGGGTGCCCCACTCGGTTCGATGAGAAGGGATCGTTCTGGGAGGATCGTGCATGGACATCTTGAACCCGTCGGCGCGGGACGCCATCGCGCCGTCGTTTCCTTCGTATGACGCCGATCTCGTCGCGCGCGCGAACGAGATCCGAAACCGGGTGATTCAGTTTCGCGAAGAGGAAGGCGCCGAGTGGGGCGCGCAAATCGAGCGCGACGAGCGCATCCCCGAGGCGCTGTGGGCGCGGATCCGGGAGCTTGGCTTCCACAAGCTGACGCAGCCCAAGTGGGTGGGCGGCGAAGGGCTGCCCCTCGGCCTCTACTTCCCCATCCTCGAGGAAGTCTCGCACATGCACGGCACCATCCGCATGATGGTGCACGCGTACAACAGCATCTGGCGCACGGTCGCCCAGGGCACGCGCGAGCAGCAGGCCTACTGGCTCGGGAAGCTCGTGAACGAGGGCGCGCTCGTCGCGTTTGCGCTCACTGAGCCGGACAACGGCACGGGCATCGATCTGCGCACCATCGCGACCTACGAGAACGGCAAGTTCGTGTTGAACGGCCGCAAGCACCTCATCACCTTCGCCGAGGAGGCGGCGGTCATCGCCGTGATCGCGAAGATGGAAGGCGGCGCGGGTCGCACGGGGCTGACGGCGTTCCTCGTGCCGCAGGGCCGCAAGGGCATGAAACTGACGCCCATGCCGCACATGATGGGCGACAAGGGCTGCTCGCACGCCATCATCGAGTTTGACAACTGCGAAGTTGGCGAGGACGAGGTGCTCGGCGAGATCGGCGAGGGCTTCGGCGTGGCCGTGCGCGGCTTTTTGGATCAGAGCCGCGCCTGCATCGCGCAGAGCGCCGTGGGCCTCGCGCAGGAGGCGCTCGACCGCGCGCTCGATCACGTCCGGCGCCGCACCACGTTCGGCAAGGCGCTCGCGAGCCGTCAGGCGGTGCAGATGCGGCTGGCGGAGATGCAGATTGCGATTCAGGGGGCGCGGCTCCTCTGCCTCGACGCGGCGTACAAGTACGATCAGGGCCGCGACATCTCGCTGGAAGCCGCCATCGCGAAGGCGAACGCCATCCGCATGGTGGGCGAGGTGACGGACGGGGCGCTCTCGCTCTACGGGGGCATTGGCTACGCGGTGACAAGCCCCGTCGAACGCCTGTACCGCGACGCGCGGTCGCTCTGGTTCGAGGAGGGCACCCTCGAGATGCAGAAGATGACCATCGCGGAGGCGCTCCTCACCGAGGCGCGCCGGCGCGAGCGGGCGCAGAAGAGGGCCGAGTGACATGCGCGCGCTGGTGTACGACCCGGACAATGGCCTGAGGGTCGCGGAGGTGCCGATGCCGGAGCCCGGACCCGGCGAGGTGCTCGTGCAGGTGGAGGCGTGCGGCATCTGCGGGAGCGACCGGCAGCTCGTCCGCGGCGAGGGCGCGCCGTTTGGGACGTCGTATCCGGTGGTGCTGGGGCATGAGATCGCGGGACGGGTGGCGCGGCTCGGCGAAGGCGTGTCGGGATTCGCGCCTGGGGACGCCATTGTCGTGCACCCGTTTGTGCCCTGCGGCCAGTGTGCGGCGTGCGCGCGCGGCGAGGAGCACCTCTGCCCGCATCAGGGCGTCATCGGCTTCACGCGCCCGGGCGGCGACGCCGAATATGTGGCCGTGCCCGCGCAGAACGTCCTGCGCCGCCCGGAGGGGCTCGATCCGGCCGAGGCCGCCATCCTGGTGGACGCCTACGCGACGCCGTACCGGGCGATGGTTTCGGCCGGCGCGGCGGAGGAAGAGGCGGTGCTCGTTCTCGGCACCGGAGGGCTGGGGCTCGCGGCCGTGCAGATTGCGAAGGCGCTCGGGGTGCCGCAGGTCGCCGTGTTGAGCCGCAGGGAGGACGCGGGGGCGCTCGCGCTCGTCTGCGGCGCGGACGAGTTTGTGACACTGGGGGACGATCCGCGCCAGGCCGGGCGCCGGCTGAGGCGGATGGCCAAAGGCGGCCTGGGGCTTGCGCTTGACACTTCCGGGTTTGCGGATGGCGTGGCCTTCGCGCTCGACGTCCTGCGCCCGGGCGGCAAGCTCGCGACGGTGGCCATGCCCGCGGGCGACATGCCCGTCTCGTTTGCGAAGCTCGCGCGCAAAGGCGCCGCGCTGGTCGGCAGCTTCGGCTCCCGGCGGGAGGACGTGGAGGCGCTGCTTCAGATGGCGGCGGAGGGCCGAATTCAACCGGACGTGGTCGCAGGGCGAAGGCTGTCGCTCGACGAGGCGCCCGACGCCATCCAAAACCCGTTCTTCGGCCGGGACATCATTGTGTTCGACGCGCCGTGACGGCGGCAAGACGGCGCCAAGGAGGGGATCCCATGCCCGTGAACGTCGCCCATCAGCTGTTGGCGAAGGGATGCGCAAGCCTGTACCGGGACGTGCGCCTGTGCCTGTCGGAGCGCGCCATGGATCTGCCGGTGCGCGAGGGTGCCACGGCCGAAGATCTTCACACCTGGCTGCGCCGCCTGACCGAGGCCGAAGAAGCGCCGATTCAGCTCGCCGGGGTGCGCTACGCCCTGCTACAGGCGTTCCGCGAGTTCAAGCCCCGCCTTGAGCCCGGCGAGCGGCACGCTTGGCTGGATTTCATCCTGCGCGATCCGGCCAAAGCGCGCGCTCAGGCGTACGAGCTCCTTCTGGCGCACCCCGAGCCCGAGCTTCTCACGTCCTATTATTGGCGGCACGACGCCTGGCGAATCGCCTGGTTTCAACATGAAGGCAAGTGGTGGCAGATGTCCTGGCGGCCGGAGTCGGGCGACTGCGCGTTTCGCACCCGGTCGGAGGTGCTCGCCGAGGCCAGGCGCGACGGACAGCGGTACGATCCGCACTGGCTTCACGAGGAGCGCCTCGCGGTCCAGTTTGAGAATGGCGACGTGATTTATTATCCTTGGCTCGCGGAGGTCCAATGAAGGGAGCGCGGTCCTATGAATCGGCCGGATGCCAAGGTCCGCAGGTACCTGTACGCCATCGGCGTGCTTGGCGCGCTCATCGTGGTGGCGAGCACGGCGTTCTACAAGACGCACTCGGCGCTTTGGTTCATCGGCTACGTTCTCGGCTTCATCTGCATGCTGTTGGGCGCCATGGCCGGATACGCCGCGTTTGAAGAGCGCGCGTCGAAGCGCGGCGACGATTCGAAGTGACGTTTCGGACGGCGGAACGCGCAAGGGCCGGTTTCCAATAGCTTTCGCTCATGCAGGACTCCCTCGCCGCGCAGATTAGGGACTGCAATCGGTCGAGGGAGGGAGATGGCGCATGCCGAATCCGGACAACCGCGCGGACAACGTCGAGCGCCTGCAGGAGGCCATTCACAACACCATGGAAAACCTGCACGAGGCGGAGGACTTTCTGGCCGCGCACGCGGACGAGATGAACCCGAAGGACGTGCGGAATTTGGTCGCCAAGAACGAGCGTCGCCGCCGCGCGATTGAAGGGTTCCGCGAGGAAATCCGGGACGAAGCGCACGACGCCCGGGATCGCCTGCAATGAGGAAAAGGAGCTGCCGGAAGGCAGCTCCTTTTTAGTACGACTTTGCGAACCAGACCGGGTGCTTGGCGGGTTTGCCGCACGTGACGCAGGCGGTCGGTTGCGCGGGCGGATGGAACGGAATGCACCGGCTCGTGGCCGTGCAGGCGTCCTTGACGGCGCGCTCGCACGCCTCGTCGCCGCACCAGCCCGCGAGGACGAAGCCGCGCTTCGTCTGAATGATCTCGACGAGCTCATCCAGCGTCTCTGCGACGTGCGAATTCTCCTCCAGGCGGCGCTTGGCCGCGTCGAACATGTCCGCCTGAATTTGGGGCAGGAGTTCGAGGACGCGATCGACCACGGCGTCGAGCGGCACGGTCAGCTTTTCACCGGTGTCGCGGCGGGCGAGGACGGCCTGAGATGCCTCGAGATCGCGCGGGCCGAGCTCGAGCCGGATGGGAACGCCGCGGAGCTCGTACTCATTGAATTTCCAGCCGGGGCTGACGTCGTCGCGATCGTCCAAATGGACGCGGACGTCGGCGCGCTGAAGTGCCTCGAACAGTTCGCGCGCCTTGGCGACCACGGCCTCACGCGACTTGGCGGGGCCGATGGGCACCACAACGACCTGCGTCGGCGCGAGCTTCGGCGGCAGGACGAGGCCGCGATCGTCTCCGTGCACCATGACAATGGCGCCGAGGATGCGGGTCGACATGCCCCAGGACGTGGTGTAGACGTACTTCAGCTGATTGTCCCGGTCCAAATACTGAATCTCGAAGCTCTTGGCGAAGTTTTGGCCGAGATAATGGCTCGTGGCCGTCTGCAGCGCGCGGCCGTCCTTCATGAGCGACTCGATGGTGTAGGTGTCTACCGCTCCGGCGAACTTTTCGCTCGGTGTCTTCTGGCCGCGGATGACCGGCACAGCGAGGAACGACTCGACGAAGTCGGCGTAGATGCCGAGCATGCGCATGGTCTCCTCGCGGGCTTCCTCCTCGGTGGCGTGCGCCGTGTGGCCCTCCTGCCAGAGAAACTCACTCGTGCGAAGAAAGGGAAGCGTCCGCTTTTCCCACCGCACCACGTTCGCCCACTGATTCAGAAGCAGTGGGAGATCCCGATACGATTGAATCCACTGGGCGTACATGTGGCCGAACATCGTCTCGGACGTCGGCCGCACGGCCAACCGCTCCTCAAGGATGTCTCCGCCCGCTTCTGTCACCCACGGCAACTCTGGATTGAAACCCTCCACGTGTTCCTTTTCCTTTTCGAAAAAGCTCTCCGGAATGAAGAGGGGGAAGTACGCGTTGCGGTGGCCCGTCCGCTTGAATTCCCGATCCAGCTCGCGCTGGCACCGCTCCCAAATCTCGTATGCGTCCGGGCGAATGACGATGCAGCCGCGCACCGGCGCGTAGTCCATCCATTCGGCCTTCTGGAGCACGTCGATGTACCAGCGGGAAAAGTCCTCGGATTGAGGCGTGATTTCCTTGACAAACTGCTTGTCCTGTTTCGCCATACCGGCCCTCCTACGCACTGTCCTCTGTGCCATGTTACGAAGCCAGCGCGGTGCAGTCAACTCGGTGGGGCGCGGTGGTGTGCGTCAGGTTATCGTAGGGCCTCACCGCGCCAAGTGGTCACCCAATGGTGTGCGAAGCCGCACCAGCTCACGAAGCACGTACTTGACCCATGGTCGGCCCGCATGCGGGCCTGCGGGCCGACCAGTGCTGGTATATGCGTCGAAAGCCATCTTTCCGCATCCTCCACTTGCGCGCGATGTCTGCTTCATTCACGGGGACTTGCGTCGGCACGACGGGCTTCTTTGTGGGCTTCACATGCTCGGGCGGTGCAATCGCCTGCAGGGTTTACCCATTCGCACGAGCCTCCGCTCACGCACCAGCGCGTCTGCTCCTTGCATCGCCTGGAAACCTGTCGGCCTCTTGCTTCGCCCGTGCTGCGCCATCCGTCCCGAGCCAGCAACCTCTCTACGTGACGCCAGTCCCAGACGCGTCCAAATGCTGTCACCACTCGTCCCGCACCTCGAGTACCTGTTGAATCCGTTCCCCGGCGGCCTTGGTGAGCGCTCGCACCACGTTTTCTTCTAGGACCTAGAAGTTACACGGGTGAGCAGGAGCAGCCAACTCTTGCACCGCCGACCACACGGGCAGGAAAGCGAAGAAGGCGCGTCGAATACCCAACATCAGAGACCTCAAGAGACCTCACTCCTCTGACCGCGCTGCAACGCGGGGATTTTGTTGTCGAGAGTGAGGTCTCTTCTCTTTTACCTTGGAACCCCCTCCCTGAAGCAAACCCTACTGAAGCTTGATCGTGCAAAGGGAGAGCGGCGCGGTATACTGGAGGCAAACGAACACGATGGAGATTGCACGAACCGGAAATGATATTGTGGCGAAACACCTGACCAACGCGTTGGCAGGCGAGGTGCTGTCGGTCATCGGTATCCATAACGCGCGTGTGGTGCGCGCATTGCCGACGGAGTTGCCAAAGGTCGAGGTGCGACAGGAGTTCACGGACATCATGTTGGAGTTGGCCGATGGCCGCCTGTTGCATCTCGAGTTCCAGACGACGCGGGAGCCGAATCTGTACCGATTCGGTGCATATGATTGGGCGATTGCCCTGAGCGGTACAAGCGGCCGATCCGAACGGTGGTGTTGTATACGCGCGACGTGACCGAGGCGCCGTCGGAATTGGACGCCGGGAGTATGCAATACACCGTCGAGAATGTGTACCTGAGCCACTTAGACGGGGACGCGGCGCTGCAGATCGTGAAGCGCCACCTGTCCGCGCATGAGTGGACGGAGGAAGACCGGGTGCGGCTGGCGTTCGCGTTCCACATGAGGTTTGAGCGCCGGACGCGGGATGAGGCGTTTGAGGAGATCATCGAGGTTGTGCAGCGCTTGCCAGATGGGCATGAACAGAACTATTTGGCGGCGCTGATTCTCGGCTTCAGCGGACGTGTGATGGCGGATGAACAGAAGCAACAACCGAGGAGGGTGTTGGAGATGACGGACTTTCTAAAGGAGCTGGAGAAAGAGTTTGTAGAAAAGGGCGAGTGGTTGAAAGCTCGGGAGATTGCTGAACGCATGTTCCGTAAGGGAGCTTCAATTTCCGATGTCATAGAGTTAACGGGACTGTCAGAGCAAGACGCGGAAGAGATTCGCAAGAACGTGCATTAACAGGTACGTGAGGGTGTTGGAGATGACGGATTTCCTCAAGGAACTGGAGAAGGAGTTTGTCGAAAAAGGTGAGTGGTTAAAAGCACGCGAAATTGCGAATAACCTGCTTGCAGAAGGTGTTCCTACGAAAGTAATTGAAAAGGCGACTGGACTGTCACGCGAAGAGCTTGAAGAACTTAAGAAGCATCTGCATTGAAGATCCCGGGGATGACGGATTTGTTGCGTGAGCTGGAGCGGGAGATTGAGGAGAAGGGAACATTCACAAGGCGAGCTCTTGAAAGCGCGCGAGATTGCCCATAACTTGCTCGCGCTTCGTCTACATAGCGCTTCACTTGCTAAAATTCATGCACACTCGCCGAGTTCCCAAAATGACCACGAATCCCATTCACGCTTATCCCGTTGCTCCGCTAACCACTCGTTCCGCACCTCGAGTACCTGTTGAATCCGTTCCCCGGCGGCCGTGGTGAGCGCTCCCACCACGTTTTCTTCCCGGACCGAGAAGTTACATGGGTGAGCAGGAGCAGCCAAAGTCGACCACGCGTGTAGGAAAGCGAAGAAGGCGCGTCGAATAACCAACATCAGAGACCTCAAGAGACCTCACTCCTCTGACCGCGCTGCAACGCGGGGATTTTGTTGTCGACAGTGAGGTCTCTTCTCTCTTACCTTTACCTTGGCAATCCCCCGAGGCAAACCCTACTCAAGCTTGATACGCTTGGGCGCGGTGGAGGGCAGCTCATTCGCCTTCGGATTCGTCTTTCTCCTCGTGGCTCTTGCCGCCTTGGTTGCCGTTATCCGGCAAGGGCCGCAGAGCAGCATCCCGAGACTCGGCGTTCTGGCTGTCCGCCCTATTCGTTTGGGTCCGCGGCTTCGCCTCATACGCCTGCTCCCGTTCGCGCAAATAGGCCGCCAGAACCTCCAGCAGTCGCGCAGGGTGGGAGAGCGCGTCGGCCTCGGCGAGCCGGCGCGCCATATCCATGTACGACGCCTGCGCCTCTTCTTCGTCCTCGCTGAGTTGAACCGACGCCCTCCGGTCCGCATCGTCCACGAGCGATTCCATCGGCACGCCGTACACACTTGCGAGTCTCGCGACAATGTGGAACGAGGGGTTTCGGCGCGTCCCATTTTCAATTGCACTCAAGTGGCTGACGGAAAGCCCTGCGGCCGCGGCCACCTGGGCCAGTGTCCAGCCGCGCTCTTCGCGAAGTTGGCGAAGGCGCTGTCCAAGGCTCATGGGCCAAGCTCCCTTCGGCGGTGTCCACAAATGTGTGACGTTCTACACAAATGTAGACAAAAACGCGGAAGGGATCAATGACGGATGGTGTGCATTTTCATGCTATCGGAAGGGCAAACAGGCGCACCGCTTCTCCGGCGGCGAACGACCGCCGCTTCCAGTACGCCCACCACGGGTGATTCGGTTCTCCTTCGTATACAGTCGCGTCGGGATAGACTTTCAGGAACGCCCGTGCGGCGCGGGCGTGATGGACCGGGATGCAGGCCACGAGCCAATTCGCGCCAAGTCGCGAAGCTTCGTCCTTCGCCCAGTGTTTGAGCTGCGCGTTCAATCCTGTGCCGCGCGCACTCGGGGCGATGAAGGTCCCCACCTCCATTGCGCGCCCGAGGGCCGGGTCGTTGTCGAACGCGAGCGTGATGGCCGCATAGCCCACCGGGCAGTCCTCGAGCGCCATGGCGATGGCGACGGCCGCGTCTCCCAGCCATGCTCCGATCTGCCAGGACTCCATGAGTTTCAACCACGCTTGACGATCGCGGACGTCCCGCGGCCAGTCCGGGCAGCCCGCGCACTGGCGGTACAGCGCGTCCAGCGCATCCCAGTCGTTCATGGAGAGGCGAAAAACGGCGCCGTCTACACGCTCCACGGACAACCCCTTCTTCCATCGAAAAATCCCACTACCGCCCAGCCGCGAATTCTGATATGATTTTTTCAATCGTAGAAATGTAACGGAGTGGTTCGCGTGGCGGAACTTGCCCAACGCTTACGATACTATCGCAAATTGCGCGGGTTGTCAGTCCGCGAGTTGGCGGAGAAGGCCGGCGTGAGCGTGAGCTACATTTACGCCATTGAGTCGGGTGCGCGCGGCAGCAACGCGTCCAAACTCGGGCTCATCGCGGAGGCGCTGGGCGTGAGCCTGAGCGACCTGTGGGGCGACGCTCCACGCGACGAGCGCAACGAGACTCATCCTCCCGATCCTCCGAGCAGCTGATGCCCATGTCGCCGCCACAACAGACTCCGAATGCGGTATGCTGAGTCTCATACGAGGCCAACTGACCATCGCCAGGTAGGCGGTGCGCAAGGAGGATGTGCGTTGGAGACGGAAGCGGAGCGCGGTTATCAGGATGCCATCCGGCATGTCGCGCGTGCCCTCGAGCACCGGCGGCATAAGCTGGAGGAGGCCAATCCCGACGAGTTCGAGGGCGGTGCAGACGAGCGGCGGGCTCGAATGGACGAGATCGACCACCTGCTGGAGGTCATTCGCACGCTGAAGCGGTGAGGCCGGCGGCGCCGCCCCGGCCGGGCGCTTCAGGCGTCCGCATCTGGCTCGGGTTTCGCGTACGGCGAGGACGCTCGATGCTCTTCGAAAAACGGCGCCAACCGCGTCAGATCCGGCTCTTGAAGCGTCTCCTCGATGAGCGGGAAGATGACCTGTTCTTCCAAGTGGACGTGCGCGCGCAAGGCCGATCCCAATTCAGCCAGCACGGAGGTGTCGCCATCGTCGAGCGCGCGGCTCACGAGGCTGCGGATCCGGACGTGATCGAGCAGCATCTGGGCGATCTCGTCGCGATCCAGGCTTCCGTACTTGGCGTACGCAGGAAGCAGGATTTCCTCCTCCTCGCGAAAGTGCGCCTGTCCGCCGTTGTCCCAAAAGCGGCGCAACTCCGCCAGGAGATCGGGGAGTGGTTGCTCTTCGCGCGTCAGATGCATGGCGACGACGAGCGCGTAGTGGTGATGGCGGGAGAGCGGTTGCAGCGCTTCGTGGCGGCGCTTGCCCATGGCTTGACTCCTCCTCTGCGGTTCGATGCCCGCTGATTTACTCCGACATCTCGTTCATGGGATACGGATCGGTGACTCCCGCGTACTGCACCATCACGTCCATGCCGGACGCGGCGTGCTCGAGATCGTGGCAATGGAACATCCAAAGCCCGGGGTTGTCCGCGCGGAACGCGATGTCGTACGTCTCGCCCGGGAACACGTCGAGCGTGTCGAGAAAAATGGGGCTTCCCTTGACGGGGCGGCCATCCCGGGTCAAGACCTGGAAGTCGTGGCCGTGCAGGTGCATCGGGTGGATGTAGGGGCTGTCGTTCACGATGTGCACGAGCACGTTGTCGCCGGTCCGGACGACGATGGGTGGGATGTCGGGAAATGCCCGGCCGTTGATGGTGTAGACCATGCTATCTGCGGACATGCCCACGCCAAGCTTCATCGTGTAGCGGACCTGATAGCGTTCGTTCAGGCGAAATACGGTCTCGCCCGGCAGGTGCCCGCTGCCGTAATCGGTGAAATCGAACCACGGCTCGCGCTGGAGCTGGCTCAGGCTGACGCCCTGGAAGTGCGACCACGCGCCGGGCGAGCCGACGGCCGCGCGCAGCTCTTGGCGGGCGGTGGCGTCGGGATCGGCACAGACGAGGTATGCGGCTCCGGATGCCGGCACGCGGAACTCGATGTCGTACCGCTCCGCCGCGCCCACGGGCAAGAGGACGTTCTGCAGCCAGCCCGGGTTCGAGATGTCGTGGCCGTCGAGCGCCACCACGCGGAAGGGCGCGCCCACCAGGGTCAGAAGATGCGTCATGTTGCCGCTGTTCACGATGCGCAGCCGGACGAGATCGCCCGGTTTCGCGGGCAAGACGGTGGTGCCGTCGGCGTTCTGGTTGACCGTGTACGCGCCGTACATGCCGGCCATTTCGTCGAGCGCCGCCACGTCGTCCGCGGTCACGGCGAAGCCGTGCGTCTCAAGCGGCGGGCCGGGCAGCATGCGTTGGATGGCGGCGGATCCGCTCGCCGCGCCCTGCGCGCCCATCATCCCGCTCATGCCGTTCATGGCGCCTTGGCCGTCCTGGCCTTTGGTGAGATTCGCCATCATCGCGCGCGCGGTGGACTCCGTCGGCCACTCGTGCAGGACCAGGGTATCGTCGCGATCGGCCGGGTACGGGTTCTGCTTCGGCAGAATGACGATGGCGCCGTAGAGCCCAAGTCCCACCTCTTCGAAGCTGTAGTCGTGCGAATGGTACCAGTACGTTCCGGCCTCGTTGGCCACGAATCGATAGACGTAGCTGCCCCCGGGCGGGATGGGATTCTGCGTGACGCCGGGCACGCCGTCCTCTGCTCCTGGGACGGGCAGGCCGTGCCAATGCACCGTGAGCGGCACCGACAGGTGGTTGTGGACGGTGACCTCCACCACGTCGCCCTGGTGCGCCACGAGCAGCGGGCCCGGCGCGGTGCCGTTGAAGGTCATGGCCCGGATGGCCTGGCCGTGAATCCGGATGGTTCGATATTCGGCGTTTAGCGTGAAGCGATCCACGCGCGCGCCCTTCGGAATTCGCGCCTGCAGCGCGCTGATGGGCGTGTATACGCCATTTGGCCCCGGCACGCGGGCGAGAGGGGCGCTCGGCGTTTCGCTCCCGTGCCGCGTTTCGACGAGTGCCGCGCCGCCGATGCCCGCCGCGAGCGCCACCGCGGCCGTCACGATCCCGACCTTCGCTGCCCGTCGCATGTCGTCACTCCATTCGCCGTTTTCCCCGCAGATTTCCGTCGAGCGCCATGATACGCCTGACCACCCTTCGGATCAACGCGATCCGCCCGCGGGTCTCCGACTCAGGTGCCTGAATTCGGGGATTTGTAAAGGCTCAGGCGCACGCCTTCTTCGTCTTCCGCGATCTCATATTCAAAGCCTCGAGCGTCGACCTCGGGGAGGAGGAAGACGGGGACGCGATCGTTCCAGATTTCCAATCCCATGGCTCCTGCCTGAAATTGCGGCTCTTCGTCCAACAGGGCGAGGGTCCGAAGCATAGGCTGCGGCGGCTCGAGACCTCGGTTGTCGAGATACCAGTAAGGTTGGGACCTCACGCGTTTCGTGAACTGGGATACGACGTGATCGTCCGCCAATCTCCGCACTGCGTGACGAAATCCGCGCTGTGAGAGAAAGCGAATGAGCGGCGCAGGTTTGAATGTGGCATGAAGCTCGAACACGTCGTCCTGCACGAGCGCATCCACGTGCTCCATGATCAACTGGAACGGTTCTCCTTTTTTCAAAAGGATCTCCCGCACATCGAGTACGACAACCCTCCGCATAGCGATCCCTCCTGACGGTAGTTCCACGCCCTGCATCAACCATTGTGCGACAACCGACTCACGAGAGCTGTGATCTTGAGCACGCTTTGCCTTTGTCACGGGGCGTATGATGCTTGCAGGCGAGATGCGCCGAAGGGGGTCATCACGATGACGTACGTCATCACGTCGCCTTGCATTGGCGAAAAGGCAGCGGACTGTGTCGAAGTCTGCCCCGTGGACGCGATTCACGACGGCGGAGCCACCTATCTGATTGATCCGGCTCGATGCATCGACTGCGGGGCGTGCGAGCCCGTTTGCCCCGTATCTGCCATCTTCCACGAAGAAAACGTGCCGGAAGACGAACGGCATTGGATTGAGATCAACCGGGCGTTTTTCCAAGGGGGATGAGGTCCTGAACGAGTTCTGAGATGTCCTTCAGGAACGATGGGCATGGACGTCACGAGGAAGGTGGTGAGCCATTTGGCAGACTCGACGTCGCGGCCGCTCACGGGGACCGGACCAGGACCTGTTGCTCAGTCTCCGCCAGTCACGTTGCCCTTGCGGTACATGGCGGTCGGACTCGTTTGCTTTCTGCTTTTTGCGTGCGATCTCGCCTGGCAGGTCAACCGCGGGGTGCTGTTTTCCCCGGGTGCGCCTGCCGGCGTGACGTTGACGCATCTGCTGACCCTGGGTGGGTTGATGTCCTTCGTCATGGGCGCCGTATATCAGCTTTCAACCGTTGCGTTTCTTGTGCCCATCGCAAGCGTTCGATGGGCCCGCGTCCTGTTCTACGCACATGTGGTGGGGCTCGTCGGTTTCCTGGCGAGCTTCGCAGCATGGTGGCCAGCCGGAATTGTGATCTTCGGAGCCTGGATGGCTGCAGTGTTGTACGGGTTCTGCGGGAACATGATGGTATCCTTGCTTCGCGCTCGCGATCGAGGTCCGATGTGGCGCTTTGTGTTCTTCGCTCACTTGCACCTCGCGCTGGCCCTTGCCGCTGCAGTCACCCTGATTCTCGGTGACGCGAATCTTTGGCCAGCCGCTCAGGCGGAACAGATGGCCATCCTGGCGACGCACATCCTGTTAGCGGGCGGGGGATTCTTCGGATTCTTGATCTTTGGGTTCAGTTACAAGCTCGTGCCTATGTTCACGCTGTCGCACGGCTACGACACCCGCTACGAACAGTGGGCCTTTTGGGCATCGCTGTTTGCGCTCTACGCGCTGGTCGTGTGGAGTTGGGCACCCAGTCTTGCGATCGGGCTGGTATCGGCGCTTGGCGTCGTCGCGGCCTTCCTGACCCATGCGCTGGCTGTGCGGCAGATCTTGAAGAGGCGCGTTCGCAGGCGAGTCGAGGCACCCATTCGTGGCGTTCTGGCCGCGCTTGCGCTCGGCGTGCTATGGGCGATGGGGTTCGCTTGGCATGTGACGTCCTTTCGGGATGCTGCCATCTGGCGGGGATTGGTACCCTTCGCGCTCCTTGGATTCGTCTCCCTGACCGTCGTCTCACTAGCCTACAAGATCGTGCCTTTTCTCGCCTGGACGCGGCGATTCGCCGGTACGAAGCGGACGGGATCGAGTGTTCTCATCTCCCATCTGCTTGATGTGTCCTCAGCGCGGTTTGTGATTGGAGGCATGGCGTTAGGAGCGACGGGGGTGGGCTTGGGGGCCCCGTTTGGCGCAGCTTGGCTGTGTGAGGCAGGTGCCTGGATGGTGGCGGCCAGCCTCGGCGTCTTCGCGTTCCACATGTCGTCCGTGTTTCGGCGCGCGGCAAGGAAGGAGGGAAAAGTGTGATTGATTTGCGAGAGGTGGAAACCCGTCTGCGTGAGGTATACGATCCTGAACTCGGCCTGAACGTCATCGACCTGGGCCTCATCTATCGCATGGAAGAACCCGAGGAGGGACGACTCGTCATCGAGATGACCATGACGACACCAGGATGTCCGGCTCACGAGACGTTGATCGAGGCCGTCGAATGGGCTGCAGCGCGCGCCTTCGGCGTCGCGGAGGTCGACGTTCGTGTGGTGTGGAATCCGCCATGGACGCCGGAACGCATGTCGCCGGAGGCCCGGCGCGTGTTAGGATGGATGTGATCGACAAGTCGTACCGAGGAGCGAGCGAATGTGAAGCGCATGTTGTGTTGTCTGGCTGCTTTGGGGACGGCGGCGTTCGCCGCAGGGTGCGGGGTATCAACGCCTTCCAGTTCCGAGTCACCATCCGACCTGGTCACGTGGGACGCGAAGCAACACCGGGTCGAGTGGACTGTCATTGCCGGCGATGGCAGCGCAAACGGCGGAATGAACTTCGACGGTTATGCCAACGGTGAGATGACGCTCGTGGTGCCGGTGGGCTGGAGCGTTTCCATGAAATTTCAAAACGCAAGTTTGACGCCGCACAGCGCCATGGTGGTGCCTGAGAAGGATCGCGCCCGCGCGAGCTTCGATGCCAGCCTGCTCGCGTTCCCTGGAGCCGAGACGCCAAATCCATCCCAGGGAAGTCCCAAGGGCACGCAGGTCGATGTCGTGTTCACGGTCTCCCGGCCGGGGACGTACGCGCTCGTGTGTGGAGTCCCCGGACATGCCCTCGCAGGGATGTGGGACAAGCTCGAGGTGTCGCCACAGGCAAAGACGCCGTCCCTCATCGTACACGGTACGTCGTAAGGGCACCGCGCGCCGGTGTCCTCGTTGCACAGTCCGTCAGTCTCGACGGTCCCGTGCGTTTCTCCCCGTTCAGATGCGATCATCCTGCCTCGTTCGACGTGACCATTCACGGCTGTTTTCCTCTCGTCACATCCTCGTCACATGTTTGAACAATCGATGGACGCCACGCATGGCCCCACGCTCTGTGTGATCGAACGCACAGAAGGCCGCGCCCCTTCACCTTACCGTGAAGTCGAGATAAGGAAAGGGGTGTGGATTCCGTGAGACAGAGGGGTCGCTGGTGGCGGTTCGGCCTCCTTGTGTTCGCTCCCTTTGCACTGGCGGGCTGCGGACAAGACGTGTTGGTCTTGCATCCGGCGGGCCCGGTGGCGAAGGAAATCGATCGGCTCATCGTCCTGTCGGTCATCCTGCTTCTTGTCGTGATTGTCCCCGTCTTGGCCTTGACGGCGTACATCGTGTGGAGATATCGGGACAAACCAGGCAACCGGGCTCCCTATGCGCCCCATTGGACAGACAGTCGGTTGCTCGAGTGGGTGTGGTGGGCAATACCCGTCGTGATCGTCGGAATCCTTGGGGCGTACACGGCGAAGACCACATTCGCGCTCACACGCCCTCCCGAATCCAATTCCGATGTCGTGACCGTCGACGTTGTGTCGCTCGACTGGAAGTGGTTGTTTCTCTATCCCGACGAGCATGTGGCGACCGTGAACTACTGCGTGATTCCCACGGGAGTGCCGGTGCAGTTCGTACTCACCTCCGACGCGCCAATCAACTCCTTCTGGGTGCCTCAGTTGGCGGGCCAAGAATACACCATGCCGGGGATGGCCTTGCGGCTGTGGGTTCAGGCGGATGAACCGGGCAACTACTACGGACACGGTGCCAACTTCACCGGCAAGGGATTTGCGGACATGGCATTCACGGTCGAGGCCCAACCCGAACAAGCTTTTGCCTCCTGGGCACTCATGCTCCGCCAGAGTGCGCCGCCCCTCACCCAAGCGGGCTATCAGCAACTGAAGGCGCCTGGCGTGGTCGGGCGGATTTCGTACGGTGGCTTTCCTAAAGGCCTCTTTGATCAGGTGGTATGGGAGGATGGAGGACAGTATATGCCGGGCATGTGGAATATGACCTCTTCGGGACATTCTCAGGCAAGTTCCGGCTCCAATTTGGCTTCGCTCTCGGGAGGTGAGGGGCGGTGAATCCGGCGCTGCGGCAATTCGCGGATCATTTCTTGATGTGGAACGAAGGCCCACTGATCTGGATATCCGATGCGCTGATCGCGTTGACTGTGGTCGGCATCGTCGTAACGCTGACCTACACCAAGCGCTGGGGCTGGTTGTGGAGAGAGTGGCTCACGACCACGGATCACAAGCGCATTGGGATTATGTATCTTGTCTGCGCACTGCTGATGTTGTTCCGCGGCGGGGTCGACGCGCTGTTGATGCGCACGCAACTGGCCTTTCCAGGCGAACACTTTCTGGACGCCGAGCATTATGATCAGATTTTCACCACGCATGGAACGATCATGATTCTGTTCATGGCGATGCCCTTCATCTTTGCGCTGTTCAATATCGTCGTGCCCCTCCAAATTGGGGCCAGAGATGTGGCCTTTCCGTATCTAAACGCGATCAGTTTTTGGTTGTTCTTTTTTGGTGCGCTCCTGTTCAATATCTCGTTCGTGTTTGGCGGTTCGCCGGATGCGGGCTGGGTGAGCTATCCTCCCTTGACCGAGCTCGGTTTCGATCCGGGGCCTGGAGAAAACTACTACCTTGTAGCCATCAACCTGTCCGGCATTGGAACCATCGCCACGGGGATCAACTTCCTCGTCACCATCTTGCGCATGCGTGCCCCAGGAATGACGTGGAATCGGGTGCCCCTTTTTACATGGTCCGTGTTGGCGGCTTGTATCGTGATACTGGCCGCGTTTCCGGCCTTGACCGTGGCGCTGGCGCTGTTGCTTCTGGACCGCCTCGCGGGTACGCACTTTTTCACCATCCTGCACGGGGGCAATCCCATGATGTTCATCAACCTGTTTTGGGTCTGGGGTCACCCGGAGGTTTACATCGTCATTCTCCCAGCGTTCGGCGTCTATTCGGAAGTCGTGGCGACATTTTCACGCAAGCCCATCTTTGGGTACAAGTCGATGGTGGCGTCCCTGCTGCTCATCAGTGTGATCAGTTATCTCGTATGGGCACACCACTTCTTCACCATGGGTGCAGGGGCTGACGTGAACACCTTCTTCGCCATTGCTTCTATGTGCGTTGGAATCCCAACGGGTGTCAAAATCTTTAACTGGCTATTCACCATGTACCGCGGGCGCATCCTGCTGACGTTGCCCATGTTGTGGACCCTCGCGTTCATTCCGAACTTCGTCACGGGAGGAGCGACTGGGATCCTGCTGGCCGCCGCGCCGGAGGACTATCAGTACCACAACAGCTATTTCCTCATCGCGCACTTTCACCAGACGCTTATCGGCGGTGTCGTCTACGGCATGCTCGCGGGGATGTATTACTGGTGGCCGAAGATGTTTGGGTTCAAGCTCGACGAGAAGATTGGAAAAGTCGCGTTCTGGCTCTGGAATGTCGGGTTCTATGTGTGCTTCATGCCGCAGTACGCGCTAGGGCTGATGGGCATGCAGCGGCGTATGTACACGTACCCGGCCAACATGGGCTGGAACACCCTCAACCTCGTTTCAACCATCGGGGCATATCTCATGGGGCTCGCGTTTCTTGTCATCGTTTGGCAGGTTTTGTATAGCATTCGCCACGGCGAGCGCGACGTAACGGGCGATCCCTGGGACGGCAGGACGCTCGAGTGGTCTCTTCCGTCGCCAGTACCTGAATACAACTTTGCGGTAATCCCGACCGTAACGGCGCGCGATATGTGGTGGGCCGCGAAACACGAAGGACAGATGGAGCACGTGCGGCCGCGCGCGGAAGAGATCCGAGATGTCCACGTACCCAAGCACACCGCACGTCCATTCTTGATTGGCCTGTCGTTCTTCGTCGCTGGATTCGGGTTGGTATTCCAATGGTATGTGTTGACGGTTGTTGGTTTGGTCGGCGTACTCTGCTGCTTGCTCATCCGAGCGCTGGAGGAAGACGACGAAGTAGTCATCGCCGCGGATACCATTCGACACCATGAGGCGACGTTGGGGAGGGTGTGACGTATGGCAGCGAGTGCACACGCGATGGGAGAACCGCATGAGGCCGGGGATGGCGCTCTTCGCCTCGAGTACGCACATGCGCACGACCGCCTTCGGATTCTCGGCTTTTGGATTTTTCTCGCGACCGACATGATTTTGTTCGGTTGCCTATTTGCCACCTATCTTGTGCTTCGCACGCATACAGACGGCGGGCCCACGCCTGCCCAACTGTTCGATATGAGGGGATTCGGCGCGGAGACGCTGGCTCTGCTCACGTCCAGTTTCACGGGCGGTCTCGCCACGCTGTCCATGCGGGAAGGCCGGGGGAAGTTCGTCGCCCTCTGGATGGCGGTCACGGTTGCACTGGGAATGATCTTTTTGGCGATCGAGGCGAGCGAGTTCGCACATGATGCCTTCATCGGCGCGACATGGCAGAGAAGCGCCTTTCTATCATCGTTCTTCACGTTGGTGGGGACACACGGTTGCCACGTCACGTTCGGGGTTTTGTGGATGCTCGTAACGGGGTATCAGGTTCTTCGCCGTGGGCTGAACCCCAGCACGGCGCGCAAGGTTTTTGTTGTGAATCTCTATTGGCACTTCCTCGATGTCGTGTGGGTGTTGATTTTTACGGTGGTCTATCTCACGGGGATGGTGATATGACATGCCAAAGGCCACAGCTCATCTTCAAGAGGCAAAACGGCGGGATGGCAAAGACAGGCGCGCGTACATCGTCGGTTACGTTTTGTCGCTCGTCTTGACCGCCATCGCATTCGCAGCTGTCGGGATTCGTGCGGTGCCTGTCCAATTTCTTCTGGGCCTTCTTATGGCGCTCGCGGCGATACAGGTGTTGGTCCAGTTGTTTCTTTTCATGCATGTGAAAGAAGGAGATGGCAGTCGTATCAAGGGAACGGCCATGCTTCTTGGCCTCTTCTTCACGCTTTCCATCGCAATCGGGTCTATCTGGATTATGTCGTTCAACAGCCAGGTCCAGTGAACGATTCCGTTGTCGAGCTGGACGCTTTCGAGTTCAAGGGGAACAGGCGCGAAAATCCCATACGGGAGGTGTTCTTATGCTCGCGGTGAACAGAGATTCGACCGTGCGCGAACGTCTCGGTTCCGCTCACAAGACCCTGCGGGCTTTTTGGGAGCTCGGTAAGCCTCGCATCAACGCGCTTCTTCTGTTCAGCGCGTGTTGCGCCATGATAGCAGCCGCCCGTGGCCTACCTCCTTTGAGGCTGGTGTTGGTCGTTCTCTTTGGTCTCGGGCTCGCGTGCGCGGGCGCAGCCATGATCAACATGTGGTTCGATCGCGATATTGATCGAGTGATGGCGCGCACGGAATCCAGGCCTCTGCCACAGGGTCAAATTGCGCCCGGCGTTGCCCTGGCGGGTGGCCTTGCTCTCGGGCTCGTTGGTCTCTCCGTTCTTTACGTAGGTGTCGGCGCGTTGGCAGCCTGGTTGACGGCTGCGGGATACCTGTACTACGCGGTGCTGTACACCATGGTGCTCAAGCGTAGCACTCCACAAAACATCGTCATCGGCGGAGGGGCGGGTGCAATCCCTCCGCTTGTCGGATGGTCTGCCGTGACGGGACATCTGGCGCCGCTCGCGTGGCTGATGTTTCTCGTCGTGTTTCTATGGACGCCAAGTCACTTTTGGGGACTCGCGCTCTACCGTGCCGATGAATATCGTCAGGCCGCCGTCCCGATGATGCCCGTCGTCAGGGGGGAACGCGCGACCATCGCGCAGATGCTGGTGTACGCACTTGCACTGGCAGGAGTTGATCTCGCCGCTTCTCGTTTCACGGTCCATCCTTTGCTGGATCTGATACTGTCTGGCCTCTTGAACGTGTGGTTCCTCGCTCTGCATGTACGGTTGGCCGCGAAGCGAGGGCCAATCACCGCCTGCGCGAAGCGTACTTTTCAGGCGTCGCTCGTCTATCTGCCCCTGGCGCTCATTCTCATCGCCGCCACGAGTGTGTAGGGAGACTTTCGTCCACCGAATGCGTGTGACATGCATCACGCTGCGCTGTCGCAAAACGCGGTAGATTGACGATGAGCGCAGACAGTTCCACGACCGAGCGCGACCATTCTAGAAGGAGGAACCCTCATGTCGGACTTCGCATATGTCGTTCGCGCACCTGAGTATCCCCCGCAAATGAAGCACCGCGTCATCTTTCAGACGTTTGACAAACTCGAACCGGGGCAGGCCATGCTTCTGGTCAACGATCACGACCCTGTCCCGCTGTTCTACCAGTTTCAACATGAGCGCGAAGGCGAGTTCACCTGGGAGTATCTCGAACGTGGACCCGAAGTCTTCCAGGTGCGCATTGGCAAAGTGAAAGCATGACGGAGCCCACGCGCTGGCATGCCAGCGCGTGGAACTTTGATGACTTCGCGTAGATGTCAAGGTCGGTTCACAACCTCTGGTCGATCTGGCCTGGCGCTGGATGGTGTATGCTCAGATCAAGCCATCAACAGACAAGGGCGATGCGGTGCCTTTTACGAGGGGGATGCCTTATGGATGCGAGCCAGGACCTGAGGGAGTTTTCGCTCTTTCGCGATCTGTCGGAGGAGGAACTCGGCCGCGTGGCGCATCTTGCTATCCTTCGCCAGTTCGATCGCGGCGACACCATCTTCATCGAGGGCACTCCGCGCGAGGCTGTGTTTTTCATCGTGCGAGGCCTTGTCAAGGTTGAAAAGGTGGACGAAGAGGGGCGGGAACATATCGTTGCCGTTCTGGGAAAGGGACAAATGTTTCCCCACGTCGGCTTCTTTCAGGACCGTCCGTATCCAGGGACGGCGCGCGCCATTGAACCGACGGCTGTCTATGCTATCTCCACGAGCGCGTTCGATGCGTTGCTTCGCCGTTATCCTCCGCTCGCCATCAAACTTCTTCGGGTGCTGGCGGATCGAATCGTTCAATTGCAGGCGAAATTGCAGGAGTTGGCCGTGTATGACTCGCGTCAGCGAGTGGTCGCCTTTCTGCGTCATTTCGCGGAAGAACACGGCGTGCCGACGCCAGAGGGTATTCGTGTCCATCTTCCGGTCACGCACGCCGAGATCGCGCAAGCGGTGGGATTGCGCCGCGAGTCGGTCAACCGAATATGGAACCAATTGCGCCGCGAAGGTGTCGTGGAGGGGGAACGAGACCCATGGCTGGTTCATCTCGATCAACTCGAATAACGGCGTGTGAAGAGATGGAGGATGAGTGGGGGCTTGTCGGGCCGTTGCCGATAGCCTTCTTTGCGGCTGCTCTCGTCAATTTCTCCGTCGGTTCGACGCTCGGGTTTTGGATGGCGGCAAGGCCTTCGTCGTGGTCAACCCTGGCGGCCCTGCACGCCGAGATGAACCCGTGGGGATGGCTGACGATGGCCATCTTCGGGATGACGTATGCCGTGTTGTCGATTTCTGCGGGCTTGCGCCTCCATCCGCCTATGGTGGGATGGGTGCATCTCTTCATCGCGGAACTGGGCATCGCCTTCATCGTCACGGGTTACGCCGTAGGAGTTGCCGGGATGGTGCATGTCGGCGTCGTTGCACAGGCGTTTTCTCCTCTTGTCTTTCTGACGAACATCCTGCTCGCTCTCCGGGCCAAGCGCCGAGGACTGGTCTCAATACCCGCCATTCCAGAACATCTTCGTCCCCTTGGCCGGCGGGAGGACTGCGTGCAAACGGATCGAGTGGCCAGGAGAGGGACAGATTTGAGTGGCATGCTCCTGGCTGCGAGTGCAGTATGGTCGTGTACTGCGGTCTTATGGCTCGATGAAGGATCTCGTGGTGCAAACATGTTGCTTTATTACGGCTGGCTCGTCGGCACGGTGGCCTCCGTTTCGCTTCACTTCTATCCCCGTCTCGTCGGGGACGTGACGCTGCCTGTTTGGCCTTTCAGGTTTTTTCAGGCGGTTTGGTTTCCGGCCGCCGTCGTCCTCGCATTGGGGAACGCTATCAACCTAACCGCATTCGCAGGAACGGGACGAATCCTCATGGGGTCTTGTCTTGTGTGGATAGCGGTTGTTTACTTGACCCTGCTCGCGCGCCGGCGGTGTTTCTTGTACGCTTCACTTCGGGCCATGCTCGCACCGCGTGTTACGGTTTTGGCCTGGTTTGTAGGTTACGTGTACGCAGGAATCGCAGGGGCACTGATGCTCGCCGGATGGGATAGCGACGCGCTTCCAGTCCTGCACGCGCTGTTTCTGGGCTGGATGACCACCATGGTGTACGGGACGTCCTATGCCGTGATGCCACTTCTCTTCGGCGTGACGTTTCGGTCGCAGCCCACATCGTCCGCGCAGTTGTGGACCTCCGTCATCGGGACAGCACTCGTGATATCGGCTTTTTTGAACGCTGCCGCTCCCGCGAGCCAAATCCTTTTAGCCGTGGGCGGTGGCTTGGCGTGGTTGGCGTTCGTTTGGTTCCTTGTACGGACAGGCTGCAGCATGATGCGCTCCCGCTTGAACCGCTCCGTGCGAGGGATGTGAACCGAGCGTTTTTGGTGGGGCTGGAATGCCTGTGAACACCCATGCCGTGGAGGGGGTGGCGACATGCGAATTGAAGAGGGTACAACGGAGCGATGGAGGTCGCTGTTTGTCGGCAATGCTCATCGAGTCGCGCAACTCACACTCCAAGCGGGAGAGGAGATGACCGAACACCGCGCGCCGCATCACCTTTTTCTTTGCGTTTGGTCAGGCGAATTGACCCTTACCATCAACGGCGAAGACGTTCGTCTGCGGCCCGGTGATTGTGTGAACTTGACGCCGGGCACCCCGCATGCGGTGCGCGCCAACCAAGATAGCATCGCGCTCCTTGTTCTCATCGCGGAAGAAAAGTCCGGGTTCTAGTGAACGCGGTCATGGACGCAGACTGATGTCGACCAACTTCGTCAGTTCCGAGTCATCCAAAGTACCATGAAACCTTTTTTATCAGGTTCGTGGACCCTTGTTGGTCGCTCTTGCGGCCGTGCGGCCTATGCCGCTTCGCTAACGTCGACTCTCCGCGAGATGTTCGAGCAACACGCGAGCGTGATTGTGGACGGGATCGCGGGCAGCATACACTAGAGTGACTCGGCCGTAAGACTGTTCACACGCCTGAAGGCGAAGCACAGCCAATCGATGGGGCTCATCGGTCCGAAGCTCCTCGAGATACCTGTCCGCAAACTCCATGAAGCGACTTGGATCTCGGTGAAACCATTTGCGAAGTTCATGCGATGGCGCCACGTCTCGCAACCATTCGTGGATGACAAGGGCGTCCTTTCGAATGCCTCGGGGCCAGAGTCGATCAACGAGTACGCGAAAACCGTCGGACGACTCGGGAGCGTCGTAGACGCGTTTCAGAAAAAAGGGCATCGATTTCGCCTCCCTGTTGCGCACAAGGGCAAGGGCACAACGCTTATGGAATTCACTGACCTTCCCGCAGTGCGAAGGTCACGGCCACCCATATTCCGCCTCCACCTTACAGATCCGCACGCGATATTGGGCATACCAGTCTCGCCGCCCCAGCGCCTGCGCCACTCGATGCTGTTCGTTTTTCTTCCATCGTTCAATCGCCTGAAGAGAGTCCCAGTAACATACAGTGATGCCCACATGGGACCGAGCGGAATCCATGCCGAGAAAGCCTGGCTGTTGTTCAACGAGTTTCTTGATGGTGGTAGCCATTTCTTCGTAGCCGCGATCGCCCTCGGTTCGAACCGATGTGAAGATAACGGCATAATAGGGTGGCTTCATGGAAACTTTGGCGAGCATACCTTTCCCCTCCACATCATCAATGAAGCATGGCATGATTATCATCATCATATCGAGCGAAGTTCTTGTTGAACAGAAGAGCTTTCGCATAGTGTGTCAAGCCATCATAGGGGGCCTCACCCCGCCCTGGCAACCTCAGCGCCGTATTGGTATACTGACTTTGGTACGTCACAGCAGTGAAGGATGAAGCACATGGCGCTGGAGAGGCTCAACCAGTCCGAGGTGCGGGAGTTGTTTCGAGCCATCCTGGCTCTGCAGAATGAGGACGAATGTTACCGGTTCTTTGAAGATCTGTGCACCGTCGGCGAGGTCGAATCGCTGGCGCAGCGATTCGCGGTCGCCCGCATGTTGCGAGAGGGCGCCACGTATCACGCCATCGAAGAGGCCACGGGTGCGAGCACCGCGACCATCAGCCGCGTCAAGCGATGCCTTCATTACGGCGCGGATGGCTACCGCATGATCTTGGATCGCCTGTACGGCAAGCCGGCGCGGAGCGGATCGGGTCACGAATGATGGAACGGCGGCGCTTGGTATAACTTTTTTTCCACAGCACAGACTGAGCATAGCGGGCGATGGAGCTGCGGCAAACCTCCGCGGGGGCGCGGAGAGTTTGTCGCAGTTTGTTCATTTGACAAGTGGACAAAGGTCTAGTAAGCTCATTACGCGTGGATAAATTGTCTGTGTTATGGTGATAATTTGAACATCAGAGACAATTCTGCGAATGCGGAGTGCGTGGGAAACCCGCCGCCTGAACGCCGAGGCGGTCAGGGAAGGTACAATTTTCCGGCTCTCGCCGGGGGAAGGACAAGGTGACGAGATCGTGAGTTTGTTGGAACAAGTTCAAGAACTTGGACAACTGTTGCATCGATCGAACGAGCAGGTGGAATTTCAAGAAGTCGCAGAATTTTTGAGCCGCCTCATGCAGTCGAATGTCTACATCGTGGGGCGCAAAGGCAAAATCCTCGGCTATGGCGTGGCGGAGCACGAGCTGACCGAGGAATGGTTGAACATCATGACGCGGGATCAGCGATTCCCCGGCGACTTCAACAAACACCTTCTGCGCATCGAGCAGACCATCGCGAATCTGACCGACGAGCAGAAGAAACCGCTCTATGTGTTCTCACCTGAGGAGAACGAATCCTTCCGCAGCAAGCACCTGATGATCACGCCCATCATCGGTGCGCGCGAGCGGCAGGGGACGTTGTTGTTCGCGAGATCGCAGCGGCCGTTCAATGAGGACGATCAGATCCTCGCGGAGTACGCGGCCACGGTTGTGGCGCTTGAGATTGTTCACTCGCGTCAGCAGCAGAAAGAAGAGGAGAGCCGGCAGCGCGCGCTCGCGCATCTGGCGGTGGAGTCGCTCAGCTTCTCGGAGCTGCAGGCCGCGAAGTACCTGCTCGACGCGGTTCGAAACTCGCCCGAGGGCATCGTGGTCAGCAGCCAGATTGCGGATCAGCACGGCGTGACGCGGTCCGTGATTGTCAACAGCATCCGCAAGCTCGAGAGCGCCGGCACCATCGAGAGCCGGTCGCTGGGCATGAAGGGCACGCACCTCCGGATTCTGAATCCGTACGTCGAAGAGGAGATCAACCGCCAATTCGAGCGCTGAGGCGGAGGAAAGCGAGCGGCCAGATCCCGTGTGCGGGATCGGCCGCTCGTCGCGTGATGCGGCTCAGTTGCCGCTCATGGCTGTCGGGAGCTGGTGGTAGTAGTACGCGAGCGTCCGCAGCCCCTTGTCGAAGTTGTCGAGCGAGAAGTGCTCGTTCGGCGCGTGGAAGTTCTCGTCGTTCAGGCTGAAGCCCATCATGACGACGGGGATGTGGAGCAGCGTCGAGAACGTCTCCACCACGGGGATGGATCCGCCCATGCGCGTGAACACGGCCTTGACGCCATACGCGTGCTCGTAGGCGGAAGCCGCGAGCTGCAGCGCGGGATGATCGTACGGCGCCACGTAGGGTTTGCCGCCGTCCTGGCGCACGAACGTCACCTGCGCGCCCTTCGGCGCGTGCGCCTGGACGTGCCGCTCGACGAGATCGAGGATCTCCTGCGGGTCTTGATCCGGCACCAGTCTACAGGTGATCTTGGCGTGCGCCTCGCAGGGGATGACGGTCTTCGTGCCTTCGCCCTGGAACCCGCCCCAGATGCCGTTCACCTCGAGCGTCGGTCGCGCGCACATGCGCTCAAGCGCCGTGTAGCTGGGCTCGCCCCACAAATCGGACAGGTTCAGCGCTTGTTTGAGCGCCTCCTCGTCGTGCCCCAGCTTGGCGAATTCCTCGCGCTCGGCCTCGGTCAGCGGCCGGACGCGATCGTAAAATCCTTCGACGGCCACGCTGCCGTCCGGCTTGTGGAAGCTCGCGACGATCTCGGCCACCGCCCGCGCGGCGTTGGGGACGGCGCCGCCATAGAGGCCGGAGTGGAGATCGGACGCGGCGGTGCGGACGTCGATCTGGGCGGCGGCCAAGCCGCGCAGGCCGTAGACCACGGCGGGCTGATTCGGTCCCACGAGCGTGGTGTCCGAGATGAGGATGAGATCCGCCTGGAACTTGTCCCGCGTCCGCTCGAGGAAGCTGTGCAGGTGCGCCGAGCCAATTTCCTCCTCGCCCTCGATGCAGAACTTGACGTTCACGGGCAGGCGCCCGTGGAGCTTCAGCATCGCCGATAGCACGGCGATATGCATGAACGTCGGGCCCTTGTCGTCGCTCGCGCCGCGCGCGTAAAGCTTGTTGCCGCGAACGGTCGGCTCAAACGGGGGAGACTCCCAAAGTTCGATCGGATCGACGGGCTGCACGTCGTAGTGGCCGTAGACGAGCACGGTGGGTTTGCCTTCCGCGTGCAGCCAGTCGGCGTACACGAGCGGATGACCGCCGGTTTCCATCAGTTCGACGTGTTCGAAGCCCGCCGACGTGAGTCGGTCCGCAATCCATTCCGCCGCGCGCCGCACGTCGCCGCGGTGTTCGCTCAGGGCGCTGATGCTCGGGATGGACAACAGCTCCTTCAATTGGCCGAGCAACGCGTCGCGCTCCTTCTCCAGGTAGCTCTCGAGATGGCGAATGAGATCCAAAGGTGTCACGACTCCTCTCTCGATCCTCTGTTCCCATTTGAGCATAGCCTAATGTGCGTTCCATGGGAACCGAGGCGGCGGCTCCGTTCAAACTTCGCGGGTTGTACAATTCCTATTATGCCCCAAGGTATACAGAGTTTTTTGCGATCCGCCACAGGTGTATACTGTCTTTCGAAGCGCGATTGCCGCTGGCGAGGGGGAGACGAGATCGGCATGGACACCCAAGCGATAGCAAATCATCTGTTGCAGCAGAGCGTCTGCATGTTCAAAGGGCGCATCTGTCATCCAGAGCCGCGGGCCATTCGGGACATCATCGAGTGGACGCGCGCGGCGATTCTACCGAACTACTTCGATGCTGAAGGTGGAAAACACCTTTCCGATACGCTGGATCGCCTCCGCGCCGAACTGGCCGAGCAGGTGCACCGGGCCACGCACCAGTCCTGCCTGTCGTCCGGCACGAGCGAGACCCAGAAACAGGCGTGGGAGACGGCCGACGTCTACATTCAGAACCTCCCGCATCTGCAGAGTCTCGTCTACGAAGACATCACCGAAACGGTCAATGGCGATCCGGCCGCGACCGGGTGCGACGAGGTCATCCTCACGTATCCGGGCATCTTCGCGCTCCTGGTGTACCGCGCGGCCAACGTGCTCTACCGCCGCGGGGTCCCGCTCCTGCCCCGCATGATGACCGAGTACGCGCACCGCGTGACGGGCGTGGATCTGCACCCGGGCGCCACCATTGGCCGGAGCATCATGATCGATCACGGCACAGGCATCGTGGTCGGCGAGACGGCCGTGGTGGGCAATCACGTGAAGATCTACCAGGGCGTCACGCTGGGCGCGCTGTATTTCCCGAAGGACGAGGAAGGGGAGTATCAGCGCCACGTCAAGCGGCATCCGACCGTCGAGGACTATGTGATTCTGTACGCCAACTGCACGGTGCTCGGCGGCGAAACGGTCATCGGCCATCACAGCGTGATTGGCTCGAACGCGTGGGTGACGCAGTCCGTCCTGCCGTACAGCAAGGTCATCTACGAGGCGGAAAGCGTCGTTCGCCCGCGCAACGCGCGTCCGTGAGAGAGGCCCGCATTCTCCGTGTGATGTGTGGCGCTTCGGCTGGACATGTGTTACAGTTGAAGTACCCCTTTACCCCTATATTGGGCCACCCAGGTTGGGTGTGCCTTTTTTTGTGTCGTGCGGATGGGAGGAAGCTGGCCATGCCGTTTGTGGAACGACCCGATGCCCGGCTCTACTACGAAGTTCACGGTCAAGGCGCGCCGCTTCTTTTGATCATGGGCGTCGGAGGGAACGTTCGCTGGTGGGGGGCCGGGTTTTTGCGCCGGCTTTCGGCGCGACACACCGTGATCGCCTTTGACAACCGCGGTGCGGGCCAGTCGGAGGCGGATCCGTCGGCGACTTGGACCATCGAACAGATGGCGGACGACGCGCTCGCCGTGCTGGAGGCGGCCGGCTTCGAACGTGCGCATGTGTTCGGCTATTCGATGGGCGGCATGATCGCGCAGGAACTCGCGCTTCGGCACGGGGCTCAGGTGGAGAGGCTGGTGCTCGCCGCGACCGGTTGCGGCGGGCCGCAGATGGTGCAGTCGGACGAGGTGAAGCGGGAGATGCGATCCCGCCCGGCGCACGCCTCCGCCCGCGCCGCATGGTACATGCGCCTGTTCTTCCCCGACGCGTTTCGGGCAAAAAACGAGGCGTACCTGCAAAGCGCGTTTCGCGTCTTGCTCCGCGCCGACATGCCCGAGGAGGTCTACCAGGCGCAGCTCGACGCCGTGGAAAGGTGGCAGGGGAGTTGGGACAGGCTCCCGAATGTATCCTGCCCGACGTTGGTCATGCACGGCCTTGAGGATCGCGTGCTGCCGTACACCAATGGGGAGCGGCTCGCGTATCGCATCCCCGGCGCCAGGCTGAAGCTGTACGCCGGCTGCGGCCACGGGTTCGCCATGCAGGCAGGCGCCGCCGTGATCCGCGATCTGCTGGCATTCCTCGGCCAGGAAGATCCTGCGAAGGATCTGTGACAGGCTTCATCGCGAAAAAGGGGCCGTCCCTGGGTCTGAACAACCCTCGGAACGGCCCGTTTGCTTTCAGCGGGCGACGGACAACGTCAGTTTCTTGCCGTTCACATCCCACTCCTTGGTGAGATCGGCGTCTGCAAGCGGCGCATCGCTCCATTCGCGCACGAGCACCGTCTGGTCGATGCGGGCGCGGTTCCGCGCGATCACGTCCAGCAGCTCCGGATCGCCCTCCGCGTGGAACCGCACGTGGTGCGTGACGCCGTAGTCGACCTCCTTGCGCATCATCTGCATCTTCGAAATGACCTCGCGCACGTATCCTTCCTCGATGAGCTCCGGCGTGAGCCGCGTCTCCAGCCCCACAAACAGGCGGTTGTCCACCGTCACAAGGCCGTCGAACTTCGCCTCGTACCGGATTTCTGCGTGTTCCTGCGTGAGCGTCTCGCCTTCGAGCACCACCGCGCCCGTCTCCCGGAAGGCGCGAATCTGCGCCTCGTCCGCCTTCTTGGCGGCCTCGTTCAAGACGGGCGTCTTCTTGCCGAACTGCTTGCCCACCGCGTTCAGATTCAGATACAGGGTCGGCCGCGCGATCTCGTCGAGATCGACATAGCGGATCTCCTTGACATTGAGTTCGTCCTGGATGACGTCCGCGAATTTCGCGAGCACATCCTTCTGCGCCTTCGGCACGTACAGCGCGGCGAGCGGCTGGCGCGTCTTCAGCTTGCTCTCATTGCGCAAGTGCCGCCCCATCTCCACGACCCGCAGCACGAGCGCCATCTCGCGGATGAGCCCGTCGTCGACGAGCGCCTCGTCCGCCGCCGGGAAGTCGCACAGGTGCACGCTCTCGGGCACGTGTTTCGCATCCCCGCCGAGGCGCACGACGTTCTGATAGATGTCCTCGGCCAAAAACGGCGTGATGGGCGCGGTGAGCAAGGCCACCGTCTTCAGCGCCTCAAACAGCGTCAGATAAGCCGCCGCCTTGTCCTTCTCCATGCCGTCCGCCCAGAACCGGTCGCGGTTGCGGCGCACGTACCACGTGGAAAGCTCGTCGACAAACGCCTGCAGAAGCCGCGCGGCCTGTGTGGCGTCGTAGCGATGATACGCCTCGTCCACGCCCTGGATGGTCTGGTGCAGGCGCGCGATGAGCCAGCGGTCCATCAGCGGACGCTCGGCCACGGGCACCTGTTCCACCTCGTATGGGTTGAACCCGTCGATCCCGGCGTAGAGCGCGTAGAACTGGTGGATGTTCTGCAGCAGGTCGATGTATTTCGCCTTCGCCTCCGCCACCGCGCGGTGATAGAAGAGCTGCGAGTTCCACGGCTGAGTGTTGGACACGAAGTAGAAGCGCACCGCGTCGGCGCCGTGTTTGTCGAACGCCTCGAACGGATCGATCACGTTGCCCTTCGACTTCGACATCTTCTTGCCGTGCTCGTCGAGCACGTGGCCGAGCACGAGCACGTTCTTGTACGGCGCGCGCCCGGTGACCGCCGTCGAGATGGCGAGCAGGCTGTAGAACCAGCCGCGCGTCTGATCGATGGCTTCGCAGACGAAGTCCGCAGGGTAGAGGCGCTCGAACAGTTCCCGGTTTTCAAAGGGATAGTGCAGCTGCGCAAACGGCATCGAGCCGGAATCGAACCAGACGTCAATCACTTCCGGGACGCGCACCATCGTGCCTCGGCCGCACGCGCAGGGCCAGGTGAGCTCGTCGATGTACGGCTTGTGCAACTCCTTCGGCAGGCGCCCCGCCTTCTTCTCGAGCTCCGCCCTGGATCCGATGCACTCGATCTCGCCGCACGCATCGCAGCGCCAGATGGGCAGCGGCGTCCCCCAGTAGCGCGATCTCGACAGGTTCCAGTCGATCACGTTCTCCAGGAAGTTGCCCATGCGCCCGTCGCGGATGTGCGGCGGGATCCAGTTGACCGACTGGGAGTTCGCAATGAGCTGCTCCTTGAACTCCGTCGTGCGGATGAACCAGGAGTGAATCGCGTAGTAGATGAGCGGCGTGTCACAGCGCCAGCAGTGCGGGTAGCTGTGCTCGTGCTTGTGCTTCTCGTACACCAGGCCGCGCGACGCGAGATCCTTGACGAGATCGACGTTCAGATCCTCGTCCTTGACAAACCGGCCCTCATAGTCGATCACGTCCTTCGTAAAGCGCCCGGACTCGTCCACGAAGTTGACGAAGATGAGGCCGGCCGCCTGGCACGCCTTGTAGTCCTCCTCGCCGTGCGCCGGCGACATGTGCACGATGCCCGTACCCGATTCGTCCGTCACGTGCGGCGACGCGATGACGAGATGCTTCCTGCCCTCCTGCACGACGTACGGGAAGACCGGCGCGTAGGGCGATCCGACGAGCTCGCGCCCGGTCTTACGACCGATGACGCGGTCGCCCTCCTCGAGATACTGGTCCATCAGCGCTTCGGCCACCCATATGTTCTCGTCCGCCTTGGCCTTGTGAATCAGCACGTAGGTGAAATCCTCGTTGACGGCGAGGCCCACGTTCGAAGGGAGCGTCCAAGGCGTCGTGGTCCAGGCGAGGAAGTAGGTCGGCCGGCCGTCCACGTCTTCTTCCGCGCGGAATTTGGCCGTGACCGACAGGTCCTTGACATCCTTGTAGCCCTGCGCCACCTCGTGGCTGGAGAGCGTCGTCTCGCAGTGCGGGCAGTACGGGCTCACGCGGTGCCCCTCCACGAGCCAGCCCTTGTCGTAGATCGTCTTGAGCAGGTGCCAGACGGATTCAATGTAGTCGTCCGTCAGGGTCATGTAGGGATGGTCGAGATCGATCCAGTAGCCGAGGCGCTCGGTCAGCTCGCGCCAGACCTCCTCGTACTTGAACACGCTCTCCCGGCACGCCTGGACGAAGCGCTCGATGCCAAATGCCTGGATGTCCTTCTTGCCGCTCATGCCGAATTTCTTTTCAATTTCGATCTCGACCGGCAGTCCATGGGTATCCCATCCCGCTTTCCGCATCACGTGGTAGCCTTTCATCGTGCGGTAGCGGGGATAGAGATCCTTGAACACGCGCGTCAACACGTGCCCGGGGTGCGGCAGACCGTTGGCCGTCGGCGGCCCCTCGTAAAACACCCACTCTGGCCGCCCCTCGCGCGCCTTCTCGCTCTTCTGGAAGATGTTCTCCCGGCGCCAGAATTCGAGCACGCGTTGTTCGCGCGACGTGGCCGGTTCCTTGGCGTCGACCTTCCGCATCGCCATCTGCATCGTTCACTCCTTGTCGGTTTTTGGCCGGACGTTGTCCAAAGCCGCGCAGGATGCAACAAAAACACTCGTCCGCCGGGGACGAGTGTTTGGGCAGCCGCAAATCGGCGTGCCGCTTCGTCCGTTTCCTATTTTCGACGTATAGTATACTGTGGTGTGCAGAGATTGTACAGGGAAGCGGGGGCTTTCAGGTGCAGGTCAGTGATCGGGCTCTTGGCGAACTGATCCGCCTTGCGCGGGAAGAGCTTCGGCCATCCGAATTCATACGGATCGACCGCGCCAACCGGTGCGGGGGTCCGCGATTTCAGGTCGTGATCGACGACGTGTCCACCCCGCTCGATTCGGTCATCCGCGTGAGCGGCCCGGAAGGGGGCGTCGAGATCACGGTGGGACAGCCCATCGCCAAGTTGTTGGACGGCGTGGTGCTCGATTACAGTGAGGACGGTTTCGTGTTCGGGGAGTCGGCGCCGGTGGGCTGCTGAGGCCCGCCGTGCCGGACAAGCCGGGCGCTTCATCTCATTCGCGACAAGGGCGTGGGGTCATGGCAAAGGCTGTGGTGATTCTGAGCGGTGGCCTCGACAGCGCGACGTGCATGGGCATCGCGCGCGCGGCAGGCTACGAACTTTATCCCATCACGTTTGACTACGGGCAGCGGCATCGGATTGAACTCGAGTCCGCGAAGAAGGTGGCTGCGTACTACGGCGTGAAGGACCACCGCGTGGTGTCCATCGATTTTCTGCGCCAAATTGGCGGCAGCGCCTTGACGGACGAATCGATTGAGGTGCCCACGGAGGGCGTGTCCCGCGAGATTCCGGTAACGTACGTGCCGGGGCGAAACCTGCTGTTTCTCGCGATCGCGGCCTCCTACGCGGAGGTCATCGGCGCGGAAGCCATCTACATCGGCGTGAATGCGCTCGACTACAGCGGATATCCGGATTGCCGGCCGGAGTTCATCGAGGGCGTGGAACACGTGCTCCGCATCGGCACAAAGGCGGGCGTGGAGGGGCGGCCGATTCGCATCGAGACGCCGCTCTTGCACTGGACGAAGGGCGAGATCGTGCGCAAGGGCCTGGAGCTCGGCGTGCCGTACGAGCTCACGACCTCCTGCTATCAGGGCGGCGAGGTGGCCTGCGGCGAGTGTGACAGCTGCCGGCTGCGTCTGAAGGGGTTCGCGGAGGCGGGCGCGAAGGATCCCATCCCATATCGGCCGGGCTTTAACGATTAGCCCTGAAACGCCTGGATGAGCCGCCACGCCCGCTCCAGTTGGCGGCGCTTGTCCGGATCGGCCGTCACGTACGACTGAAGAAACGGCATGGCGTCCGGATGCATGCGGACGAACAGGATGAGTCGCGCCTCGTCCTTGGTGAGGACGAGCTGGGTCACGCCGGGGGCGTCCGTTGGCTCGTGGTCGCCGCGGATGGGATCCGAGGGCGCACCGGCGCGCTCCGCCGACTCCTGCGCCTGCGACGCGAAATCCGGCCGTTCAGGCGCGGTCTCGGCCGTCGAGGCGAGGTGCGGGGCAATGTGCGCAAGATCCACCTCGAGCGCCTGGGCGATCTGGGCGAGCGTGCGCGCATCCGGCTGTCGCCTGTTGGTCTCATACATCGCGATGGCGCTCGTCGACAGGCGGGCGCGCTCGGCGAGTTTGGCCTGCGTGAGACCACGCTCCTTTCGCAGTTGGGCAATCCGTTCGCCCATCCGAGGGACCGGCGAGGACGGCGTCATGCGTCTCCCTCCTCCTGTTGGGGCGTGTTGACCATGTGCAGCGCGATTCCGCGCAGCCGTTCGAACATGACGGCCCGAGCGGCATGGGGGATGTTGGCCTCCTCCATGGCCTGGGCCATGCAGCGAAGCCAGTGCTCCGCATGGCGGACGGTGATGGGAAACGGCAGGTGGCGAGCTCTGAGCATTGGGTGACCGCGCCGTTCGGTGTAAAGCCTCGGCCCGCCGAAGAGCTGGGTGAGAAACCAGTACTGCCGCTCTTTGACCTCGTCAAACGTCGGCGGAAAGAGGGGCCGAAGGAGCTCGTCTCGGGCGACGCGATCGTAGAAGGCGTCGACGAGCTTGCGAAACGTGGGTGCGCCGCCGACGGCCTCATAGAGCGTTGTGGGTTCCACAGGGGTCCACCCTCCTCTTCTGACGACAGTATACCGAAAGCGGACGAACCGCGCAGAACGGCGGGCATCGCCTTCTATGGCCGTTTCCAGGGATGTGAGCGCTTTTTCCCATCGCTTCTTCCGGCGATATAATAGACCTGTACGGCAAGGGGGGACGGCGCGTGAACCCGTACGATCATGCGCACGCCCTGGCGCGGGCCATTCGCGAGTGGGAGCCGTTTCAACGCGCCAAGCGGGCCAAGGAGGCGCTCGAGCAGGACGAGCCGGCGAAGCAGATGGTGCTCGACTTCTACCGGCGCCAGTACGAGATCGAGGCCAAGCGGCTCCGCGGCGAAGAGCCGGCGCAGGAGGAGTTGGAGACGCTGCGCAAGCTGTTCGAGATTGTGCAGCTCCATCAGGACGCGCGGGCGTACCTGGAGGCCGATCTCGAGCTCCAGCGGTTGTGGATGGACGTCCAGCGCATCGTCGGCGAACCGATGGAAGATGTCCGCCTGTTTTCGCTGGACGAGATCATGAAGGAAGTGGGGCGAGAGTCGTGAAACTGACGTACCATGGCCAGTCGTGTTTCGTCATTGAAAGCGGGGAGCATCGCCTCGTCATCGATCCGTTTTTGAGCGGCAACCCGAACGCGGTGGCCAAGCCGGAGGACATCAAGGTCCAGTGGGTCATCCTCACGCACGGCCATTCCGATCACGTCCTGGACGCCGAGGCCATTGCGCGCAACAACAACGCGACCATCATCGCGGCGAACGAATTGGCCGTTTACTACGCGAGCAAGGGGCTGAACGTCCATCCGATGGGCATTGGCGGGAAGCGCGACTTCCCGTTCGGCCGGGTGAAGGTCACGCTCGCGTTCCACGGATCGGGCGTGGAGACGGAAAACGGCCTGGTGTATGTCGGCCCGCCGGTCGGCTTCCTGTTGACGTTGGAGGGCAAGACCATCTACCACGCTGGCGACACGGGCTTGTTCGGCGATATGAAGATCCTCGGGGAACTGAACACCATCGATCTCGCGCTGCTCCCCATCGGCGACAACTTCACCATGGGGCCGGACGACGCGCTCATCGCCGCGGAGTGGCTGAAGGCGAAAAAGGTCATCCCGATGCACTACAACACGTTCCCGCTCATCGCCCAGGACGGCGCGAAGTTTGTACAGGATTGCAAGGCGCGCGGGATCGACGCGGTGGAGCTCAAGATCGGCGAGACGTTCGAGTTGTGATAGGGTGAAAATGAACGGCAGGCTCCGCGGAGGCGAGGCCTGCCGTTTTTAACGCTGCCCCACCCCGTGACCCACCTATGGAACCGGCTCTCGTTCCAATCTTGGATATTGTTGTTGATCTGCGAGCTTCCACGGCGTAGAATGGGATCCAACAACAACCGATGAGGCACGGCGGCGAGAGACGTGTACGAGCATCCGAAGAGAGGGGCGTCGTGGATGGCGCGTTGGGTTAGGTGGGTGGTCGCAGGGCTGTTTGGCGTGGCGGTCGTGGAGGTGGCGTGGTCCACGTACGCCGCCCCGCGAAACGCAAAGCTGACGCCTGTCATCGCCGACAGGCAGGCCGCGGGTGAACTCCCCATCAAGCGTATCTCGTTCCGCACGGCGGCTGCTCCGTACGGAACGGTTCACCATCTGTCATTGCCGGGCAGCCAGGTCTGGTCCATCGCCGGCCGAGCGCTCTGTGTTGTGCAGTATCCTTTCATGGAGGCGGACGGATCGTTCACCGGCGCTTCGCGCATCGACGTGATCGACGCCGACACGGGTCACATCGAAGAGACCATCGCGATGCCGCGGGGATTGCAGGCGAACGCCGCATACATCACCGAGCGGTGGCTGGTGTGGCAAACGGGTCCCGACGGCGGCAACGGGATGCGGCAGCTGTGGGCGGAGGCGCGATCGACCGGCACGCGCTTTGTGATGCGTTCCGCAGAGAGCGGTGTCCAGGAAGGAGATGTGGTGGGCCTCAAGGTGGTGGGCGATACGGCCTACTGGCTGAGCGTGCAACAGATGAAGAACGACGTTCAGACCACCGTCTGGGCGTACGATCTCGCCACTCGCAAAGGGCGTCGGGTTCTCACAGAAGATAGTCAGCGAGACGGGTTGGCCGTGCTATCGATGGCCGTGGGAGAGCGGGCGCTGTGGTTCGTCGAAGCGATATCGAAGAATCCGTTCGGTCCGTCTGCGCCCGCGCCCGCGCATTTGGTGCGCATCAGCCTTTCACCAGCCCCTTCGAATCGGACGGTCGTTCCCCTCTGGCACCCGGGCACGCTCTACGCCGCGACCGACGAGATCGCTATCTTGCAGTTGAACGCGAATCCGAAGCCGAATTCACCCGACAACCCCGCTCCATACCCGGTGTTCGCGTACAGGTTGGGTGCGTCTGTGCTGGAGCAGTGGACGGATCGCCAGGCGGGGATGGCGAACGGAGACGCCACCTGGCTCACGGTCGATCAGAGCGATGCAGGAGGAGGGCGTGCGCTGCTGCTCCATCGATCGTCGCAAACCGAGACCGTGCTTCCCGCGCCGTTCGCCTACACCGACGGGCACTGGCTCGCCTGGTGGGACGGAGCGGGTCACCTCGCTTGGGCCGCACTCACCTGACACCTAGTATAAGGCGCCGCCTCGGGCACCCGGCCCGGACGGCGCCTCTTCTTCAGTGCGCGCGATCCGCCATCTTCACCATGATGCTCGCGATGGCGCGGCGCTCTTCATCGTCCGCCACGTTCCACATTTCCTTTAGAAGCTGTTGCTCGGGATTCTTCGGATCCACTTTGCTCGCCAAGAACTCGCCGACCTTCGTGGCGATGTTCGCGAGCTGATCCTGATTCAACCCTGCCTCTTTGGCGCGATCGACGTGTTCCCCGAGGAACTGTTTCCAGTTCTCGAACGTTTCCATGACGCCCATCGTTCATCCTCCTCCATGTTCAGGTGGTCTCGTGCTCAATGTTCCCCGACCCAGCAGCGGTCATGCGAGCGTTTCGCGCATGTTCCGGAACCGCGGTGCATATAGGTGGGACAGGCAAAGGAGGAGAACGGTATGCGGAGAAAAGTGGGCGTGCCGAGACAGGTGCGGATGTACTCCGCCGTCTACGGCCTTGCGGCGCTCGCGCTGGCGGCGTACGGCGTGCCGCGCTTGCCGAAGCTCGAGCACGGCTTAGCAGGCACATTTTCGGCGCTTTGGCTTCTTCTGCTCGCGCTCTACATCGGGGCGAACCTGTACTTTTGGCTGGGTGCCGATCGCGAACGAGCCCGGCAGCTCGAAGAAGCGGCGTATCAGCGAGCCGACGCCGACGAGCGGCCGGGGCGCGTGCGGCTTCGCGCGCGCGGATGACGCGCGGGTGATTCGCGCAGGCGGCTCGTCACGAGCGCCTGCTCGTCCACGCCACGAGGCCGATGGCCAGGACGAGACACGCGAGAATCGTCACAATCGGGTCAAGGTTGCCGTGCAACGGATCCGTCATGGTAGGTCCTCCTCGTCGAGTCGTTCGAGCGACGTGCCGCGCGCGTGCACGTCGTCCCTCTTTCCGAAAAGTGAGCGGCCCAAGCGAATGGCGCCAGGCCCAAACTTGGCGCGCACTTCGTCGATGGCGCGCTCCAGGCGATCCAACCGTTCGTCACGCGGCTCGCCGCCGGGAGACGCGGCGTCCCACAGCGGAAGCTGGACGCCGTGTCCTTCCCGCGGCACCAGGTCCTCCACCGAGACTCCGATCCATCGCACCGGCTCGGCCGGCCAAATCCTCAGAAACAGAGCCCTCGCGGCTTGAAAAAGTTCACCCGTGTGGCGCACGTAGGTCGCGAGCGTGTCCTGGCGGCGCGAGGTGCGCATCCGTCGATCCCGCACCGCCACCGCGACAACCCGGCCCATCATGCCGTAGCGGCGCAGGCGGGACGCGACGCGATCGCACAGATCCATCACCACGCCTTCGACCTCGGCGAACGATTGCGCGTCTGCGGACAGCGTCAGCGAATGGCCCACGCTCTTCGGAGGCTGAGGTTCCGTCTCGAGCGGGCGCGGATCGATGCCGTTGGCGCGCGCCTTGAGCTCTGCCGCCCGCGGCCCCAGCGCTCGGGCGAGGACGTCGACGGACTGGGCCGCGAGATCGCCGATGGTGCGGATGCCGAGGCGCCTGAGCCGCTTCGCGGTGCTCGGCCCGACGCCGTGCATATGCTCGATGGCGAGCGGCCAGAGTAAGGTGCGAATGCCCTCGCCTCTGAGCTCCGTGATGCCCATCGGCTTTTTCATGTCGCTCGCCATCTTGGCGAGGAACTTGTTGGGCGCCACGCCGATGCTCGACGGCAGGCCGAGCGAATCCAACAGTCGGGCTTGGATCGCGCGGGCGAGATCGACCGGCCTGTCCCCGCCCGGCACGTGCGTGACGTCGGCGTAACACTCGTCGATGCTGACGATCTCGACATCCGGCGTGAACTCCCGCACGATGGCGAACACCTTCTGCGCGTAGGCCCGATACAGGTGGAAGTCTGGCCGGACGAGCACGAGATCCGGGCAGATGGCCACGGCGCGCTGCACGGGCATGGGCGGCTTGACACCGCGGGCGCGGGCCTCGTAGCTTGCGGTGACGACGATCCCGTGGCGCGTGGCCGGATCGCCCGCGACGGCGATGGGCTTGCCCGCGTAGCGCCCCGGATCGACGGCCGCGTGACACGACGCGTAGAACGCGTTCATGTCGATGTGAAGGATTTGCCGCTGCGGAATGCGAAATCACCTCTAGGCATCAGTGTACCGCATGCGCGCGATGTGCGCCTGCGGATGTTCACGAACGTTTGGCCGAGGAGGGTGTATGTGCAAAGCAAGGAACAGCGCTTGATGCGCATTCGCGAGATCGTGAGCCAGAACGAGATCGAGACGCAGGAGGATTTGGTGCACGCGCTCGAGGAGGCAGGGTTCCCCGTCACCCAGGCCACCATCTCGCGCGACATCAAGGAGCTTCAGCTCGTGAAGGTGGTGGGCTCGAACGGCAAGTACAAATACGCCCTGCCGACCGCGGTGAACAAGGTTTCCGTCGACGCCCTGCGCCGCAGGCTGGCGGAGGTCTTTATCTCCCACGCGCGCGCCAACAACCTGATTGTCATCAAGGTGGCGCCGGGCAACGCCCATGCCATCGGCGCGCTGATGGACGCGCTCGATCCGCCCGGGCTCCTTGGCACCATCTGCGGAGACGACACGATGTTGCTCGTGTGCCAGGACGAGGACGCGGCCGTGCGCCTGCTAAATGAGACGCTGAACATCGGATGACGCTGGCGTTTCGCGTTTTCCGAGTTATACTATAGAAGTTGGCATATTTCTGCCGCGGCCCTGCGCCGCGGCGCGTGAGGAGATTGCCTATGCCATTGTACAACTCGATTCTCGATCTCGTCGGTCACACGCCGGTCGTTCGCTTGAATCGCCTGCCGGATCCGAACGGCGCGAGCGTCTATGTCAAGCTCGAGGGCAAGAATCCGGCCGGCAGCGTCAAGGACAGGCCGGCCTTGAACATGATCTTGGAAGCGGAGCGGCAGGGCAAGCTCATTCCAGGCAAGAGCACCGTCATCGAGGCGACCTCGGGCAACACGGGCATCGGGCTCGCCATGGTCTGCGCCGCCAAAGGGTACCGATGCATCATCACGATGCCGGAGAACGCGACGGAGGAGCGGGTCAAACTGCTCAAGGCGTACGGCGCGGAGGTGCATCTCACGCCGGAGTCGAAGCGCATGAAGGGCGCGATTGAGCTCGCCGAGGAGCTGGCGGCTCGCATTCCATACAGCTTCATCCCGGCTCAGTTCGACAATCCCGCCAACCCCGACGCGCACCGCAAGTCGACGGCGCTCGAGATTCTCGAGGACTTCGAGGGCAAGCTCGACGCGCTCGTGCTGACGGCCGGGACGGGGGGCACGGTGACCGGCACGGGCGAAGTGCTGAAGGCCCGAATTCCGGGGATTAAGATTTACGTCGTCGAACCGAAGGGATCTCCCGTGCTGTCGGGCGGGCAACCTGGGCCGCACAAGATCCCCGGCACCGGCCCCGGATTTGTGCCGAGCATCCTGAACCGGGAGGCGTTTGACGAGATTTTGCTCATCGACGATCACGACGCGCAGATGATGGCGCGCCGCGTGGCCGCGGAGGAAGGGATTTTGCTCGGCGCATCCGGTGCCGCGTCGGTGTTCCACGGCCTGCGCATCGCCGCGGAACTGCCCAAGGAAGCGCGCGTGCTCTGCATGGCGCCGGATACCGGGGAAAGGTATCTCTCGTCCGATTTGTACCAGAGCTGACGTGCCTTGCATCGCCATGAGCGCAGATCGCGCGTAAAGATAGGTCTCAAGACTCATGTGGCCAGGGTGAGGACCCGATATACTGACGGTGTGGTGTAGTTGACCTTGTTCTACACTGTACCTATCCCTGACTGCCCGGTACTGCGGGAACCCCCGCCTCCTGCGCGAGGCGGGGTTTTTGTTGCTATCAGGCATCTGTGACAGGCTGCGGAAAGCGTTCGAAGCACACCCCTCAGGGGTTTCACATGCGCCCGCAGGGGACCTATCTGCGACGACATAGCGAAAGGCGCCGCATGCGCGGCGCCTTGGGTTTAATCCAGCAAACCGGACTGAAGAGTGTTCGTCATCTTTGTCAAGATCTTTGTGGCCATCTTGAGATCCGACACCTTCTGCTGTTCAAGCTGGGTCATGTCGATGAGCGTTGCGAGCAATGTGCTGTCATCGCCGTCCGCACGCGCCTGCTGAAGGAGTTGGACGTCGGCGGACACTTCCGCCTGCGTGTAGAGCGCGTCCTGAAGGTACGAGACCACGGCAGTCGAATCCGGCGTTTGTTGGGTGAGCACGTTGAGATCGCCCACCTGGACGAACAGTTGCAGCGCATGAATGTACGCGTTGAACGCCGACTGCAGCTGGCTCTGCGCCTGCTTGTCGCTCTGGGTGGCCTGCCGATAGGCCTGGAGCGTCTGTTGAAGCGCGTCATCGATGGCCGCGGGCGAGGTCGGAAGCGACTGCGTTGGAACCGGCGGATGCGCAATTTGCGTAGGATGGATGCTTTCATACGGCGCGATGGCCTGTTCGAACTGCGTGATGATCTGGTGGATGTTCGGCCGGTTCGTCCCGCCGCTGGATGAGCTGTCCGTGCCGTTTCCGGCTGTGGTGTTGGCCACGGCCAGGAGTATGGAGTTGGAAGCGGCGCGCGCCTCAGCTGCGGGCGCCGCGCAGAGGGACAGCAGGCTTACGGCCGACGCCGTCAAGGCAAGAAAAAGACCCCGAGTCACAGAAGTCACCTCGATCACGTGTTATCACATGGATTCGACGAATCGGGGCGAATCTGTGGGGGTCACGCGTGAAGTCGCTTTACTTTCCGATGGATTGGCGAAGCCGCTCCACGCCGTAGGCGGTGAGGAAGGCTGCGCAGGTGATGGCGAGATGCTGGGAAATGTGAGCCGCCGGTCGCGCGTCGTCAAAGACGCCTGGCAAATAGGTCGCGGCGAGGGCCGCGGCACCAATGTACGCCGTCCCCGCGTGAAACCAGGGTGAAAGCTTCATGATTGCGCCACCTCCTGATCGTCGGGGGAACCGTATTCGCGCTCCTGGGTGCGTTCGCGCCAAGCGCTCTTTGCGGCGTGGCGCGCGGCCTCGAAGCCCAGCAAACCGCCTGAGACCAGAAACAGCGCGTGCGCCAGGGCGTGATGCATCACCGACGTATCTGCCCACGCGTCGACGCTCGGCCATACGCCCACAGCCCACGCGGCCAGGGCCGCCACGATGGTCAGCGGAACCTTCACGGTCAATCGACCTCCCTGCGAGGTTTTCAAGACTGACGCTCCTTACAAGTTTGCTCGCAGAGATGAAAAGTTAAACGTTTGGATCACAGCGCACTTTGGCGGAACCGCCCGATGACCTCCGTGGTGTCGAGGATGGTGATGAACGCGTCCGGATCGAGCGACTGCACGATTTCCTTGAGATCCGCGATTTCGAGATGCGTCATGGCGCAAAGCAACACGCCTCGCTCGCGCTGGGTGTAGGCGCCATAGGCCCGCATGACGGTGGATCCGCGCACCAGGCGCTGGCCGATGGCGCTCGCGACCTCGCTCGGCTTGGACGTCACGATGAGGGCCGTCTTTCTCTGCTGGAAGTGCATGAGGCCCGAAACGACGCGGGACGCCGCGTACATGCTGACCAAGGTGTACAATCCCGCAGGCACGCCGAAGACCAGCATGGAGAGAAGGACGATGGCGGCGTTCATCACGAAACTCACCGAGCCGATGTTGCGGCCGGTCAAGCGGTGGACCACGAGGCTCACGATGTCCGTTCCGCCCATCGATCCGCCCACGCGGATGACGAGTCCAGACGACAGCCCCGTCAGCACGCCGCCGTACAGGCCCATGAGCAGCGGATCCGTGGGCGTGGTGAAGTGCAGTCGCACAAAGTCCGCGAGAACGGAAAAGCCCAGGATGGCGATCCCGGTCTGAAAGATGAACCGCCGGCCGAGGTACCGATAGCCGAGGATGAACAGCGGAATGTTGAAGACGAAGTACATCGTGCCCACGCCGAGCCCTGGGACGTAGTGATGGAGGATCTGCGCCACGCCGGTCACGCCGCCGGCCAGGATGTGGGCGGGGGTGAGGAAGTTATTGACTGCGACGGCGCCCACGAGATCGGAAAACAGGATGACTGCAATGCGCCAAGTCCAATCGAGCACAGGGTGGGAAGCGCCGCGCATGCCCACCATGCGGCGCACGTCGTCGTATACGCGCATGACCCACGTCTCCTCATCGCCACAAGTTCTGCCACCATTCTACACGGATTTTCAGGGCAATTGACGACAGGTTCGTGAAAGCTATGATCAAGCTAGACTCTACGCCGTGAGGGACCGCGCTCTGGTCCGAGGAGGATCCGTGACGACCAAACATCAGCAAATCCTGGAATACATCCGTTCCCTGCCGGTCGGATCCCAGATTTCCGTCCGCAAAATCGCGCGCGTGCTGAACGTCTCGGAGGGCACCGCCTATCGCGCCATCAAGGAGGCCGAGGCGGAGGGTTTCGTGTCCACGCTGGACCGCATCGGCACGGTGCGCGTGGAAAAAAAGGAAAAGGAACAGATTGAGCGCCTGACCTTCGCGGAGGTCGTCCGCATTGTGGAGGGGACCGTGCTCGGCGGCAAGGAAGGTCTGCACAAGACGTTGAGCCGCTTCGTGATTGGCGCCATGCGCACCGAGTCCATCAGCCGGTATCTGAGCCCCGGATGCCTGATGATTGTGGGCAACCGGGAGCAGGTCCAGCGCATGTCGCTCAAGAGCGGCGCCGCGGTGCTCATCACCGGCGGCTTCACCGCGTCTCCCATGGTGGAGAAGCTCGCCAACGAATATCAGCTGCCGCTCATCTCGTGTTCGTACGACACCTTCACCACCGCTTCGCTGATCAACCGCGCGCTCTACGACCGGCTCATCAAAAAGGACATTCTCTACGTCGAGGACGTGCTGCAGGATCAGCCGCTCGTCAGCCTGCGGCCGGACGACACCGTGCGCAAGTACTATCATCTGGTGGAGGAATCCGGCCACTCGCGCATGCCGGTGGTGGATGCGAACGGTCGCTTGGTGGGCATCATCAGCCCGCGCGACGTGGCGGAGGCGGAGCTCGAGGCTCCCGTGTCGCGCTACATGACGCGCAATCCGGTCTCCGTCACGCCGAAGACGACCATCGCCTCGGCCGCGCACCGGATGGCGTTTGAGGGATTTGAGATCATGCCGGTCGTCAAGGACAAGGACGTGATTGGCGTCATCACGCGCCAAGACGTGATTCGCGCGTTGCAGATCATGAATCGGCAGCCGCAGGTGGGAGAGACGGTGGAAGACGTCGTGGTGCGCGATTTCAACGTGGTGCAATCCCCCGATGGATCCACGGTGCTGCGCGGGCAGGTCACGCCGCAGATGACGACGTCGGGCGGCACGCTTGCGACGGGATCGCTCACGACCATCATTCAGGAGGCGGCGCGCGTCTGCCTGCGCCGAGCGCGCCACGTCGACATGCTGATCGAAAACATGACGCTCTACGTGCTCCGCCCCGTGCCGGTCGACACCACCGTCGACGCGAAGGCGCGCGTGCTGAACGACGGCCGGCGCTACGCCAAGGTGGAGGTCGAAATTGCGGACAAAAACGACGTGTTTGCGAAGGCGCTGGTCACCGCGCAGTGGATCGAGAGGTGAGCACGGTGGACTTTGTGCACCTGCACGTGCATAGCGCGTTCTCCTTCCGCGAAAGCCTGCTGCGCTTGGACGATCTCGTCCGGGCCGCGAAGGCGCATGGGATGCGGGCGGTGGCGCTCACCGACACCAACGGCATGTATGGCGCCCTCACCTTCTACCGGTTGGCGCGCGGCGAAGGGCTCTCGCCCGTCATCGGCATGCAGGTCGCTTGGCTTGCTGACGAGGAAGACGCGGGGCCGGGGCGGTTGGCTGCGTCCCTCGATCAGGTGGTGGTTCTGGCGATGGGGCTTTCGGGATATCGCCGGCTCACGCGACTTGCAACCCAAGCGCGCTCGAAGCGCCCGGTGCCCTATGTCACGCTGTCCGAGCTTGCGGAGAGCTCGCAGGGCCTCGTGGTGCTCTGCGGAGGCCCGGAGTCGCGCCTGTTTCATCACCTCGCGCGCGGCGAGGCGGATGCCGCCGAGCGGCTGTTGGCGCGGGTGGCGAATGCGGTGCCCGCCGGCCAGCTGTTCATCGATCTCCAAGATCACGGCCTGCGCCGAGAGCGGGAGGGACTGCCGGGGCTCGTCGATCTCGCCCGCCGCTGGGACGTGCCGCTTGTGGCGACGAACGACGTTCGCTATCTCGCGCGGGAAGATGCCGCCTGGCACCGGGCGTACGCCGGGCTCGAGCGCCCCGACGCCGACGACTGGTTCGCCACGGACGAGTTTCACTTTGCGTCGCCGGAGGACATGGCGGACCGGTTCGCGAACTTCCCGGAGGCGCTCCGCCGGACGGGCGAGATCGCGGAGATGTGCGCGCTCGAACTGCCGCTCCACCAGGTGCGGATGCCGCGCTATGCGACGAAGGACGGGCGCAGCGCCGACGAGGTGTTGCGCGAAGCCGCGCGTGCGGGCGCCGTCAGGCGGTACGGGACCCTGTCGCCCGAGGTGGAGGCGAGGCTTGAGCACGAGCTCGCCGTCATTTGCGACATGGGGTACGCCGATTACTTTCTCGTCGTGGCCGACTTCATCCGCCACGCGCACCAGCAGGGCATCTCGACCGGGCCGGGGCGCGGATCGGCGGCCGGCAGCCTCGTCGCCTACGCGCTGCGCATCACGGACGTGGATCCCATCCGCCACAAGCTGTTGTTCGAGCGGTTTCTCAATCCCGCTCGCGTCTCGCTGCCGGACATCGACACGGACTTCGAATTCGAGCGGCGCGGCGAGGTCATCCGCTACGTGATCGAGAAGTACGGGCGCGATCGCGTCGCGCAAATCGGCACCTTTGGCACCCTGCAGGCCCGGGCGGCGCTGCGGGACGCGGGCCGCATGCTTGCTGCCGATCCGGCACTGGTCGATCGCCTCGCCAAGCTGGTGCCCGGCGTGGTGCACGCGTCGCTGGACAGCGCGTATCAGGAGGTGGCCGCCTTTCGGGAACTGGTGGACGGGAATCCGGATGCCGCGCGGCTCTTCGAAGCCGCGAAGCGCCTGGAGGATCTGCCGCATCACACGTCCATTCACGCGGCCGGGGTGATCATTTCTCCCGAGCCCATCGCGGACTGGATTCCGCTCGACTGGGCGGCGGACGACACGCCCGTCACCGCCTATCCGATGGAGGACGTCGAGGCGCTCGGATTCGTGAAGATGGACTTTCTCGGCCTCAAGACGCTCACGCTCATCGATCGCGCGGTCGCGTCCATCCGCCGGCGCACGGGCATCTCCATCGACTGGCGGCATGTGAACGAGGACGATCCGGCCACGTACGCCCTCCTGACGCGGGCTGACACCAACGGCGTCTTCCAGCTCGAGTCGGCCGGCATGCGCCGGGTGTTGAGGGAGCTGCGCCCCACGAGTCTGGATGACGTGATCGCCGTGATCTCGCTGAATCGTCCGGGGCCCATGGAGAATATTCCTGCGTTTTGCGACGCGAAGCACGGAAGGCGCCCCGTCACCTATCCTCATCCCGATCTCGCGCCGATCCTCGCCGACACGTACGGCGTCATCGTGTACCAGGAGCAGATCATGCAGATCGCAAGCCAGATGGCGGGATTTTCGCTGGCCGAGGCGGACTTGCTGAGGCGCGCCGTGTCGAAGAAGAAAAGGGAAATCCTAGATGACGAGCGATCCCGGTTTGTGCAGGGCTGCATCCAGAGGGGATACAGCGAGGAGATCGCGCACGAGGTGTACAACCTCATCGTGCGTTTCGCGGACTACGGGTTCAACCGCTCGCACGCGGCGGCGTACGCGGTGTTGGCGTTCCGAACGGCCTACCTGCGCGCGCACTTCCTGTCGGACTTTTTGGCGGCGCTTCTCACGCTGTCCATCGGCGTGCCGGACAAGGTGCGCCTGTACGAACAGGACGCGCGGCGGCACGGGATTGCGGTGCGCCCGCCGTCGGTGCAGCGGAGCGAGCGGGGATACACCGTGGAAGAGGACGGGAATCTGCGCGCCGGCCTCCTTTCGGTGCGAAACGTCGGGGAGGCGGCTGTCGATCACATCCTGGCGCTCCGCGCCGAGCAGCCGTTTGCGTCCCTGGCGGACTTTCTCCGCCGCATTGAGCCGCGCATCGTCAACCGCAAAGCGCTCGACAGCCTGTTTGCGGCGGGCGCGTTCGACGAGTTTTTCCCGGAAGGCGCGTCGCGCGACGTGCGGCGCAAGATGTTCGAGGAGGCGCTTGTGCGCGCGGAGGACAGCCGGCAGTGGGCGGCGCTCGATCTCTTCGTGGAGGCGGAGACGAAGTCAGAGGGTGCGCCGGGTGCGGACGGAGCGCCCGCCGCGGTCGGCAAACGGCTCTACATTCGGTACCGAAGCCGTGGCGGGGCCCAGGTGCTCAGGGAGATTCAGCGCATCCTCGCCATGGCGCCTGGTGAGACCGAGGTGGCTCTGTACGACGCTTCGACCGGACGGGCTCGGTTGCTCGGTTCGCGCTACCGGGTGCAGGTCAGTCAGGACTTGATTGCGGCGCTCGAGGAGCGCGTGGGGCTTGGCAACGTTCGTATCAAGTGAGAAAACCTTCGTGTCGCATCCTGGTTTCTGCATGTGTCTCTTGGGACAGACATGGTATAATGCGGGCAAGAAGGATCACGATCTTGCCAGGAGCGTAGGAGCCATGTGGACGGTTATCTACATCGCACCGACATCGCAGCAGGCGGAACGGGTTCGCCTGAGGATGACGGAGGAAGGCTTCCTCGTCAAGGTGAAGAAGGCGCGCGGCGCAAAAGAGCAATATGAGATTCTGATTCCAGAGAGCGAGCTCGACGAGGCGCAGGAAGTGCTCAGGGACATCCTGCACTCGTCGTTGTCGTGACAGCGCGCCTTCTGCGCAAGGTGGGGTTAAAGAGGTGGGGTTGTGTTAAAAGATCTGTTCAACCGACGGCGCCAGTACGTCACCGTGGGAACGGGCGAAGAGACGGCGCCCGAGGCGCGGCAGCCCAGGCCTGCGGAGGAGCGGGATGTGCCGAAGGGCCTCGTGCAGAAGTGCGAGGGGTGCGGCGCCCTGCTGTTGGCGAAGGAACTGCAGAAGCATCTGTACACATGTCCGGAGTGCAACTACCACTTCCGGATTGGGGCGCGCACGCGCATTGAGATCACGGTCGACGAAGGGTCGTTCCAGGAGATGGACGGCGGCTTGACGTCCACGAATCCCCTCGGCTTTCCGCAGTACGAGGAAAAGCTGGAGGCGGCCATGCGCGCCACCGGCCTTCTGGAGGGCGTCCTCACGGGCGAAGCGCTGCTCGACGGGGTGCCCATTGTCGTCGGCGCGATGGAGCCCGGTTTCATGATGGGGAGCATGGGCTCGGCGGTCGGCGAGCGCATCGCGCGGGCGATGGAGCGGGCCGCGGAAAGCAAGCGGCCGCTCGTTTTGTTCACGGCATCGGGGGGCGCCCGCATGCAGGAGGGCATCCTGTCCCTCATGCAGATGGCCAAGACGAGCGTGGCGCTCACTCGCATGCACGAGGCCCGCGCACTGTTCATCTCGGTCATCACGCATCCCACGACAGGCGGCGTCAGCGCGAGCTTCGCGAGCCTCGGCGACGTGATCGTCGCGGAGCCGGGCGCGATGTTCGGCTTCGCGGGCCGGCGGGTCGTGGAACAGACCATGAGGCAGAGTCTTCCGGACGATTTTCAGACCGCAGAGTTCAACCTGAAGCATGGCATGATCGACAAAGTGGTGCACCGCAAACAGATGCGCCAGACGCTCGGCGCGCTGGTGCGCATGCACACGGCTCGGGGGTGGGCGCATGGCGAATGAGCTGGATTTCGAGCGGCCCATCGCCGAGCTGAAGGCGAAGATCGCCGAGCTCAAGGCCTTTATGGAGAAGAACGGGATCGACCTGCAAGGCGAAGTCGATAAACTGGAAGAGCGGCTCAAGGAACTCACGGAAACCACCTACGCGAACCTGACGCCCTGGCAGCGGGTGCAGCTGGCCCGCCAAATCGGGCGGCCGACGACGCTGGATTACATCCGCGGGCTCTGCGACGAGTTCGTGGAGTTGCACGGAGATCGGCACTTCGCCGACGATCTCACCATCGTCGGCGGCGTGGGGCTCATCGATGGCCAACCGGTGACGGTCATTGGCCATCAGAAGGGGCGGGACACGAAGGAGAACATCCGCCGCAACTTCGGCATGGCCAATCCGGAGGGTTATCGCAAGGCGCTCCGGCTGATGAAGCAGGCGGAGAAGTTCGGCCGGCCCGTGGTGTTTTTCATCGACACCCCCGGCGCTTATGCGGGCATGTCGGCCGAGGAGCGGGGGCAGAGCGTGGCCATCGCCGAGAATTTGTTCGCCATGGCGGGTCTGCGCGTGCCGACGCTGTCCATCGTCACGGGAGAGGGCGGGAGCGGCGGCGCGCTGGGCCTCGGCATCACGGACCGCATCTACATGTTGGATTACGCGTGGTACTGCGTCATCGCACCCGAATCGGCGGCGGCCATCCTGTGGAAGGACGCGAAGCTCGGGCCGAAGGCCGCCGAGGTAATGCGGCTGACAGCCAGGGATTTGCTCGATCTCGGCGTCATTGACCGGATCATCGAGGAGCCGATGGGCGGCGCGCAGAAGGATCCGGAGTGGATGGTGCGGCGCGTCCGCGAGGCCGTGATCGAAGGGCTGCGCGAGCTCGTGGCCGTGCCTATTGATGAACTGCTCCGCGCGCGATACCATAAGTATCGGCAAATGGGAACCTACGTCGAACGGCCGTGAAGCGGTGTCCGGCGCCGCCGGACTTCCCGCTTCTTCCTTTGTGTGCGCATCCGCGGCACGGAACGAGGCCGAAAGTTTCGCGAAGAGAGGGTTAGGCATGCGAAAGACGAAGATTGTGGCCACCATTGGGCCGGCGAGCGAATCGCTCGACATGTTGACGAAGCTCATCGAGGCCGGTTTGGATGTCGCCCGACTCAACTTCTCGCACGGTACATACGAGGAACACGCGGAGCGCATCCGCCGCATCCGCGAGGCGTCGGCCCGCGTGGGCAAGCACGTCGGCATTATGCTCGACATCAAGGGACCGAAAATTCGCACGGGCAAGATCCAAGGCGGCCAGGTGGAGCTCAGGGACGGGGACGAGATCGTCCTCACCATCGATCCGGTGGAGTACGGCACGAAGGAGCGGGTCTGGGTTTCGTACGAGGGACTGGTGGAGGACGTGTACCCCGGCGCGCCCATCCGCATCGACGACGGCCTCATTGGACTCGAGGTCATCCAGGTGAAGGGGCATGACATTCACTGCCGCGTGACGAACGGCGGCGTGTTGAAGGACAACAAGGGCATCAACGTCCCAGGCGTAACCCTCCGCATTCCGGGCGTCACCGAGAAGGACAAGGCGGATATTCGGTTTGGGATTGAGCACGGCGTCGACATGATCGCGGCGTCGTTCGTGCGCAAGGCGGCGGACGTGCTCGAGGTGCGCCGCATTCTGGAGGAGCACAATTACCAGGCGGACATCATCTCGAAGATCGAGACGCGCGAGGGGCTGGATCGGCTCGACGAGATCGCGCAGGTGTCGGACGGCATGATGGTGGCCCGCGGCGATCTCGGCGTGGAGATCCCGACGGAAGAGGTGCCGCTCGCGCAGAAGCGGATTATCTCCATCTGCAACCGATACGGCAAGCCGGTCATCACGGCGACGCAGATGCTCGATTCGATGCAGCGCAATCCGCGGCCCACGCGCGCCGAGGCGAGCGACGTGGCGAACGCCATCTTCGACGGCACGGACGCCATCATGCTCTCGGGCGAAACAGCGGCGGGGCGGTATCCGCTGGAATCCGTGCGGACGATGGCGCAGATCGCGGAGCGGGCCGAGGCTGCCATCGCGCACGACGAGGTGGCGTACCGGCACCGCACGGAGGTCACGCACACCGTGTCCGACTCGCTCGCGCACGCCGTGCGCACGCTCGCGGCCGATCTCGACGTGATCTCCATCATCACGGCGACGACGTCCGGGCACACCGCCCGCTGTGTGTCCAAGCACCGGCCCATGACGCCCATCATCGCGGTGACGCCGTTCGATCACGTCGCGCGGCGCCTGACGCTCTACTGGGGCGTCCTTCCCGTCGTCGTGCCGGACATCGCGGGCACGACGGACGAGTTGCTCGCGAGTTCCGTTCAAGGGGCGCTCTCGACTGGCTATGTGCACAAGGGCGATCGCGTCATCATCATGGGCGGCATTCCCGCGGGCACGGCGGGCACGACGAACTTCATGAAGGTGCACACGGTCTGAGGCGCTCACCGGTTCGAGCCTGGATAGAGGCGCGCGCGGAATTCCCCGCCTTCAAGGGGGAATTCCGCTTTCGCGTATCATGCGCTTTCGCGTATCATGGTGAGCGAATGCGTCGGGCGCGGAGCGCCGCGCCATCGGCAGGCCTGAATTTGAATCGAATTTGAACAGTTGGGAGAATGATGTCCATGAAACGCGTGTTGTCGGGGATTCAGCCGTCCGGCATCCTGACCATCGGAAATTACCTTGGTGCGATTCGCAACTTCGTCAAATTGCAGGACGAGGCGGATTGCCTGTTCTGCGTCGTGGACATGCACGCCATCACGGTCCCGCAGGATCCAGAGGCGCTCCGCCACAACACACGGTCGGTGGCCGCCCTGTACCTGGCCTCCGGCATTGACCCGGCGAAGGCGACGGTGTTTGTCCAATCGCACGTGCCGCAACACGCCGAGCTCGGATGGATCCTGCAGTGTTTCACGTATCACGGCGAGCTTGAGCGCATGACGCAGTTCAAGGACAAGTCGAGCCGCCACGAGGTGGTCACGGCGGGGCTGTTTTCCTACCCCACCCTGATGGCTGCGGACATTCTGCTTTACAACGCGCACCTCGTGCCGGTGGGGGAGGATCAGAAGCAGCACCTGGAACTCACCCGCGACATCGCGGGGCGCTTCAACCGGCGGTTTGGCGACACGTTTGTCGTGCCTGAACCCTACATCCCGGAGATCGGCGGGCGCATCATGAGCCTCGAGAACCCGGAGAAGAAGATGAGCAAGAGCGACGAAAGCGCGAACGCCTACATCTCCATGTTGGACGACGCGGACACCATTCGCAGAAAGATCGGCCGCGCGGTGACCGACTCGGAGCGGGAGGTCCGCTTTGATCCGGAGAAGAAGCCGGCCATCAGCAACCTCATGACCATTTACGCCCTTTGCGCTGGCGTGTCGCTCGACGAGGTCGCGCGCAGGTTCGAGGGCCAGGGATACGGTCCGTTTAAGAAAGAACTGGCCGAGGTCGTGATCGAGCGATTGGCGCCCATCCAGGCCCGCTACCGGGAGCTGATGGATTCCGGAGAACTGGACGAGGTGCTTCGCCGCGGGGCCGAACGGGCGCGCGAAATCGCCGCGGCGACGCTCCGCGAGGTCCAGCGGAAGGTCGGCTTCCTGCAGATCTGAGCCGCATCGGGTCGCCAGCCGCAGGGCCCAAGGAGGGATGCGGAATGCGGCTTTTGGTGGTGGAAGACGAGGCGGCGCTCCGCCGCGAGCTGGTGCAGCTCTTTCAACAGCGGGGCTACACCGTGGACGCGGTGGACACCGTGTTTGCCGCGGTGGAACACGGCATGAGCGGCGCGTACGACTGCATCGTGCTCGACTACATGTTGCCGGACGGGGACGGCATTGAGGCGCTGACGCAGCTTCGCGAGGCGGGGTGCACCACGCCCATCCTGATGCTCACCGTCAAGAACGATCCAAAAGACCGCGTGCTCGGCTTGAACAAGGGCGCGGACGACTACCTGGGCAAGCCGTTCCATCCGGACGAGCTCCTGGCCCGCGTCGGGGCGCTCGTCCGGCGCGCGCCCGCGCTGACCGACGACGAGGTGCTCGAGCACGGGAAGGCCCGGTTGCACACGCGGTCGCGCAGCCTGGAGTACGACGGGAGGACGCTGGAGCTTACGAGCAAGGAATTCGCCCTGATGGAGGCGCTCTTTCGCCACAAGCACCAGGTCATGACGCGCGATCAACTCATCGCGAAGGTCTGGGGCCCGGATGCCGAAGTGGCGGACAGCGCCCTCGACACCTACGTCTACTTCCTGCGGAGGAAGTGTTCCAACATCGGCTGGAAAAACGCCATCGTCACGGTCCGCGGCCGGGGCTACGCGTTGCAGCCGGAGGGCGAGTGACCCATGTTTCGCCGCATGTATATCACCGTGGCGAGTTTGCTCATCGTGAGCACCGGGCTCTTGCTCGTGCTCGTGGGCCTGGCCGTGTACCGCGAGCTGACCAACGACGTCGCGAGGGACGCGGAGCAGGCGATGGCGGAGGCCGTGCCAGCGGTGGAGCGGGCGTTGACCGAGAGCGTGTACCGGGACGGCCTCGGTCCTCCGGTTCGGGACGATCTCGGCAACACCATCTTCTACTACGCCGTGGGGCCGGCCGCCGTCGCCCACTCCCCGCACGCGCCCGTCCCCTTTTCCGTGGTGCACGGGGAGGCCGTCCTGCGCCACTTCGTGACGTTCACGTACGACAATGAGCCATACCGGCTGTACACCGTCGTCGTGCCGGATCCGACGATGTCCTCGGCGCTCATTCAGACCTCGTACGGTCAAGCATCTTCCGGCGGGTTTGCGCGCAACCTGCTCGCGACGGGCGCCCTCCAAGCGGCGGTGCAGGACATCGCGGGTTCGTCGAGCCTTGTGCCGACGAGATCGACCGTCGTGCTGTACATGTATTGCCTCATCACGCAGGAGCGATCCATGCTCACGCACACCCTCCGCCTGATGGAGCTCATCGGCGGAGCCGGTTTCCTGCTTGCCATCGCGGGCGATCTCGTCCTGGCCCGTCGGCTCGTCCAACCCGCCTTTCAGACCTGGGCCGCGTACCAGGAGGCTGTGCTGGAGCTGTCGCACGAGCTGCAGACCCCGATTGCCACCGCGAGCGCCATGCTCGCGAACCGCGCCGTGCCGGAGGACGCCGCGAACGAGATCCGGCGCGAACTGGACCGGGCGTCGAAGATGATCTCGGACATGCTGTATCTCTCGAAGTTGCGCTCCGGGCTCGTCGACGATCCGCCTGAGCCCGTCGCCGTGTCCGATCTCACCCACGAGATCGCCGAGCGGTACGAGCCCATTGCGCGCGCCGAAGGCATCGAGCTTCGCGGGCAGGCCGAGGAGGGACTGTACGTGTTCACGAATCCGGGCGAATGGGAGCGGCTCGTGAGCACGCTGTTCAAAAACGTGATCGATCACGCCAAACGCCCTTCGACCGCCGTCTGGTCTCTCTATCGGCAAGGGCAGTGGGTCGTGCTTTCAGTGGAGAACGACGTGGCCCCGCAGACGGGGGAGCGGCACCGAGCGCCGGAGCGCGGCGTGGGCCTGCAGATCGTGGAGCGGCTGGTGCACCGCATGCGGGGGCGTCTGCGCATCGATGCGGATGAAGATCGATTTTTTGTCGAGTTGCACGTGCCGGTGTTGCGCCCGCATTGAGAGCGATTGCATGAGGCGGCCGGTGTGCTATATCATGGGTGGAGATGCATCGCGAGACAAGGGCGGGCGGCTTGCGCCGCGCCGCTCCTTGTTGCGCAGGGTCATCGAGAGAGAACGAGATTGGGAGGGCCTGCCATGCCGACGTTCCAGAGATATTCGCTGCCGACGGAGGGCGAACCCATCACGTTGGCGAACGGAAAGTTGAATGTGCCTGATCACCCGATTATTCCGTTTATCGAAGGAGACGGCACAGGGCCAGACATCTGGCGCGCCGCTCAGCGGGTGTTCGACGCCGCCGTGGAGAAGGCGTACGGCGGGAAGCGAAAAGTGGCCTGGTACGAGGTGTACGCGGGCGAGAAGGCGTACAACATGTTCGGCGAATGGCTGCCGCAGGACACGCTGACCGCGCTGTCCGAATATATCGTCAGCATCAAGGGTCCGTTGACGACGCCGGTGGGCGGCGGCATTCGCTCGCTGAACGTGGCGGTCCGCCAGGAGCTGGACCTCTACGTCTGCCAGCGGCCCGTTCGTTACTTCCAGGGCGTTCCTTCGCCGGTGAAACATCCTGAACTCGTGGACATGGTGATCTTCCGCGAAAACTCGGAGGACATCTATGCGGGAATCGAGTGGCAGGAAGGCACGCCGGAGGTCAAGAAGGTCATCGAATTCCTTCAGAAGGAGATGGGCGTCAAAAAGATCCGGTTCCCGGAGACGTCCGGCATCGGCGTGAAGCCCGTCTCGCGCGAGGGCACCGAGCGCCTGGTGAGGGCCGCGATTGAGTACGCGCTCCGCCACAAGCGCCGCAATGTCACGCTGGTTCACAAGGGCAACATCATGAAGTTCACGGAGGGCGCGTTCAAGAACTGGGGCTACGAGCTTGCCGAACGCGAGTTCTCCGACAAGGTCTTCACGTGGGCGCAGTATGATCGCATCAAGGCCGAGAAGGGCCAGGAGGCCGCGGACGCCGCGCAGAAGGAGGCCATCGAGGCCGGGAAGCTCATCGTCAAGGACGTGATCGCCGATGCATTCCTGCAGCAGATCCTGACGCGTCCTGCCGAATACGACGTCATTGCGACGCTCAACCTGAACGGCGACTACATCTCGGACGCGCTCGCCGCGCAGGTCGGCGGCATTGGCATCGCCCCGGGCGCCAACATTAACTATGAAACGGGGCACGCGGTGTTCGAGGCGACGCACGGCACGGCGCCCAAGTACGCGGGCCTCGACAAGGTGAACCCGGGCTCGGTGATTCTCTCGGGCGTCATGATGTTCGAGTACATGGGTTGGCAGGAGGCTGCCGATCTCATCACCCGCGCCATGGAGAAGACCATCGCGCAGAAGATCGTGACGTACGACTTTGCCCGTCTCATGGAGGGCGCGACCGAGGTCAAGTGCTCCGAGTTCGGTGATCACATCATCAAAAATATGGACTGAGGAGCGGTTCGCATGTTGGAGAGGAAGAAAATCTCGGTGATTGGCGCCGGATTCACAGGCGCCACCACGGCGTTTCTGCTGGCGGCGAAGGAGCTCGGCGACGTGGTGCTCTTGGACATTCCGTCGCTTGAGAACCCGACGAAGGGCAAGGCGCTCGACATGCTCGAGGCCATGCCCGTGCTCGGGAGCGACGCGCGCGTCGTGGGGACTTCCCATTACGAGGACACGGCCGGATCGGACCTCGTCATCATCACGGCCGGTCTTCCGCGCAAACCTGGCATGAGCCGGGACGATCTCGTCACCACGAACGCGAACATCGTGAAGTCGGTCACCGAGCAGGTGGTCGCGCATTCGCCCGACGCCTGTCTCATTGTCCTCTCCAACCCAGTCGACGCCATGACGTACGTGGCGTATAAGACGAGCGGATTTCCGAAGGAGCGCGTGATCGGCCAGGCCGGCGTGCTCGACACGGCGCGGTTCAACACGTTCGTCGCGATGGAACTCGGGGTGTCGGTCGAGGACGTGCGCGGCTTTGTGCTCGGCGTGCACGGCGACGACATGGTGCCGCTCGTCCGGTACGCCAACGTCGGCGGCGTCCCGCTCGAAAAGCTGTTGCCGAGGGAGCGGATCGACGCCATCGTCGAGCGCACCCGGAACGGGGGAGGCGAGATCGTCAGCCTGATGGGGAACGCGAGCGCGTATTACGCCCCCGCCGCGTCGCTTGTGCAGATGGCGGAGTCCATCCTCAAGGACAAGCGGCGCGTGTTGCCGGCCATCGCATATCTGGAAGGCGAATACGGCTATCGCGACCTGACGCTCGGCGTCCCGACCGTCCTCGGCAAACGGGGCATCGAACGCATCTTGGAGTTGGACCTTCTGCCGGAGGAAAAGGCGGCGCTCGACAAATCCGCCGAATCCGTGCGCAGGTTGATCTCCGTGATCGCGTGAAGCAAAATCAAGAAACAAAAAAAGCCGAGGGATCTGCGTCCCTCGGCTTTTTTGTCTTTCTAGCGTGCGGTGCGTTCGACGCTTTGGAGGATCTCCTCCTGGCGCCTGCAGGACTCATCGTGCACGAGTTTCCACACGGCGGCGAGAAAGGACGGTCGCAGGCGGAGTTCGGCCCCGCGGCGGAGGTATCGCGCCCGGACCTGCTGCGCGCGCTCGGGTTGGACCACCGGTTCGCCGCGCCGCGCCTTGTGCCTGGCGATCGCTTCCGCAGCGGCAAATCGCTCCGCCAACACCTGAAGGAGTTGATCATCGAGGCGATCGATAGCTCCGCGCAATTCCCGGAGCTCTTCGTCGAGTGGGCGCTGCACGTCGGTTCTCTCCCTTCCCTAGAACGCGATGATGATCCAAATGAAAAACGCCCGCCCCATCCAGGGGCGAGCGTTGCTCGCGGTACCACCCTCAGGCGGCGCCATCGGATGCGTCCGCCTTCACTTCATTGAGATAACGGAAGGTGTACACCTCCCGGCGCTGGCTACTTGCAGGCTGCAGGGAACATCCCGTCGCGCTGGTTCACCAGGCAGCTCCAGAGTGAACTTCCAGCCGCGGTCTGGACCAGTTTGCACCAACCACTGGCTCTCTGCACCGTCTCCGCGGATGTACTCTCTCCTTCACGGCCGTCGCTCGATGAATTTTGCCATAAGAATAGCGAATCGAACGAATGTTGTCAACCGTACAGAGCTCTCGGCCGGGTTGGGGGTACCTGGCTTCGACACAAGACGACGCGGGCCGACGGTGGGAATGTGATAGAATGGAGCGGGACAACAGTGCGCCTTGCGGCGCGAAGTCTGGGGTGGCCTATGCCAACATCGAAACTGGTGTTGATTGACGGAAACAGCATTCTGTATCGCGCGTTCTTCGCGCTGCCGCCGCTCTCCGCGCAGGACGGCACGCCGACGAACGCGGTTTACGGATTCACGACCATGATCCTGCGGCTGTTGTCGGACGAAAAGCCGACCCACTTGGCCGTCGCATTCGATAAATCGAAGACCACATTCCGCCATGCCGATTTTGCGGCCTATAAAGGGACGCGCCAGGAGACACCCGACGAGCTGGTGCAACAGTTTCCGCTCGCGCGCCGTACCCTGGAGGCGCTCTCAATTCCCATGATCGAGATCGATCAGTACGAGGCCGACGACGTCATCGGCACGCTCGCCAAGCGCGCGGCCGAGGCGGGTTTCGACGTGCGCGTGGTCTCAGGTGACAAGGACCTGTTGCAGCTGGTGGACGATCGGATTCACGTGCTTTTGACGCGCAAGGGCATCACTGAAATGGAACACTTTGATGAGCAAGCCGTGGCAAGGCGGTATCCCGGCCTCAAGCCCGCGCAGGTGATCGATCTCAAGGGGCTGATGGGCGATCCGTCCGACAACATTCCCGGCGTGCCGGGCGTGGGGGAAAAGACGGCGCTCAAACTGCTCGCGTCCTTCGGATCGGTCGAGGGCGTGTACGATCACCTCGATGAAGTCCAAGGGCAGAAACTGCGCGAGCGCCTCGAGCAGCATCGCGACGACGCGTTTTTGTCCAAGCGTCTCGCCACCATCGCGTGCGATGCACCCATTGAGGTCGATCTCGACGCCCTGCGCTATGACGGGCCGGATCCCGCGCAGGCCATCGCTTGGTTCCGGGAGCTCAACTTCCGGTCCCTCGTCGACAAAATTTCCGAGGAAATGAGCCACGATTCGACGCCGGGACCTGCGCCGAGCGGTGACGCTGGCTCGTCCGACGAATGGGACGCCTTCGCGTATGACGTGATCGACGACGCGCGCGCGTGGCAGGCGGCCATCGCTTCGCTCGATGAGCCGGCCGGTGTGATGATGGACTTGGCGGATCCGGACTATCATCGAGCGGAGATTCGGGGCATGGCCGTCGCGGGGGCTGGGCGCGCCTACTACGTCCGGTTCGGCGAGCGCCTTGAGCTGAGTGACGTCCGGCCGTGGTTGGTGTCGGAGCGGCCGAAGATCGCGTTTGACCTGAAGTCGATGGCCTTTGCACTCGACGCGCACGGCATCGGCTTGACAGCGGAATGCGGATGGCAGGACGTCAAGCTCGCCGCCTATCTGCTCAACCCGCAGGACGGCGAGGTGGAACTGTCGGACGTGTTCGCGCGCGCGTTCCAGCGGGAGTTGCCGCCTTTGGACGAAGGCGTCCGAGAGAAGTGGCTCGCCTACACGGCGGCGCAGCTGCCGCAGTTGTTTGAATCTCTCTCGTACACCATCCAGATGCAGGAGATGGAGCGCCTGTATCAAGAGGTCGAGCTGCCGCTCGCGTTCGTGTTGGCGAAGATGGAGATCACGGGATTCTACGTGAATCGCGACAAGCTCGTCGCGTTCGGCCGCGAGCTGACCGAGCGCATTGAGCGGCTGACGGAGGAGATCTATCGCCTTGCGGGCACTTCGTTCAACCTGAACTCGCCGAAGCAGCTCGGAGAGATCCTGTTTGACAAACTGGGCCTGCCTGTCCTGAAGAAGACCAAGACCGGCTACTCGACGAGCGCTGACGTGCTGGAAAAGCTGGCGCCGATGCATGAGATCGTGCAGAAGATCCTGGACTACCGACTGCTGGCGAAGCTTCAGTCGACGTACGTCGAAGGCTTGCTCAAGGTGATTCGCAAGGAGACCGGACGCGTCCACACCCGGTTCCACCAGACGCTCACCGCCACGGGCAGGCTTTCGAGCAGTGAACCCAACCTGCAGAACATCCCGATCCGACTTGAAGAGGGCCGCAGGCTTCGCCAGGTCTTTGAGCCGACCTACAAGGACTGGGTCATTTTTGCCGCCGACTACTCGCAGATCGAGTTGCGCATCTTGGCGCATCTGTCGGGCGATGAGGCGCTGATCGACGCGTTTCGCCGCGATATGGACATCCACACCCGCACCGCCGCGGACGTGTTCGAGGTTCCGCCGGAGCAGGTGACGAGCCTGATGCGCCGCCAGGCGAAGGCGGTGAACTTTGGCATCGTCTACGGGATCAGCGACTTCGGGCTCGCGCAAAACCTGAATATCCCGCAGAAAGAGGCGAAGCGATTCATCGAAGGTTACTTCGAGAAGTTCCCGGGCGTCAAGCGGTACATGGACGAGATCGTCAAGCTGGCGCGCGAGCGGGGGTATGTCACCACCCTGATGAACCGTCGGCGGTATTTGCCGGACATTCACAGCCGCAACTACCAGCTGCGGAGCTTTGCGGAGCGCACGGCGATGAACACGCCGATTCAGGGCAGTGCGGCGGACCTAATCAAGCTCGCGATGGTCCGGATTGACCGGGCCATGCGCGATGCGCAGATGGACGCCCGTATGCTCCTGCAGGTGCACGACGAGCTCATCTTCGAGTGCCCGAAGGATGAACTCGCAGCCCTTGAGGTGCTGGTTCGCGACAACATGGAAAACGCGATGACGTTGTCCGTGCCGCTCAAGGTGGACACGGCCTACGGTCCGACCTGGTACGACGCAAAGTGAGGGGGATGGAGCGTGCCGGAATTGCCTGAGGTGGAAACCGTTCGGCGCCATCTCGCGGAGCGCGTCGAAGGGGATGTCATTCGCGAGGTGGAGGTCCGCCTGCCGCGCATCGTGCGCCATCCCGCGCCCGTCTTATTCGCGGACCGACTGCGGGGCCAGCGGATTCAGCGCGTGGATAGGCGAGGCAAGTATCTGTTGTTCCGCTTGGATACCGTCCTCCTTGTCTCCCACCTTCGCATGGAGGGACGCTACGAGGTGGCTCATCCGTCCGAACCCGAGCTGCCCCACACGCACGTGGTGTTCCAGCTCGCGTCGGGCCGCCAGTTGCGCTACGCGGACGTTCGCCAATTCGGCACGATGGATGCGGTCGTCGAGGGAGAGCCCCTGCCCAACGGGCTGGCGGAACTCGGACCGGAGCCGTTCGATCCGGCGCTCGACGGTGCGGCGCTTCACGAGCGGCTGAGGCACCGCCGAGCGCCCATCAAGAGCCTCCTGCTCGATCAGCGGCAGATGGCGGGGCTCGGAAACATCTATGTGGATGAGGCGCTGTTTGCCGCGGGCATCCATCCGTTGACGCCGGCGGGAGCGGTGAGCAGGCGGCAGTGCGATGTCTTGTTGCGCGAGATTCGGGACGTCCTAGCGCGCGCCATCCGCGAGGGCGGCTCGTCCGTGCGGTCGTTTCGCGATGGCTACGGGAGGCACGGTGGCTTTCAGATTCAACTGGCCGTTTACGGGCGCGCCGGGCAGCCCTGCGTGAGGTGCGGCCAGCCCATTCAGAAGATCAAGGTCGCAGGGCGGGGGACCCATGTGTGCCCGGCCTGTCAGCCTGTGGTATCCGGTATGCCTGTCGGAACGGGGGTGCACGCGTGAAGGGAAAAATCATCGGTTTGACGGGAGGCATCGGCACGGGGAAGAGCACCGTGTCTCAAATGTTGCGCGATCTCGGCGCGTTTGTGGTGGACGCGGACGTGTGGGCGCGCAAGGTCGTGGAGCCGGGCAGCGAAGGGCTGCGCGAGATTGTGGACGTGTTCGGAGAAGGCGTGCTGCAGGCGGACGGATCGCTTGACCGAAAGAAGCTGGGGGCCATCGTGTTCCAGGACGAGGAGAAACGGTTGCAACTGAACCGAATTGTGCATCCGCGCGTGCAACAGGGCATGTGGCAGGAAACGATGGATTACTGGAGGGACCATCCCGGCGAGCCGGTGGTGTGGGACGTGCCGCTGCTCATCGAGGGGACGGCAAAGCGGTTCGTCGACGAGATCGTCGTGGTGTACGCGAGCCCCGCCACTCAACTTCGCCGCGTGATGGAGCGGGACGGCCTGAGCGAGACAGAAGCGCTTCGCCGCATCCAGGCGCAGATGCCCATCGACGAAAAGCGGGCCATCGCGACGCATGTCATTGAAAACGACGGCCCGCTGGAATCCACGCGAGAGCAGGTGCAGGCGCTATGGCAAAAACTTCGCGCGGAAAGCCGAAGCGGCCATTCTTCTTCGCGCTGAACCTTCGCCAGCTCATCGCGGGAATTCTGCTCATCGCCGTGCTGGTGACCATCTCAACGAACGGATTCTGGCGCCTGATGTATCCCATTCAGTATCAGGCTCAGATTCAGCAGTCCGCGCGCTTCGCGGATGTCGATCCGCTGCTGATTGCAAGCATCATTCGCGTCGAGAGCAAGTTTCGAACGGAAGACGTCTCGCACGCCGGCGCTGTGGGTCTCATGCAGTTGATGCCCCAGACCGCGGAGTGGATCGCCGAGATGCTGCGAAATCAGACGTCGGGATCGGGCGGCGCCATTCGCAGGCTGCCGCAAGACGCGAAGAAGCTTGCGAGTCCGGACTACAACATTTTGATTGGCAGTTGGTATGTGAAGAGCCTGATCAAGGATTTCCACGGCAACGTGGTGGCGGCGGTTGCGGCGTACAACGCCGGCCCGAGGCGCGTGTCGCAGTGGCTGAAGGACGGCGTGTGGAACGGGAAGCTGCAGGACATCGACCAAATCCCGGTGGGCGAGACGCGCCATTTCGTCGATCGCGTCTTCTATAACTACGATCTGTACAAGAAAATCTACGGGGGAGACCCCGCCTGGCGCTTGTCCTCAAATGGCTAGGAGGGGACCGAGATGGCCGTCACGAATCGGACGGTAGCGTATCTTCAGGCGGCCCGGTGTCCGATCGCATCGGGCGCAAGCCGTTTCTGGTCGTGTACGAACTGATGACCTGTGGTGCTGCCTTGTTGGTGGCGCTGTGTCGGAATCCAGTCCTGATCTCGGTAGCCGTAGCGCTCACCGGATTTGGACGCGGCCAGAATGGCGCTGCTGGGCCGTTCACGCCCGTGGAGCAGGCGTGGATGGCTCAGGGCACTCCACGTGAGCAGCGCAGCCGAGTCTTTAGCGCCAACACGGCTCTTGGGTTCTTCGGCATGGCCATTGGGTCCCTGTTGGCAGGACTCAACCACGCGTGGCAACGCGAGTTGCCGGGTCCGTCGGCCTTCCTGCCTCTCTTTTGTGGTGTCGCTTGCCTCTCGCTCGCTTGTGCTGTCATCCTCTGGCGGACGCCGGAAGGCGGGAGACACAGGAACGGTGGGCAGGGGGAGGATGATCACGCACCCCGGTCATTTTCTCGCGCCGGGCGCCAACCCACTTCGCGCGATCTCGCAAGGAGAAAAACCGAAAACCGCAACATCGCCAAGCTTGCATTCGTGAACCTGTTGAACGGGCTCGGCGTTGGTTTCGTAGGCCCCATGATGTCGTACTGGTTCGCCGTGAAGTTCGGGGCGACGAGCGTCGAGATCGGCAGAACGATGGCCGCGTCGTTCGTGGTGACAGGTTTGTTTGCGCTTTTCTCCGGATACTTAGCCGAGCGCATCGGTATGGTGAGAGCTGTCGTTTGGCTACGTCTCGCAGGCGTTGGACTCATGTGCGTCCTGCCCTTCATGCCCACGTTTTTCCTTGCATCGGCCGCCTATGCTCTGCGATCCGCCTTGAGCCGCGGCACCCAGGGAGCGAGATCGGCCTTAGGTTCGAGCCTGACGGAGGACGATCGGCGTGGGTTTTCGTTGAGCATGAATTCGTTCTTTACGCGAGCCGCTTCCGCCGTCGGACCGACCTTTTCGGGCTGGTTGCTGGACGAGGGCAGTCTGGCGTTGCCGTTTGTCTTGGCGGCAGGCTTGCAACTCGCTTCAACGGTTCTCTACGGGGCATTCTTTCGAGAATACGACGTCGCACGCAAGGCATGAGGCAGCAAACCTAGTCAACGCGTCCGGGGCTCAGGAGCTCCGTCGGACATGACCTGGATGCCCGCCTTCTGCAGCGCCTCGCACGCTTCCGCGAGTTGGTCTTCGCGGTCGTATTGCACGCGGTGATAGTGAAAGCCGCCGGTGAGGCTGGATAGAAGCGCGGCCCGCTCACTGCGGACCTTTTCAAGAAACACATCCACGTCGCGCCTCGAAGTGATGAGGAGGTTGCCCACGATTTCTCCGTAGATGGCGTGCTCCACGCGCACGTCCATCACGCGCACGCCGTGATCGACGAGCGTGTACAGTTCGTCCTTGGTTTGTTCCGGTGTGTGCGAGACGGCGAGCACCGTTTCCCGCCCGGACGACGATCGCGTGAGCCAGTAGCCCTTCGGCGTGGCGTAAATAGGCTCGCCAGCCGCGCGCAGGAGAGCGATGTCGTGGACGATGACCTGGCGCGTCACGCCGAGCGCCTCGGCGAGCGCCTGCCCTGGCACGGGGGCGTCCGCCTGCTGAAGCAAGTTCAAGAGGCGCTGCTGTCGTTCGGTCGGCATGCGGCGTATCCTCCTCACTCGTGGGCCGCAAAGGCGCGGTGGCCGGCAACGAAATTCGGAATGGAGCGCATAAGACGAAGAAAGGGTTCGGATGAAGTCCGAACCCTTCGAGTCTCTGGTGTCGAGAGCGGGACTTGAACCCGCACGGGTTACCCCACACGCCCCTCAAACGTGCGCGTCTGCCAATTCCGCCATCTCGACATGGCTTCAAAAGCGAGTCACGAGGATGATTATAGTCGCCCTAAACGCACGTGTCAAGCGTCTCGAGACACATTGTTGATGGCGGCTCCGGCTTCGCGCGCGAACTGAGGCTGTGACCTCTACATCTAGACACGATCCCGGGGGAAGAGTACCATGAACTACAACCAGCAGCATGGATCTGCCGCTGTTCGAACTTCTCGCTGAGGAGCGTGTGGCATGAAAGGGCGTCGTGCGGGGGCGCTCGCTGCGGCTGTGGTGATGGTGCTGTTGGCCGTCGCAGTGGGGACGTGGATGTGGGCGCGCCGGGCGGAACCGAGGGCGCGGGATGCCGCGTGGTGGGCGCAAACGGGGTGGCGCGTCAATGCGGTCGTGGCGATGGGGAAGCCCCTTGTGCTCACGTACAATCTGTGGACGGCCGCGGAGTCCGTGCCGGATACCCTGAATCTCGAGCCGATCCCGGCAGGCAGTTTCGAAGTCGTGCGGTCGGATCTGACTCATGAAGTCGATGTCGAGAACGGCAAGACGTTTCAACTGTGCCAATTCGTCATCTCGGTGCGGTTTCCGCACAGCTATCGGGATGAGCGCATGGGCCTTCTCGTGAACGCCGGTCTCTGGAAGCGCATACTTCCCTATGGCCGCGTGACGTGCCGGGTCATCCGCGGATCGGTCGATTGGCTGAGTGTCTCGTTTGACTCCGGGGAAATTCAGGAGCCGCTCGTGACGAGGAACAATCTCGTCGCCGTCCAGCTTCGCAACGAAACCCAGGCGCCTGTGCGGATCCTGGGGCTCTGGCAGGCCGGGAACGACGGCATTTCCGCCGTCCGCGTGGTGTTGCCGAACTCTCGGAGCGGAGCGAGGCCCATCAACCTGCCCTTCGCGCTGAAGCCAGGCGAAACGGCCACGCTCGAGTACGAGCTGATCCCGCGCGCGGGCACGGTGCAAGGCCTTGTTTTTCAACCGGCTCTCGCGCTCGCTTCTGGACGTATGCATGGATTCGAGGTGATGCCGCCCGTCGTGATCGAGCGTTCGTTCGTGCCGTGGCAGACCCGCCCAGCGCGTGGCATTGTGCGATTTGTGGAAGCCGCTTCGTCGTGAATCGGCCAACGCCTCGTTGGCGGCCCGTGAGGCGGATGTCGTTCCGGTGGAATGCCGGAGAAGGAGGAGATGCGCATGCGGCGTGTGGCCGGTGTGCAACGCTTGATTTTTGTCGTCTTCGTGCTCGGAGCCATCGCGTCCGCCCTGGGCCTGGGGCGGACGGATCGCGCGCTGGGCCTTGGCGTGGGGGTGGTCATTCTGCTGATGGGCTGGGCTCTGGCGGCATCCATTCACGTCGCGAATCAATGGGAAAAGGCGGTCGTGCTTCGCCTGGGCAAGTTCCGTCAGCTCGCGGGGCCGGGCATGTTCCTTCTCCTTCCCATCGTCGACACGGTTGCGGACTGGATCGACCTGCGCGTGCGGTCGACCACCTTCACCGCGGAGCAGACCCTGACGAAGGACACGGTCCCGGTGAACATCGACGCGGTGCTGTTCTGGGTGGTGGTGGACGCGGAGAAAGCCGCGCTTCAGGTGGCGGACTACGAATATTCGCTGTCCTGGGCGGCTCAGACCGCGCTGCGCGATCTGATTGGCCGCATGATGCTCGAGGATATGCTGTCGAGCCGAGAGGCCATGGATGACGAACTGAAGCGCCTGCTCGACGAGCGCACGGGCCCGTGGGGCATCTCCATTCAGAGCGTCCAGATCCGCGATATTAAAATCCCGGGCAATCTCCAGGACGCGATGTCCCGCGCGGCTCAGGCGGAGCGGGAGCGAAACGCGCGCGTCATCCTCGGTCAGGCCGAGGTGCAGGTGGCCGAATCCTTCCTGGAGGCCGCGCGCCTTTACCACAGCGATCCCGTCGCCATTCAGCTTCGCGCCATGAACATCCTCTACGAGGGCTTGAAGGAAAAAGCGTCGATGATCGTCGTGCCGAGCGCCCTGTCGGATGCGATGAATCTCGGCACGTGGCTCGGGGTGGCCAACGCTGAGCGCATGGAGGAGGTGCGCCGAGGCGGGGAGCGGGACTAACGGAACATCGACGGATCGACCCGGAAGGGCGGAGCGGGATAGGGGCTCGGCTGGCGCACGAAGTTCGGCAGCACGAAGTCGTCGTCGTATCCGCTGTGGAAGATGTGCGTCGCCGCCGGGGACAGGGGCGGGATGAGCCAGGTCCAATCGCCGGTCACGCGGCGATTCGCGTCCCGCTCGAGTCGCTCGAAGTAGGCGAACTGGCGGCTCGCGGTGTGATGATCGACGATGGTGACGCCTCGCTTGCGGTACGAATGGAGCACGGCGATGTTCAGTTCCACCAGGGCTCGATCGCGCCACAGCGTCGCGTCGCTCGATCGATCGAGGCCGATCGCTTCGGCGACGGCCGGCAGCATGTTGTAGCGAAACGGATCCGCCAGGTTGCGAGCGCCGATTTCGGTGCCCATGTACCAGCCGTTGAACGGCGCCGCGGTGTAGCGGATTCCTCCAATGATCAGCGCCATATCGGACAGAACGGGCGTGGCGTACCAGCGGAGGCCGAGATCGGCGATGGACGGGTACTCGGGGTGCTCAATCGGAACTTCAAGGATGAGAGGGAGCGGCAATTCAAACCAGGCGATCTCGTCCCCGTCCGCGATCACGACGGGAAGCACGTCCCACGGCGTGCCGCGACCGCGCCATCCGAGCGCCTCACAGACTCGGGTGAAGGCCGCCGATGCCGGATCGCCCACGGTGCCTTTCGGCGTCTCGTAGCCCGCGTAGCGCACGATCTGGTGATTCCAGATGCGCACCGCGCGCTCCCGGGAAGCCGACGCGAACACTGTGATGGTGGGCCGAATTCTGCCACCGTTTTGGGCGAAGGCCAAATGCTCGCAGACCGCGTCGAACACGTCCTTCGGCCGATGGAGATGGCGGCGGTCGAACAAGTGAAGCGTCTGCCAGAACAGCCTGCCGATGCAACGGTTGCTGTTCCTCCATGCCATGCGAGCTCCATGCTCAAGCTCTTCGAAGGTGTGATCATAAGTGCCTTCGCGGTCGATTTGTCGGCGCACCTCGTCTAGCCGCCGCTCGATCTCGACTTCGTTCTTACCCAGTTCTCGGTAGCACGTCTTGATAAAAGCGCGCGCCTCGTCGAAAAGAGCGCTCATCCGCATGTTCACCGTCCCTGACCCATTCTATCCGACCGCGATGGTCGCTCCAAAGGCGCGGGCGGTGGTGAGGAACGTGTGTCGGCGTTTTGTCACCTTCTCGAGAACGCGCGGAGGCCGCGGCAAGAACAGAAGAAGCGAAAAGCGCGGCGAGCCAATCGCCGCGCTTGGACTTCACTTCTTTTTGGATTTCGATGTGCCCTTGCCTGCAGCCTTGTGTCCCGTCGACTTCTTCGCGACAGTCTTCGGAGCCGTCTTGGTGGATTTCTTCGCCACGGTCTTGTGCGCCGCGCTCGTCTTCGCCTTGTGCACGTGCACGACTGCGTGCGAAGCGTGAGCCGCCTTCTCCGTGCTCGCCAATGCAACGCTCGGCGCCGCGAACAGCGTCAGCGCTGCCACGCTTGCCAGAATCGACTTCTTCATCATAACCCCCACCTTGCTAGCTAAGTTTGGCCAAGCTGGCCTACCAGCAATATAGAGCCAATACCTTAAAATGGTCTCAAAGTTCAGCCGATGTTGATGGCTCGGCCGACGATGACCGAGACGACCGCGAGCGAAATGACGGATTGCGTCATCATGAGGAGCTTCATCCTGCGCGACAGGACGGCGGTGTCTGTGGGACTGAAGGCGGTATTGGTATTGAACGCAAGGTAGAGGTAATCGATGAACGTGGGTTGCCACTCGTTCCATCCGGGGGCTTCGGCCATCATCTGCGGAAACAGCAGATCTGGCCGATCCGGCTTGCCTCGGTGGCGCTTGAGCGGGCCGCCGCGATCGATCTCCCAGTACCACACCGCAAACACAAAGATGTTGGTCACCCAGAGCAGGAGCGCGTCCCGAAACAATGCCACGGCGGACTCATTTTCGTGGAAGAGCGCGTGCACCAGATAGAATACGCTCACGATGAGAAACAGGGTCAGCACGGTGATGGTTGTGAGGGCCAGGCGGCGGGACCACACGTCGTGCGCTTGCCAGATGGCCGCCGCGAGCAGGATCAGAAGGAGCGCGCAAACGCCTGCGCTTGCCCACCACGGGGCGATGTGCAGCATCACGGAGACGACCGTGAGCAGGACGCCGATAAGCACGAGCGCCCCGAAAAACAGCCCTCGCGGCACGCGGTGGGCGTAATGCACAAGTTCGGCGAGTTCCGCCTCCATCCGGGATTCCAGCGATGGCCCGCAGCCGTGCTCGTCTTGTGGATGGCGATCCGGCGCCATGCTTTCCCTCCTCAGCGCTCACGCAGTTCGTCTAGGCGAATGGCGCGCTTGTGCACCGTGTGGTACCAAGTCCGGTTGCTCCGCGTGAAGTAGGCCTGAAGCGTCACGGGCCCCCACGTCCAGAGAAAGAACGGGAGGAGAGGCAACGCAAAATAGGCTCGCCAGTTCACCCGCTCGAGCAAAAGCGCGAGGGGAATCTCCAGGAACAGAATGATGTTGACCGCGACCCATAGGTTGGTGACCATGAGGGCCGCCGGGTTGGTCGCCGCGTCGGTCGGATCGGGCGACAGGTAATGAAGACCCAACACAATCATCGCGCCGGCAAACAACAGCATGGACCGCATGGGCTGAAACAGGTAGATGGCCATGTCGATCTTGGCCAGATTGCGTTCGCGCAGCCCCTCGATGAACATCGGCACAAGGTGTTCCCGTGCGCATTGAAAATGCCCCTGTTGCCAACGAAGGCGCTGGCGGAAGGACGCCGCGAAGCTCGTGGGCTTCTCGTCGTACACGCGCGCGTCGTGCGCCCAGACGGGAATGATGCCCCGGCGGACGCAGCGGATGCCGAACTCCAGATCTTCTGTGAGACCCGTCGCTTTCCAGCCCATCTCCTGCAACAGCGGATAATCGATGCAAAGGCCTGTCCCGCCGAGCGTACACGGCAGGTTGAGACGCGCGCGGGCGTACTGCCACAGCCGATTGTCGAACCAGTAGGAAATGGCAAGCGACACGCTGATCCACGAATCGAAAGGGTTCTTCGTGTCCAGGTATCCTTGAATGACGCGATCGCCGTTGCACAGATGATCGTTCATGATGGCGAGGAACTCGGGATGGACCAGATTGTCCGCGTCAAACATGACGATGGCGTCATAATGCGCGCCCATGTCCTTCAGGCGCGCCAGCATCCATTCGATGGCGTAGCCCTTGCCCTGCTCGGCGCGGTTTTCCCGCACGTGGACGATGGCGCCGTGCGCCCTCGCGCGCTCCGCCGTGCCGTCGGTGCAGTTGTCCGCGATGACGTGCACGTCGTAGAGGTGTTCCGGGTACGTCTGGCGCTTCAGGCTGTCGAGAAGGGGGCCGATCACGCACTCCTCGTTATGCGCCGGGATGATGATGGCGAACCGCTTTTGCGGCGCGTGCGTGATGGGGCGTCTGCGATGCCAGATGCCATACACGGACAGCACAATCTGGTACAGCGCCACAAGCCCCGTAACCAATTTGAGCGCGTCGTAAAAGGTGTCCCAGAGCAAGTACATCAGTGTCATTCGTCCGACATCCTCGCTTTCCGCCAGCGGCTGTGGATTCGGTCAGCCTCTGGCAAGCTGCGACCCCAGGTGTACAAGAGCCCCGCCAGCAGATAGTACAAGCTCGCAGTGTAATTGTATTCAAACAGGTTCTCGACGAAACTGTGAATCAGGACGGCGGTCAGGCCGGTCAGCCCTGCGAGCGCCAAAGCGCGCGATGGGCCCGACGTTCGCCGCACCACGTGCATCATATCGCGCACGATGGCCAGATGCATGGCCAAGAACAGCACCAATCCGAGCATACCGGTCTCTCCGAGCACCTTGGCATAGTAATTGTCGGAGAACGCGGAAAAACTATGGGACGTGGCGACGTAGCCGCCGTAGTACCCCAGTCCGGATCCGAACAATGGGTTGCGCGACATCACGTCGAACGCCTGCTGCCAAAGCGCCATGCGCCCGCCCGCGGACGACTTCATGAAATACACCGGGTTCAACAGGTCGAACGCCCGGTGCCGCAGGGACGGGACACACATCGCGAGGCCCATCGCGCCCGCCCATATCGGCAAGAGGCGGCGCTCGAAAGCGGCCGCAACCAAAAAGGTGGCGGCGCCGAGCCCGAGCCACGAGCCGCGATCGTACGTCATGAAGAGCGCGCCCAATGCGATGATGGCTCCCACGAGGTACGCCGTTCGCCGCCGCTTGTCTCCATCCCATGCGGCGAGGCCGAGCATGAGGGGCAGCGTGAGTTCGAGATTCGCGCCGAACTCCGCAGGCGACTTCATCACCGAGAACACGCGCGTCCGGACGTGCTCGCCCACGTCAAGCCACTGGCTCGGAATCGGCACTTTGATGAGAAATTGAAACCACCCGTCTATACCCATCAGAAACGACATGGCGATCACGCCGTAGAACAGCTTCGAGGCGTCCTCGGCGTCGACGGCGAGCGGCACCAGCAGGCCGACGAAGATGTATTCCACGTCCACCATCCACGCGTTCAGCGCGAGGACGGGGTGCTTGAGATCCGCGAGCACGAGCGCCAGCGTGTACAGGATGTACCACCAGGCGTATCGCCCCCATGCGGGTTGCGAACGCTTCACACCGTACGCGCGGCGGACGAGCGCCGCCCACGCGAGCGCCAGGACCGCGAGAGCGCCCCACACGTTGGCAAGGGGCGCCAGAAAGGTCGCGCCGAGGCCTTGGTTAATAATCGCAAAGGCGCCGAGCGCGTAGACCGCCATGCGGGCCAATCGCTTGCTCTGTTCTACCCCCGCTTCGAACGACAACAGGACCGAGCCTGGATGGTGTCGCGACATGCCAGCACTCCCAGCACTCGAAATTCGAACATGGCTCGTCCTGCGAACCACACTATACTCATTCTACCCGAAAATCTGCGGGCCGCATACGGTGGGTTTCCGACATTTTGGCAAACGTTTCGACGGAGATCGGCGCCTGCGCCGCCAGATCGTCACTTGAACTTGCGCCCTGCGGCGCGGGTCTGATTTAAATAGCTATGGATAGCCTGAAGGACGGAGTGAGACTCGGTGCGAAAGTCGAGAACGAAGCGCGCGCAGAGGCGGACCGGAGCCGTGGCGCCGCCCGATCCGGAGAAGGTCGCGAAGCGGCGCCGCTTCCGCCTCCACGTCGTGTACAGCTTGGTGTTTCTCTCGTTTACCTCGCTGATTTTGCGTTTGGCGTACGTGCAGGTGGTCAAGGGCGCCTCGTTTCGTTCTTCGGAACAGCTCACGCAGTACGCGCGCGTGCCCATTCTGCCGCAGCGCGGATGGATTTACGATGCCAACGGCCAGGTGCTGGCCTGGGACAAACCCGTCCTGACCCTTCAATTCAACCGATACACGCAGATGTCGACCGCTGAAATGCACCGCGTCGCGTCCATCCTCGCGCCCGTGCTCCAGACGACCCCGCAGGCCCTGTATCAAGCCATGCAGAGCAATCCGGGGGCTCTCCAGGTCACGCTCGCTCGGAATGTGACCGATGCGCAGGTGGCGTACGTGGTGGAGCATCAGAGCGAGCTGCCCAACATCCAGGTGGTGCAGGACTACGAGCGCCAGTACCCGTATGGCGATCTCGCCGGTCAAGTGTTGGGTTACGTCGGCGCCATCACGGCGGAGAATGTAAGTCAGTACAAAGGGTATCTGTACAGCCAGAAGGTGGGCGAGACTGGCGTCGAGTACGAATATGAACACCTCCTGCAGGGCAAACCCGGTTACGAACTTGTGACGGTCACGTCGAGCGGCACGGCCGTCGGCAGCGTGGGCGAGATCGCCCCGCAAAACGGGGACAACATCCAGCTCACGCTGGACGGACATGAACAGGCCGTGGCGCAGGAGCTGTTGCAGAACATGATCGATTCGTCGCCAACCAACAAGCAGGACATCACGGATGCGGCGGCGGTCATGCTGAACGTCAAGACGGGCGGCGTGATCGCCATGGTGAGCTATCCGTATCTGGACCCCAACTGGTACACGGACGGCACATATGTCAATCACGTCCACTATCTGGAGACGTCGGGGGCTCAGCTGAATAACGTGATTGACACGTATAACTATCCGGGTTCTACGGTGAAGCCGGCGAATCTGCTCGCCGGGCTCAAAGCGGGAGTGGTCACGCCGAAGACGGAGATTCTCGACGACGGCTATATTTACATTGGGACGCAGCGAAAGAACGAGGATGAGGGCTTCGTCTTTGGATGGGTGAATCCCATCGAGGCCATCACGGTGTCGAGCGACGTGTTTTTCTATGAGCTCGGCCTTCAGCTCGGGAAGTGGTTCGGGTCGAGCACCACGTCGGGCGGATCGTATCCAGCTTCGGACGGCAGCTATCAAAACTACCTGGACACGGACTTCGTGAAAGGCATCAACGCGATGTTCCAGGAGGAGGAGAACTTTGGGCTTGGCACGTTGACGGGCATCGATCTGCCCTTTGAGGAACACGGCGAGTTCTACATCGAGGACTACCGGAAGGGCAACATTCAGGTGCCGTACAATCTCAAGGCGAGCGAGGAGTCGCTCGCGAAGACGGGCAAATACGTCAATTACGGATCGCCGGCCAGCCTGGCGGACGCCGCGATCGGTCAGTCGCAGATGTTCACGCCCATGGAACTCGGTGTCTACGCCATGACACTCGCGGACGAGGGGCTCAGGCTCAAGCCGCACCTGCTTGAGAACGTCTATGCGCCGAACGGGACGCCGAACTCGGGCTCGAAGCCCATTCTCACTTACAAGACGCAGATTTTGGGCCGCGTGAGCGCGGAGCCGTGGCAGTGGAACCTCATCAAGCAGGGGATGTACGGCGTGACGTCGAACCCGGCGGGCACGGCGTACTACGCGTTCCTGGGCGCACCGTACCAAGCGGCGGGAAAGACAGGGACGGCGCAGATTGTCATCAACGGTCACCGGACCGACAATTCGGTCTTCATCTGCTATGCGCCGCTCAATCACCCGCTGGTGGCGGTGGCCGTGATGGCGCCAGGCGGGGGCTACGGCGCGAGCTTTTCGGCGATCTTGGCGCGCAAGATGATCGACGCGTACTTCGACGAGCACCACGAGCCGTGGATGCCCAAAAGCCAATGGACCAGCACGGCCATTCCGTCGAATTGGACGCAGTCTCCCGCCTACCTGCTGCCGGAGGAAAGCCATTGATGCCCATCCGGAGCTTGCGATATGATGGAGGTACTTATGCGGCCACAGCGATTTTGCGCTGTGGCCGTTCGTGAGTTTGGAAGATCGAGGTGTCTTCATGACCGACGGATCCCGATCGTCGCCGGTGGGATGGCGGCGGTTCACGATGTATCTGGTGCTGCTCGTGGCGCTCGCGGTGGCGGCTTATCTCGGGCGCGAGTCGGAGCGGCTTCAATCGCTTCCTTCCTTGGATCGACAAATCATCGAATGGGCCATCGCGCTCGTGTGGTTTGGGGCGGGGGCGCTGGTCGTCAACCAACTCCGCCGCACGGTCAACGCCATGGCGTCGCGGCACCCGGGCGCGGACATCCGCGTGTTGAGCGTGGTCAACCGGGCGCTCAGCGCCGTCGGCTATGCGTTTGTGCTGGTGATTGGGCTCAACCTGTTGCAGGTGAAGGTCGGAAGCATCCTGGTTGGCGGCGCGGTGACGGGCGTGATCGTCGGCGTCGGCGCGCAATCGACGCTCGCGAATCTCATCGCGGGCTTGGTGCTCTTTGCCGTGCGGCCGTTTCAACTGGGCGAATACGTCAGCTTCCGCACGTACCTGTTTGGCGGCGTGGAGTACAGCGGTACTGTGGTGGATGTGAACTGGTATCACACCATTCTGGAGGACGGGGGCGTGCGGCGCGTTCTGCCGAACGCGTCGGTCGTCAGTTCGGCCATCACGGTGGGCGCGCGCGAGGGAAACAAGCTGTGCACGGTACCGCTGTCCTACGCGATTTCGTTTCGCGAGTTCGAGGCGAAGTTGGGCGAGATGACCGGCGGACGCGCAAGCCTCGGCATCAAGGAGTTTGGCACCGATACGTACACGGTGCAAGTGGAGATCCCGGCGGAGATGGATCTCGAGATCGTGCGCGAGGCCATCGCGGCGTTTCGGGCGGAGGCGTGAGCGGGGGCTTTCGCCCTTGATCGGCTTCTGTATACTAGAATCGGAGGTAGAGAGGACGCATCAGGAAGGGGAGTTCGCGTGGCAGTCTCGAGCGCCATTCCGAAGACGATGAAGGCGGCGTACCTGGTGGGTGCGCGACAGGTGGAGATCCGCGAGGTTCCGGTTCCGGAGCCTTCACCGGATGAAGTGCTGATTCGGGTGGAGGCGGTTGGCGTGTGCGGTTCCGACGTGCATTATTACGAGCATGGGCGGATCGGGCGGTACGTGGTCGACGGTCCTCTCATTCTGGGGCATGAGGCGAGCGGAATCATCGTCGCCGCAGGCGCGAACGTGAACCACCTCCGCCCCGGCCAGCGCGTGGCCATTGAGCCGGGCGTGACCTGCGGGCGGTGCGAAGCGTGCAAATCGGGGAGATACAACCTGTGTCCGCACGTGCGCTTCCTCGCGACGCCGCCTGTCGACGGCGCATTTGCTCAGTATATCGCTCATCGGGCGGATTTCGTGTACCCCATCCCGGACGAGATGTCGTACGAGCAGGCGGCGATGGTCGAGCCGTTCTCCGTCGCCCTGCACGCCATCCAGAGGTCCGGCTTGCGCCCGGGCCAACGCGTCGCCATCGCCGGCATGGGCCCCGTGGGGCTTTTCACCGTCATCGCGGCGCGCCGGCTCGGTGCGGGCGACGTGATCGTCAGCGATACGGTGGAGAAGCGGTTGCGGCTTGCGCTCCAGTTTGGCGCAACCGAAGCCGTGGACGCCAAGCGGGGGGCCATCGCGGACGCGGTCCGCGAGCGATTCCCGGAAGGCGTGGACGTGGCCATCGAGACGGCCGGGCATCCGGACGCTGTCGCCTCTCTCTTGCCCGCACTTCGCCGCGGCGGTCGCCTCGTCGTGGTGGGCTTGTCGCAATCGCCGCTCCGCGAGCTCGACCTGACGCAGCTCACGGATGGGGAAATCGAAATCGCGGGCGTGTTTCGGTATGCCAACACCTATCCCGCGGGTATCCAGCTCATGCGCGAGATCGACGTCTGGGACCTCATCACGGACACGTTCCCGCTCGCCGAGGCTGGGGACGCGCTTGAGCGCGCCCGGACGAACAAAAACGAGAGCATCAAGGTCGTGGTGTATCCACAGGCATGAGAAGAGGGCGATCGCGAGACAAATCGCGATCGCCCTCGTTGGCACATGCGGCTATAACACGTGGCTGCCGGCGAGCCCGAGCAAGTAGGAGACCACGCCGACGATCACGCCCGCGAGGGTCATCTCGATGCCGCTCGACCACCAGGACCGGACGGTCACGAGGCTCTTGAGCGCGCCGACGACGAAGTGCGCCGCAAGGCTGATGGCCGCGGCGGTGACGACGGCGGCGAGGCCCTGCATGAAAAAGAACGGGACGAGCGGCACCACGCCGCCGATGAACGTGGAGAGTCCGCCCGATAGGGCTGCGCCCCAGGCGTTGCCTCGGCTCGCCTCGTGGATGCCGTGTTTTTCCTGGGCCATCGTCTTCAGGAAGAGCTCGTCGTCCTTGGCGATGCGCTCGGCAATCTCTCTCGCCTCATGGGGCTCGAATCCCCGCGTTTCGTAGATCAGCGAGAGGATCTCGATTTCGCGCGACCGGTTCTGCTCGATGTCTCGTTTCGCTTCGTGAAAGGCCTTGTCCAACAGCTCGTTTTCCGATCTCGTCGCGAGCCACGCGCCCGCGGCCATCGACAGCGTGCTCGCCAGAGCACCGAAGAAGCCCGAGACGAGAATGGTGTGGTTGTTTCCTGTATAACCGGCCACGCCAGCGATGATGCCGAAGATGGCGCCGAGTCCATCGTTCACGCCGTAGATGGCATCGCCTATCCAGCTCGGCGTGTTGCGCTGTTCTCTGCCCATCAGTTCATCAAGTTTTGCGGATGGTGAAAGGGTGCTCATCTTCCATCGTCCTCAGTTCGTTTGGAGTGGAGCCGCCTCAAAGGCGGCATCCCTGTTTCACTCTACGTTCTCATCATAATTGTGTTTGGTAAAATAAGTCAACGCTAAATGTTCCAGTTAGTTCCGCCTTATCGAGCCCATTAGGACGCGATCGACCGAGGAGGAGATGGACGATGGCTCACGAAACGTCCCTGCGAGCCGCCTACGAGTCTCACTTTCGCGTGGGCGCGGCGGTCAACGCCGCGACCGTTCGCACGCATGCCGACATCGTGGCGCGCCACTTTAACAGTGTCACCCCTGAAAACGAGATGAAGTGGGAGCGAATTCATCCCTCTGAAGGCCAATATGACTTTGTCTCTGCCGACCAAATCGTTTTATTTGCTCGCGATCTCGGCATGTTCGTCCGCGGGCACACGCTCGTGTGGCACAACCAGACACCGGCGTGGGTGTTTCTGGACGATCTCGGCCAACCGGCGCCGGCGAAACTCGTCGAGGCGAGGCTCGAAGCGCACATCGCTGAGGTCGTCGGGCGCTACCGTGGCGTCGTCGGCTGTTGGGACGTCGTGAACGAGGCCGTGATCGACCAGGGGGATGGCTGGCTCCGGCCAAGCCGCTGGCGGACGGCGCTCGGCGACGAGTATATCGAGAAGGCCTTTCGACTGGCGCACCAAGCCGATCCGAGCGCCCTTCTGTTTTACAATGACTACAACGAGACCCAACCGGATAAAAGGGATCGCATTCTCCGGCTGCTGGAGCACCTGTTGGACCGCGGGGCTCCTGTCCACGGCGTAGGCCTGCAAATGCACGTGTCGCTTGACGATCCGCCCGTGGAACAAATGGAAGCGGCCATCGAGCGGTATCGGGCCCTGGGCCTCCGCCTGCACATCACCGAGCTCGACGTGAGCGTGTATCCGTGGGTGCACGAGCCGGATCGCCCGCAGCATCCAACGCGGCCGTACGACGAGGAGGTGGCCGAGAAGCTCGCGGCGCGATACGAAGCGCTGTTCGCGCTGTTTCTGCGGCACGCGGACGCCATCGACAACGTGACGTTGTGGGGCGTCGCGGACGACGCGACATGGCGCGACGATTTCCCGGTGAAAGGCCGGAAGGACTGGCCGCTGCTTTTCGACGTGGAGCATCGCCCGAAAGAGGCGTTCTGGCGCGTGATTCGCCTCGTTCGCGGTTGAGGCGAGTTGCGCTTTTCGGCCCTCCTCGGGAGTGGTAGAATGTGCGAAAAAGCCGAAGGAGAGGGATGGCGATGTCCCTGCGGCACGCTGCGAGCGCCATGTCCTTCGTCGCCTTGGCGGGAGCTTGGGCAGCCATCGCGCCGGATGTCGCCGCCGCGCAGTCGCCTGCGACCGAACTCCAGCAGGCGATTCACGCCTGGCAGCAGGCTCCGTACCGCCAGACGCAGTTTCTGGCGGAGGCAAGTCTGTCGGTGATCTGGCAGGCCGCCTATGCCCGCAGCTCGGCTTGGTCGTCGCTCGCCGACCGACTGTCGCGCGACGGTCGGCTTGCGCTGTTTCACGCGGAGGACGACGTGTGGCAGGTGAGCGGCAGCCCGGCTGAGATGTTCACCGCCTCCGGCGTCACCGGCGCTGCGAGCCTGTTGTGGTTCCGCGGAGAGGGCTACGAAAGGACACCGAACGGATGGGCGAAGTTCGCCGAGCCGCAGGTCGTGTGGAATCCCATGCTCGGCGCATGGCGTTCGGCGCGCGAAACCGGAGGCGGAGCGGCTGGGGACGAAATCGAGGCGGTTATGGATGCCGGATCGGCCAAGTCGATGTTTGGGCCGTGGCTTGTGGGCGTGGTGGGAACGGCGCTGTTTGGCGGGCGAGGCGTGTCGGCGGCCGATCTGAAGGCGCTTCTCGCCCACACCACGGTGTATGGCCACTTCGCCATTTCGCGGGCGAGCGGAGCGCCACAGCTGAATGCGGCCACCGTGACGGCCGTCGTCGCCGTGCCGGCCACCGTCGTCGCCGAGGCGCTCGGGCAACGGGCGGCGAGTGCCGTGAACAGCATGACGTGGCGGATCGACTGGACCATGAAGACCCGTTACGAGCGCGTGCCGCAGACCCTGCCCCAGGGCTTTCATCCCGGCGGCTGGCCCGCTCCTGAGCCGGGGAACAGCACGGGCAACAGCCTGAGCGGCGAGAATGACGCGAACACCGCGAACGGATCGGCGGGCGGAACGCTTGAGAATGGCACCTGATTCCATTGTGGGAAGAGGGCGAGAACATGGAACTGGTTCGCGTGGAACGCGGCGTTGAGCTGCGGAACGAGGCCGGTGAGCGAATCGGCTACATTTCATGTACGGATCGGGGCGATGGGGTTTGGACCATCGATCACACGGTGGTCGATCCGGCGTATCAGGGGCAGGGGCTCGCCGCCCAACTCGTGGACGAACTGGTGGCGATGGCCCGGGAACGGGGCGTGAAGCTTGTGCCCGTGTGCTCGTACGCCGTCCTTCGCTTCCGGCGCAGGCCGGACTATGCGGATGTCCAGGCCTGACGTGCGGTGGCGGCGATGGCGCTCCCCCTCCAGGTGCGCGGGAGGGGGAGCGCCATCGCTCAACGCGCAAGCGCATCGAGCGCAGGAAGCGCATGCACGCCGTCGCCGATGTCGGTCACATAGAACGAAGGTGTGCGCCCGGTCGCCTTCCTGTAGGCCGTTTCCACGTGCCGCGTGAAGGATTCGACGGCGTCCTCCCGCACCAGGCTCACGGTGCATCCGCCGAATCCGGCGCCCGTCATGCGCGATCCGATGCAGCCCTCGGCCTCCCACGCCGCTTCCACCAAAGCGTCGAGCGCTTCTCCGGTCACCTCATAGTCGTCGCGAAGCGATCGGTGCGACGCGTTCATCAGTTCTCCGAACGCCTCAATTTGCCCGTTTTCCAACAGCCGCGCCGCCTCCCGGGCTCGATGGCTTTCCATGACGACGTGGCGCGCCCGACGGACGATCACGTCCGCATCCATTCCGCGCCCGCCCTCGGCGCGAAGCCACGGTTCGATCTCCGGCCACGCGCTCGGGTCGATCTCGGCGAGGGCCTGGATCTCGGGGAACCGGCGCTTCACAATGGCGAGCGCCGCTTCGCACTCCGCGCGCCGCTCGTTGTATTTCGATCCCGCGAGCTTCCGCGGCACGTTGCTGTTGGCGATGACCAGCCGGTAACCGTCCGCGTGCACAGGCACCAACTGATACGCGAGGGTGAGGCAGTTGAGCGAAAGCGCCATGTCCTTTCGCCCCATGGCGATGGAAAACTGGTCCATGACGCCGCAGTTGACGCCCACGAATTCGTTTTCCGCCTGCTGTGCGATCACGGCCAGCGCTTCGAGATCGAGATGGGCCCCCGTGAGATCGTTGATGGCGAAGGCCGTCACCACTTCGACCGACGCGCTCGAGGACAGGCCGGCGCCCACGGGGAGATTGCCGAAGAAGAACAGATCCATGCCGGGCGCGTCCACGCCGCGGCGGTGCAGCACGTCGATCACGCCGAGCGGGTAGTTGGCGAAATCTTGCTCAGGGCGAAATTGCACGTCGTCCGCGCTCACTTCCACGACGCGATCGGAAAAGGTCGTCGCGAAGCGAAACCGGCGATCGGGGCGCGGACGGACGACGAGCCACGTACCCATGGTGAGGGCTGCGGGCAAGACGTACCCGCCGTTGTAGTCGGTGTGTTCGCCGATGAGGTTGACTCGGCCCGGCGCGAAGTAGGCGCGCAGTTCGCTCGTGTCGCCGGGGGAAAACGCGAGAATACGGTCCATGAGATCAGGCCAGTGGATCGACATGTCGGTTCGCTTCCTTTCGCTTCTGAATCGCTTCCCTCAATTGCGGCGCGGTCGTCTCCACGGCCATCGGATTGCACGGCGCCCACGCGCCCGTTTCCGACGACGCGAGGTACTTGAGCCGCGTGGCGGTCTGGAGAGGCGGGTAAAACTCGATGTGAAAGTGAAAATCGACACGTTGCGCCTGATTCACCGGGCTTTGGTGCAGCACCATCATGTACGGAAACTCGCGGTCGAACAGCGCATCCATGCCGCTCGTCACGCGTTTCAGGATGCGGGCGAGATCGGTCCGCTCGTCGTCGGTGAATTCCAGCAGGCTGCCGACGTGACGCTTGGACGAGATAAATGCGCCGTACGGGTAGTCCGTAAAAAACGGAATGTAGGCGTAAAAGTGCTCGGTTTCTTCCAACATGCGCTTCTCAAACGCGACCTCTTCGCGGTTGATATCGCACATGAGGCAGCTTCCGGTCTTTTCACGGTGCTCCGCAAACGATTCGATCTCGACCCTGAGTTTCTGCGGCACGTACGGGTAAGCGTAGATCTGCCCGTGCGGATGGGGCATCGTCACGCCCACCTCAGGGCCGCGGTTCTCGAAGATCAGCACGTACTGATGACGTGGATTCGAGGCCAGATCGCGAAAACGGTCCGTCCACAGGTCGACCAGCTTGCGGATGTGCGCCACCGGCAGTTCAGGCAGCGTCGTGGTGTGCTCCTTTGAGTATAGAATGACTTCGCATTTTCCGTAAGCGGGTTCGACGCGGTAAAGTCCCGTCGCCACGTCGTCCGGTTCGGGCGGATGGGGAGACAGCGCTGGAAAGTCGTTGTCATACGCCAGGACGTCGTAGTCATCCGGCACTTTGCCCGAGCCCGGGCAAAACGGGCAGTTGTCCTTGGGCAGATTCGGCCGCTTGTGGCGGTTTGAAGCGACCATGGTCCAGTCGCGCAGAAGCGGGTTATATCGCAGTTCGGTCATCTGTCATCACCTCGTGTGGAGGATTCGGCCGGAGTGGCGCCGGCGACGACGAGATCGACTTCGTGCTCGGCAAGGGCGGCCGCCTCGGCTTCGCCCGGCTGGCGGTCCGTGATGAGGGCGTCGATCTCGCCAAGCTTCGCGAAACGGATGAGCGATTCCACGCCCCACTTGGTGTGATCGGCAAGCACCACGATCCTCGCCGCGCGCTCCATCATCGCGCGGTTCACAGCCGCCTCGAGCACATTGGGCGTCGAGAGGCCGTGATCGACGTGAATTCCGCTCGCGCCGAGGAACAGGATGTCCGCGCGGAATTGGCGGATCATCTGCTCTGCCACAGGGCCCACCAGTGCGTCGCTCGGCGTTCGGAACTGGCCGCCCGTGAGAAAGATGTCGCGGTAGCCGTTTTTGCTGAGCTCCGTTGCGACGTTCACGGAATTGGTCAGGAACGTGAGATTTTGAAAGCCAGCGATATGCTGGGCCAGCACCCACGTGGTCGTGCCCGCGGCGATGGCGATGGTCATGCCGGATTCAATCTGCTGGAGCGCGGCTTTGGCGATGGCCATCTTCTCCGGGATCTGGAGGATGCGTTTGTCGGTGTATGGCAATTCGCGTGCGGCGCGCGCCACCTGTCCGCCGCCAAACGCGGTCTCCACCAGTCCCTGCGCCTCGAGCGCTTTCATGTCGCGCCGCACGGTGATTTCCGAGACGCCGAGCCGCTCCGCCAACTGGCGGTAGGAGGCGAAACCGTGTTGGGCGAGCAGTTCCAAGAGCACGCGCTGGCGTTCCTTTGGGTACACCGTTCTCACCTCGGCCTCCCTTGATCAAGTTTTATCATAACATAGTCTCTTTCTTTTCATCATATGATATTTCGTGACGAAGCGGCGCAGCGTTCCATCCCTGAGGCACATATTCCTGCGTTTCCTGCGCAACCTACGGATGACGACACCATTCTCTCTCCGTAGGAGGTCGAGCGATGCAGCAACAGCCGAACATGCCCCACATGCAGGGCAACATGATGGCGAACGCCCAGGCGGGATCGCAGGCGCAAGGACAGAATGCGCCCAATGCGCCGTTTGGCGCGCACGAGATCATCGGGATGAACGAGGTGCTGCAGGCGACGTCCGCGAACGCCGAGGTGCTGAACTTCCTGGCGCATCACGCCCAGGATCCGCAGGTTCGCCAGATGCTCGAGCGTCAGGCGCAGGCCATGGAACAGCACTACGTGGAAGGCGTGCGCGTCCTGCAGACCAACAGCTCGATGAGCGGACAGGGGTATCAGATCGCGATGCACGCGCAGCCGAAACTCGGGCTTCGCCACCCGACCTATCCCGCGCCGAATCTGCAGGCGCAGGCCCCGTCCGATCGCGCCATCTGCGCCGTCGCGCTCAACCTGCACAAATTCGGCGCCATGATGTGCACCATGTTCGCGCTCGAGTGCGCCAACCCGCAATTCCGCACGTTCCTCATGACGAGCGCCGGGCTGTGTGACCGCATGGCGTACGATCTGTTCGCCTACATGAATCAAAAAGGGGACTACCAGGTCGCCACGCTGCAGAAGAACACCACGCAGACGATGATCGACTCGTACCAGATGCCCGGAGGGATGCCGCAGCCCGGCATGCCGCAGGCGCCGAACGTTCAATGAGGCAGGCGGCCCGATGTGGGCCGCCCACTTTCAATCATGATTCGAGAATCCGCGCGTATGCTGGTCTTTGGAGACTTTCCACCTTCCAATCTCAAGCGCAAGGAGTCGATTGCGATGCTGACCTTGGCGGACCAGATGGTGGCGTACTGCTTTGGCAGACCGGACATCCTGGAGCGCGCGCACAATCACTTCGAGCGGACCATCGACGAATTGCTGAGCGAAGGGGAAGTCGTCTGGGCGCGGGAGCCCGTGGCGGGCGTCATTGCCTGCGACGGGCGCTGGTACGCATGGTTTCGACACGTCCGGGACAATGGCCAGGTCGAGGGAAAGCTGTTTGCCTGTGCGGATGAGATGCAGGTCCTGGCGCACGTGATGGAGGAGATCCCTTGGCTTGAGCCGGAGTGCCGCATCAAACTGTTGCGCGCATTGCGCGCGGCCCAACCAAGCGCCTGATGGCGCCGCGGCCCATATCGTCGACGAGCCCTGACCTCAGGGCTTTTTTCATCGCCAAAAAATCGCAGGCCCGATGGCTTTATCTGTCGAACAGAATCCGATAGGATCGAACCATGTAGAAACCGAGGCAAGACCTCGGGTCATTGCGAGGGGAAGCTTGTGAAGACGCTGAAGGGAATGGACGCGCTCGAGGTCGCCGCCCGATACGGCATCACGCTCTATGATACATATTACGGAAACGAAGTGACGGTTCAGGAGGCCCGCGAGTTCATCGAGGCCAAGCGGGATCCGGACAGCTTCATCCTCAAGGACTGGCCTGACACCGAGGAAGAAGCCGAAGACGTGCTCCTCATGCACATCTACCAGGCGCTGCGCGACAAGAAGCAGGCGCATGGCCGGGTCGATCTCGTCATCGAGGACACCGAAGGCCCTGTCATCAACGTGGCGGCGGCCGAACTGGCGGCGTTGCGCCTCGGCAATCGCCGCATGCTCGAGGTGGACGATCGCGACGACGGCGTCTACTACCACATCCCGCGGACCGCGCGCCTGACGGACGAGTTTCTGCAAAAACTCGGCCAGTTCGTCTGCGAGGAGTGCCGCCATTTCGATCTCGCCGGTCCGTATCACGAGGCGTGCCTGTACGCGCTGGTGAATGCCGTCCGGCGCGGCGAGTTTGCGCTCGAGGACGTGGTGGAAGAGCGGCCTGCGGATGGAAGTCCGCTCGGAAAACTGTTCGGTTCGAACTTTGGCACGTGGTCGCGGCGCGTCTCGGAGACGAAGTCGCGGCTGCAACAGGCGTGGAAAAAGCGCCGCCGCGCCGTGCTGTCCCGCATCGAGGATCAGCGCGGCGACAAGGCGGGAGACCAGGCGGGAGACGGAAAGGCTCAGGCGTCTGCGCAGGACTGGGCCACTGCCACGCTGCATCGGACGCTCGCCGGGCTTCAGCGGACGCGATTGGCGGCGAAGGCGCAGGAGGAGGGCGCTCCGGCCGCCCATCCGGCCGGGCCGCAGGTTGCGCAGACCGGCGCGGACGAGATTGTCGATGCGGTCAACGACTCGGTGGATCGCGCCGCGGGCCGAGAGCGCATCACGAAGCGTGCGCTCATTCGGTACCTCGAGCAGGTCGAGATCGTCGACGAGACCGGTGAAGAGGCGCGCGAATTGGCCGATCTCCGCCAGCGCTGCATCGAACTCGAGGCGCTCTTGGACTCCGCCAACACGCGCTACGATCGCGTCCGAGCCGAAAAGGACCACTGGAAGCGCCAGTACGAAGCGCTGAAGAAGGACATGGACACCGTGCTCCAGGCCCTCCAAATCGCGCGCAGACACGCGGGCGACGAAGCCGCGCCCACGGAGCAAGGCGAGCCGTGACCAGCTGGCGGTCAGGCCGCGGGCGTCACGGAGACGGCGTGTGGGTCGCCTGCTCGCTTCGCGGCAGGAGGCCCGGTCGGCGCATGAGGGCGTATGCCCCCGCCGTCACACCGGCGAGGAGGGCGCCCGTCACCCAGAAGACCCCGTGAATGCTGATCGCGTCCGCGATGGCGCCGCCGACGAGCGGCCCGACGGTGTTGCCGATCTGGTTGGCCGTCTGATTGAGCCCGAAAGCCCGGCCGCGGAACGAGGCTTCCGTCGAGCGGACGATGAGTCCGTTGATGGCCGGGTACACCGCGCAGAAAAAGGCGCCATAGACGAAGCGGACCACCGCAAAGGCAATCACGTTGTGGAACGGGATCTGCATGAACGTCCAGACGGCGCCACCCGCCAGTCCGACGGTGAGCACCCGCGCGAAGCCGATGCGGTCGGCGTACTTGCCCCAGATCGGCGCGAAGACCACGCTCGCGATCCCGGCCAGCGAAAACACGAGACCCGCGAGAAAGGAAGCGTTTTTGGCGCTCGCGGACGGATCGAGCTCGGCGATGTACAGTGTCAACACCGGCTCGATGGTCATGATGGAGAACGACACGACCATGTTCAGCGCGAGCGCGGTGAGGAGGGGCTTGTTGTGAAGGGCCCCGCCGATGGCGCTTCGCACAGAAGGCCGGGACGCGGCGCGCTTCTTGTTCACCTCGCGCACGAAGGCGAGGGCCAGGAGGGTCGAGATGAGCACAAGCGCGGAAGCGCTGCCAAATGCCACGCGGTTGCCGAACAGCCGCGCGATGGATCCGCCCAGGAGCGGTCCGACGATCCCGCCCGCGGAACTGGCCGCGGACAGGGTCGACAGCGCATAACCCACCTTGTCCTCAGGCGTATTGCTCCCCACGAGGGCCACGGACCCCGGGATGTAACCGGACAGCAACCCCTGCAGCGTGCGAAGAATCAGGAGTTCCCATGGATGATGCACAAAGGCCGTCAGGCCGTAGATCACAAACAGCACAAAGCCCGCCCGGACGATCATCGGCTTCTGACCGTATCGATCGCCGAGCGAGCCCCAATAGGGCGCCGCGATGGCGCCGGCGACAAACGCCGCGCTGTACAGTGCGCCGGACCAGATGTCGGTGTGCTCGTGCACGCCGATGTTGAGCAAAAACAGGGGGAGAAACGGGATGACCATGGAGTAGCTCGCGGACGTGAGCAGCGTCCCCATCCACAGGACCAAGAGGTTTCGTTGCCAGATTTCCATCTGCCATCACCAACGTTTTTCTTTTTATCTTACCCCTCTTTCGACGACACGGGGCAAGGAATTTCAGTGTCGCGAAATGGTGTTCCCATTTCAGCCGCCAAGCGGTATGATGGGTCTAACATCATTAGGAATTGAATTGAAAACGTTGGATGGAAATCTCCGAGGGAGGACGTCAGATGCCGCAGATTCGCCAGGTGATCAGCACCTTGACCAACGACGGCAAGGAGATCATGGGTCCGGACGTATTGGTGTACCACTATCCCGATAACAGCATTCTCAACGGGTCTCTGCTCACCGTGGAGTCCAACCACTTTGCGGTGCTGAAGTCCCGCGGCGCGATTCTCAACGTGTACGAGACGGGTCAATACGTCATCCAGACGCCGGATCGGCCCATTATCGGCGCGTTCCAGCAGGCGTTTTTCGGCGGCCAGAGCCCGTGGCAATACGAGGTCATTTACATCAATCGGGCGAAGCTGATTCTCGAGGTCACCGGCGTGGCGTATTCGAAAGAGATGGCGGAGATGGGCTATCACGTGAGCTGCTACGTCCATGTCGACACCAAGGAGGACGCCCTGAAACTGGTTCAGCACATGCCGATGTCCGGCCACTACGTGAGCATGAAGGAGGTCAATTGGTACGCCGGGCCGGTCATCGAACAGTCCATCAACAAGATTGTGCAATTGACGGAGTTAGAGCGGGTCAATGAACGGATGCCTGAAATTTTGGAACTGGTGAAAGATCATCTCCAGGAGTTTTTGGCCGTGTACGGGCTCACGTTGAACGACGTGAAGGCGCTCGTGTACCCGCGCGACGAGCGGATGAAGGAATTGATTGCCCTTCGGGCGTTTGGACTGTCCGAGCTCGACGCTGTGCGCTACTACACCGCCATGATCATGGCGCAAAAGGGCGTCGTGTCCGCGCCCAACATGGCCATCGGCGAGCCATTCTTCATTGGAAATCCGCAGGTGGCGGCCGATCGCATCACGCAGCTCGAAGGCAAGCGGTAAGGGGGCCTTGTCGATGAGCGACCTCATGCGGTACGGGATCGCGGTGTCTCCTGGCACCCCGGTCAACCAAATCCTCACAGGCTGGATGAACGCCTGGTTCGTCAATGTGCGCGATCCTCGCTTTCGCCTGCGCGAGCGCATGGTGGCGTTTCACAATGCCATGGATCGAGCCTTTGGAGCGTATTTGGCGCAGTTGCGCGAGGAGCTCGGTTCGCTGCGCAAACGGCTTCCGCAGCCGACGCGCGAAGATCCCTTTCCGAACCTTGAGGCGTTGGCCGCGGTCAAAGAGCTGGAGGCCTACATCCGGCGAGTGGAATCGTTGAGGACGCTCGCCCTGTCGGCGCCCGTGCCGCCGGATGAGTACGTGTTTCACGGGCGAGCGGATCAGGAGGCGGTGCTCGCGGATCTCGCGCGAATGGATGGCGAGATCGCCGAGAAAATGCAGGCGCTCTCGCCGGAGACCATCGGCGAGGTGGAACAGATGCTCCGAACGCGGAACGAGCGGTGGAACACCTGGGTTCGCCCGTGATCACGGCACGAGGCGCGGAGGAGTCCGCGGGATCATCGACTCGGCGATGGCCTTGGCGGTTTCGTCCGCCGCGCCGCACGCCTCAAGGTAAAACTGCATTTGCGACGCGACCTTGGGTTCGCCGGGCTTGGGCGCCACCTTCTCGTATTGGCCGTTCGGGTTGAGAACCCAGCGGTTGACGTTGTCCTGGAGCTGGACTTCGAGGATGTGTTTCAGGCGCTGCTTGAGATGATCCTGCAACACGGGAAACAGGATTTCGACCCGACTCACCATGTTGCGCGTCATCCAGTCAGCGCTAGACAGGTAGAACTCCTCCTCGCCGCCATTCAGAAAATAGTAGATGCGGCTGTGCTCGAGAAACCGCCCCACGATGCTCGACACGCGGATGTGATCGCTGACGCCGGCAATGCCGGGGCGCAGGCAACAAATGCCGCGGATCAACAGGTCGATCTCGACGCCTGCCCGCGACGCCTCGAACAGGGCGAGGATCAGGTCCTTGTCGGTGAGCGCGTTCATCTTGGCGATGATGCGCGCGGGGCGCCCGGCGCGGGCGTGATCGATCTCGCGGTGGATCAGGCGCAGAAATGCATCCTTCAGGCCGTGCGGGGCCGTCGCGATGCGTCGCCACGCGGGCGGATCGGCGAAACCCGTGAGGTGGTTGAAGAACAGCGAGGCATCTTCGCCAAACTCCTCGCGGGCGGTGAACATGCCGAGATCGGTGTAGAGACGCGCGGTGTTGTCGTTGTAGTTGCCTGTGCTGAGATGGACGTAGCGGACGATGCGCTCGCCTTCTCGCCGGACGACAAGCGCGATCTTGCTGTGCGTCTTCAGACCGACGAGGCCGTAGATCACGTGACAGCCGGCCTCTTCCAACTTCTTCGCCCATACGATGTTGTTTTCTTCGTCGAAGCGGGCCTTGAGTTCGACGAGCACGGTGACCTGCTTGCCGTTTTCCGCCGCCCGCGCGAGCGCGTGGACGATGGGCGAGTTGCCGCTCACGCGATACAGGGTCTGCTTGATGGCGAGGACCTGTGGATCGTTGGCCGCCAGGTGGATGAAGTGAACGACGGGATCGAACGACTCGTAGGGGTGAAACAGCAAAATGTCCCGCTTGGCGATGGCCTCGAACAGGCCGTTTTCCCCGATGAAATCGGGGGGCACCTGCGGTGAGATGGGCGGGAACCGCAGATGGGCGTACTCGGGCAACGCCGAGAATCGCATGAGAAAGGTCAGATCCAGCGGCCCCTCGATGGAGTAGATGTCTTCCGCTTCGAGTTCCAGCCAGTCGCGCAGCGTCTCCACGAGTTCGGGCGACATCGAACTTTGCACTTCCAAGCGCACGGCGGCACCCCGATTTCGCTTTTTGACCTCTCGTTCGATCTCCTCGAGCAGGTCTTCCGCGCTTTCCTCGTCCACCGTGATGTCTGCGTTCCGCGTGATGCGGAAGCACGCGTGTTCCAACACGGTGTGCCCGGGAAACAGGGTGTCGATGAACATCTCGATCACGGCCTCGAGCAGGACGAAGACGCGCTTACGCCCATGGGTGGGCAATTCGAGGTAGCGCGGCAGGACGCTTGGCACTTGGACAACGGCGAACAGGGGCGATTCATGCGGCAGGCGAACCGCGATGGGCTCGAGCAGGACGGCGATGTTGAGGGATCGGTTGGCGAGCAGCGGAAACGGATGACTGGCGTCAACCGCCAGTGGCGTGAGCACCGGGAACACGTGATGATGGTAATACTCCTCGAGGTGTGCGCGCTGCGTCTGCGTCAGCTGATCGGGGCCGATGAAGTCGATGCCCTCCTTGCGAAGCGCGGGAAGCAGCGTTTTGGCCCAGAGTCGGTACAAATGGCCGACGTGCGCGTGGGCGCGGTTGGCCACCTCCGCCAGCTGCTGCGCAGCCGTCATGCCGGTCTTGTTGTCGGGGCGTCCGACGCCGAGCTTCAGCTGGTCTTTGAGCCCTGCGACGCGCACCATGAAGAACTCATCCAAGTTGGAGGCGCAGATGGCGAGAAAACGGAGCCGCTCGAACAACGGGTTGTCGTTGCGAGAAGCTTCGTACGCCACGCGCTCGTTGAAAAGCAACCAGCTCACTTCGCGATTGATGAAATGGGCGTGATGGTCCAGGTTCATCATGGTTCCCCATCCTTGTGGGTGTGATGTGGGTCCGGGAGAAAGTTGGTTGTGGATGTATTGTGACGGCAAAAGGCGGGGAAATGCAACGGGGAAATGAAAAAGCACGCCCGGAGGGGCGTGCTGCAAGGATTACACCAGATGACATCAGGACCCAGGATAAGGATCTCTAACAACAACACTAGACGCCGTACCATGAGTTACGGCAGCGTTGGCTGCAGCCGGAGATGCAGCCAAAAACAAACCAAACGACGCGACTACCGCCAACAGTTGTTTGATTTTCCGCATGATGCACTCCTCCTCACAAACTGTCAAACTTGTTTACGACCTTTAAAAACGCGTCTACAACGCGTGGGTCGTACAATTTACCTCGCAATGTTCGAATTTCCTCAACAGCCTCCTGCTTCGACTTCGGTCGCTGATAAGGCCTCTCAGACGTCATTGCGTCGTAGCTATCTACTACGGCCACTATCGCCGCGGGAAGATAAATGTCTTCTCCTTTAAGTCCGTAGGGGTAACCACTTCCATCATATCTTTCATGGTGCTGCTCCGCTACGACACTCCCTACATGAAGAAATGGGTGCAACGGAGATTGCATCATTTCTCGCCCGTAAATTGTATGCATCTTCATAATATCAAATTCTTCAGGTGTTAGTCTACCAGGTTTCCTAAGAATTTCGTCAGGAATGCGAATCTTGCCGATATCATGGAAAAGAGCTCCACAACTGAGAGATACCATATCACGGGCGGGGAGATCCAATTCGCACCCAGTGAGAACAGAGTATTTTCGGATTCTCTCACAATGAGATGCAGTATATCCATCTTTCTCTGCAATTTCGGTAGCCATTTTGTGGAACAATTCGACCCACTGCTTGTATGCCTGGAAGAGTGGTATTGATGATATATACACGAATTCAGTATCTTCCATAGCGATTACACATACTGCATCCTCTACTGGAGACATAGCGATAGTTGCACCTGGCCCGACGAGTTCCGTATGGTCGTACCAACTCACTCGCAGAGTGCCCTTGAGCACGACAATGCCTTCGAAGGCCTTGGCAGAAGAGGAGGGGTTGAACCCCATCAAACCAAATTGTTTCAACTCGTGCCAGATGAGTTCGACTCCATCGTACGTCGCTAGCAGCGTGATGGTCATGTTATCCGTGCTTGCGCTATCCAAGCCTTCGCCGTCTCGCATAATTCGGAGCCACGGTGTGAGCCCTTGGTTCTCGAAGTTCAACGTTTGCACCCGCTTTGCGACAGATGTGATGGTCCCACGACCACGACAATTGTAGACAACGTGCGACATCTCAAGCTTAAGGACGGGCCTGCCATTTCGTCAATAGACGAACCGGCGAAGACTTGGCGTCTCAAACGCACTCTTGGCCCGAGCGCGAGCACCTCAGGTGTACTCGCGCGAGGACAGGAACGCCACCTCTACGAGGATGAGCAGGAGATCGAACACGCCGTACATCGTCGAGAACCACAGTTGGGTGCCACCGTTGCCAAGGCCGATGATGAACAGGCTCACGACCGCGATGAGCACAATCAGCGCGACGTGCACTGTCTGCGTAAAACCGCTCGTTGTGCGCATCCGATAGACGAGAAGCAGGATGGTCAGAAGCGCGACCACGGTCAACACCATGCCCGGGTGCGTGGACAGGTGAACCATCAGTGCCGTGATGATGATGGCGGCCACCAAAATATAGATAATCGCAAACGACCCGGCGGTAAACGGCTTCTTCATCATTCGTCATCCCTCCCTGCGGGCTTCGCGTCCGAGATCGACCTTGCTTAGCCTAAGTATAGCCAAGATGTGCGCAGTGGAGACAAGCTTTTTCTCGTTTGCCTCTCGAGAGGGCTTTGAGGTCCAGAATGGACGGCGCACGAAAAAGCGGCAACGGTGACCGCTGCCGCTGATGTTGGCGAGAGACCATGCTCAGTGCACGTGACCGGCCTTGCAGATGTCGTGGCACGCGCTCTCCAGGCTGCAACACAGGGAGCAGATGGGCGCTTTGTGGAAGGGACAATAGAGCATATCCATCTTTTCGTAGTCAAATCCGCAGCACGCGCAGGTGAATTCACCTGGCAGTTCGGCGTGCCGATGGGTTTCGTGATGACGATCCGACTTCTCGAAGGTGTTTTCCCGCGCAATGTAATACTTGCCTCGAGTGATGATCGCGATGATCGGCGCGAGCACGAACGCAAGGACCAGCGAGAGAAAGGGCGAATACGCCTGCAGGATGGGGCCGAAGGCGCCGAAGAAAGCTGCGATGGATACGCCTGCCGCGATGATCATCGAACCGAATCCGACGGGATTGAAGTTGTACAAGTGGCCGCGCTTAAACTCGATGTACGAGGGGCTGATCTTGAGCAACCCCTTGTTGATGACGAGATCCGACACCACGGCTCCAATCCACGCGACGGCGAGGTTCGAGTAGAATCCGAGCACCGTGTTCAAGAAGCCGAAAACGCCGGCCTCCATGAGCCCCAGGGCGATCCCGACATTCAAGAACAGCCACACCACGCGCCCGGGATGCGTGTGGAAGATGCGGGAAAAGAAATTCGACCACGACAGTGATCCAGAGTACGCGTTGGTGACATTGATTTTGATCTGCGATAGAAGAACAAAGAATGTCGCAAGCGCAAGGGCTGCGTAGCTGTTGCCAATCACGACGTGGAACGCCTGTGTGTACATGTTGATAGGTTCGTCCGCGGCCTTTGTCCCCATGGTCGGTGCAATCCACGAAGCCAAAAGCGATCCACCGAGCTGCTTGATGGCGCCCAGGATGACCCACCCGGGCCCCGCCAGCACGACGGCCAACCACCACTTGCCGCGATTCTGCGGCGTGAGGTTTGGCATGAAACGCAGATAGTCCACTTGTTCGCCGATTTGCGCGATGAGGGACAGGGTGACGCCCGCGGCGAGTCCGAACTCGATGGGACTGAAGTGGCTGCCCGAAGCCGAAGCGCCGCCAAAGTGTGTCCATTGGTTGAATGCCGACGGGTCCCGGAGCGCGATGGCGACAAACGGGCCGAGCATCAGCACCAGCCAGACGGGTTGCGTGATGACCTGCAACTTCGAGAGGGCGGTCATGCCGAACATCACGAGCGGAATGATGACCAAAGAACAGATCAAGTAGCCAACGGGCAACGGGATGTGGAAAAATTCCTCGAGTGCCTGGGCCATGACGGATCCTTCGAGTGAGAAGTAGATAAACGTGAACGACGCGTACACCAAGGACGTCAGTGTGGACCCGTAATATCCAAAGCCTGCGCCTCGCGTGAGAAGATCCATATCGATGTTGTACTTCGCGGAGTAGTACGCAATCGGAATGCCTGTCAGAAAGATGATGGCGGCAACGACCAAGATGGAGGTGACGGCATTCGCGAATCCGTACGCCAGGACGACCGAGCCGCCGATGGCGAAATCGGCCATGTAGGCGATCCCGCCAAGCGCGGAGTTCATGACCGTCCACTCGCTCCACCGGCGAAACGACTTGGGGGCGTACCGCAGCGCGTAGTCCTCGAGGACCGGATTTTGCACCCAGCGATTGAAGGTGCGCTTGGGCGTGGGCCGCCCGCGTTCAGGTTGCAGTACGGACATCGAAACCCCTCCAAACTCCTCTGAAATCAAAATTGTCTGTGTTTTGAACCGTATCACGCCTCCACGGGCTCAAGCAACCTTTTTTGTAATACAAATTGACGCTAATCAAGGAGTAAACGTTATCATGTGTGAATGTTAAGTAAGTTACATTGACATCCTGTGTGCTCGAAAAGCAATAATGAGGCTGTACTATCACGATGGAGTGGGGTGAATGTAAGATTGTCGGACGTTCTCTTTCGCGTCGACCTGACCAAACCGATGGATCAGCAGGAGGTCCCGGGGCACAACCGTTGGCACCCCGACATTCCTGCGGTCGTCAATGTCAAACCCGGTGACGTGTTTCGCATCGAGATGAAGGATTGGACCGACGGGCAAATTCAAAACAACGACGATCCGTCCGACATCCGCGACGTGGACCTGTGCAGAGTGCACGTCCTGAGCGGGCCCATCTACGTGGATGGGGCCGAGCCAGGCGACCTGCTGGTGGTGGACTTGCTGGATATGGGGCCGCTTCCGGGCGCGGAATGGGGCTTTAACGGCATTTTCGCGCGGGAGAACGGCGGCGGGTTTCTCGTCGACTATTTTCCAGAGGCGCTCAAGTCTATCTGGGAGTTTCAAGGGATTTACGCGGTGAGCCGCCACGTGCCGGGAGTCCGCATCCCATCGCTGATTCATCCAGGGCTCATCGGCGTGGCGCCGTCGGCGGAACTCTTGGACCGCTGGAACGCCCGCGAGCGGCAGCTCGTGGCCAAGGACCCGAATCGAGTGCCTGTGCTCGCCAATCTGCCGGATCCCCGAAGTGCGGTGCTCGGCACGCTGCGCGGCGCCGAGTTCGATCGCGTCGCGAAGGAAGCCGCTCGCACGGTCCCGCCCCGCGAAAACGGCGGCAACTGCGACATCAAGAACCTGTCCAAAGGGAGCCGGATTTACTTCCCCGTGTTTGTCAAGGGCGCCAAGCTTTCCGTCGGCGATCTTCACTTCTGCCAAGGCGACGGCGAAATCACGTTTTGTGGGGCCATCGAGATGAGCGGCTGGATCGAGTTGAGCGTCGACGTGATCAAAGGCGGCATGGCGAAATACGGGATTGTCCATAACCCGGTGTTTGAGCCAGGGCCCATGGAACCTAGATTTTCGGAATATTTGGTGTTTGGGGTGTGTCAGTGGACGAGCGGACCGGTGAGCAGCTGTACTTGGATGCGCACGTGGCCTACCGACGCGCATGCCTCAATGCCATCGAATACTTGCAGCGCTTCGGCTACACGGCCGAACAGGCCTACATGTTGCTCGGCGTGGCTCCCGTCGAGGGGCGCATCAGCGGCATCGTCGACGTCCCGAACGCCTGCTGTACGCTCGCCATCCCCACCGCCATCTTCGACCGCGACATTCGCCCGAAAGGATGAGCCCAGGATGCCGACCTACCGCTTCGCGTGCGAAACCTGCGGAACGTTCGATCGCGACCTGCCCATGAACGAGGCGCGCTCTGCCGCGCGCTGTCCGTACTGCGGCATGATGGCTCTTCGCCAGTTCACATCCTTTTATGTCGGTGCCGCTCCATCGCCTGTTCGCGGCGCGCGCCCGTCTGGCGGGGCAGGGGAACCCATGTGCGTCGTTCGAGACAGTGCTCCTTCGCACAGGGCGCATGCAGGCCATCGCCACTCCGCGGCGAGCTCAGGGCGGCCCTGGCAGTTGGGGCACGTGCACGGGTGAAGATATCACGAGGTCTGAGGGGGACTGAATCATGCGGCATGGAGACATCGTGAGCAGTCGAGACACCGTTGGCATTGCGGTCGTGAACTACAAGATGCCCCGGTTGCACACGCGAGAGGAGGTGCTGGATAACGCCAGGCACATCGCCGACATGATCGGGGGTTTGAAGCTCGGTTATCCAGGGCTCGATCTCGTCGTTTTTCCCGAATACAGCCTGCACGGCATCATGTACGACGAGCAGGAGATGTTTGAGACGGCCGCTTCCATCCCCGGCCCGGAGACCGACGTGTTGTGTGACGCATGCCGGGCGCACGGCGTGTGGGGTGTGTTTTCCGTTACGGGGGAGCGCCACGAAGAACACCCTCGGAAGTGGCCGTACAACACGGCCATTCTGGTGAACGATCGCGGCGAGATCGTGCAGAAGTATCGGAAAATCATGCCGTGGACGCCCGTTGAGCCCTGGTATCCGGGCCATGAAACGTTCGTGTCCGAGGGACCCAAGGGCTTGAAGATCAGCCTCATCATCTGCGACGACGGAAACTATCCCGAGATTTGGCGAGACTGCGCCATGAAGGGGGCCGAACTCATCGTGCGGCCTCAGGGCTACATGTATCCCGCTAAAGAGCAACAGATCCTCATGGCCAAGGCCATGGCCTGGGCGAACAACTGTTACGTCGCCGTCGCGAACGCCACCGGGTTCGACGGCGTCTACGCCTACTTTGGCCATTCGGCCATCATCGGCTTCGACGGCCGGACACTCGGAGAATGCGGGACGGAGGAGTACGGCGTCCAGTATGCGGAGATCTCCATCTCGCAGATTCGCGAGTTCCGGCGAACCGCTCAGGCGCAAAACCATCTGTTCAAGCTGCTGCATCGAGGATACGCCGGCTACCTGTATTCTGGAGACGGCCATCGCGGCGTCTGCGAGTGCCCGTTCGATTTCTACAAGACGTGGGTGACCTCGCCGGAAGTCGCGCGGGCGAACGCCGAAGCGCTCACGCGGGCCACGCTCGACACGGACGACTGTCCGTATGCACCCATCCGCGCGAAGACATCCCGCGTACCCGTGGGGTGATGCGACTTTGCCCTCGGTGCTTCACGGCAACGGATTGGCCAGGTCGGCCTGCTTGAGGAGTTGCATGAACTGACTCACATTGCCCGTGTTGATCAGCATCGTGATGGCCTGGGCTGCCGCCTGCTCAAACGCAGGATTGGCAGCCTCTCCGTTGGCCAGGCTCGGGACAAGCGCGTCCTTGCGGAACGCCGCGGCCGACGCCAAGCTGTAGGCGTCGAAGCCCGTCAACGGGACGTCCATCCGAGGTGGAATGGATCCCTTCCATAAATTAAATTGTTTCTGCGCGTCTCGCGAAGCCACCACGCGCAGGAAATCGAGCGCGCCTTGGGGATTCTTCGATCCTTTAGGCATGCCGAACGTGTCGATGACGTATTCGAAATCGCCGCTCGTCCCAGGAAACGGCGTCCATCCGAAGTCCTTGTTCTCTCGGAGGCCGCTGGCCAGGAAGTACGCTTTGGCCCAGTCGCCCATCGCGTCGAAGGCCGCCTGACCCGAGGCGACGAGCGCACATGCGCCGTCCCAGGACAACTGGGCGTGATCGGCGTTGGTGTAAGGCAACAGTTGCAGGAAATCTTCAGAGGCCCTGCGAACGACGGGTGATGTGAGGGGGACGGATCCGTTCCAGATGCCGTTGTACACCTGCGGGCCTGCGGTGGCGAGCAACACGTCTTCCCACAGCATTACGGATCCCAACTGATCCCGATCGCCGTACGCGATGGGCGTCACGCCGTGCGCCTTCAGGACCTTGCAGTCCGCGAGCAACTGATCGAACGTCTGAGGCGGCTTCAGCCCGTATTCGTTCAGCACGCGCGCGTTGTACCAAAGCACGTTGCCCCGCTCCACGTCGATGGGAACGGCATACACGTGACCTTCATAGGTCACGCCGTCGATCACGGCTTTGGGCAACACCTTGTAGAGGTCCAGTTCGCGATACAAGGCGTCGAGCGGCTGCATCTTGCCGGCTTTCACCCAGACCATCAGTTCTTGCCCGACGTGGACCTGAAAGGTCTCCGGCGGATCGCCCGCGGTGATCCGGCTCGCGAGGACAGCCTTGGCATTGTCGCCGCCGCCCCCGGCCACGGCTTCGTTCACGATGTGCTCGCGCGGATAGCGGGCGCGAAAGACGGAGATGAGGGCGTTGAGCGCGTTGGTCTCGCCTTTCGCCGTCCACCAGCTGAAGATCTGAACATCTCGGTCCGCCTGTGTCTCGGACACAGGGCGAGGCGCGGGTGTTACACTCTGAATGGGCGCGCCGCAGCCCGCCAGTCCTAAGCACAGCGCACTCCACCCAGCCACCCATCCCAATCTCCGCTGCGCCATCGATCCCCCTCCGTCTCCTACACTTCGAAACTCGCCATCAGTTGGTGCAGTTCGCTCGCTCGTTCGCTCAGCCGCCCCGCCGTTCGGTTCACCTGTTGAACGGCCGACAGCTGTCCGCGCGCCGTTGTCGAGAGGCCGTCGAGATCGCGCATCACCTGGTTCAGATCCTCCATGAGGCGGCTCACCGTCCGTTGCATGGGTTCGAAGTCCGGCTCCGCGGCGCGGTTCCGCCGAGCCGTCTCGCCATGGGCGGCCGCTTCGGCCATCTGCCCGTCCAACTGGCGAACATTGGCCATCACCCGCTCGATCCCGTCGCGCACATGCTGCAGCACGTCCGCCATGTGCAGCGCGCCGTGGGCCGTGTAATCGCCGTTTTCAATCAGTTGCTTGAAGTCGCTGTACAGCTCCTCGGCGGTCTCGCCCATTTGCGACACCAGCTGCTGCAGACTGCGTGCCATGCGTTCGAAGCCGCGCGCAAGGCTTCCGAGTTCGTCCTTGCGGCGTGACGCGTCCAAGGTCACGGAGAAATTGCCTGCGGCGATCTCGTTGGCCGCGTCCATCATCGACTGGAGCGGCTTCGATAGCACCTGCCTGGTAAAGAGCCACGCGCACGCCACGGCCGCGAGCAAGGCGCACCCACCCGCCACCAGGATGTCGGTCAGGAGGCCCTTCAGGGAAGCCAGATCGGAGGCGATGGACAGACGAACGTTGGCGCTGTACTGCATGCCCGCGTAACCCGTCAGCGGCACGACGAGATCGATGGTCGAACCCTGGATGGACGTCAGAATCTTTCGCTCTCCCAGCGCAATCGTGCTCGAAGGCGCCGCCTGGCTGCCGATGCGGTGCGGATCGGTGGAGGCGATGTCGTACAGAAAGTCGTTCAGTTTGTAGATGTCAAACGAAACGAGATCCGGGTTCTGCCGCTTCAGATTCAGCAACACGGACTCAAACTGGTAATCCGGGACGTCGCTGAGGAGCGCAGAGTCGATCGTCTGCACGATGGAAACCGCTTTCTCCTTCGATAGGTCGATAATGCTCTGCCGGCTCTTAATATAGACAATGGTCAGCGTGGCGGAAAGGGTGCCGAGGATCACGACGCTGAACAGGATGACGAGTTTGCGAAACAGGGTCAAGCGGGCTCCTCCTCCGTCCCACTTCTGTTCAACCGCCGGACGGCGTATACTGATACGTAACGTGCCATTCTCGCATTCTATGACCTTCATGCTAGGGCATTCCGCGGGGCTTTGCAATAGACGGACTCATGTCCGCTTCGGGACTGCATAGGGCCGCCATTCGAGGGGTGACCGAGGTTTGCACGCCAACGTCGACGCTTCGGCGATGCGCCGAATGAACCGCGCCACGGTCCTCAAGCTGATTCGCGATCTGCGGACCACCTCGCGCATCGACATTTCACAGATGACCGGGCTGAACAAGGCCACGGTGTCCAATATCGTGGATGAACTCATCGCGGAGCAGCTCGTGCTCGAGGTAGGCTACGGATCGTCGAGCGGCGGCCGCAAGCCGATTCTCCTTCGCTTCAACGCCAATGCGGCGTATGCCATCGGGGTGGATGTCCAACTGTCGCACATGACGACCGTCGTGTGTAACATCCGCGGCGAACCGGTTTATCGCCAGGTGCGTACGCTGGGGCTTGCCGAAGCGCCGGACGTGCGCGCCGTGCTGCTTGAAGCCATTGAGGAGGAGCTCCAAAAGGCGATCGCCGCCGCGCCGCCGAGCCCGTACGGCCTTCTTGGCGCCTGCCTTGCGTTTCCTGGCATGGTCGACTTCCGCAGCGGCGCACTGTACTATCTTCCGAGCGTGTTTGTGGGAGAATGGGACATCCGCGCCGATCTCGGCCGCAGCGTGGAGATTCCGCTGTTTGTCGACAACGACGCCAACTGCGGGGCTTGGAACGAATACATGGCGCAGGCGATGAAGCTCAAGAACCTCGTGTTTGTCAACATGGGGCTTGGGATAGGGGCCGGGATCGTCATCGAAGGAAAGTTGTATCGCGGGAGGGACGGCATCGCTGGCGAGGCGGGACACATGACCATCAACCCGATGGGATCGGCGTGCATGTGTGGCGGCTACGGCTGTTGGGAAGAGTACGCTTCGGAGCGAGGGCTGATGCGGTATCTGCGCGAGGCCGGGGCCGACGTCGCCGCGCTCAACCCGCGCGACTCGCTGCTTGAGCAGGCGCTGGAGCAGGCTCAGAACGACAACCGCGCGTGTATTCGCGCGTTTCATTCGCTCGGGCAGTATCTGGGGCTTGGGATTGCCAATCTCTTGAACCTCCTCAACCCCGACGAAATCATCCTCGGTGGGAGTGTCGCGCGCGCCGCCACGTTCGTGCTGCCCGAGGTGGAGCGCGTCATCAAACACCGGGCGCTTTTGCAAAATAAGCAGATTCCGGTGCGCGTGGGCAGTCAGCACGCCGTGGCCATCGGAGCGTCGCTGCTCGCCGTGCACGAAACGTTGTTTGCTTCTGCCATGGAACCGATGCCGACGTGATCGCGCAAGGCGAGTGACGTTTGGGTGCGATTCGCAGCGCCGAGCCAACCAGAGAAAAGGAGTCATCGGGAGATGAGAGTATCGCTCTTCGTCGATGGCGCGAATTACTACTACATGCAGCGAGACAAGCTGAAGTGGACCATCGACGCGCAGAAGTTGTTGGAGTGGGCCAAGAGCAAGGGCGAACTGGTGGACGCGTTCTACTATATAGGAAGAAGTTCTCCGAGCGACGTCAGAGAGCAGAAGTACCTCGACATGCTGGCGTACAGCGGCTATTCCATCGTGACGAAAGAGATTAAGGAGATCGTGCAAGAAGATGGAAGCATCACGAGGAAGGCCAATCTGGACATTGAAATTGTGCTCGACATGTTCAACACCATCGAGAATTACGACATGGCCATTCTCGTGAGCGGGGACGGCGACTTCGAGCGGGCCCTGCAACTCCTGCGGGCTCGCGGCAAAAAGTTCATCGTGCTGTCGACGGCCGGATTCATTGCGTCGGAGCTGCGCATGGTGGCGGGCATGCACTTTATTGACGTGAACACGCTGCGCGATCAGCTGGAGCGCGTGACGACGTGAGGTGCCGCCCGGCCGGGCGCGAGCGCGTAGGTGAGGGCGCAGGCGAAGGCGCTCGTCAGGGCGACGGCGAGGAAGCCGCGGCTGAGGCCGACGTGATCGCCCAGCCATCCGACGACGGCGGGGCCGCCAAACATGCCGACGGCGTAGATGGCCTGGTAGAATCCCATCGCGGTGGCGCGGCGGCCCGCGTCAATGTGGCGGATGGCGAGGCCCATGAGCACCGGCATGCAAAGCCCCTGGCCAAACCCGTTCACGGCCTGGGTCACATACAGGAGCGGCAGGGCGTGGCAGAGCGGAATGGCCGCGGTAAAGAGCGCCGCGATGGCAAACCCGCTCGCCACCACGTTCCGCTCGCCCACCATGCGCGAGAACAGGCTGCCGCTGAAGTACGAGGCGATAGCGTTCGGGAGCGTGGCTGCAAGGGTGAGCCAGCTCAGATCGGCCTTATTCGCCCCGAGATGGGTGGCTTGTTCGGGTGTAAAGCCGAACATGGTGGTAAAGGTCACGACCTGCGCGAGAACTGCGAGGAACGACACGCCGAGCACGATGCGATCCCGCCCGACGGCGAGCATGTCGGCGACGCGGATGCCGCCGTGATCGCGCTCGGGAGGCTTGTCGACGACGAAGCAGGCGAGCAGTGTGGCCGCGAGTCCACCGGCGGCGCCGAGCCAAAACGCTGCGTGCCAGCCGAAGCGTTGCGCGATCACGCCGCCGAGGGTGGAGGCCGCGAGTTGTCCGACGGACGTGTAGAAGCTGAGGATGCCCATGGCTTTCGGCGCCTCGTGGGGCTGGTGGTAGCTCGCGTAGAGCACAGTGAAGACGACCCAGCAGCCGGCCGCGATGCCCGCAAGCAGGCGGAAGATGAGGGCCCAAAGCACCGAATGTGTGACGGCGAAGCCGAGGCTCGACAGCATGCCGACGGCGCCGCCCGCGATGACAAACGGCTTGCGGCTTCGAATTTTGTCCGACCAGACCCCGATGGGCACCCGCACGAGCATCTGCGAAAAACCGTAGGAGCCGACCACCATGCCCGCCAGGCTGAGTGAGCCCCCGATGGCGATGATGTATGGGGACAAAAGCGGCACGTACGTGTAGGTGGAAAACCAATACAGCGCCGTCACGGCGTAAAACAGAGGGATCCGGTTGCCCACGGGGCGCCATCCTTTCCTTGCGAGGTGTGGATCATGCAAGCCTTGTTCGAACTTCTGAGCCTCGCGATGCTGGGCTTTTGGATCTGGAGAAGTGCAGAGACGGATCGAGCGAGACGAAAACATCGGCGTTCATGACCCGCCCCAGGGCGGGTTTTGTTGATCATCCCCCTGTTTTCGCTTGCGCTCGCCGATGCCAAAGCCCCACTGGAGAAACGCCGGGGTGATGCAGAGAAACAGAAGGCCCCAGCGCGCCGTGATGGCCGAGACCACGAGGCATGCCACAGGAATGGCAATGGAGAGGATACGAAGCCAGTTGCGATTCATGCTCCTCACCTCGATTCGGTAACGGTTTCATTATAGCGCGGGAGCGGGAGGAGAATCTCATGGGGCTACAGAACGAGCCGAAATCAGAAAATGTTGTCGACAAGAGGAAGGATTTTCGTCTGTTCTCGTCGAATTTTGGATTTGCGACCAGGTGAACCGTGGAAGGAAGAGGGTGAGCGACCGTGTCGAAGACGCGTCGCCTGATTTCAATCGTTGGCGTTTCGGTGTGGAAGGATATCCCGCCGGAGAAGCAGAACAAGAAAGAGATTCAAAAATTAGTAAATAAAATAAAAAACAATCCAAATATGTCGGTTGAGATGTCCATCTGTTCTGGGGTGCAAAGGTTGCCGGCTTATCAAAAAGACGAGATCGTGCATCATCTTCTTGCACCAAGTTCCGAGGCGGCGGTCGTCGCGGCACAGGCCATCCAGCAGGTCACGGAGGAGATGGGTGGCAAGTGCATCTTCAATGAGAACCAAGACCGAATTGACGGGCTGGATCCGTATGACAGCACCGCGTTTCTGCAGCGCGGACTGCCCTCGTTGTTGGAAAGAATCCGAAGGATCGTCGAATGGGATTGCACGAATGTCCCGAACGATCCCAGGGTGCTTGTGAACGTCACCTCGGGATACAAGGCTATCACACCGTACACTTCGGCGATGGCGTTCCTTTACCGATTGCCGTTGATCTACAAGTATGAGCAAAGCTCTTCCATTCTCGTGATGCATCCGCTGCCGGTCGAGTTGGACACGAGCTTGGTAGCGGCGCACTACGAGGCATTTGCTCAATTGCGCCACGGCGCGAGTGTGGCGGATTGGAAAGATCGAGAGGATTATCAAAAGTTGCTTCAGCTCGGCTACATCGACGAGATCGACGAGGTCTGTGCGCTGAACGGTACAGGCAGCCTGCTCTTGTTCGCTTTTGAGCGCAATGCTGTTGTGGTGGACATCACCCGAGAGGCGCGAGAAGCCTTGTCGAAGCACAAGCAGTTAAATGACGTTGCGTTTAAATTTGCGGGAGATGCTCAATTGCGCGAGAACAAGACCGAGTTGAAGAATGGTCACCTGGTCTACGATGACGGAGATAACCCGTTTCGGATCTTTTATGAAAAGGGGTTAGTTCCGCGGATTTACGGCGCGTTTGCCGACCACGATGAGTACGAGCGTCAACTCCGAAAACCCAAACCCATCCACATCGTCTATAAGCGTGTGAAGATCTTGCGTGAGCAGGGTGATTACATCGTGCAGACACTTCCCGGCGTCAATTCGATTTCATGAGCAAGGAGGACCATCGGTGACAGTACACCGCATCTATCTAACGTTCGTCGGCGGAAATGCACCCCGTCAAGTGCCCTATCGCTGGGGGGACGAAGTCTCAAATGATCGTTATTTTCAGCTCACGGCACTCGATTGGATGCGGCGCGGCGTGATCCCATTTCATCCTGACGAGGTTTGGGTCGTGCTGACACAGAGAGCACGCGAGCTATGGGTAAAACCGCCCGAAGAAGGCGAGACGCCGCTTCGCGAGCAACTCTATGCCCAGGCCGAGCGCATGGGAATCCCCATTCACGAGGTGGGGTTCGACCAGGAGCCGCGCGACCAAAGCGTCTGGATGAATTTTGATGAACTTGTGCGCAGGCTGGACAAAGCCTCACAAGACATCGGGCCGGATGCCGAACTTCACATCGCCGTGGACGTGACGCACTCCTTTCGTTATTTCCCCATGCTGGTTCTCACCTTGCTCCATTACGCGCATGTCGTCCAGGGGGTGAAGTTGGAGCTCATCCTTTACGCCGCCGAGACCGGCGACGTCCTCGATTTGACTGCGCTCGCGCAACTTCAGCAGTGGGTTCTCGAGATGCATCGTGCGCTGAAAGGGCCCGACGCGAGCGGCGTGGAGCGGCTGGTACGGGAAATTCAAAGTTCCGTTGCTAGGAAGGACCGAGCTCAAGCTCCTTTCTTGTCTCCGCTCCAGACGTTTGCAGCGAAATGGAATGTTTTATGGGAAACCATGCGTCTTACGAAGCATCACGAGGTACCGCTTGCCGCCACGCAGGCTCTCGATGCCTTGGATGAGTGTGAGCGCCTCGTCGCGGAGCTTGAGGAGGGTACAGCCAGCTTCTATCCGTTGCTCAGAATCCTGCGGCAGGTGCGGGATCAAATCGAGCCGTTGTGCGAAACGGAATGGTTGCCTCTCATGCTCGCGATGGTCCGCTGGTACCTAGACCGCGGGATGTTTCATCAGGCGTACACGACGATGCGAGAGTTGTATGCCACGTACGCGTGCCAATTGGCCGGGGTAGACGTGTTCGACAGAGAATATCGCGAGGCGTTGTTGCGCGAGGCGCGAAGCCAAGAGGGATGGAGGGAGGAGACACCGGAAGAAGATGTGGGCCGCGAGTTCAAAGCGTCCATCCCTCTCCCGGCACGTGCTTTTCTCACGGAGTTCTCTCAAGACATCTCGGAGATTTCGAATATGAGGAATCAACTGCACCACGGCTTCTTTCAAAGAGATCGGAAGCAAACGCGCGAGCAAAAGTTCCGCGCCAAACTCGAACAGTCCATGGAGCGACTGGTTCAGTGGACGGAAGCCCGAGAGGAGATTGCGCATGAGTAAGGTGCCCGATGTGGAGCTTCCTAGCGTCGCCGGACATCTGGAGATTCTTACAGGCGCCTGCATCACAACACTTACGCCCGTGATTGGCGCGGGCGTCCATTCCCAGAAGGCCGATGCATGTCATCCAGTTCGCGGAGAGACAGTGAGGGGACACCTTCGATTTTGGTGGCGAACTGTGTCGCAAACGGGTCCGTTGGACCAGTGGATTGATAAGCAGCTCCAGGAGGAGGCTCGCAAGCGCTCGCTCCAGTACGTTCGGCCTGATGGAGCAGCACGGCTGCGCATGCGAGAAGCTGCGATTTGGGGAAGTTCGAGTAAAGCTGGATTGGTTTCCGTGGAGGTGCAAGTTAGGAAATGGCACCGTGTACGGCACCAGCCTCCCAAAGAGGTCCTTCAAAGCATTGCGTCCGTTATGGACATGAACTCGCTGCCGAAAGGGATATCGCCAATTAGCTATGCCGCGTTCCCATTGCAGCACCAGAAACGCGAGTCTTCGAACGCATGCGCTGAAGTCGGTATGGGATCGTTCCAAGTCCGGGTACTTTGGAATCCGTGGGTGCGCGACTTGAGGGACGAGGTCAAGAATCAGGTGGCTCAAGAGATTCGCGAGGCGCTCTGGCGGTGGATTCATTTCGGCGGAATCGGAATGCGCTGGCGCCGTGGATTCGGAGCTCTAGCCTTGAATGATATGACAGGCTCCGCGGAGGGATTGAGGAGTTCGCCAACTGGTTTGCAAGAACTATGCGATCATCTCTACCCACAGCCAGACGGATTCCCGAAGATCCAGGCAGTTCTCCTTAAGATGAAAAGTGAGAAAAGGGATTCTCGAGGTACGTGGAGTGCTTGGGAAGCCTGCCTTGAACCGTTGCGCTCCTATCGACAATCGAAAAAAACGAAAGATGGGGCGACCAAAACTAGAGGTGCGAACTCAAGGTTCGGCAAGACGCGTTGGCCCGAAGCAGACGTCATCCGTGCGATCCATCGCGCAAAGGGCGAAGTGAAGCGGGTTGCAATGCGGTTTCCCCGGGCTGTTCTCGGCTTGCCAATTGTCTTTCATTTCAAGGGAGGAGACGCGCCCGATAGTCAGTTGCGCCCGCAGAATTGTGCGAATGCTCTCGTGGGTCGCCTCCCGAGTCCGTTTATTCTAAGGCCTGTGCAAATTGGGGAATTCGTGTATCCGATGTGTATATGGCTGGAAGCACCTCGACCGGTGGACCAAGATCATCCCTTTGTCTCGCTATCTCTGAAGGTGGGCGAGTTGGAGATTCCCGTCTGTTGGGCTGCTGCGCTCCCGCAAATCGAGGATCGCTTTCGAGCGATGGAAGAACGCGAAGCAAAGTTTGAGGAAGCAAAAGATGTCGTAGCCGACTTCCTTCGGTATGTGCGCCAAAGTGGCTTTGAAGACGTCTATCGCTCTCATGCTACCTGAAGGACGTGGTGCCGTTGCAGACTTACCTCGTTTCCATCACACTCGGGCCCGTTCAGGACTTTGTCCAGGCGGCTCGCCGTACGAGAGATCTTTGGTTCGGCTCGTATTTCCTTTCCGAAGTGTCCAAGTGCGTCGCAAGAAGCCTTGTGGATGATGGTGCCACGCTCATCTTCCCCCATGTGAACAGCTTGCAGGGCCCTCAGGCGGTGGCCAATAAAATCCTGGCAATGTTCGAAGGAGAGTCAGTGGCGCCTGTCGTCGAGCGGGCTCGTGAAGCTGCTATCGCGTATCTTCGTGAAATCGCCAAAGATACGATTCAAGCGCTGCGAGAATGGGTTTCGCCCCGCCATGACGTGATCGACGAAGTGCTCTTTTTCCGTCAGGTAGACGACTTTCTCGAATTCTACGCAGCATGGGTACCGATGACGGGTACATACGATCGCGAGCGAAGGCGCGTCGAAGGGATCCTGGCTGCGCGTAAGCAACTCCGTAACTTTGATCCCAATGAAGGGGCGCGCGTACCTAAGTCCAGCTTGGACGGAGCGCGAGAATCTGTCCTGCGTATCCCTACAAATGGCTCGTCGATCGAACGTGAGCTGCGAAGGATGGGGATTCGACCGAGCGAAGCGCTGGACGCGATGGGGCTCATCAAGCGCGTGAGCGTGCGGCGTTCGTACCCGTCGGTCGTGCGTGTGGCTGTGGATAGCTGGATTCAGGCGGGGCTGTCCGATGACCGTTTTCGAACGCAACTCGGCCAGGTTTGTACGGTGCTGGACCGAATCTTGGCCGAGGCACCCGAATCGGATGTGGTATCGCGCACGCGAGACCTCGATACACTCGAGGCGTTCGTGCCATCGGATTATCAGCAATTCCCTTATGACGGCAAGGTCCTCTTGGAAGGATTCTTTGAGCAGGAAGAGTTTCGACAGTTGGAGAACAGCCATCCAGACGTAGCGAGCTCGTTGAAACGAGAGGTGACTCGCCTGCGAGACATGAGGGGACGTTCGCCTCATCCCTACCTCGCCGTGCTGATGGCAGATGGAGATCGCATGGGTGTGCAAATCGACCGAATGAAAAGCGCCGCGGAGCATTCGGCATTCAGCGCCAGTGTGTCGAAATTTGCGCAGAGCGCGCAGGACGTGATCGTCAAACACCGGGGGATTCCAGTCTACGCGGGCGGAGACGATGTGTTCGCGTTCCTGCCCATCGAAACGTGTCTGCAAGCCGCAGACGAGCTGCGGAAGCTTTTCGAAGCGATGGTGGCGTCCAAAGTGACGAAGGACAAGCCTTCCTTATCTGTCGGCATCGCCATCGGATACTGCAGAGAAGACCTGGGTGTCCTTCGTCAGCTCGCCCAACAGGCGGAGCGCGAGGCGAAGGAGCCTGACCGGAATGGTCTCTGTGTGCTTGTGCAAACTCGCTCGGGTGGAGATCCCATCCGTGTTCGGTCCCGATGGGACGACGATCCCGTACCACGCATCAAGCGGTTGGCGGCGTGGCATCAGCGGTCGGAGGTGGCGCATGGCACAGGATACGTGCTTGAGGAGATTGTCCGCCTGTATGGGGGAGCCGCCGACGAGGACATCGTGGCCGGAGAACTTCGGCGAGCGCTCTCTCGGCGCACGGTGGCTGGTGAGGGTCGACTTGCCGACGCGGTCATTGAGGACATCGAGTCCCTGTTTCGCTCCCGTCTCCGCGCTCGGCAGGCGTTCGGCGGTAGGGCAGCTACCGCTGCTCTGGTGGATTGCGCTGCTTGGCTAAAGCTGGGTCACTGGTTGGCGGGTCACACAGAACCTGACGTGTGGCGGAGCCTCGGGGACGGCGCTCGCGAGGAGGTGGAGACGTGAAGACCGGGTGGATGTTGTTTCATCCCTTCAACCGCGTGGTGGTTCGGGACGGACGGCCTTTCGGCGGAGAGAATCGCACATTGCGCTCGCTTCCGTGGCCACTTCCGCCGACGACAGCGGGGGCGGTTCGTACGTTGGTGGGTTCGTTGACGGCGAGAGGTGGGCCTGCATTCTCGGAGGAACGCATTGAGATCCTCAAGCAAATCTCCGTACAGGGGCCCGTACTTGCCGTTATGCGCGACACCGGAGTTCATGAGGTGTTTCTGCCGGCGCCGCGCGACGTGTGGATGGCAAAGGTGGAAGACCGGATCAAAGTCGGAGCTTTGGTTCCCCAGAGGATTGGGGACGACGCGGGAACGGATCTAGGCGGTATCCGCGCCTTTGCGAGTCCGCCAGGTGCGGACAAGCCGCTTGCTCCGCCAGCCTTCTGGTCACTCGAGGCTTATCTTCGATGGATCACGTTCGATCACGCCGGATCGCGCGTATTCGAGGCAACCACCGCAGATCCGATGGTAGCCCTCACGTCCTACCTCTTTGGCGCAGAAGACACGAGTCATTCCAAGGATGCGAGTTGTCGGCATTTCCGATCAAGCCCAGCATTGGAGTGGCGCACGCACGTGCAGATGGAGGGAGGTCAGCGCAAGACAGGGGGATTGTTCTCGACGTCGGGACTGCGGCTTCGCGAGGATGAGACGCTCGCCTGTTGGGTGACATTGCCGGATGCATTGGAAGATGCAATCCCGTCTGGAACAGAAATTCCAGGACACATCGGAGGGGAGCGTGGGCTCGCCCGCGTCCTATGGAGCCCCGCAAATCGCGCAACGCCGAGTGCGTGGACCATGAGTCAGGCGCTCACCGAACCATATCGCCGTGGCGACTTGCTGCGCCTTGTATTGCTCACGCCATGTCCCTTTCGGAATGGATGGTTGCCTCAATGGCTTGACCAACGCATGGAGGGGGAACTGCCCGGAACACATCTACGCGTTCGCCTGGAAACGGCGATCGTTTCCCGATATGTCCCAGTCTCTGGATGGAGTCTGGCAGAGCCTCGCGGGCCGAAAGCGATGCGCAAATGTGTGCCTGCTGGTAGTGTGTATTTCTTCACTGTGTTGGAGGAGGATGCAGAGCGTACTATTCGTCCGCTCGACTTGTGGTGGTCGACCGTGGCGGATGACCCGCAGGACGCGCGCGATGGATTTGGCACGGTTGCTGCAGGCCGCTGGTCGTGGGGGGAGGATGTACTGTGATGGTCATTCGCTCATACTGGATTTACGGCTATTCGCCCATCCACGTGGGGGCTGGGCAAGGAACGGGATTCGTCGATCTTCCGGTCGTCCGGGAAAAAGTGACGGGATGGCCGTATGTGCCAGGAACCTCCGTGAAAGGTGTGTTGCGCGACGAGTGGGAACGCCGGAGGCTCGACGATGTGGAACGTGTATTTGGGACGCAGGACCGGGCTGGGCTTGCGACCTTTACCGACGCTCGTCTCGTGTGTTTGCCCGTGGCGAGCTTGTTTGGAACGTACGCCTATGTGACCTGTCCGCTCGTGTTGAAGCGATTGGTTCGAGACATGGCGCTGACGGGTCTTGAACTTCCTTCGCCTGATCGCGAGATCGATGTTCACACAGCGCTCGTGACCCACAGCTCCAAGATCGGGTTTGCGTTTCATTCGCGCGATCGTCGAGTGGCGTACCTGTTGGACTTTTGCTTGGATACGGAAAGCTGTGAGGTCACGACGTCCATCGCGAACCGCCTTGCAGAGATCATTTTTGAGGACGAGGCGTGGCGCCAAGGTTTTGTGGACCGGTTTGTGGTCGTTCATGACCAACTGTTTCAGCTGTTCTCGGAGCAAGGTACTCAGGTGGATGCGCATGTTCGCATGGGGGATAACGGAACGGTCGCCGAAGGTGCGCTCTGGTACGAAGAGGCACTGCCGCCCGAGACGCTGCTCGCAGGGATCCTCGCGCTGGAGGGTGCCTCGCCGGATGAAGTCGATCGTGCAGGTTCGAGGTTTGAAGGGCGCACGCTGATCCAAATCGGCGGAAATGCAACGACGGGTTGTGGGCAATCGGCCCTCATCTTCGGGCCGCGAAAGGCGGTGGATTGAGGTGGACGTGGTGTCTTCGGTCGAGCCACGCGCTGTTCAGTTTCTCCGGACCGCCAAAGAGCTTGTCCTCAGCGACGACGTCAACAAGGTCAAGTCCGAATATTCGTCGCTCGTGCGCGGATTGCCGGCGCTGTTGCATCAATCAGGCGTCTTTGAGACCATCGCCTATCTTGAAAGTCGATCTCGCCGGGGCAGGGAGACGGCACATGGCCTTGTGCTCGAGCATTTGTCCCGCCTTTTGGCTCCGGTAACCGATTTGAATCAACTTACAACCCATGAACTTACAAGAATGCAAGTGAACCAGTATCTCCTGGTGTCGCGCCTCGCTCTTGAGGCGGCCTCCTGGCTGAAGCGGATGGTCGAAATCCAGTTTGGCGATGAGGAGGAGCCTCATGCGTGATGTTGGCATTCGTGGGCCCTTGGCGGAGTCGTACATGTGGAAGGAAGCTGGTTCTAAGATCGACAATCCCGGCCTCGTGTTCTACCGCTATGGCTTTGTAGATGCGTTCCAGAACACGACCATCGTCAGGGTAAGTGACGAAGCCAAGGAAAGTATGCTTGCCAAGGTTTATGGTAAAATTGCCGATGCCTGCGGCGCTGCCAAAGACGGGGATTGGTACCCAAGGATCTATCAGAGGGCGACACAGGTTTTGGGCGTGGGGAATGTCCGTCATCGGAGCGGCGAGATCGAATTTGCGGAACGACTGGCTGTGGGCTTGGGCCGTGCGTCCGTCTACGAAGTCGGTTTAGCGTTTCATCCCGTGTACGGCGTCCCCTATATCCCCGCCAGCACACTGAAGGGTCTCGTCTCTCATTTTGTGCATGAAGTGGTTGGCAAGAAGCATTCTCCGTTTCTACGCGGAGGGGAGGCGCATCGTTTTCTCTTCGGAACGGTCTCCGAGGGTGCGGCGGACGAGGCGAGGGAGCGAGGTGCGCTGATTTTCTACGACGCGCTCATCAAGCCCGAGGCGTTGGGCAGTTTGCGCCTTGACGTCATGACGGTTCATTACCCCTCTTACTACCGTGGGCAGGACACGCCCCACGGGATGGACGATCCCATCCCGATTTATTACCTGAGCCTGGACCGACCGACGTTCCTGTTTCGGCTCGGCATGGACTGCGAAGATCCGAAGGCGGAGGAATGGCTGGCATGGTCGTGGGATCGGCTGATGGAGGCGCTGTCCTTCTGGGGCGTTGGCGGCAAAAAGTCGAGCGGTCTTGGGCGGGCGAAGGGAAAGCAGCCGGCGTTTGTCGCGGGCGAATCGGAACCGCCCGTGCCTCGTCAGGGGGATATCCTGCTTGTGAGGCGAATTGATCCACCCGAAGGAAAACAGGGCATATGGTTTGAGACGGTGAATCCGCCTCGCCTGTACGGCGTTGCGAGCAGTGTGACCCCACAAATGGCGCCTGAAATCGGAGGAACGATGGAATTGAAGTTGAAGAGATTCCGCCCCGACTTGGATCCGGAGCGAGTCGAGTGGGAGCGAAAGCCGCAGTCTCAGCCGTTTTCATCACATTCGCAGCGTATGAAGGGCGGGCCAAAGCCGAAACGTTTCTAGACGCTCCAGAAGCAAGGGGGCCGTGACGTGACAGATGTCACTCCTATCTCCGGGGTGCGGAGAAACCTCCACATCCTCCTCGCCCCCGACTCTTTCAAGGGCTCGCTGTCCGCGGCCGAAGCCGCCATGGCGATGGCCGAAGGCGTGCGCCGCGCGTGTCCATCCGCGCAGTTGTCGCTTCTCTCCATCGCCGACGGCGGCGAGGGCACGCTCGATGCCATCGCGGCAGCGACCGGGGCAGCTTTCGCCCCGGCTGACGTCATCACAGCCGGGGGCTCGCGCAAGCGCGCGCGCTTCCTCGTTCTGTCGGACGGTACAGCCGTGATCGAGTGTGCGGAGGCCGTGGGGCTCCCGGAAGCGATGCGATCCGGCCGGGACATCTGGCATCGCAACACCTTCGGCGTGGGCGAGTTGATCCGCCGCGCGCTCGATCTCGGCCACTGGCGCATCGCCGTCGCGCTCGGCGGGTCCGGCACCAATGACGCCGGCGCCGGCTTGCTCGCCGCATTGGGCGTCCGGTTCGTCGACGACGCAGGACTGGACGTGGAGCCCGTGCCGGCCGCGTTTCACCGCATCGCCCGGGTGGACGCGACCCAGCTCGATCCGCGCCTGCAAGCCGTAAAGCTTATCGCCCTGTGCGACGTGGAAAATCCACTTCTCGGCCCGAACGGTGCCACGCACGTCTTCGGCCCGCAGAAGGGCGTCGGTCCTGACGACGTGCCGCGACTGGACATGGCGCTCGGCCATATGGCGGCGCGGTGCGAAGCCGCCTTCGGTCGCAGCGCCTCACGACTGCCAGGCGCAGGCGCGGCCGGAGGGCTCGGCTTTGCGCTCTACTTGCTTGGCGCCAGCCGAATTTCCGGGATCGAGTTCGTCCTCGATGCAATCCGATTTGATGAGCATCTGCAGGGTGCAAGCCTCGTCCTCACGGGCGAAGGCCGCACGGAAGAGCAGACGGCGTACGGCAAGGCGGTCGCGGGTGTGGCAAGGCGCGCGAAGGCGCACGGCGTTCCGGTGTTCTGCATCTCGGGGGCCGTGGACCCGGGTGCTGAGCGCTTGTATGCTCTCGGCGTCTCCGCGCTCTTTTCCAGCGCGCCTGGACCCATCTCGCTGGACGAAGCCATGGGAAACGCCAAGCAGCTGCTCGCGGCCGCCGCGGAAAACGCCGTGCGCGCATGGTTGGTGGGGCGTACACAGGCGCGCGGTCGCGACTAGGCAGCGGGGCCGCTTCGTAAGGGGCGCTCATGCGGCGCTCCTAGCCTGAAGCCCGCTGCCCCACTTGGCGCGGCCCTGCGCCCGCTACATCAGGGCGCGCTGCTTCACCGTTTTCATGCTACAATGCCTGTGTGGGCGATCTCGCCCTCATTCTTTCACACCTTCTAACACACAAGTATACAAGATCAGGCATGAGCCGCTCGGAGGTTCGGATTTCACCGAGGTTCGCAGCGCAAGTGCGGTCTGTCCTCGGTGTACCAGAAGACCTGCGCGACAAGAACCAGCGATGAATGCGAGGAGGGGCGAGATGACGGAAGATCGAACGCGCACCCTGCGGGTGCTCACCTTCGGCGAACCGCTCGTCGTCTGTGTGCCCGAGCGGGCAGGAAAGCTGTATCACGTTCGCCGCTTTCACACCGATTGCGCCGGCGCCGAGCTGAACACGGCCGTGGGGCTGGCGCGATTGGGCGTTCCCGTTTCGTATCTGGCCAAAGTGGGGGACGATCCCTTCGGCGAACAGATTCGCCGCGCGCTGCGTGAGGAAGGCGTCGAGGATCGGCTGGTCACAGCGTCCCACCGGTTTTCGACGGGGATTTACTTCAAGCAATGGTCGGGCCTCGATGGGCGGACGGAGGTGTTCTACTACCGAAACCAGTCTGCCATGGCCCAGGAGGGCTTCTCGACCGATCTCGCCGAGGAAGCCCTTCACGCGGGCGAGATCGCGTGGGTGCACGGCACGGGCATCACGTGGATGATCGGCGAAGCGGCGCGGCGGGCGAGCGACGCGCTCGTGGCGGCGGCCGTCCGGGTGGGCGCAACGGTTTCCTTCGACATTAACGTTCGGCTGAAGCTGGCGCCGGAGGACGCGTGGCGCGCGCTGCTTGAACACATGGCGCCGAAGGCCACGTGGCTCTTTCTCGGCGACACCGAGGCGGAGATGCTCCTCGGCACGGCGCGCGCTCAGGAGGTCTGGGCGGCCATCCAGGGACTCGGCTTCCGCGGCGAAGGCGTCATTGTCAAGCGGGGCGCGGATGGTGCGGAATGGCTGTCGGAAGGCGGCGCGCTTCAGGTTCCCGCGTGGCCCGTCTCGAACGTGGTGGACACGGTCGGCGCGGGGGACGGATTCAACGCGGGATTCATCGCGGGGCGGATGAAGGGCTGGAACACCGAGGATGCGCTGAAGCTGGCGGCGCTCGTCGGTGCGTGCGCGGTGACCGCCGAGGGCGATTCTCAAGGCTATCCAACTTGGCGAGAGGCCATGTCGTATCTCGAGGGCCAGGGAGGCGTGGAGCGATGAACGTGGTATCGATGCTGGACCAGGAGAAGGTTGTGGCGGTGTTGCGGCGGCTGCCCGCCGACACGTTTCTGGACGTGGTACGGGCGCTCGTCCAAGGCGGTGTGCGCGCCATCGAGGTGACCATGGACGCGCCGGAGGGGGCGGAACTCATCCGCAGGACGCGCGAGGCCTTGGGCGATCGCGTCCTTCTCGGCGCGGGCACCGTGTTCACCCGCGATCAGATGCTCGCCGCGAAGGAGGCGGGCGCCACATTCTTTGTCTCGCCGCACCTGGATCCGGATCTGATGCGGGCCGCAAAGGATCTCGGCGTCCCCATGGTGCCGGGCGTGCTTACGCCGACGGAAATCGCCGCCGCCCTCAGCCAGGGGGCGCAAGCGGTCAAGATCTTTCCCGGCAGCCTCGTGGGGCCCTCGTACCTGCGCGATCTCCGCGGGCCCTTCAAGGACCTGAAGGCCATGGTCACCGGCGGCGTGCGTGAGGACAACGCGCGCGCCTTCCTGGACGCGGGCGCAGTCGCGGTGGGCGTCGGCAGTTCGCTCTTTCCAAAGGCGGATCTCGAAGCCCGGGACTACGCGTCCATCGCGAAGCGCGCAGAACGGCTGGCGCGGCTCGTGCGCGGATGAAGGGAGGGCACCCACATGCAACTGTCGTTTCGCTGGTATGGGCCGGACGATCCCGTCACGCTCGACAAGATCCGCCAAATTCCTGGATGCGTCGGCATCGTGTCTGCGCTCTATCACGTGCCGCCGGGCCAGGTCTGGCCGGAGGATGAGATCCGCGAGCTCGTGCGGCAGGTCGAGTCGCGCGGATTTCGCCTGACTGTCATTGAAAGCGTGCCGGTGCACGAGGACATCAAGCTCGGGCGCCAAACGCGCGACAAGTACATCGAAGCGTACCAGGAGACGCTCAGGCGGCTAGCGAAGGCCGGGATCGACACGGTCTGTTACAACTTCATGCCTCTCTTCGACTGGATGCGCACGTCGCTCGCGTACCCTTTGCCGGACGGATCGAACGCGCTCGCTTACTTCCACGACGAGGTCGATGAGGAGGCGCTCCTCTCCGGCCGCGTGAAGCTGCCCGTGTGGAACCTCGACGAGGACGGCGATAAATTGCGCCGCCTGCGGGACGAGTACCGGGAGCGGGGCGATGAGGGATTGTGGGACAGCCTCGCCTACTTTCTGCGCGCTGTGGCGCCCGTCGCCGAAGAGGTCGGCATTCGCCTGGCCATCCATCCGGACGATCCGCCCTGGCCCGTCGTCGGCATTCCGCGCATCATCGGACGGCATGCGTCGTTTCTCCGCATGTTCGAGCTCTGCGATTCGCCCGCAAACGGCGTGTGCTTCTGCTCCGGATCGCTCGGGGCATCGGCGGAGAACGATTTGCCCGCCATACTGCGCGATCTCGGCGAGCGAAACCGCCTGCACTTTGTCCACCTGCGCAATGTTCGCCGCATTGGCGAGAAGTCGTTCTACGAGTCGGGACATCTGTCGCGGGACGGATCGATCGACATGGCGGAACTGGTGGCCATTCTCGCGAAGCTCGACTACCGCGGGCCCGCGAGGCCTGACCATGGGCGCATGATCTGGGGCGAAACGGGCATTCCGGGCTACGGCCTGTACGATCGCGCCCTCGGCCTGACCTATCTGAACGGCCTTTGGGAGGCGTCGCGCGCATTCGTCACCGGCCGGGCGTGAGGCGCTTGCCGGTGTGCGCCCCTGGGCTTTACACCGCCTGTATAATGGAAGGCGGATGTTCATTCGGGCCGACGTGCCCAAAGAGTCGGAGGGGCGCATGGATCAGGCATGGCTCGACGGCCTGGGTGAGATTGTTCAGCAGGCGGCCCGGCTGGTGGAGGATATCGCAAGGCGGGGATTCGACACCCAATTCAAGAATCCGGAGGCGCGGCGAGATCCGGTCACCACGGCCGATCTCGCCTGCGACGCGTTTTTAAAAGAGCGGCTCACCGCCCTTCTTCCGGAGGCGGGGTGGCTGTCGGAGGAGACGAAGGACAGGCCGGATCGCCTTGACAAGCGGTGGGTGTGGATTGTCGATCCCATCGACGGCACGCGCGAGTTCGTCCGCCGCATTCCCGAGTACGCTATCTCGGTGGCTCTTGCGCAGGACGGCGAGCCGGTGGCGGGGGCGGTGGTCAACCCCGCGACGGGCGAGCTGTTTCTTGGCGCGGCCGGCGTGGGCGCCTGGCGGAATGGCCAACCGATTCGGTGTTCGCGCGAGCGGGGGGAACGGCTCGTGGTGCTGGGCAGCCGGTCGGAGATGAAGCGCGGCGAGTTCGAGCCGTTCGAGGGCGTTCTGGAAGTCCGGGCCGTAGGGTCCATCGCGTACAAGCTCGCGCTGGTCGCCGCGGGCGAGGCGGATGGGACCTTCAGCCTGGGCCCGAAGCATGAGTGGGACGTCGCCGCCGGCGTGGCGCTCGTGCTCGCGGCGGGAGGCCGGGTGCACGACGGCGCGAGACGCCCCTTTCGCTTCAATCAGCCGGATACGCTGACGCGGGGCATCGTGGCCGCGACGCGCGAGGCGTACGGAGAGCTTGCTCAGCTTCTCGAGCGGCACGCGCCCCGGCGAGCCTAACCGTGAAGGTGGAGGCGCGCCGCGAGGATGCCGAGGTCCTCGTGCAGGGCTTGGCAGGTCTCATCGAGCCCTGTCTCCGAAGGCAGCCACGCGTAGATCCAGGGCGTCGGCACGGGGCTCGCCACATAGCCGACCGGATACGGCTCGGCTTTCACGCCGACGCGCTGAAAGTCGATCACGGCTCGCGCCATCTGCAGGGCGGACGCGACGAGAATGGGCCGCGTGCGATGCAGTTGGCGCAGAAGGACCGCCGTGTGTTCGGCGTTCTCTTCCGTCGTCCGGCTCGTCGCATCCACGTACAGGTCGCGGGGCGGCACGCCAAGCGCGGCAAGGTCCCGCGCGGCGATGAGGGCGAACGCGTAGGAGCGCCCGTTTGCGCGCACGAGCGGCCCGCCAGAGAGCACGATGGGTACGTCGAGCCTTCGGTACAGGGCCGCTGCGGCGAGGACGCGCTCTCCCGAGTCGCCGTAGAGGGTGCCGCTGTCCGCGGCGGGATCGGCGAAATCCGGTGTGGCGGCGGAAAAGCCGGCCCCGAGGACCACAATCGCGTCGCCCTCCGGATGAGTGGGCGGCGCGTACGCGCGTTCAAGAGGGAGAACCAACCGATTGCCGACGGCCGTCGTGCACGCGGCCGCAAACGCCAGCGCCACGGCTGCCAACGCCACGGCGAAGCCGCGGTGGCGGCGCGCAAGGAGAATGGCAAGCACGAGGACGACCAAGGCGAAAAGCCCCGGCGGCAGCGTCAGGCTCTCCGCGAGCTTGACTGCCCACAGCATACGGCTCAGGCCTCGTCGTCCTCAAACAGCTTGAGGTATTCGCCGTATCCCTCTTTTTCGAGGTCTTGCTTGGGAATGAAACGGAGCGCCGCCGAATTGATACAGTAGCGAAGGCCGCCTTTGTCGGCGGGACCGTCGGGAAAGACGTGCCCGAGATGGGAGTCCGCCTCCCGGCTGCGAACCTCGGTGCGGATCATGCCGTGGCTGAGGTCCAGTCGTTCCACGAGGGCATCTGGGGACACGGGCTTGGTGAAGCTGGGCCAGCCGCAACCGGAATCGAACTTGTCTCGCGACGAAAAGAGCGGTTGCCCGGATACCACGTCGACGTACAGGCCTTCCTCGTGGTGATTCCAGTACTCATTGTGAAAAGGCGGCTCCGTCGCGTTTTCCTGAGTCACGGCGTACTGAAGCGGGGTAAGGCGCTTTCGCAATTCCTCTTGGCTCCATTTGCGCCCGGGTTCGGTCATGGCCAACCCTCCCTGTGGTCAAGCGGGGCGATCGCGCCGGAACGTCGAGGCGCGATCGCCAAAAGCTCAATGATGGCCGTGCGACTCGTCTTTGCTGAGTTCCTCGAGCATTGCGGAGACGATGCGGAGGTTCTTTTGGACCACGGGCTCCTTGAGCAACTTCAACAGGCTGAACACGCTGAAGGTGGTGGTGTCGTGCTCGGCGCGCTCCTTGGCCACCTTGTAGGCGTCCAGCACCTTTTTCGCCGGGCCCACGGCAGGCTCGACCATCTGTTTGGCGAGCTTGCCGAATCCTTCGAGCGAGTCGCCGTCGGTGATCACGTCTTCCACGGCCTGCGAAACGCGGCTTGCGAGGTAGGTCAACTTGGCGAGCTGCGGAAGGTGTTCGACGATGACGGTCAGGCTTTCCAGCGTGCGCTCATCGGCCGTCAGGGCTTCTACGAGTTTCGCAAGCTGGGGCAGTCGCTCGAGAACGTTGTTCAGTGAACGTTGTACCGACGGATCGAGCAGGATGTCCGACACATCCAGCGTTTCTTGCATCTGTTGCGTCTCACTCACGACAGATGAGCCTCCTTGCGCCTTGCACCGTAGAACTGCGTGCTTGGTTGTGATTGACTGGGACTCTCGATTCCACTGCTCAGTATAGTGGACGCGAGGCCCGATGTCTAACAGAGGAGGAGACGAAAAAGGCGAGGGGCGAAAGGACATGCGGCCTCGCTCTGGGAGTGAATAGTGTCGTGTCAAACGGGGATCGGGCGAGACAAGAGCGCGGTGCGTGGCTTCTCGGAGCAGGATTTGCGGAGCACGACAGCCCATTTGTGCAGACGGCGCACCAAGGGCTCGATTGCTACCTGTTCCGGCTCCAGCTCGACGGGCATGCCGTCGTGACCACTTCCGGCAGATCGATGGTCGTCGGCGCGGGCGATTTGCTCTTGTTTCCGGCGGGAGAGCCGTACGAGCTACGTATCGAGCCGAACGAAGAAGATGGCCCGGGCGAGCATCTGTCGACGGATCTGTACCTGTTTTGCAATGGACCGTGGGTTGACAGGTGGTGGAGCGAGCGGCCGAGGAAACGGCATCTGCGCCTCGCGCTGCATGAAAATTGCGTCTACCTGTGGCGCCAGCTTATCGAGGAGTACCGCCGGCCGGGGAGACCGGATGAGGAGCTTTGCGACTATCTGCTGCGAGCGCTGTGCCTCACGTTCGACAAATACGGCTATGATCCGAAGCGGGCCACGCCTGTTCCCATCGCGGCGGAGCGGATCCGAGCTTACATCGAGCGGCACGCCGCGGAGGACCTGTCACTCGCGGACATCGCCGAGGCCGTAGGGCTGTCTGTCTCGCGCGTGGTGCACATTTTCAAAGAGGTGTACGGTCAGACCGTCGTCCAGTATTTGCAAAATGTCCGGCTTCAAATGGCGTGCGATCGCATGCGCTTCAGCAACCTGAATCTCGAAGAGATTGCGGATCGGTGCGGTTTCCACTCGTACTCGTACTTTTACCGCGTGTTTCGACAGAAATACGGCATTTCGCCGCGGGAGTTCCGCCAGCGGGCCACTTGACGGGCTCGCCTGGCTTGGGACCGCCGATAGGTGCGATGTGTTTGTTCTGGTCTTCGCCGGCCATCTTCGTGCGCCCAGCCACATGCGGAAAAAGATGACCAGATTCAGCATCCTCTTTTGCGGCGGACTGTGCTTCAATGTCTGGCGTGCGACAGATCCGGCTCCGGCCGCGAAAAGGGGAGAGACGTGATTTGACTGGCGTGTACCGACGATTATCTCGCTTTTATCGGCCGTACCTGCCGCTGTTGTGGGTGAGCCTCGGCTTTCTCATTCTGACGGCCCTCCTGCAGCTCGCGTATCCGTATCTCTTGAAGGCCATCGTCAATCGGGTGATCCTCGGTCACCGGGACGACCTTTTGCTTCCGCTCTCCGGCGCGATTCTTTTGGCGTCCCTCGTGAAGGGCGCGTGTAACTTCACCCAGGCGTATCTCGCGCAGGTGTTCGGCGCGCGCACGGCCTTTGATCTCCGGAATGAGCTCTATCGAAAACTGAACCACCTCCCGTTTCGGTTCTACGACGAAATCCATACGGGTGACCTGATGTCACGCCTCACGGCCGATCTCGACGCCTTCCGCATGTTCTTCGCGTTTGGCATCAACAACCTGTTGAACCTCTTTCTTACCATCGCGTTCAGCATTGGCATGATGCTGACGCTCGACGTTCGGCTTGCGCTGTTCCTGTCCATCGTCATTCCTGTGCTCGCCGCGACGGCCATACGATTTGACAAGAAGATGGGCCCGGTCTTCATGGCCATCCGTCAAACCCTCGGCCGATTGAACTCGGGCGTGCAAGAGAGCCTGATGGGCATTCGAACCGTGAAGTCGTTTACCCGCGAGGGGTACGAGATCGATAAGTTTCGTCAGCGCAACCGTGCCTATTACGAAGCCAATATGCGGGCGACGCGGCTGTGGCGCGTATTCTTTCCCGTGATTGAACTGACCGGCAATCTCGGCGTCGTGCTCATTCTCCTCCTCGGCGGTTGGCTCGTCATGGCGGGCCACATGAATCTCGGCGATCTCGTCGCGTTCCTTTCGCTCATCTGGTACATGATCTGGCCGATGTCGCAGCTGGGCTTCTTTCTGAACAACTGGACGCAGGCTACGGCTGCAGGGGCGCGCCTGCTCGAGATTCTCGAACAAGAGGACGATCTCGACCGTTCCCGGGAAGAGGTGGACGGTCCCGTTCAGGGACTTGTCGAGTTCCGGGGCGTGAGCGTGAAGTTGGGCGGTGAATACGTGCTGCGCGACATCACGTTCACGGCGCGTCCCGGGCAGACCATCGCCATTGTGGGCCTCACGGGCAGCGGCAAATCGACGCTCGTGTCGCTCATCCCGCGCTTTCGGGACGTGGATGAGGGCGAGGTCCGCGTGGACGGCGTCGACGTGCGGGTCTGGAAACGGGAGTCGTTGCGGCGGCAAATCGGGTTTGTGTTTCAGGAACCCTTTCTTTTCTCCACGACGCTTTTCGCAAACTTGGCCTACGGGCGCCCGGACGCCGACATGGAGCAGGTACGCGAGGCAAGCGAAATTGCGGATGCCGCCGAGTTTATCGACCGGTTGCCTGACGGTTATCTGACGCTCGTGGGCGAGCGGGGACTCGGGCTGTCGGGCGGCCAGCGCCAGCGCGCTTCGATCGCTCGCGCGCTCGTGCCTGAACCGCGAATCCTTATTCTGGACGATGCGACGAGTGCCGTTGACATGGAGACCGAAGAAGTCATTCAACAGCGTCTCGCCTCCCGCGCCGGACGCGCGACCACATTCCTCATCGCGCAGCGTCTGAACGCGGTCAAGGACGCGGACGAGATCCTGGTGCTCGACGGCGGACGGATCGTCGAGAGAGGCCGGCACCAGGAACTGCTCCGCCTCGGCGGCCTGTACCGCCAGATCTACGACATGCAGTTCCGCGATCTCGAGGCGTTGCGCCAGATCGCGAATCCTTGCATGGCAGAAGGGGAGCGTTGAGATGGCGAAGCCACAGATGGTACAGCGCGACGGCGAGGCGCTTCTGCGCGCGCCGTTTATCTATCGCGACGACGAAGCGCTGGAGAAGAAACTGCAGCTTTCGCTGATCTTACGGCTCGCATCGTACATGCGGCCTTATCCGAAGCTGATTGCGTTTGCGCTCCTCGCGACGGGCGGCAATCTCGTCGTGACGCTTCTGGCGCCGTATCTCGTGGGCCAGGCGGTGGACGCGCTCGTCGGCGGCCGCCATCCGCACGCGCTCGTTGCGTACGCGGCGACGCTCGTCGCGCTGTATCTCGTCAACTTTGCCGCGTCGTACTGCCGGATCGATCTCACCAATCGCCTGGGGCAACGCGTCATTCAGCGCCTGCGCGACGAGCTGTTCGTCCACGTGCAGGGTCTTTCCTCGGACTTCTTCGATGCGCGCCCGGCAGGCTCCATCCTGGTCCGCATCCTGAACGACGTGAATTCGCTTCAGGACCTGTTTACCAACGGCGTCATCAACTCCATTACGAACGTCTTCACCCTTCTGGGAATCATCGCCATCATGTTCTCGCTCAACTGGCAGCTCGCCACGGTGGCGCTGGTTGTCGTGCCGTTCATGTTCCTTCTGTCGATCCGTCTGACGGTTCAAATTCGCCGCGCCTGGCAGCAGGTTCGGCTGCGTTTGAGCCGGCTGAACGCGCATCTCGCCGAGGCCATCCAGGGCATGCGAGTCACGGAGGCCTACGTGCGCGCCGACGAGAACCAGCGATTTTTCGAAGACATGAACCGGGACTACATGCAGACGTTCCTGCGGGCGCAGCGATTCAGCATCCCGTTTGGCCCGCTGGTGGATCTCACCGGCGCTTTCGGCACGGCGCTTCTCTTCTGGTACGGCGTCCACCTCGTCCATACGGGCGCGGTAACCGTGGGGCTCCTCGTCGCGTTCGCCAATTACCTGGGTAGCTTCTGGACGCCCATCAGCCAACTCGGCCAGCTCTACAACCAGGTGCTCGTCGCCATGGCGTCTTCCGAGCGGATCTTCCAATATCTCGACACTCGGCCGACGGTATCGGACCGCGGCGTCGTTCGGGAACTGCCGCCCGTCCGCGGGCACGTGGAATTCTGCCACGTCACCTTCGCGTATCAGCCGTCCCGCCCCGCGATTCAGGACGTGTCGTTCGTCGCGCGCCCGGGCGAGACCATTGCGCTCGTGGGTCACACCGGCGCGGGGAAGTCGACGGTCGTGAACTTGCTTGCTCGGTTTTACGATCCGACATCGGGCGAGATTCGGATCGATGGTTATGATCTGCGGACGGTGTCGCTGGACAGCCTGCGCCGTCAGATGGGCATGGTCCTGCAAGAGACCTTCCTCTTCTCCGGGACGCTCATGGACAACATCCGCTACGGCCGGCCGAATGCGACGGATGACGAGGTCATCGCCGCCGCCAAGGCCGTGTATGCGGACGAGTTCATCCGCCGTCTCCCGGATGGCTATTTCACCGAGGTTCAGGAGAGGGGGACCCGGCTGTCTCAGGGCCAGCGGCAACTCATCTCGTTTGCGCGGGCCATTCTCGCGGATCCCAAGATCCTGATTCTCGACGAGGCCACGGCGAGCATCGACACCCACACGGAACACCTGATCCAGCAGGCGCTCAAAGTGCTCCTCGAGGGACGGACTTCGTTCGTGGTGGCGCACCGTCTGTCCACCATCCGTGAGGCGGATCAGATCCTTGTCTTTGACGGCGGTCGCATCGTCGAACGGGGCCGGCACGACGAGCTCATGCGGAGACAGGGCGCCTATTATCAGCTCGTTCAAGCCCAGTACCGGAGCATGATGGACCTGTGAGTTGCCGGCGCAATCGGTCTGAGTGGCATGCGCCCGTGCCGGACGGTGGACCGCTCGAGTCCGTTCATGCGACGCGCGATGTCGTGCCGGAGAAACATGCCGATCGTTGCTTTTCTTTGAGCGAATGAAGATTGTATACTGTCGTTGGCCCGGCGAGACTCGGCCGGGCCTTGTGCGTTCATCACGGATTCATCCATCCGCTTTGAGACAGATTGCGGGGGGCGAATGATGCAGAACCAGGCACGGGCCAGCGAGCGCTGGTCTCCCTTTTTGACGCTGTCGCGCGAGGAGTGGAGCCGGCTGAGGGACTCCACGCCGCTTCTTCTCTCCGAGGACGATCTCGCCCAGCTTCACGGCCTGAATGAACGTGTATCGCTGGATGAGGTCGAGGAGGTCTACTTGCCGCTCTCTCGGCTTCTCAACTTGTACGTCGCGGCGACCCAAAGCTTGTATGAGGCCACGCACGAGTTCCTCGGCCACCAGTCGCGAAAGGTGCCGTACATCATCGGTATCGCGGGCAGCGTGGCTGTGGGCAAAAGCACCACCGCGCGCATCATCCAGGCACTTCTGTCGCGCTGGCCAAATCATCCCAAGGTCGATCTCGTCACCACCGACGGCTTCCTTTACCCGAACGCGGAACTCGAGCGTCGCGGCCTGATGCAAAGAAAGGGTTTTCCCGAGAGCTACGACACTCGTCGACTGATTCGGTTTCTCGCCGACATCAAATCGGGCAAGCCGCGCGTCGAAGCGCCGGTGTACTCCCACATCGAGTACGACATTGTGCGTGGCGAGCGGATCGTCGTGGAACAGCCCGACATTCTGATCCTGGAGGGTCTGAACGTCTTGCAGACGCGAATGTCGACCAGCGGGCGCCCGATGACCATTTTTGTCTCGGATTTCTTCGACTTCTCCATCTACGTCGATGCTCCGGAGGATCTCATCCGGGGTTGGTATATCGATCGGTTTCTGAAGCTCCGGGAGACGGCTTTTCGCGATCCGAAATCGTACTTCCGCCGTTACGCCGATCTGTCGGACGAAGAAGCCATTGAGACCGCGACGCGCATCTGGGAGGAAATTAACGCGAAGAACTTGCGAGAAAACATCGCGCCCACGAAGTCGCGCGCAGATCTCATTTTGTCCAAGGGTGCTCAGCACCGCGTACAAGAGGTGCATTTGCGCAAGATATGAAGGGGCCTCGCGCATTGCGCGTCTCTCGCAAACGCGCTACACTGAAGGAGATGGGACGATAAGAGTATCCTACGGGACGAAAAATGTCCCTTTCGTCCGGAAGGATGCTCCCCGAAGATAGGCGTTGTCGCGACACGACCATCGACGACCGAGGAGAAGTGGCATGCAGTGGACGGAGTGGGCCGCGGTTGAACGGGTCGCGCCGGAATTGGTGCGCGCCATAGAGCACCGCGTACGCATCATGCAGCGCATCGATGCGCATGCGCCGATTGGGCGCCGGGCGCTCGCGCAGGCCATGGGCCAGTCGGAGCGCACGCTTCGCACCGAGCTCGAATACCTGAAGCAACTCGGGCTCATCGCGACGTCCTCGTCCGGCGTATCGCTGACGGCGGAAGGCAAGGCCCTTCTCGTGGAGTTGGAGCCTCTTGTCGCGCAGCTCGCGGGTCGCTCCGATCTGGCCTGGCGCGTTTCGTCGCTTCTTCGCATCCCACGGGTCATCGTGGTGGAAGGGGATGCAGACGAAGATTCGTGGGTGACGGATCGCATCGGTCAAGCGGGCAGCGAAGTGCTTGCCGAGGTGCTCCAGGACGGAGACATCATCGCGGTGACGGGCGGCACCACGGTCGCGGCCGTCGCAAAGTCGATGAGCGCGCGGCCCCTCCGCCAGCGCATCACCGTGGTGCCTGCTCGGGGCACGGTCGGCGAGATCGTCGCGTATCAGGCCAACACCATTGCTTCCGAGCTCGCGGCGAAACTGGGCGGATCGTCCGTACTCCTGCAGATCTCCGACAGCCTGTCGCAGAAGGCGCTTGAGCAGCTTCTCGACGATCCGTACATTCAGGAGCGCCTTCCGATCATTCGCCAGGCCACCGTCGTCGTGCACGGCGTGGGAGATGCCCTGGCCATGGCGAGGCGTCGCCATGCGACCCCAGAAGAGCTCAGGCTGCTCGAGGCCCGCGAAGCGAAGGCCGAAGCCTTCGGCCACTACTTCAACGCGCGCGGCGAGGTCGTCTACGCCATGCGGACCATCGGGCTCAGGCTGGATGATGTCGCACGGGCGAGGGTCGTGATCGCGGTGGCAGGCGGACAGAGAAAGGCGCAGGCCATTGCCAGCGTGGCAAACGCCTATCGAATTGACGTGTTGGTGACGGATGAAGGCGCAGCGCGCCGCATCTTGCAACTCGAAACCTAAGCAGGCAAGGAGAGGGTCGAACATGGCAGTGAAGGTTGGCATTAACGGCTTCGGCCGCATTGGCCGCAACGTGTTCCGTGCGGCGCTTCACAATCCGAACATCGACATCGTGGCGGTCAACGACCTCACCAACGCGGAGACGCTCGCCGCGCTTCTGAAATATGACTCCGTGCACGGCATTCTGCCTGAAGATGTGCAAGCCGAGGGCAGCGATCTCGTCGTCGCCGGCAAGACGGTGAAGGTGTTTGCGGAGCGGGATCCGGGCGCGATTCCTTGGGCCGAGATCGGCGTGGACATCGTCATCGAGTCGACGGGGCTGTTCACGGATCGGGAGAAGGCCGAGGTGCACATCACGAAGGGCGGCGCGAAGAAGGTCATCATTTCGGCGCCGGCCAAGAATGAGGACATCACCATCGTGATGGGCGTCAACCATGAGATGTACGATCCGGCCAAGCATCACGTGATCTCGAACGCGTCCTGCACCACCAACTGCCTTGCGCCGGTCGCCAAGGTGATCGATGACGAGTTCGGCATCGTGAAGGGCCTTATGACGACGGTGCACTCGTACACGAACGACCAGCGCATCCTTGACCTGCCGCACAGCGATCTGCGCCGCGCCCGCGCCGCCGCACTGAGCATCATTCCGACCACGACCGGCGCCGCGAAGGCCGTGGGCCTCGTCCTGCCCCACCTGAAGGGCCGCTTGAACGGCATGGCGATGCGCGTGCCGACGCCGAACGTCTCGCTCGTCGACTTCGTCGCGCAGACGAAGAAGCCCGTGACGGTGGAAGAGGTGAACGCCGCGCTGAAGCGCGCCGCGGAGGGTCCGCTGAAGGGGATTCTCGCGTACAACGAGCTGCCGCTCGTGTCGAAGGACTATAACGGAGATGCGCATTCGTCCACCGTTGATGGCCTGTCCACGATGATCATCGACGACATGGTGAAGGTCATCGCGTGGTACGACAACGAGTGGGGTTACTCGAATCGCGTGGTCGATCTCGCCTGCTACATCGCTTCGAAAATGTGAACGCTGCGAGGCGGGAGCCCGTGCTGGCGGTGCCTGACGGCACTGGCGGCGCGGGCTCTTTCCTTGCGCTCGCCCTTCTTGACGACATCTGAGGCGGGAGGGATTCCGAGGTGCCTGACCGAACTTGATATCGAGGATGACGGTGGTTCGGGATGGGAGGCGCCGAGGATGGAGCACGAGGTGAGCCTCGAAGATCGCCTGTGGATGGTCGGCAAGATGTTTGCGATGGTCGAGCGATATTTCGCCCACTGGGAGGATTCCCGCATACGGCCCGATGCGTGGGACGATTGCTATACGGCGTGCCTCGCGGAGGCCGTACGGTCCTCCACACGCCGGGAGTTTGAGCGGATGATGCAGCGGCTGGTCGCGCAGCTGGGCAATCGCCACACCTGGTTCCGGGATACGTCGAATCTCCGCGGGGACTTGGGTCTGCGCCTGCGCAGGCTTGACGGTAGCTGGTACGTCGTCCGAAGCGCGCACGCAGAGCTGCGGCCGGGGACGGCCGTCGTCACGTTGAATGGGCGGACGCCGGAAGACTGGATGGAAGAAGCGAGTCCCTATCTGAGGAGTCGGGACGAGCGCCTGCGCGAAGAGGAGTGGCAGCGGGTCATTGCAGCCCTGGTGGACGACGACCTCTGGATCCTCGAATTCGACGACGGCCTGCGCAGGCGGACCGTCACGATCCGTCGAACGCTCCCTGATTCGCGCAAGGAAAGGCCGGAAGGGCGTTGGCTCGTGCCGGATCGCGTCGCATATCTTCGGGTGCCAAGCTTTGCGGATCCCGCATACGAAGAGGTGCCGTGGCGTGGTTGACGCGTGTGTCGAACGCAGACGCCCTCGTGGTGGACGTCCGCGGCAACACGGGAGGAACGACGCCCACAAAGCTTATTCGGGCCGTGATGGAAAGATTCTGGCCCTGGTGGACGGAGTTTGCCGCCGATGTCGGCTTTCTGTGGCTCAGATCAGCGGGAGAGGGGGAGTTCTCCATCCGACCGGACGGCAGCGGTGCCATATGGCGACCGCCGTATGAGCAACCGGAGGAACCCGTGTTTCGAGGGCGATTGGCCGTTCTGGTGGATCGCGCCACTGGGTCTGCGGCTGAGGACTTCGCGATGCCTCTCCTCGTGACGAAACGAGCCATCTTGATCGGTGAGAAGACGTCCGGGTCGACCGGTCAACCTGTCATCTGTCAGCGCGCCGGGTTCAGCATGGGCGTCGGCGCCATTCGCGCATCGCTTCCAGACGGACGTGCGTTCGAAAACGTAGGTCTCCGGCCCGATGTGTCTGTGGACATGTCGCCCGAGGACCTATCTTCAGGGCGCGATCCGGCATTGGCGCTGGCCCTCGAACTTCTCGCAAGCGACGGTTGAGTATCTGAGTGAGGGGGACGACGTTGAGGTTTGTATCGTGGAACGTCAATGGGCTTCGCGCCTGCGTGAACAAAGGCGCGTTTTTGCCGTACTTTGAATCCGCCGACGCGGACGTGTTTTGCGTTCAGGAAACCAAGCTGCAGGCGGGTCAGATCGAGCTGCCAATCGGCGATCCTTACCAGACGTTCTGGAATGATGCCGAGCGCAAGGGGTATTCAGGTACGGCTGTGTTTACGCGCATTCCTCCCATGGATGTTCGGTACGGGTTCGGCGACGGGATCGACCCTGAAGGCCGGATGATCACGCTGGAATATCCGTCGTTCTTTCTTGTGACGGTCTACACACCCAACGCCAGGCGAGACCTTTCTCGCCTGCCCTATCGGCTTGAATGGGAGGACCGGTTTCGGTCTTATCTGTCTGCCCTGGACCGGGAGAAGCCGGTCATTGTGTGCGGGGATCTGAATGTGGCCCATCAGGAGATCGATATTAAAAACGCCAAATCGAACAGGGGAAACTCGGGCTTCACGGACGAGGAGCGCGAGAAGATGACCAAGCTTCTCGAAGCGGGCTTCGTGGACACCTTCCGCGCGCTGCATCCGGACGTGACGGACAAATATACGTGGTGGTCCCAGATGCCAGGCGTGAGAGAGCGGAATATCGGGTGGCGGATCGATTACTTCCTCGTGAGCGAGCGCCTGAGGGATCGAGTGTTGGAGGCGCGGATCGACGACCACGTGTTGGGCAGCGACCATTGTCCGGTGGTGTTGGAGATCGATATGGACGTATGAGGGCGGCTGTGCGGTAAGGAGAAATATCGCGCGGTGCCGGTATCAAGCCCGGACCGCGCAAGATGGTCCGTGGAACGCGATCATCAAGCGTTTTCTTGTACGCTTAGCCCCCAGGCACCCTGGGTCTGGCTTCGTTTTCCATACAGGCCCAGCTTTGGGGAGCATCACGCGGGCAGTGAGACGGGCGCACATCCCTAGTGCCCGTCACGCGCATGAAAGGTCGCGCTTCGCCGTTCCACTGCTCCGCGCGAAGCATCCCGAGCGAGGTCAAGCCGAGTTACTCGCGCACAATCGTCTGTTCGCGGCTCGGTCCGACGCTCACGTACCGGATGGGCACGCCGACCTGCTCCTCGATGAAGGTCACGTACCGCTTTGCCGCCTCAGGAAGTTCCGCGAATGTGCGGCACTCGCCGATGTCCTCCTGCCAGCCTGGAAGCGACTGATACACCGGCTTCACTCGCTCCATGTCGTAGGCCGCGGGGGGCCACTCGAGCCGATCGCCGTCAAGCTCATACGCGATCGCGACCTGAATTTCGTCGAGGCCGGACAGCACATCCAGCTTCATGAGCGCGAGTTCGGTGTACCCATTGATCCAGGCGCCGTAGCGCAGCGCGGGTAGGTCAAGCCAGCCACAACCGCGCGGCCGTCCGGTGGTTGCACCGTATTCATAACCGCGATCGCGCAAGAAGGCGCCAAACTCGTCGTGCAGCTCCGTGGGGAACGGCCCCTCGCCCACGGCCGTGGTGTACGCCTTCGTGATGCCCGTGATGCGCTGAATTTTGGTGGGCGGCACGCCGGCTCCGCTGCACACGGCCCCCGCGATGGGGTTGGACGACGTCACGAACGGGTACACGCCCCAGTCGAGATCGCGCATGATGCCGAGCTGGCCCTCGAACAGGACGTGTTGATCGGTCAGCGATGCCTCGTACAAGAGCGGGGTGGTGTCCGCGATGTAAGGGAGAAGTTTGTCGCGAGCCGCGGCGATGGGCTCCCACACCTCTTCCCACGTGCCGTAACGGTCGAGACCAGGCAGACGGCGGCACTTCGCTTCGAACGCCGAGCGCACGCGCTCCTTGAGGCGCGCGAGATCGCGCAGCTCGCCCATCTGGATGCCGAATCGCCCCACCTTGTCCTGATACGCGGGGCCAATGCCCTGCAACGTCGTGCCGACCTTTTTCGATCTCGCCTCTTCTTCCCACATGTCCTGCCAGATGTGATACGGAAGCACCATGTGCGCGCGATCCGAGATGACAATCCGGCGGACGTCGATCCCGGCGCTCGCCAGGGAGTCGAGCTCCTCCACGAGTTTCGGCGGATTCACGACGACGCCCGCCCCGAGCACGCAGAGCGTGTGGGGGTGAAAAATCCCTGAGGGGACCAGGTGGAGCGCAAATTTCCCGTACGCATTGACGATGGTGTGGCCCGCGTTGCCACCGCCCTGATACCGGACGACGACGTCCGCCTGCTCCGCCAAGTAATCCACCATCTTACCCTTGCCTTCATCGCCATACTGAGCGCCCACGACAGCGTGAAACATCGCGCGTTCCCTCCTCACGCACAACTCCAGTGTACGCCGCGCCTTTCCATGTGTAAAATGAATGATACGTATCATTTTCATTCTTAACCTGCATGGAGTGATCGCGATGTTCGAGGCCCTTCGGGCTTTGGTCACGGTCGTATCGCTGGGCAGCGTATCGGAAGCGGCGCGAGCGCTCCATGTGACGCAACCGACGGTGACTCGCCAGATTCAGCAACTGGAACGTCACTTCGGCCAGGCCCTGTTCGATCGGAGCGGCAAACGGCTCGCGCTCACCCCGGCGGGCGAACGCGTGCACGCATATGCGCTCGAGGTCTTGCGCAAGCAGGAGGAGCTGGCGGAGTCGCTTCTCGAGATGTCGAATCCGGAGGCGGGACTGGTGCGCATCGGCGCTGGGCTTTCCCCAACCCTGTATCGCTTGCCCGCCATTGTGGCCCGGTACGCTTCGATGCATCCGCGGGTGCGGTTTCAGGTTGTGACGGGATCGTCCAAAGTCACGTTGGAACGGCTGGCCTCGCGCGCGGTCGATCTCGCCATTGTAACGACGCCTCCCGAGAGCGACGCCGGGATCGCACAGGTGGCGCTCTGGCGAGACGAGCTTGTCGCCGTGGCGCCGGCAAATCATGCGCTCGCGGCGAAGCGGGCGACCATGGAGGAGTTGGCCAGGTATCCGCTCGTGGTCATGCACGGAGAATCGGGGCTGAGGCGGCAAATCGACGAACTTCTTCATCGGGCTGGTGTGGAGCGGCCGGCTCCACCCGTCATGGAGACCGACAGCCTCGAGGCCATGAACCGGTTCGTGCAGGCGGGCCTCGGCCTCGCCGTCGTGCCGTGGCCGGCTGTGGCGGACGACGTGACGCAAGGGCGTTTGAAGCTCGTCCATATCGCCGGCTGCGATCTCGGCCAGCGTACCGTGACCTTGGTGTGGCGCAGAGAATCCCACGTCCCGGCTGCGGCATCGGCCTTCATCGCGTGGCTCGCGACGATGGGCGAAGCAGGCGCGCCCGAATTGCGGTAAGATGAGGGCGGTGATCAAGCGATGCGGGTCCTGATTGTCGAGGACGAGCCCGGGCTGGTGGAGTTTCTTCGGCTGGAGCTGGAGCTCTCGGGCGTGGAAGTGGACGTGGCGATGGACGCGGAGACCGCGCTCGACCGGGTGAGATCGCAGTCGTACGACCTGTTGCTCGTGGACATCGTCCTGCCCGGCATGAGCGGCCTGGATCTGTGCCGCGAGGTGCGGGCGTTTTCGAACGTGCCCATCATGATGCTCACGGCTCGCGGCGCGGTGGCGGATCGCGTGGGAGGTCTGGACGCGGGCGCGGACGACTACCTGGTCAAGCCGTTTGCCATCGAGGAGCTGTGGGCGCGGATGCGGGCCATTCGGCGGCGATACGAGACAAGCGGCGCTCCGTTCCGGTTTGGCGACACGACGGTGCATCTCGACACGCACCGCGTGGTCCACCGGGGTCAGGAGGTCGATCTCACCGCGCGAGAGTACGACCTTTTGCTCTACCTGCTCCGCAATGTGAATCGCACGTGTTCGCGCCAGGAGTTGTTGGAGCGGGTCTGGGGATTTCAGGCGCCTGGCGACACCAACGTCGTCGACGTGTATATCGGCTATCTTCGGCAAAAGTTGGATCCTGAACGCCGTCACATCAAGACGGTGCGGGGGCAGGGTTACCGGCTCGAGGTCGAAGAGCCATGAGGTGGCGAGGAGGCGCGAAGCGACGGAGCATCGAGGGGACGTTGCTCATCTGGAGCACGGTGTGGTGCGCGATCGTGCTTTTGGTATTCACCACTTTGTTCATGGTGTCGTACGAAGCCACGAGCCTCGTCGGGCAAAAGCGGATTATGGACCTCGAGATGGCGACGCTTCTCGGTCAAGGCGCCGATCGGCTGGCGGAGGAGACGGTGACCACCACGTGGGACCGGTATGCGGCCGCGACGGATTCGGTCATCCGCCTCACCGATGCCCAGGGAAACGTGCTATTTCAAATCATGGGACCGGTCTTCACGGGCCCGGTGGTGGACGAGATCGCGGCGAGAGTCCCGATGCCTGCCCCAGGGCCGAACTTCGCGAAACCGCACTGGAGCTATCCTTATGCGTGGCGCGACGCCAACGGCTTTCACCGGGTGGTGGCGCTCACGGAGGGGGTGCGGTTTGAGAATGGGGGCTATGGACAGCTCTCGATTTACACCTTGCTCGACCCGATTCGCCAGGCCACGCTGCATATGCTCGCGGTGTTTGTCGTCTTGGACGCGGCCGTGATCGCGCTGTTCGCGGTGGGCATGCGCATTCTCATCGAGCGGGGATTTCGACCGCTCGCGCGCCTGATGGCGGGCATTCAGCAGGTGGAGTGGCGAAGGTCGGGCCGGCTGTCCTTCTCGGACCTGCCGCCGGAGCTCATGTCGCTGCAGGCGTCGGTGAACCAGATGCTCGACCGGATCGACGTGGCGATGGACGAACAGCGCCGGTTCGTGGCCGACGCGTCCCACGAGTTGCGCACGCCACTTGCCATCATCGCGGGGCACGCCAACCTCCTGCGCCGCTGGGGGCGCGACAACCCGCGCGTGTGGGAACCCGCGGTGAGAAACATCGTGCTCGAGGTGGGACGTCTGCAGCGGCTGGTGGACGAACTCCTGGCGCTCTCCAACCTGGATCAGGTTGAGGACCTGCCGGTGGGCGGGGGCATGGGTCAGGCAGAGATGGACGAATTATTCGCGCGTCTGCGGGATGACGCGCTCTTGCTCCGCCCCGACCTGGAAATCGAGGTGAGCGTGCATCTCACGAGGGGAGGGCGCGTCGCCATCCAGTCGGATCGGCTGCGACAAGTGTTGGTGGGGCTTGTCGACAACGCCATGCGCCACACCCCGGAGGGCGGGTGGATCCGGCTCATGGCGCGCGAGGAGGCCGCGACGGCGCGCATCACGGTGTCCGACAGCGGCGAGGGCATTCCGGAAGACGTGCTGCCGCACGTGTTCGAGCGGTTTTACCGCGGTGACGCGGCACGGCGGGAGGGCCAGGGCGCCGGACTTGGGCTCGCCATCTCCAAGCAGGTCATCGAGCGGTACCGCGGGCAAATTTACGTGCGAAGCGCCGTCGGGAGGGGGACGACTGTCGTCATCGTGCTTCCGCTGATCGGCGTTCGAAACCATTCGGGAGGATGAGGACGATGACGTCATGGGATCCGCTGTGGCCGAGCGAGGTGGAGCTGTCCGTCGACGAGGTGCCCGACTCGCCGCTCGACAACATCCTTTACGACGACAAGCTCGGCGAACAGGTGGCGCGCCGCGAGCGGCTGCCTGTGGTGCGCGTCTGGCGGCACCTTCCGGTGACGGGCCTCGTCGTCAGCCGGCGAGACGTGGCAGGGCCTGCGGGGCAGATGGCCATGGCCCGCATGGAATCGGAAGGATGGCCGCTCTTCGTGCGGTCCACGGGCGGGACCGCCGTGCCGCACGGAGAAGGGATGCTGAACCTGTCGCTTGTCTTTCCGCGTCAGGCGGAAGGGGCGACCACGGATCGGTACTATCGACTGTTGTGCCAGCCGCTCGTGGAGTGGCTTCGCGGGCTTCGGCTCGACGCCGAGATGACCGATGTTCCGGGGAGCTATTGCGACGGCAACTACAACGTCGCCATTCGCGGGCGGAAGGTCGTGGGCACGGCACAGGCGTGGCGCGGAGGATTGGCGGGCATGGCCTCGCGCCATCCTGGCTACGTGCTCGCCCACGGTTGCATCAGCATTTCGGTCGATCTCGACGCCGCCATCGCCGCGATTCAGCGCTTCTATCGCTACGCCGGGCGAGACGAGGTGCGCATCGAGCGGGACAAGGCCACCACCCTGGCCGAGGCCTCTTCGGCGGCGTGGACGAGCGGTGCGGCCAAAGCTTCGCTCGTCGACTTTCTCCTGAGCCGCTTGCCGGAGGTGGGTGTCACGCCTCGCCTCGGCCCGTGACCTCGTCTTCGTCGGATCCGGAGAGCCGTTTCGGCGGGAGCGGGAGTTCCACGCGCACCGTGGTGCCCTTGCCGATGCCCTCGCTTGCAATGGAAATTTTCCCTCCGTGCGCCTCGACGATCCACTTGGCGATGGACAGCCCAAGCCCCGTCCCCTTGGCTTCGCCGTGGCGCGATCTCGCCGTGTCGACCGTGTAAAAGCGGTCGAACACGCGCTCCAAATGCTCCTTGGCGATCCCGATGCCGGTATCGCGGACGGACAGAATCGCCTGGTTTCGGCTGCGCACCGCGGCGATCTCGACCTTGCCTCCCGCATCGGTGAATTTCATGGCGTTGTCGATCAAGATCACCAGCAGCTGATGCAGGCGGTCGCGATCGCCCAACACGACGAGCGGCTCCTCGGCCCGCACGGACAGCTCAATCCCGCGCATGTCGGCGATAGTCTCGTACAGATCGTGGATGCGGTCCAGCAACTCGTTCAGGGAGACGGGCCGCCGCTCCACCGGCATGCGCTCCGAGTCCGACCGGGCAAGCGTCAGCAAGTCCTGCACCAGCTTCGCGAGGCGTCGCGCCTCGCCGTGCGCATTGTTCAACCACTCCAGGTTTTCCTCGACGGTTTGATCCGTGTGTTCCATCACGATGCCCAGATTCGACTGGATAACCGCGAGCGGCGTCCTCAATTCGTGGGACGCATCGGCTACAAACTCGAGCTGGCGTTGAAAGGCCCTGCGGATGGGCTGCAACATGCGCTCCGACAAGATGAAGCCGACGAGTGTCGCCCCGCAAATGCCAAACAGTCCCACGATGACGATCACGGAACGCAGATCGCTCAAGGCCCGCACCGTCTGCGTGTCGTCGAGGACCGTCGCCACATAAGCAGGTCCCCCCGATCCCGCCGCGATGGGCAGCTCGTACACGCGATAGTGCTCCCCCTGGTACGTGAAATTGAAAAACATGGGGCGATCCGTCGACCGACTCAGGCGGTTCTCCAACGCGTCCGCGAGGTCGGAATCGGCCAGCGACGTGTAAATGCCGTTGTCCGCGAGGACAAAGTTGATTTCCGGCGATCCCGTCGACGCGAAGCTCGGAATGCCCGTCAGCACGGCCGTGTTGGCCACTCGGTAGGCCGCCTGGCGCAGGGTGAAGTCGATGCTGCGCATCACAAAGCCGCGAATGATCCCGAAGAGTGCGAGCGACGTAATGCTGTACAGGATCACCAAGAGGACGACCGTCAACAGGGTCAGCCGTAGGCTCAGCCGCTTAAACAAGCCGCACGTCCCTTCTCACGCCTTGCGGCCCGCCGCCGGGTCCGGGTGGAACATATATCCCACGCCCCGCACGGTGGTGATGTACGACGGCAGGTTGGGCTCGTCGATCTTCTTCCGCAAGAAGTGCACGTAGTTTTCCACCGCATTGCCAATGACGTCCGCGTCCGGCCCCCAGACGCGATCGAGAATGACCTCTTTGGACAGAACTTTGTTTGGATTGCGGATGAACAGTTCGAGCAATTGGAACTCCTTGGCCGTCAGCGCCAGGGGTTCCCCGTTGCGCGTGACGGTTCGAGTGTTAAGATCGAGTCGAAACGGGCCCGCCTCGATGGCGTCACCGCCGGCCAGTTGGCCGGTGCGCCGCGACAGGGCCCGCACGCGCGCCAGAAGCTCCTTGTTGTCAAACGGCTTGACCAGATAGTCGTCGGCGCCTGCGTCGAGGCCCGTGACGCGGTCCTCGACCGTATCTTTGGCGGTGAGGAGCAGCACGGGGGTCTGAAGACCCGCTTTGCGCATGGCGCGCAAGATGTCGAGGCCGCTCATCTTCGGCAGCATGATGTCCAAAATGGCGAGATCGTAGCTGTCGGTGAGGGCGAGATCGCAGCCGGTTTCGCCGTCGTGAGCGACGTCGACCGCGTACTGGTGTTCTTTGAGAAGTTGCTTGAGTGCGGACGCGAGCCGCACCTCGTCTTCGACGAGCAGAATGCGCATTGGATAACCTCCCGCGTGGTTCGGTGCCTCGGAACTGGACCGCTTTTATTGTACACTGCAGGCTTGAACGCCGCTTGAAACGCAGCGAGCACAGGTCTTTGAAGAAATCGGGGATATCCAAATGTTTGCGCTTTCGTAAGATTTCTTGCCGCTTCGGCAGCTCCGCCGGTCAGACGGGATGGTAAGAGAATTCTTAGTTTCCTACGAAGGCTGGAGAAAGCGGCGAAAGTTCGCGATTCTTGTCGTTTTGGGATGGAAATACGTGCTGGCCTTGCCTGTCGCGCTCCTTTACACGGAGGCTGGCCGTCGATACAATTTGCGCTATACTAGGCACGGTACGTGCATGGTCAGCTGCGATTTCGGACGCAGGACGAGACTCCGAATGCACTCATGTGACGTTGTCATACAGGTTCCGAAATCGAAACTGAAAGTTGACGCTTCGACAGATGGGAGGGGCAAGACGTGGCCGAACCGCTCCTCGCGATTCGCGACTTGAAGACGTACTTCGTGAGCAAACAGGCGACGGTCAAGGCGGTCGACGGGATCGACATCGAAGTCGACCGCGGGCAGGTCGTCTGCATCGTGGGCGAGTCGGGCTGCGGCAAGAGCATGACGTCGCTGTCCATTATGCGGCTCGTGCCTCGGCCGTACGGGAAGATTGTCGGAGGGCAGATTCTGTTCGACGGCAGGGATCTCCTTCAGCTGAGCGACCGCGAAATGGCGGACGTGCGCGGCAGCGAGATCGCGATGATCTTCCAGGAGCCGATGACCGCGCTCAACCCGGTGCTCAGCATCGGCACGCAAATTTCGGAAGTTTTGGTTCGGCACCGAGGGGTGCCGAAACGCGAAGCGCTGGATCGCGCGATTGAAATGCTCAAGTTTGTGGGCGTTCCGCGGGCGGAGCAGATTGTGCGCGAATATCCCCATCAGCTTTCGGGCGGCATGCGGCAGCGCGTCATGATCGCCATGGCGATGATCTGCGAGCCCAAGCTGCTCATCGCGGACGAGCCCACCACCGCGCTTGACGTGACCATCCAGGCCCAGGTTCTCGATCTCATGAAGAAAATGAGGCGCGAGACGAGTACCGCCATCATCCTCATCACCCACGATCTCGGGGTGGTGGCCGACATGGCCGATCACGTCGTGGTCATGTACGCGGGCCAGGTGGTGGAGTCCGTGGATGCCGACACGCTGTTCTCGGAACCCAAGCACCCGTACACGCGCGCGCTGATGGATTCCATCCCCTCGCTCGAAGAGGACAAGGACGTGCTCTACTCCATTCCGGGGACGGTGCCGAGCGCCGCGAACTTCCCGAAGGGGTGCCGGTTCGCCGAGCGATGCCCCATCGCCAAGCCGTCCTGCTTCGAGAAGATGCCTGAGTTGCGCGAAGTGGCTCCGGGTCACTTGGTCCGTTGCGATCTCGTCTGACAGAAAGGAGGGAGCGCATGAGCGAGTACGTGCTCGAAGTCCAGGATCTGAAAAAGTACTTTCCGATTAAATCCGGCCTTCTGAAGCGTACCGTGGGCCACGTTCGCGCCGTGGACGGCGTCTCGTTCCAGGTCAAGCCCGGCGAGACGCTCGGCATCGTGGGCGAATCGGGCTGCGGCAAGTCGACCACGGGCCGCATGATTATGCGGTTGACGACGCCGACGTCGGGGAAAATCATCCTGGACGGCAAGGACATCACGCACGCCAAGGGGGAGGAGCTCCGAGCCAGCCGGCGCAAGTCGCAGATGGTGTTCCAGGACCCTTACGCCTCCTTGAATCCGCGGATGTCAGTTGGGGAGAGTATCGCGGAGCCGCTCATCGTCAACAAGGTGCTATCCAAGTCGGAGGCGTTCGAGCGAGCGGGCGAGCTGCTCAAGACCGTCGGCCTGCGCCCGAGTGACATCAACCGCTATCCACACGAGTTTTCGGGTGGGCAGCGCCAGCGCATCGGCATCGCGCGGGCGCTCGCGTTGAATCCGAAGCTCATCGTCGCGGACGAGGCGGTCTCCGCGCTCGACGTGTCCATTCAGTCGCAGATCTTGAATCTGCTGATGGACCTGAAACATCAGTTCAACCTGTCGTACCTGTTCATCTCGCACAACCTGGCGGTGGTGCGGCACATCAGCGATCGCGTGGGCGTGATGTATCTCGGTCATCTGGTCGAGATCGGCCCCAAGCATTCGCTGTATCAGGATCCGCTGCACCCGTACACGCAGGCGCTTCTTTCGGCCGCGCCCGAACCCAGGCGGACCAAGCGCCGCGAGCGGATCATCCTGCAGGGCGACGTGCCGAGCCCGGCGAACCCGCCGTCCGGATGTCCGTTCCACACGCGCTGCCCGCGCGTGATGGATGTGTGCCGTGAGACCATGCCGAAACCGGTCCAAGTTCATCCGGATCACTGGGTCGCCTGCCATCTGCATGGCTGAAGCGGTACGACGCGGTGCATGAACTTCCCCCGGTTTCGAGACCCTAGGGGCAGGGTTCGTCAAAGGGGGAAGTTCGATGAGACGGAAAGCGCAGGTTCTCTCGAGCGGCTTGGCGGCCGCGATTGCGCTTGGCGCCGTGGTCGGTTGTGGCGGCGCGAGCCCGCAGAACGCCGCGGGGACGGGCGGGAACGGCGTGCAAAAGGGCGGTACGTTGATCTACGCCCTGCCGCCAGCGACCAATATCACTTGGTACTTGCCCATCTCGAACGCCGGCAATGCGAGCCTGTACAACGCGCAGCTTTACACGCAGCTTTATCCTGGCGTGATCTATATCGACCATCGGTACCAGATCGATTACGCCGACAGCTTCGCGCAAAACATCACGTACAACCAGGCGGGGACCGTGTACACCATTTCCTTGAAGAAAAACTGGAAATGGTCGGACGGGCACCCGGTAACCGCGGATGACGTCGTCTGGGATTACGAGTTGATCAAGGCGACTGACGCCAAGGACGCGCCTCCGCCGTGGCCCAATTACAATGCGGGCTCAGGCGGCGTGCCGGACAATGTGCAAAGCGTCGTGGCGAAGGATCCGTATACGGTCGTGATCACGCTGAAGAAGCCGGTGAACCAGCAATGGTTCATCTACAACGGCATCGGACAGTTGACGGCTCTGCCGAAGCACGCTTGGAACAAGTACCCGAACGACATCCGGCAGGAGATCATCTACCTCGGCAAGCAAGCGACGAACCCTGCGTTCTTCACGGTGGTCGACGGGCCGTTCAAGCTGCAGAGCGCAAAGAGCAGTCAATCGTGGGTGCTGGTGCCGAATCCGACGTTCGGCGGGCACAAGAGCACGCTCGACAAGCTGATCTTCCAGTATGAGGCGACCAACGATGCGGAGTTCGCGGCGCTGAAGACCGGTGCGGTGAACTTGGGGTATCTGGATCTGTCGCAGTACGAGTCGCGTCAGTCGCTGACCTCGTCCGGTTATACCGTGGCGCCGGCGTACAACTTTGGGTACAACTTTATCGAGCTCAATCAGCAAAAGGGATCGCCCATGTACGCGGCGTTCAGCGACGTGAAAGTGAGGCAGGCGCTCGAGTACGCGATCGACCAGAACGCCATCAACCAGGACATCTATCACGGCTTTGCGCCGCCGCAGTACGGGCCCATCCCGACGACGCCGAAAACCATCTTCTTCGCTCCGAACCTCGCGAAGCCGCTCTTTCCATTCAGCCTGGCGAAGGCGCGGCAACTGCTGGAGTCGGACGGCTGGAAGATGCAAAACGGCGTGATGACGAAAAACGGCGTGCAGCTCAAGTTCCAGGTGATTTATCCGAGCGGCACGCAGTCGACGACGCAGATGATGGAGCTCATTCAGCAGGATTGGAAGCAAATTGGCGTTCAGATCACGCTCAAGCCGATGCCGCTGTCCGAGATCTTCGGGATGATCCAGGACACGTCCAATCCCGGAAAGTGGGCTGCTGCAGCCGGCACGGGCATCACGTACGGCGGCTCGTATCCGTCGGGTGAACAGCTCTTTGAGCCCGGAGGCCTGGATGGCTTCGGCTACAACGACCCGGTGCTTGACAAGCTCATTGCAGCGACCACCTCTCCCGCGCCGTCGCAGCAGGCGTCCCTCAAGGCGTTTTTCGCCTACGAGGAGTACTGCGCGAAGCAGGTGCCGGTGCTGTGGACCAATGGTGTGGCGAGCCTCACCGCGGTCGCACCGAACGTGCACAATGCGACTGAGCAGTATCTGAATCCGACAACTGGTTATCCACTGTTCAACTATATCTGGATGTCCAAGTGAGGATGAACCATCATGGCGCGGCTGGGCGCACCAGCCGCGCGGAAGAAAGGAGGGAAAGGCGTGGTCACAGAGACGCAAGTCGCAAATTCTGCAGGCGAGCCGCGCGTGCAGGCCACCAAGTGGCGCACGTGGAAGCGTTTCTGGCGGTATCCGCTGAGCTCGATTGGCGTGATCGGCATGGTGTTGCTGTTTGCCTTCTGCTTCCTCGGCCCCATGCTGTACCACGTCAGTCCGACTCAAGGGGATTTCACGGCGTTGCTCCAACCGCCGAGCGCCAAGCATCCGCTGGGCACGGACGACGCCGGTCACGACGTGCTCGCGCGCATGATGGTGGGCGGCCAAGCCTCACTCGAAGTCGGCTTCTTGTCCGCCTTGGTCGCGATGGCGTTTGGTACGCTGTACGGCATGGTGAGTGCGCTGGCGGGCGGCTGGGTCGACATCGTTCTGATGCGCATTGTCGACATCCTGCTGTCGATTCCGAGCATCTTCATCCTGCTGTTCCTCAACGCGACGTTCAAGCCAAACGTCGGCCTCATGATCTTCGTGCTTGCTGCGACCAGCTGGCTCGGCGTGAGCCGTATCGTCCGCGGCGAAGTGTTGAAGATCAAGAACGAGACCTACGTCGAGGCGGCGCTCTTGGCGGGCGTGCGAACCTGGCGGTTGATGACCAAATATCTCGTTCCGAACTTTATCGGAACGGTGCTGGTGACCACGACCTTCGCAGTCGCAGACTCCATTCTCTCGATTGCGGGTCTATCATTCCTAGGACTAGGGTTGCCGCCTCCGGCTCCGAACTGGGGCGCCGATTTGTCCGCTGCGATGAACTACATCTTCCAGAACGCTTGGTGGCTCATCTATCCGCCCGGCATTCTGATCTTGTGCTCGCAGCTGTTCGTCAACTTTATCGGCGATGGCCTGCGCCATGCGCTTGAAACGCGCACCGATTGATGGCGCAAGTCGATCACGGAAGTGGGGTGAGCCCGAGTGCTGAGCTACATTGTGCGCCGCATCCTGCAGGCCATTCCGTCGCTCATCGGAATTTCGATTATCACGTTTATCTTGTTGCACATCGTGCCGGGCAATCCGGTTCGCATTCTGCTCGGCCAGCACTACACGCCGCAGCGGGCCGCGGCCCTGGCGCAGTCGCTTGGCTTGAATAAGCCGCTCTACATGCAGTATCTGATCTGGTTGTGGAACATCCTCCACGGCAACCTCGGATACTCGTATAACTACACGGAACCGGTGACCTATCTCATCGGTCACGCGTTGCCCAACACACTGTCGCTGGTCTTGATTGCGACCATTTTTGCGCAGCTGTTTGCGATGCTGATCGGTACGGTCCAGGCGTACTTCGAAAATACGATTGCCGATCACATCATCACCGTGTTGAACTACTTCTTTTACTCGATGCCGTCGTTCTGGCTGGGCATCCTCATGGTGATGTTCTTCTCCATCCAGTTGCACTGGTTCCCGTCCGGCGGCGTGGTGAACCCGCAGGATCCGAACCCAGGCTTCTGGGATTGGCTCCATCACCTCATCCTGCCCGCCGCGACACTGACGCTGGTCACCTTGGCTGGGTACTCGCGGTACATGCGCTCATCCGTGCGCGAAACGTTGCTCATGGATTACGTGCGCACGGCGAGAGCCAAAGGACTGCGGGAGTCGCAGGTGCTCTGGCGGCACGTCCTGCGGAACTCCGTTCTGCCGCAGATCACGCTGTTTGGCCTGTCGTTCCCGGCGCTCTTCGCTGGCGCGCTGTTCATCGAAGAGATTTTCAACTATCCGGGCATGGGCCTCTTGTATTGGAACGCCGTGGGTACCTTGGACTATCCCGTGCTGCTTGGCGTGACGATGTTCCTCGGCGCGCTGACCATCATCGGCAACCTGCTGGCGGACATCCTCTACAGTCTGGTGGATCCGCGGATCAGCCTCGAGTCGATGTCCTAGACCAAACGCGAAGTGGGGGGGCGCGCGCTTGAGGGGGGGGCCCCCCCCCCGGTTTTGGGGGGGTGGGTGAGCGGCCCGCGGCCGGGCGGGGGGGGGGGGGGGGGGGTGTTGGGGGGGGGGGGGGGGGGGGGGCGGGAGAGATTT
>NZ_JAFMTY010000030.1 GCF_017329605.1 Alicyclobacillus fructus
CATCGTCGCAGAGGAAGCCTCCTGAAAGAATATCCACGATATTCCATGATTGACGAAGGGAAGGTCCGGGTTCCTTTTTTGCCATTTTCACGGTAGGAGACGTCGCCCTTCAATGGGGCCGCCGACGATCTCGGCGGATCAACGTAGCTAGCGACAGATCGGCTGAGTAGGAGACGTCGCCCTTCAATGGGGCCGCCGACGATCTCGGCGGATCAGCCGAGATTGTACCGACGAGCATTTGACTCCGATGCCCCCTTCAATGGGGCCGCCGACGATCTCGGCGGATCAGCGCGACGATCAGCAAATGACGGATCGTATATCTTACCCTTCAATGGGGCCGCCGACGATCTCGGCGGATCAGCATCAATTCTAGATTGTATGTGCTCTTGTCGTTAATGACCTTCAATGGGGCCGCCGACGATCTCGGCGGATCAGCATTATCAACTGTGTATTGGACAATAGGACGAACAAACCCCTTCAATGGGGCCGCCGACGATCTCGGCGGATCAGCAAGAAAAGACAGGGTTAGATGAATGGTATGAGTTGGCTTCAATGGGGCCGCCGACGATCTCGGCGGATCAGCGGGTAATACCTCCAAGGAATAAAATAGGCTTAAAATCGCTTCAATGGGGCCGCCGACGATCTCGGCGGATCAGCGATGCCGCCTCGACACGGAAAGTCCGAAGTGGTGTCGCTTCAATGGGGCCGCCGACGATCTCGGCGGATCAGCGGAGGAGGCAGACGATGAAGAGGACGATTCGAGAAGAGGCTTCAATGGGGCCGCCGACGATCTCGGCGGATCAGCGACACAGCTAACCTAAACAAAGCCATTAGCGAGATTGCTTCAATGGGGCCGCCGACGATCTCGGCGGATCAGCAAGCTCGGCTCCATTCCGAAAGAGGCTTTGGAAAGGCTTCAATGGGGCCGCCGACGATCTCGGCGGATCAGCCGAACATGGCAGATGATTTTGAAGTGATGGAGCAGGATGCTTCAATGGGGCCGCCGACGATCTCGGCGGATCAGCGTCACCATTTCGGTACGCTTTTGATTCCATATTTAAGCTTCAATGGGGCCGCCGACGATCTCGGCGGATCAGCCTGGCCAGCCGTGATGAGACTGGCGTAAAATGGAAAGCTTCAATGGGGCCGCCGACGATCTCGGCGGATCAGCGACGGTCGATATACGCTTTACCTAAAAACAGATATTGCTTCAATGGGGCCGCCGACGATCTCGGCGGATCAGCGTCATCGTGACGAGGATATCTACGTCCGTCAGGCAAGCTTCAATGGGGCCGCCGACGATCTCGGCGGATCAGCGCGCGTGTACTCGTGTTTCTACCCGACGCTTGGGTCTACGCTTCAATGGGGCCGCCGACGATCTCGGCGGATCAGCAGAACGGAGAGATCTAAATCATCCGTATTAGTCTGGCTTCAATGGGGCCGCCGACGATCTCGGCGGATCAGCTTCAACACGCGCCCGGTCACTTTCCGTCCCCTCCTCAGCTTCAATGGGGCCGCCGACGATCTCGGCGGATCAGCATTGAGAGGCTGTTTGAGGACTGTCCAGACATTGAGCTTCAATGGGGCCGCCGACGATCTCGGCGGATCAGCGCTTCCTTCCTGAGGCCACGTCTGACGCGGCTTTTCGGGCGAAAAACGCGAACCTCTTCCGAACCCGCGCTTCGCGCGGCGTTCAACTGCCCTCATCATACCCCCGTTTCTCGAAAAAATCCAGTCTTGGCGCGCAATTCTCCATTTCCGCGAACCCCCCGGCTTTTCGCCATCGATTCCGGTTCGCGCACGCGGTCCCCCGTCCGTCACCAGTCCCACCGTCTCCATCGCATGACTCCGACCTTCGCTTGTTCGCGCATCGCGCCGACCTGCCTCATCGTTTCCTCCGCCTTTATCTCGCCCCACGCCCCATCCGTTCATGCAAAAAAAATGCGGGCCCCGTCGGGGCCCCAGTGGAGTGCCATGCCGAGTTCAAACCACTTCGCAGAGCGCCAGCGTTGCGAGCGTCGTCGGATCGTCAACCCAATCGCATTACGCCTCGACGAACTGCTCCTCCTCCGTGGATCCCGTGAGCGCCGTCGTGGACGACAGTCCACCCGACACCACCTGCGCCACCTCATCGAAGTAGCCCGTACCCACCTCGCGCTGGTGCCGGGTCGCCGTGTATCCGCGCGACTCCGCTGCAAACTCCAGCTGTTGCAGGTCGGAATAAGCACCCATGCCGCGGCGATGGTAGCCGTAGGCGAGATCGAACATGCTGTAGTTCAGCGCATGGAATCCCGCCAAGGTCACGAACTGGAACTTGTATCCGAACGAAGCGATGATCTCCTGGAATTCCTCGATGGTCTTCGGATCGAGCTTCTTGCGCCAGTTGAACGACGGCGAGCAGTTGTACGCCAGAAGCTTATCCGGGAACTCCGCCTTGATGGCTTCCGCGAACCGCTTCGCCTCCTCGATGTTCGGCTCCGACGTCTCGCACCAGATCATGTCTGCATAAGGCGCGTACGCCAGACCGCGGGCGATGGCGGCGTCGAGACCTCCCTTGAATCGGTAGAAGCCTTCCGGCGTGCGCTCGCCGGTGATGAAGCGGGCGTCGCGCTCGTCGATGTCGCTCGTGATTAAGAACGCGCCGTTCGCGTCCGTCCGGGCGACAATCACCGTCGGCACGCCGAGCACGTCCGCCGCCAGCCGCGCCGCCGTCAGATTGCGCACCGCGTGCGACGTCGGGATGAGCACCTTGCCGCCCATGTGCCCGCATTTCTTTTCCGACGAAAGCTGATCCTCGAAGTGAACCCCCGCAGCCCCCGCCTCAATCATCATCTTCATCAGCTCGAACACGTTGAGCGGGCCGCCGAAGCCAGCTTCCGCGTCTGCGACAATGGGCACCATCCAGTCGATCTCGCCCTTGCCTTCCGCCGTCTGAATCTGATCTGCGCGCAGCAGCGCGTTGTTGATCCGCCGCACCAGGCTCGGAACGCTGTTCGAAGGATACAGGCTTTGATCCGGATACATGTGCTCCGCCAGGTTGGCGTCCGCCGCCACCTGCCAGCCGCTGACGTAGATGGCCTTCAGCCCCGCTTTGACCTGCTGCACCGCCTGGTTGCCCGTCAACGCGCCGAGCGCGCGGATGAAACCGTCCTCATGCAGCTGGCGCCAAAGCTTCTCGGCGCCCAACCGCGCCAGCGTATGTTCAATGTGAACCGATCCTCGCAGGCGGATCACGTCTTCGGCGCTGTACGCCCGCTCCACGCCCTTCCACCTGGGATCCGTCTTCCAATGCTTCTCGAGCTCCGCCGCCGTCTTGAAATACGTCATCTTCCATTCCCCCTGTGTCTGTTTCTCCCGTCTGTGGACCTCATCTGCACCTGTTTTTCATGAGTCCGGGAACCATCCGTTCTGTCTCAACATTCCGACCCTAAGTATCAAGCCGCGCCCATCGCCTTTCCTCCACTTTCTCCTGCTTCGCCGCGATCTCGGCCTCTCTCATCCCCCTCCGACACCTGACCTCTGTTCTGGCACAATTGTATTAAAACAAACCCCGATTTGTGAATAGTGTTTTGATACAGTTCGTGTGACAAATTTGTGACGAGTCTGAAAACGGTCGCTTGCTCTCCTATCATCTCGTGCGCCGCCGCCCGCCCTTTCCCTTCTTCGTTTCCTTGCAATTTGGACACCCAATCTTTACAAAGCCCTTACAAACGTTTCAATCTCGCTTGCTACACTCGGAACACCGACCTTGAACCCGTTCTCGTGCCGTATCTCAACCACGGGGGAGGATCCGCATGCGCACGCATCTTGCAGTCGTTGGACTTGGCTATATCGGTTTGCCGCTCTCGCTCGCGCTGTGCGAGCGCGGAGAGACCGTGATCGGCGTCGATATCGATCAGCGAAAAGTCGACGAGCTCCGCGCCGGCATCACGCACGTGATGGAGCCGTACCGCGGCGAACCGCTCGAAATCCTTCTCAGGAGGCACCTGGCGAGCGGCCGCTTTTCGGTCACCACGTCCCTGTCCGAAGCGGCCAAACTCGCCTCCGTCTTCCTCGTCACCGTGGGCCTTCCCGTCGCGGGCGACGTCGTGGACAAATCGCCTCTACTCGCCTGCGCCCGCGACCTGGCCACCGTGCTTTCACCCGGCGATCTCGTCCTCATCCGCAGCACCCTCGTCCCCGGCATGATGGAACAGGACATCGTCCCCGTCCTGGCCTCGGGCAGCGGCCTTGTGCCGGGCAAGGACTTCCACGTGGCCTACGCGCCCGAGCGCGTGGCAGAGGGACGCGCCATGGAGGAGTTCCAGACGCTGGACGTCGTCGTGAGCGGCCTCACCGACGCGTGCTGCCAACGAGCCATGGATGTCCTTGGCCGCCTCACGGACGGCCAACTCCACAAGACGAGCCTACGCGTCGCCGAACTGTCCAAAGTCGTCGAGAACGCCCAGCGCGACGTGAACATCGCCTTGGCGCACGAGCTCAAGCTGGTGGCTGAGCAGCACGGCGTCGACGTGTACGAGCTCATCCGCATGGCGAACACTCATCCGCGCGTGCAGCTGCTCGAGCCCAACCTCGGCGTCGGAGGCTTCTGCATTCCCAACGCCTATGCGTACCTGGCCGCGTCGATCTCGTCCGAAGAGCTCATCCCGCTCTTTTCCCTCGCGCGCCAGATCAACCTGACCGCCCCCCATCGCGCGGCGCGTCAGCTCGACGAGGCCCTGCGCCAGGCCGGCAAGCGGCTCTCCGGCGCGCGGGTGGCCGTCATAGGCCTTGGCATGAAGGACGGATCGAACGACATTCGCCAAAGTCCCGCCGTCCACTTTGCGGAGATTCTCGCCGAGCGCGGCGCAACCGTGACCGCGTTTGACCCAACGGTCGAACCCTACTTCCCCTTCCAGGCCCCGTCGCTCGAAGACTGCTTGGCGGACGCGGACGCCGTGGCCGTCGCGGCTTGGCAGGCCGAATTCGACGCCGCACCCTGGCCCGCTCTGCTCGAAGGCGCCCGCCAGCCGCTCGTCGTGCTGGATCTGAAGCGCCGCCTCGTGCAACGCCTTCAAGCGGCCGACTGGCAGATCCGCGGCGACACCCACCTGCCCTACGTCGCCATCTCGGCGCGCCGCCTCCAAGCGTCGCACGACTGCGCGATGGAGATGGTGCCATGAACCGCCGGCACGCTTTGATCGTCTGCCACGACTTCCCGCCTGTCGGCGGGATCGGCGTGCAGCGCCCTCTGAAATTCGCCAAATATCTCGGGGAATTCGGCTGGAAGGTCACGGTGCTGACGGCCGATCACGTCTATAGCGCGACGCCGGATCCGTCGCTCCTCGACGAAATTCCGGCAGATGTCCATGTCGTTCGGGTCACAGATCCCGTCTCGAAGCAGCTCGCGCGCTGGTCGGGGCGAATGGTGGAACAGAATGTGCCCAAGGGCGCGCAGGCGCCCGCGAAAAACCGCCGCCCGCTCTGGAAGAGCATCGCCTGGCGCGTGTGGAAATGGGCCCAGTCCAACGCGCTCATTCCCGATGAATCCGCGCTCTGGGCCCTTCGCGCGGGACTCGTCGCCCGGCGCCTGATTCGCCAGCGCGGCATCGACTGCATGTACACGACGTCGGGGCCGCAGAGCACGCATCTGGCCGGACTCCTCGCCACGGCCTTCACGCGGACGCCCTGGATTGCAGATTTCCGCGATCCCTGGACCGACAACCTGCACTTTCACCACCGCGGATGGCGCGCGAGTGTCGAGCGCCGGCTCGAGCGCATGGTGTTTTCGCGCGCCTCGGCCATCGTCGCGGTCACCGACGGATTTTGGCGGCTGTTCGCCACGAAATACCCGCACCGCGCGCTCGATATCCACGTCATCCGCAACGGCGTCGACGAGGCCGACTTCCCGCCTGCCCCCGCCCACCGTCGGGCCGCGCGAAAGCCGTTCACCTTTTTCTACGGCGGTATCCTCTACCCCGGCCGATCCGCCGACGCGCTCTTTCAGGCCGTACACCGCCTGCTCGAGAGCGGCCAAGTGTCGCCGGATGCCATCCGCCTGCAGTTCGCCGGTGTGCTCGACTATCCCGGGCACCATCACCACGCGAGCCTCATCCGCCAACTCGGCCTTGAGGGCGTGATCGAGCCGCTCGGCTACCTGCCGCGCCGCGAGGCCCTGGCGCGCCTGCTCGCCGCCGACGCGGCGCTTTTGATTGGCGATCAGAGCGAACAGGCGAAGGACTACGTCCCCGGCAAGCTGTACGAGTACCTGTACGCCGGCCGACCCATCCTCGCCCTGCTCCGCGAAGGCGAGGCCGCCGATCTCATCCGCCGCGAACGCGCAGGCATCATCGCGCCGCCGGACGATCCGGCCGCCATCTCGCACGCCATGCTCCAGCTGATGACCCATCCCGAGGCCGAGCGCCGCCCGTGGAATCCCGCCTACAGCCGCCGCGCGCAGGCCCAGCAACTCGCGCGCCTGATGGACGAGGTGTTGTCGGCAAGAGCCGCAGCCTCCACCGCCTGGTCCATGTCGTGGGACAGCTGAACACTTAGCCCCCACAAGACTCCGCCGAAGCCCGCTTGGCGGCGGGCTTCGGCTCCTGAATCCGATGTTTTCCGCGCGAGAGGCATGCTATAATTTCTCCATCCCTTCATGGACAAGGATGATAGCGTGTCCATCCAGACATGGTTTTCACGCGCTGCCGCCTCTCTGACCTTGATCGGCGCCTGCGCCGCCTCCACCGCGTGCGGTTCACCCGCTTCATCCTCTCAGTGGATGCTCATCAACCACTGGATGGTGGACGCCGTGACGACGCCTCAGACGCCGCTCGCGCTTCAGTGTTTGCTGCTCAACATCAACGCGCCGTCACAGGGCGTGGTGTCGTCGGCGCAACTTCAGGCGCCGGGGCTCCAGACGCGCACGTTTTCGCAGACCGATCTTCAACTCGACCAGAACACGTTCGAATTCCAGCTTCACTTCAACGCCGTTGCACATCGCCCGCTTCGGGGCGCGCTGCCCACGCTGTCCATCACGACGCCCGACTGGACCCACACCTTCTCCTTCGGCGCGATGGACGTCGCGGTGGAGCAAAAGAGCGTCGCGTGGCTTCTGCCCCTGCAAAGCTTCGCCGGCGAGCGCGGTGCATACGCGACCTCCCACGTGTTTTCGATGGTCGTCAAGAACCCGCTTCCTCACCCGGTCCTGTTTGACGGATTCGCCACCGGAGGCGGCGTCGACGTGGAGCGGATCGCCTATGTCATGAGCCCCAAGCAGGTCTCCCTCGCCATTCCCAAACAGGCGAAGGATCTCCTCGCGCCCGTCCGCATCGCGCCGGGCGGGATCATGGCCATCTACTGCGAGTTCCGCCAGCCGTCCGCCTATCGCAACGTGTACTTCCAGCCTGCGCTGAAGTTGACCTACGAAGGCCGGACGGGCTACGAGCTCACCAACCCGGCGCTTTATACCGAGGCCAAATTCAAGGGCGATCCGACCGCCATCTATCCGACCATCGACGGCTGATCACGGCGCCAGGCGCCACGCGACGAGTTGATCGAGAAGCGGCCTGACCCGTTCCTTGCCGCGCAGCGTGCGGCGCCACCGATCCGGAATCCCCGCTTCGCCAAACCGCACGCCCGCCAGGCCGCCCGCGACAGCCGCGTTGGTGTCCGTGTCGTGGCCGAGGCGAATCGCGAGCTTGACCGCTCGCTCGTAGCTCGGCTCCTCTATGGCCAGGCGCGCCGCGTTCCACGTGTGAACGACATAGCCGTCCCCGTGCGTCACGGGCGGATCGTCCGGGCGCACCTCCTCCTCGAGCGACCGCCGGTACGGCGAATCCGCACCATAGTGCCGGCGCAGGGCCCGCACGGCGTCGCGATACGCCGCCTCCGGCGCGCCACCCTCCATCAGGCGCCGCGCCCACAGGCAATAGAGCGCACAGCACACCTGGTTGGTCACATGCCCGTGTGTAACGCGCGCCTGCCGATGTGCGTCCTCGATGAGCGCTGCGTCGTCCCCCCGGTGCCAGAGCGCAAGCGGCAGCACGCGCATCAGGGCTCCGTTGCCCTTCCCGCTTGGGAACACCTCCCCCGCGCGCTCGGGCGGCACCCCGCGCTTGATCTCGTCGATCGCGGCCTGCGTCTGCAATCCCACGCCGAACGCCTGTCCGTCCAGCGTCCACAGCCCCTCGTCGTACCACGCCACGAGTCTCGCCGCAAAGTCCGCCGGATCGAACTTGCTGCATGCGATAAGCGAATCCAGCAGGCACAGCGCCTGCGCGCCGTCATCCGACCATGTCCCAGGCGGCACACGGTGGATGGGCGTCACGGCCGCGAGCGGTTCCATCTCGATCTCGTCCTCAGCCGGCACCTCTTCCGGCTCAAGCGCTTCGTACGGGAGACCCAGCGCGTCGCCGATCAAGAGGCCCCACATGCCCCCGCGAATGCGATCTTCCAAATCGGACGCCTCCCTGCAGAACGCCATCTTGATCTCATTGTAACCGCTGCCGACAACTGCGCATGAAAAGCGCAAGGTCGCCAATTTCGTCACCAAACTGGCGCACTTTGGCCCTCATCGCGGGCGCGGTTCGCTGTTATACTGGCGGAGAGGTGAATCCCTTGTATAAGGCCGTCATTCGCGGCGTCGGCTCCTATCTTCCGGAGACGCGCCTGACCAATGTCGAAATTGAGCAAATGGTGGAGACGTCTGACGAATGGATTCAGACCCGAACCGGCATCGCCGAGCGGCGAATTGCCCGGCCCGACGAGGCCACTTCGGACTTCGCCTACGCGGCGGCCCGAGCCGCCCTCGCCGACGCCGGGCTCGACGCGAGCGACATCGATCTCTTGATTGTCGCCACCGAGACACCCGACTATCTGCTGCCGCCCGTCGCCTGCCAGGTGCAGGCGCGCCTCGGCTGCCGCAACATCGGCGCCTTCGATCTCCATGCCACCTGCGCCGGCTTTCTCTCGGCACTGCAGGTGGCGGAGCAGTTCATCAAGTCCGGCGTGCACCGGCATGTGCTCATCATCGGCGCGGACACGCTGTCGCGCTTCACGGACTATACCGATCGCGGCACGTGCATTCTCTTCGCGGACGGCGCCGGCGCCTTCGTCGTCTCGCGAAGCGACGATCCGGCCGCAACGGGTGTGATCGCCTGAACCATCCATTCGGACGGGACGTACTTTCACAACCTGTACATCCCCGGCGGGGGAAGCAGAACGCCGTACGGCGAAGGCGCCAAGGCCAAGATCGTGATGGACGGGCGCAAAATCTTCAAGCTGGCCGTCAACGTGATGGCCACGACCGCAGAAGAACTGTTGCAGAAGACCGGACGGCAGAAGGACGAGATCGACTGGCTCATCCCGCACCAGGCCAATCAGCGCATCATCGACGCCGTGGCGGAGAGCCTGGATTTCCCGCGGGAGAAGGTCGTGAGCACCATCCAAAACATCGGCAACAACTCGTCGGCGACCATCCCCATTGCGGTGGATACCGCCATCCGCGACGGGCGCATTCAGCGCGGCGATCTGTTGATGCTCGTGGCGTTCGGCGGCGGCTTGGTCTGGGGCGGCGCGCTGGTGGAGTATTGAGGCGAGGAATGGCGACGGCGCGCCGGTCAGGGCTCATGCCCCGGCCGCGCGCCGCGTCTGTTGGGGAAGAAGATGGGGAACCGGCTGTGGGCTCGTATGGGCGGTATGCATGGACGACGTCCCACCGTCTATCTTCACACCTGCGCCACCTTGCGTTGCCACGTCGTCTCCTCTTGCCCGAGCCGCGCCTGCAGTCGCTGTAAGGTAACGGAACCCTGTTCCGTCTTCAGCGAATCCACAGCCCTTCGCGCCAGGCTGTATCCAGCGCGAATGTAAGGAAAGCCGACCACCACCGGGCTCAGGTCCTGATCCGTCCAAACACTTCGTTCATCCACGGCGAGCGCGTGTGGCAACCACAGTTGTAGGGTCCGCACCGGCACGAGGGGGATCCGAATGGAGTCCCGATCGAAGAACCGTTCCTCGTACTCGCGAAGCGCCGAAACGGCCCGAATCTGGGCCTCATCGCGATTTCCCCTAACCTCGCGCAGCAATCTGTCTGCCGTCACGACCGCTAGCCAAGCGTGGTAGTGGCCAATCTGTTCGTTCACCTGCTGAGTTTGGCGCTTCTCCTCCCGGTCGCGGACGGCGGCTTCGAGATCGGATGAGAGGCGTGCGCGAAGCTCTGCCTCCGCATGGGGTGCGGCGACCTCCCAGTCCACCTCGGCAGCGATGTCGTCCAAGCCCTCCGTGTCGCGGAAACTCGTCACGTGACGCACGACACACCGGACGGCATCTCCTTCTTTGGCCTCACACACGACAACGTATCCGCAGCGCTCAGCGGTCCAGCCAGAGCGGGCCGTCGCGGAGACGCGGCGAATCCCGCCAGGCATCGGATGCGAAAGGATGTGGGTGAGGATCGCCTCAAAGGCGGGATCGCCGTAAGATGCAAAATGGACGCGATGTCCCGGCAACCCCCGCTCGTAGAGTTCCGGGGAAACGGTAAGGCGCGTCCCGTCCTCCACGCCGGGGACCCCGCGGACCACGAACACCGGGCCGTGCGGCGTCTCCTCCGTATGGCAACCCAGATGCCGCAAAAACGGCGACTCCACCAGTGCACGCCAGATGTCGTCGAGTTGCACGGGGCCTCGGCGATTGGATCGCGTCGCCAGCAGGTGCTCGTACATGTCGTACATATCTTCTGCCGACAGCTGCATCAGGTGGGCTTGCCGGGCTTCGGCCTGCAGGCGATCCGTCACGCGCCGCTGCAGCTCATCGAGCGTGAGCTCGCCCAGGGCAAGCTGCTCAAACTCCTCCTTCCGCACCGGAAGCAGCGACAGGCGCTGCGGGCCCACCACGTGCGTGGCGTCGGCCAGGCGGCGCAGCAGGCGATCGTACACCTCGCCTTCCTCCGACTGCGCGTAGCACAGGTTGAGCACATAGATGCGATCATGCCGCTGGCCGATGCGGTCAATTCGGCCGATGCGCTGCTCGATCTTCATCGGGTTCCAGCCGAGATCGAAGTTGATCAACAGGTCCGCGGTCTGCAGGTTCAAACCTTCCGCTGCAGCATCCGTACAGAGCAGCACGTCGATCTCGTCGGCCAGGAAGCGCTCTTTGACCTCTTCCCGATCCGTCACCACCCATTGCCGCTCCTCAGCGTCGTAGTACCCGGCTTCCCGCCCGGAATACACGCCAAGCCGCACACCGGGGATGCGCTCGAACAGCTTTTCGCGGAGATGAACGAGCGTGTCGTAAAAGCGGGTAAAGATGACGGTTTGCTGCAGGCGGCCGCCAGGCAGGCGGCGCCCATCCAACACATCGAGCAACCTGCGCGTCTTTGCGGGCGTGGCGGTGACGCCTTGAATGGCTCGCCGCAACTGCTCGAGCTGGCGACGCTCCCAGCGCAAGACGTCGGGATCGCGATGGGCCAGGAGTTGGACCTCGAAGTCCTGCGTGTCTTCGACCTCAGCCTCATACACGTCGTCGGTTTCCAAGTCTGTCGCAGCCGCTGACGACGCTTCGCGCTCCGCATGTTCCAAGGTCGCGATCACGCGCTCCAACCGCCGTTCCACTGTCTGGCCGAATGCGTACAGGCTCGAGGCGAAGCGCAGCCGCAGCAAGCTTTCCAGGAAGCGGACCGAGAAACGGGCAGCATTCCCACGCCCGCCCTCTGCGCCAAGCCGCTCCCGAAGACCTTCGCAGTACCGGTTGAGGAGTTGATAGACCTTTGCCTCTTCGGGCGTGTACTCGAGCGCTTCTACCGGCAGCACTTCTCTCTCCGCCAGCCGCCCATCCAGTTGTCCGTGCCGCTTGTAGACCTTGAGCAACTCGCGCGTGTGCCTCAGCATGACGCGGGACAGCGGTGCCGCCATGCGGGCCACGATTCGAATCTTGTCGCGAGCGCTGCGCGAAGGCCTGGTCCCGGGCTGTTCCTGAATCCACTCGTCGAGCGCGCGCGCCTGACTCCGCGTCAGCACGTTCTCCGTGATAAACCGCCACAGCGCAGGATCGTGCAACTTGAGCGATCGGAGCGCATCCTGCACAAACCGCCATTCCCAAGTGGTGAGCGTCTCTTCGTGAAGAAGCTTCGCCAACGTGTCGTAATACGAGCGCAACAGCACCGGCTCGTGTTGGAAGCCGCTTACTCTCCCGACAAGGCGGACGAGATCCGCGACCTCCACCGTATCTAGCTGTAGTGGCGTCGCCGTGGCGAGCCATAGGCTTCGGCTCTGCTGGCGGACGATCCCGTCGAGCAGCTTATATAGATTGCTGTAGTCTGGCCCCTCGTCCATCCCCGCGGACGCATTGTGGCGCCTGGCCATGTGGGCCTCGTCGACCAAGACGAGATCGAACGGCGGTGCGGCGAGAAGGTCGCGCTGCGCACCCTCCCGCTGCCACAGCCCTGTTGACACAATGAGCAAATCGGCTCCGTATGGCACGGTGGCTGGAACACTGTGCTCGCGAGGCAAGAGGTATCGATGTTCCGGTGCAGGCGACATGCGCAGCCGCGCGAACGGCAGGAGCATCTTGGTCTTCATCTGTTGCAACCACTGCTCGGTCAAGCTCGCGGGCGCCGCCACGAGAATGCGGCGAACCCAGCCCGATAGATACAAAGCGCGGAACGCGAGTCCCGCCTCGATGGTCTTGCCGAGACCCACCTCGTCGCACAGCATGTAGTTGTACGGCCAATCCTCCACCAGTCGCTCCGCGACCACGCGCTGATGAGGCCAGGGCGCCACAGGTGCCGTATCGATGCCCACATACTCACCGCCTGGCATGCGCGGCGCATCGCGGATGACGGCGAACTGAAGCCACTCGAGCGCCGAAGGAACGACGGACGTCTGCGCCTCGTCGTCCGAGATGACGCGCACTTCGGTGCCATCCACTTCACGAAGCACCGTGACGCCTTCCGCGAAGCGAATCAGCCGACGGCGAACAGCTTCCGGGAGGGGACAAACGGCAAAGTGAGGCGCCTCGCCGGCCCACAGCCTTTCAAAATCTTGCTGCGCCTCGTCGCAGCGAAGCCGTTCCATCTCGCCCCACCAGTCGCAGTGGATGTCGATGCTCTCGGCGTTGAGCGTCAGCGCCGTGCGAGACTCATTGAGCGATCCGGTCCCATGGATCCGGCACCCTTGTTCGTCGGTCAAGATGAAGTATTTATCGTGAAAGTACCCATCCTCCGTGCTGTCAAACGGCAGGGGTTCGCCCGTTTCGGCATGGCGGCGCAGGGCCACGCGGATCTCCAACGCTCCCTGCGCCACCATCCACGCGAGCAATGTCACACCGTCTTGGACCGACGCCGGCCAAAGATGCGCGTCTTCGAGTTCCCGGCCCAGGGCGCGCGCCAAGCGGGCCTCGTCGCCGCGTAAAATGGCGCGCACATCCTCCGGGTCCAGATCCGCACCCACGACCATGCGCACCTTCCCACTGCGTCCAACCAAGCTGGAAAAGCCGCGGGAAGCCGCGGCCAACGAGGATGAGCGGAAGTATCCCGCCACCCTGTCATATTGGATTGCCAGCTGCAACGCCGGGATGTAGAAGTCATGCAAGATGTCCATCGGCCGCCCATCGACGAGCGCCGACGTGCGGTACCGCAGTTGCCATTCGCGCGACTGAAACCCTCGCTTCGCCCCTTGTGGAGCGTGACTCCCGTCTGCCATCAAGCTCACGCCACTCCCGATTCACCGCGTAGGCTGTAGAGGATGGTCTCTGCCTCTTTCCTGCTCTTGTCGTCCGCCACTCGCGCGGCCCAGACCGCCAACAGATCCAACACGAGGGACGCCTTGTCTGCGGCATGCCGCTGCAGATAGGCGTGCGCCCCCGGCACGTCGCCCTCTCGGTACGCCATGATGAGCCCGTGCAGCATGTCCCACTCGGTCTGTGGCGCCTGCAGCCGTCTGGGATTGCGCTCCTCCGGCAGCGCCAAGCGCAGCTTGGAGCCCTTCTTGACGAGCGGCGCATGGTAGCCGGTTTCTTCCGTCGTGTGCCGGCGCCGCCCTGAGATTTCGTTGTTGATGCCCATGACCCGATCTTCAACTCGATAACCGCCAGTCTTCGTTTCCAGGCCGATGTTCAGCGATCTCGACAGACTCAGCGCCTCATCATACGGGAACGGCTGCGTGCCGAAGATGCCGAACAAGGTGAGCGCCATGGCCGCCTCAGAGCTGAGGTCTTCCACGTGAATGCGCCCCTGCGTCATGCGCGTGATCTGATATTGGGCGACGACCGCGCTCGCTTCGTTCATCGCGCGAATCGGGCTGACCATCTCGTCTCCATCCAAAACCGGCCAGTTCTGCGACAGCACTTGTAGTGCGCGCCCGTAGCTCGCCACCATCTCATCGACTGGATTGAGCCGTAGCGGCTCGAACTCCTTCAACGCCTCACGAACGGCCTCACGAATCTGCGCAGCCACACCTGTACCGCCGAACCCGGACCACACGGCCGGCGTATCGCTGTCCGTGTTTCGCTTGCGGCAGGTGAGGAAGATGGAGCTCGTGGCGGCTGCGTAGTTCATGATTCTGAGCGAAACCTCAGACTCTGACTCAACTGGTACTGACGACGTTATCGTCCACCCACTTTCAATAAGTGTTCTTGTTAACGCCTCCCATGCCTCTTGGGTCTTGTGGGTGAACATGACAGTCATTACCCCGTTGTCCCTCAAGACGCGGCGACACTCGAGAAACGTCTCACGCATGAGTTGGGTGTACCGCTCCGCCGCCGACCTATTTGAACCGTGACGCACCGGGTTTGCCACAACTTCCTCGGTCTTGTTTGTTAGGGGACGGCCAAAATATCCCGGGTATAGCTCGCGCAGCGTCCTACGTTGCCATACATAGAAGAAATCGGAGAGCTCCGCATATTGGACATTATTGTAATAAGGTGGATCGATGCAGATTAGGTCCACCGACTGAGACTCGACGTCAAGATGGGCAGCTGTACCTTGGAGGATCCTAATTCCCGAGCGCGATCTTGACGTGAGAAGGGCCGACAATCCCTGATACGCTTCCTTCACCTGCAAAAGACCCCATTGACATCCCGAGTTCGGGCCAGTCAATACCATTTCGCCAAACGTCCACTTTGGACCAAAGTCGTGCCTACTGAACGTGCCCTTGACAATGCCTCTCGTATTCTCCCACCTGGTCTGCTTGCTGTTATAGTCTAGGCACTTGTCGATAGCAAACTGTAAATAGGTCACAACAGCTTTGCCACGATCCTCACCAAGTTCTTCGAGGATTTGGGGTTTCATCCTATTCAGTTCCTCAATTAATGTTAGATGCCCAAGCAGCTGCCGCGGGGTAAACATTTCGTACCATCGGGTCATTCCATACATAAGCGGCTGGTTCGTGTTATACCCCTTCGGTATCGCCTCCGTCGGGATCAATCCCTGCGCGTCCCACTCGTCCCAGCGCTCCGCTAAGCGGCGCTCGGCTTCCGCCAGAGCGGCGAGATCGACCTCATTCGGCGGACGATAGTACACCACCTTCTCCGTCCGGATCTGCCCTGCCTTTTCGCCGCTCGCGTAACGCATGGGTTTCCCGTTCTTGTCCAGCTTCGGCTGATACCGCACTGCGACCACACAATACAGGCGATCGCGCCATTTTCCCCTCGGCGACTCCCCTCGCGCCTGGGCGCGGATCTCGTCCGCCGGGATGGCCTGCCGGCAGTGGACGCAGAGCCCCACCCCGTCCTTGACGGTCGCAAAGTCGGGATCTTCGCCATTCGGGCCCTTGTTGCCCTTTAGCCGATAGGTCTCGAAGTGCACCTTTCCGCCTTGCGGCTTGCCGTCCGTGACGATCCGAACTGCCCATTTATCGCCATTCTTGGACAACCAGCAGGTGTTGAGCAACGGCGCCTCACCCCCGCAGTGCGGGCAGGTGACCTGGCGGCAGTAGAGCAAGCCGATATAGTCCTGCTCAACACCTGCGAACTCCTGCACAACCTCCGGACACGCTTTGCAATGTTCCTCGAGAGCCGAAAGCTCCGACTTCGGAACCTGGCTAAACGGCGTTACAGGAGCCATTCTTTCGGACACGGCGTGGAGCAGTTTTTGTCCCCACTTTTCGATATCTTGAACGAGATCCGAGCCGAACCGCGCTGGATATTCTAGCGTCGCGTGAAGGATAACAGCAGCGACCGGATTCAAGTCGTTGGCGATCACGCGATGGCCAAGCCGAAGCGCCTCAAACGGGATCGATCCCCCACCTGCCGTGGGGTCTAGTATAACAAGCGGACTCTTGGACTTTTCCGGTGGCTTCGTAAAGGCTCGGTCATATCCGTACGAATCCTCAGGATCCCATTGTAGAATTCCACCAAGAATACTGCGGACGGCGTCGGATTTTGCAAATTCAATCCTCTCATTCACATGCGCTGGATCAGCGGCCACGCGCCGCACGGGCAGGATAGACCCGAGCCCAGGAAGCGGTTCCGGCAAGGGCTGCGACTCAGCCTCCCAACGCATAACCACAGGGTGTCGAGCCAATTGCGGATCCGCCTCTCGGATGCGCTCGATCAAGCGGCGATTCTTCTCTCGCCGTGCCTGTTCCTTCTCTAGGGCCCGGAGCACACTCTTGTCCACCGTAAGCCACTCTTGTTGCCCGTTGGACTCAACTTTCTCCTTCACTGCCCCAACAAGCGTCCACGCCTTCCCATGGACCACCGCCTCTACCTTCTCAATCCCAAGCTGCCGCAGGAACCACTCCGGGTCCGTGTCGGCCGGCAAGATGGAACCCAGGATGGCAGCTCGGCTCGGCGTCAGCGGGCGCCGCGCCCACCACACGTGAAGGAAGTAGAGTGGGGGAAGCGATGAACTTGCGCCTCGCTCACGCTGCGTCTCCGCCCCCACCTGGTGGCATGGAAATCCAGCCTCGATCAATCGCCTGTCGTGCGTCGTCACTGTCGTGGACATGAACATCCTCCGTTCACACATCTATCGTCGAAGTTGTTGAAGCATCTCGATCACGGCCGGATCGCCCGGCTGGCCGCCCAACAGCACACGTAAACCCGCCTGCGCCCACCGGTTGGCGGCCTCGTTGAATTGTGTAATTCTTGACCACCAGTAGCCTGCCTCTTCAGCCGTGCACCGCTCGATTCGCCAAGCCATGAGCTCGACGCGATCCATATCCGTCACGCGCTCCTGCAACTTAAACAGAAGCGCGAGCTTCTCGCCAGCCTCGGTGTCGAGCGGCAGATTGCCACGGAACGACAGCCGCTTGTCCGCAATGAACTGATGCAGTTCCAAGGGGATCCCTAAGCCGTCTTTGACTTCGGCGAGGATGAGGCGAAGCACAGGCCGGCAGCGCCAGAGCGCCGGCCCATACAGGAATCCCCGATCGCGGAGCGACGTAGACACTCGCCGCGCCTTGACACCGGGCTCCTCGTCCCAGATCTGCACTCGCTCCTTGACCACCAGAACCGGCGCCGGCTTGTCCTTGTGTTCCGTGACACGAAGAACCCATGGCATCTGCCGCACGAGGGGTGCAATGTGCTTCGCATACCTCGATTGCGTCTCCAGATCTTCAAATCCCGCTGCGTTCACAACCTCACCTCGCGCACCAGACCAAGTTCCATCAGCCGCTGATAGAACGGGCACCCTTCCTGCGGCTCAAGGCGCATGTCGATCTCCGACGAGTCGTCCAGCTCAAATACCTCGCGCAGGTGCTGGAACGTAGCGCCAAGGCTCTTCAGAGCGTCTGGATCCAATTCGTCGAAGCGGATGGTGATCCGGCTCACACCCGGCCCCACCAAGTCCACCAGTTCAAGAAGCTCAATCTTGCTCTTTCCGCCTCGCATATAGATGCTTTCGAGGCGCGGAAGCTCAGGCCAGAGCTTCGTGAGCGCGTCGTGACCGCGGATCGTCAGCATGCGCGGTCCTGTACGTCCATCATCTTCCCAGCCCCGGCGCCTCGCTTCCGCTGACGTGATCAGCACATGTTCCGGCCATGGCGTGTAAAGGGCGTCGTGGGCCTTCCACAATCGAGCCGGCCTCTCCGTCTGCTCTGGGGTGCCCTCGTACGCCCAGATCTGGCCAGAGCGCAAGAGCTGCTGCACGACGGTCTCGATGCTATTCTCTCGCACCACATCGGCCGGATTTGCGGTTTGCCGCGCGATCTCCGCCCACACCTGCTCCTTCAAATCAGACAGCCGGAGGCAGGACGATTGCTGGATGATCTGCGTCGCCACAGCGAGCAGATCCACGCGAGGCTTGAGCCAACCGCGCTGGACGGCACCCGGGAAGGTGACGATACCATAATCCCCGTTCATGATCTCCGCGCTCAAGGGCAAGGGCTGATCCGGGTAATCCTTATAGTGCCTGTAGTACAGTTCCACACGGTGATCGTCCCCCGCGCTTCGCTGCTGAAACACGCACCACTGCCCAATCTCTACGCCATGCCGAATGAGCTGCTCCAGGAGCGTCTTCGTTTCGAACACGGGCCAGGATCGATTCGTCTTCGCTCGCTGCGCGATTTGATCGATCATCACCAGATCCGTGCCATCCGCGAACATGAGGTTGTAGAGCGCCACCACCGTTTCCTTGTTCACGGCGCTTGAAGGCACCAGCTTGCCGGCGGAGACGAGTTGATCCCGCACGAGGTTCAGCACAGCCCCGCCGCTCTCCGCGCCCGAGGACGCCGACAGCTGCACCGACTCGGGTCCGAAGCGCGTAGGCAACACGAGGAGCCGATACGAAGCCACAACTGCCCGCTGCAGCGCTTGATCTCGCTCCTTCCTGCGCTGCATAAAGTCCTGCGTCTGCAGATAGCGCGGATTGAGCCCATAGTTTTCAGGCTGCCGCGCCAAGGTTTCCATGGCGATCACGTGGCGGGCGAGATCGCGCAGCCTATCCTGCGCCTCCTGCAGTTGCTGATCCGAAAACAGCTCCAACGCGCGTCCTCTGAGGCGGACGGTATTGGGCACCAAGAGGTACACGTGATTCTGGAACTGGCGGGGGCGGTTCTCGCCGGCGAAGATGAAGAATTGATCAAGGTCGAGATCGCCCGCCCACAGCGAGACAATGCCGAGCACCAGCTGATCGGGTTCATCGGGCACCTGTTCGGGTGCGTCGACATTAGGCACAATTTTGAACAGACCTGTCCTGTCCTGGATCATCCGCTGGACCACGTCGTCCAAGCGCCCCTCGACCTGTCGGAGCTGCAGCGACTGCCGAATGCGCGCCAACACGCTGTTGATCGTCGGCTCTTCGCTCGCGAAATACTTGCCCTGCTCGTAACGCAGATAGTACGCGTTCTCGCGGATGGCCTCGAGCGCCTGCCGAACGTTATACGGCGCGAGCCCTGGATAGGCAGTCTGCAGGATGGCTTCTGCCTCGGTCACGCCGAATACATTCGACGTGAGGCCCTCGTGCCTTCCCACCAGGCTGTTCAGGAAGACCGTCTTCCAGGTGAGTTCGTGGACCGGCACCGCTGCCCGCCCGCCCGCGGCATCCACGGTCGGGATCTTGCTCATCCATTCTCGGTCCAACAGCTCCGCATTGCTCATTCCGCCCTCGAGGCGACTGGACTGCGAACTGCCAATGTCCGCGTGGAGGATGAACTGGAGATCCGCGCTGCCCGTGCGGCCTAAAATCTCGTCCACAATTTCGCGCGATCGCAAGTCGACATGGCAGACGTGGATCATCGGCGCATCGAACGAGCCCATCCAGAGGTTGCGCACCACGAGCGACAGAACCCGCAACACGCCGCGCGTCTTTTGGAAGTTCTCGGCCTCCGCCAACTTGTTGTTGAGAAAGTCTACGAAGGTCGGGTGAAACGGATACGTGTTGACCATCCGATCTCGCAACGACGGCACCTTGTCCGCCGGGAGCATGTGCAGGTTCTTGCTGTACATGTCCATGTAGGCGCTCGCGACCTCTTCTGCGGCGTGCCGATCGATGTCCTCGAAGAGCCGTTTCGCCAGGACAGCCGTGAGCTCGCTTTGGTCCACGGGGGTCACGGCTACGGCGTCGCGCGCCGTCACGCTGCTCGCGCTCTTTTGCGCGCGCTCCGCAATGGCCAAGACTTCATCTTCCGTCATGTCGCGCCCCGCGACCTCGCCCAGCTGGCGCTTCAGCATCTCCGTCTGCCGCGCAAAAGCGTCGCTCGAGCTTGCAAGCGTCAGCAAGATGGCGATGCCCTGGTGCGTGCGCGCATACCCGTGCAGGCTCATGAGGAAGGCGGCAAGCTGCGACGCCCCGTCGGGGCGTGCTGCCTCGAGCCTCGCGGCGTACTGGGCGAGCTCGTCTAGCATGAGCAGCACCTTACGGCCGCCGAAGACGCGATCGAAGTACGTGTTGCCCGGCGCGGCAAACGAGGTGACCTCGTCCCCCAGGGCGAGATAGAGCTCGTCGCCGCCCACTTGACGCGCAATTTCTCCCCAGAGCGTATAGGGAACGAGATCCGTCCCCTGTGGCTTGTGCACCGGAATTTCGTCCCCAGCTACACCCACGACGGTCACCGACCCGGGTTCCGGCAGTGATCCGAGCAGCGCCTCTTTTGTCCTGCTGTCCACGTCCTGCAGAAGGAATTGATCCAGAACCTGAGCTAAATTCCGGCCCTGATGCGCTACGTGCGTGCACGCGATGAGCGTGTGCGTCTTACCGCCGCCGAAGCCCGTTTCCAGGCGCTGAATCGCGGGCACCGTCATGTCGCCAGAGAGCCGCTGGAAGGTTTGGCGAAGGACAGTGAGAAGCCCTCTCGTGGGATACGTAGCTTCGCTAAAAAACCTCGTCGCATCGAGATACACGTCGTCGAGCCGGCGCTCGCCCGTCTTGTAGAAGTCGAGTACCGGGCGAAGCGACGCGGTGAACACCTCTAAGTTCAGGGTTCCTTGAATGATTTCAGGGCGGGGTCTACATGCGTCCCGTACGTTGAACACGCGAAGCGTCCTCCTATTCCCATGCCGATGTGCTCCGCTCATATAAGGGGTATGATGCGAATGGGCCAGGCTCCCAAGGAACAACTTGTCCCTTGCGACTAGTGCAGTCGGAATGATGCTCTAATGAGGAAATTCGCCGCAGTTCCACGATCTCCTTGCAGCAAACACAAGAAGGTCATAGACAGATTGGTGAGACATGTCACGGGTGGCAAGCGTTGGGTGTGTCAAGAGAACTGTGTAAACTCCATGTAAGCAATTCTCGGACCTCGTCATCCGCCTCGGCCCAGGTCACTTTGTGAGGCTGTCAAGGTACGT
>NZ_JAFMTY010000031.1 GCF_017329605.1 Alicyclobacillus fructus
AAACTTCCAATCACCCTCCTTAGGGGGGGCTTGCTTTGTCTCAAGTTGAACTTACACGAATTTCATTCGTCACCCCCTTGACATTTCACCGCAGGTCTTCAGTACATTGTGACGACCGACGTGACCGCGTACTCGGACATCGCGATGCGGCTCGGACGGCAGTAGTCCGGGTGAGGCACTGGCGCGTCCTCTCGAACGTGACTGCCCCGGCTCTCCCTCCTCCACAAGGCTGCGCGGACGATGAGCGTCGCGACCAAAGCCGCCGCGGACCCAGGCAGCTGGCGCGCGAGGCCATCCACCTCCGCCAAGGCGGCCCGAAGCCCCGTTTCGTGTCTCACAAGGCCGGCGCCTTGCCACATGACGGGAGCCAGCTTGAGGAGGGCCGCCTCGTCCTCCCGCGGCTGGTACAGCCAGCGAGGTTCCACCAGGGCGGGCACTTGCGCCGCCGGCTCCTCGCGCACGGCTCGCCCAAATCGCCGCCCCATCACCACGCACTCCAGAAGCGAGTTGCTCGCCAGTCGATTGGCGCCGTGTACACCTGTGCACGCCGTTTCGCCGAGCGCAAACAGCCCTGGGACCGACGTCCGTCCGGCGAGATCGGCCTCGACGCCACCCATCAGGAAGTGAGCCCCTGGCGTCACCGGGATCGGCCGCAATGCCGGATCTAGTCCCGCGCCCCGCAGGCGCGACACGATGGACGGAAAGCGCGACGCGACGTCAGGCACCCGCGTCGCGTCGAGATACACTCGCTCGCCGTTCGCCTCCGCCCGCGCGATGGCGAGCGCGACGACATCCCGCGTCCGCAGATTGTGGCGCGGATTCGCGAAGAGCGGCGCCCCGTTCTCCTTGACCAAGACGGCACCCGCGCCGCGGAGCGCCTCCGAAACGAGCATCGCCTCACCGCCGGTCCCGATCCACAGCGTCGGGTGAAACTGCACAAACTCGAGGTTGGCGAGCGCCGCGCCCGCGTGGTAGGCGAGCGCGATCCCGGCACCCACCGCCGTGATGGGGTTGGACGTGCGGCCGAAGAGCGCGCCGGTTCCGCCGGTGGCGAGGGCCACAGCGCGCCGGGCCGCCATCATGCGATGCCTGGCCCCATCCCACGTCCATACGCCCACCGCCCGTCCGGACGCGTCCTGCGCAATGCCCACGCAGACTTCCTGCCGGATTTGAATCCGCGGATGGCGCCTAGCGGCCTGCCAGAGCGCCTCCGTGATGAAGCGCCCCGTGGCGTCGCCCCCCGCGTGCACGATGCGCGCCCGGCCGTGGCCGCCCTCGCGACCGAGCGCGAGTCGCCCGGACCCGTCGCGATCGAACGGAACGCCAAGTTCCATCAGCCACTCCACCACGCCCGGCGCTTCCTGCGCCAGTTCGCGCACCCGCTCCACGTCGCACAGCCCCGCGCCTGCGCGCACGGTGTCCTCGGCGTGAAAATCCGGATGATCGCCGACACCGATGGCGGCCGCAAGTCCACCCTGCGCGCGCTCCGAGCTCGACGCGCCGGGCCCGGCGCCGGCGATGACACACACGTCTTCCACCTCCGCCGCCGCCATGGCGGCGCTCAGACCAGCGATCCCGGCACCGACGACCACGACGCCTGCCGTTTCCATCGCGGCGCACCTCCTTAGGCGAGATCCATGTCGATGTCCAACCCGACGTCCACAGCCGCGGCGCGCATGGTGATGTGACTCATCGAGATGAAGTCGACCCCCGTCTCCGCCACCGCCCTCAACCGACCCGGGCGCATGTTGCCGGACGCCTCCAGCGGAACCCGGCCCGCCACGCGCCGGACCGCCTCGCGCATCGTCTCGAGGTCCATGTTGTCGAGCAGCACGATGTCGGCGCCGGCGGCAAGAGCCTCCTCCAACTGGTCCAAGGACTCAACCTCCACCTCGATTTTGTGAGCAAAGCCCGCCCACGCCTTGGCGCGCATGACGGCCTCCCGGACGCCGCCCGCGACGGCGATGTGGTTGTCCTTGATGAGCACCATGTCGTCGAGGGCGAAGCGGTGGTTCCACCCGCCCCCGACACGCACCGCGTATTTTTCAAGCGCCCGCCATCCCGGCGTCGTCTTGCGCGTGTCCAAGATTCGAGCCTTCGTGCCTGCAATTTCCCGGACCGCATCTCGGGCAGCTGTGGCGACCCCCGTCAAGCGCGACAGAAAATTGAGCGCTGTCCGCTCCGCCGCCAGGATCGATCGCGCCGCGCCCTCGATGTGCATCACGGCACAAGGCCCGTCGAGATCGATCCCGTCCGCGCGGTCGATCCTCACCTCAAGGCCTGGGTCCACCTCGTGAAACACCCATGCCGACACCTCTGTGCCGCAAACTCTCGCATTCTCCTTGATCCACACGCTCGCGCGCGCCGTCGCGCCTGGGGGGATGACCGCCTCCGTGGTGAGGTCGCCCCGCCCCAGGTCTTCCGCGAGCGCGAGGCGGACGAGATCGCGCGTCACCATGTCCAACCCCATCGCCGCTCACGCCTCCTCCCCGCGCCCGCGAAGGCGCGGGTCACCTGTCTAATCAGCTGTATATACAGTAGCACATACAAAAATGCATTGCACCTGGAAATTGCTCGACCCTTGCATTGCGAGGCGATCGGGAGTATAGTCGGATCAGAACATATGTTCGATCTCGACATCATGGCATGGGGGTGCGCGATGGTGGAGGCGCCCAAATTGCTCAACCTGCGCGTGAAGCACGCGCTGAATCGGGTGCGAGCCGCGAGCATGCCGTTTGCGTGGTCGCTCAATCCCTATCGCGGGTGCGGACACGGGTGCGCGTTCTGCTACGCGCGGGGCACGCACGAGTATTTGGGGTACAGCGCGGACGACGCGTTTCGCTCGCGGATCCACGTGAAGCAGGATCTCCCCGCCCTTCTCGAGGCGGAACTCGCGGCCCGGCTCGAACGCGCGGGCGGAGATCTCGAGCGCATGTCGGCGGCGCTCGGCACCGTCGCCATCGGAACGGCGACGGATCCCTATCAGTCTGCCGAGGCGAGCATGCAGATCACGCGCCAGTGCCTCGAGGTCCTCGCCCGATACCGCGTGCGGTTCAGCATCACGACGAGATCGCCGCTCGTTTTGCGCGATCTCGACCTGCTCCAAACCGCCCGGCTGACCGGCGTACACGTGAGCCTGCACACGCTCGACGCGGGGATCTGGCGCGCGTTCGAACCCGCCACGCCGCCCCCCGCCGTGCGCCTGCGCGCCATTCGGCGGCTCGCGCAAGCCGGCGTCCCCGTGAGCGCCTTCATTGCCCCGGTTCTGCCCTACCTCACCGATGGCGCCGAAGCCATCGCGGCGGTGATGAGAGCGGCGAGGGACCACGGCGCGATGGACGTCATGGTGTCTCCGCTGCGGCTTGCGCCGGAGGTCAAGCCGTGGTTCTTCTCCGTGCTAAAGCAGGCCTATCCAGCGCTCGTGCCTCGGTATGAGGCTCTCTACAACGGCCGCGCCTATCCGCCGCGCTGGTACGCGGACCGACTTTACGCCGTCGAAGATGCTGCCAGGCGGAGGGCGGGTCTGCCGTCACGCCTGCATGCGCCGGGCAACCCATCGGTCCCTCTGCGAGACGACGGCCCGATGGGCGGCGAGGCCCTTTCTTCCTCGCCCGGGCCTCGCTGCGTCCAGCTGACGTTGCCGATTTGACGGACCTCACATGCCGATGTACTGCGCGTAAAGCGCGCGGGCGCGGGCCGGATCGTCCGTGCCGTGGACGAGCGCGCGGCCGTTCGGAAACACCGTGAGGGCCACATCCCCCGTCTCGAAGCGGAGCAACGCATCGCTCGCGCGCACGTGTCCCAGCGGGCGCAGGCGGGCCGCGAGCGCATCGAGAGAAAGGGACGCGTCATGCTGCGGCCTGACCTGGATGGTCTGGCGGCCGCAGAACGTCACCGAGAGCGCTCGACGGCCAGCGCCGAGGGCGACAAACTCGCGCCGCGCGCAGCACGGGCAGTCCGGCTTTGGCTGGCCCATGCGGATGAGCCGCACGTCGGTATGCCACAGATCCGCCTGGAGAATGGCATCGGACAGGGCGTCCTCGCGGCCCGCTAGAAACTTGAGGACTTCCGCCACCTGGAACGAAGCCATCCACTGCACAATCGGCGCGATGACGCCGACGGTGTCGCACGTGTCATGTCCGACCCGTGCACCGTATCCAATCAGGCACACGAGGCACGGCGTGTGCCCGGGCCGCAGAAAGGCGCTGGTGCCGTGCGCCTCCACCGCGCCCGCATAGGCCCAGGGCAGGTTGTGCTTGACCGCGACCTCGTTGATCAGGTAGCGCACTTCGAAGTTGTCGCTTCCGTCGATCACGACGTCCACGTCGGCGAGCAGCTGCTCCGCGTTCGCGGCGTCGAGATCGTCCACGACCGCTTCGACTTCAATGTCGCTATTGGCGGCCGCGAGCGCATCGCGGGCCGCGATAGCCTTCGGCTTGGCCAGGCGCGCGTCGTCTTCGGTGTACAGGAGCTGGCGCTGGAGGTTCGACGGCTCGACCACGTCGCGGTCGATGAGGCGCAGATATCCCACGCCGGCCCGCGCAAGCTGGGACGCGCTCGCCGTGCCGAGCGCACCGAGTCCGACGACGGCCACGCGTGCCCGCGAAATCCGAGCCTGCCCCTCCGCGCCGAGGTGGCGGAACCGAATCTGGCGCGAATATCGATGTTCGAATGCAAAGTCCGTCATGAAGCGGCCTCCCTTTCAGCTTCGCCCCACGACGCCAGCCTCCGGGCTCGACGGCGACGGCACGCTCGACTTGGGAATCCGCCCGGCCCGGCGCGCGAGGTACCCAGCCTCGACGGCCAGGCGCATCGCCCGCGCCATGGCCACCGGATCGCCCGCGCGGGCGATGGCCGTGTTGACAAGGACCGCGTCCGCCCCGGTCTCCATGGCGAGCGCCGCGTCGGACGGCGCGCCGATGCCCGCGTCCACCACCACCGGCACCCGCCCGCGGACCTCGTCGACAATCCGCGCGATGCGCTCCACGGCTTCGAGGCCGCGCCCCGTGCCGATGGCGGATCCGTACGGCATCACGGCCGCGCAGCCGACCTCAAGCAGGCGGCGGGCCACGACGTGATCGTCCGTCGTATACGGCAGCACGACGAAGCCGTCCTTGACGAGGATCTCCGCCGCTTGCACCGTCGCGATGGGATCGGGAAGCAACGTGCCATCGTCCGGAATGACCTCAAGTTTGATCCAGTTGGAGAGGCCGGCGGCGCGCGCCAAACGCGCTGTGCGAACAGCCTCCTCCACCGTGTGACATCCTGCGGTGTTCGGCAACAGCGTGTAGCGCTGGAGATCGATGTACGACAGGATGGACGGTTCGCGCGACTCGAGATTCACCCGCCGCACGGCGACGGTGACGATCTCGGCGCCCGAGGCGTCGAGCGCATCGCGCATGACCTCCAGGGAATCGTACTTGCCCGTGCCCAGCATGAGCCGGGACCGGAATGATCGGCCTGCAATCACCAAAGGTTCCACGGGAAACATTCTCCTTCCATCGCAAGAACGCCTGCCGGCTGACATTCGATTCTGCACTCGGCCTCTATCCGGCCTCGGGTCAGCCGCCGCCGACAAATCGCGCCATTTCGATCACGTCGCCCTCCGCCAGCACTTCGCCGGCGAAAGCCTCTCGATCCACAATTTGTCCGTTGCGTTCGATGGCAACGGGCTCGCCGTCGAGGCCGTAGTGGCGGACGAGATCGTCCACCGTCGCGCCATCGGGGAGGACGACCTCCTTCCCGTTGAGACGGATCCGCATGCGCATCACCTCCCGAAAGCCGCCGCGCGCGATTCGGGCCAAAACGAAAGCCAGAGAGGCTCGGGCGCGAGGCCCAAGGCGGCAGCGGTCACCATGCGGCCCGTGATGGGCGCGAGCAGCACGCCGTTCCGGAAGTGACCCACGGCCAGGATCAGCCCCTCGGCGCCAGGCCAGGGTCCGATCACCGGATCGATGGCTTCGCCTGTGAGTCGCGGCCGGAGCCCACTCCACGCGCGCAGCCACTCGCCCCCGCGAAGGCCGGGCACGGCCATCAGCGCCTTCGCCGCGAGCGCGGCCAGGCCGTCCACCGTGTTGCGCTTGTCGTAACCGGCCTCCGGCTCCTCCGTCGCGCCGATGACCACGGTCCCGTCCCGCTTCGGCACGAGATACGTTCCCGCATCGTACACCGTGCGTCGCAGCGCAGCCCCGCCAGGCGGGCGTATCGCGAACATCTGGCCCTTCACGGGGCGCACCTCGAGCGGAACGCCGAGCGCTCGGAGCAACGGCGACGACCACGCCCCCGCCGCGATGACCACGCGCTCCGCGGCATACACGTCCCGCGCGCCTCGGACGCGCCAATGCGCGCCGTCGCGTTCCACCGCGATCACCTCTTCCCCCTCGACGACCGCGCACGTGCGGACCACCGCAGCGCGCAGCGCGGCGCTCAGCCTTGGCACGTGAACATTCCCGTCGCGCGGCAGATACAGCGCGCCGATCACGTCCTCGGCGACGCCGCGCTCCATGTCGCGCACCGCCGCGGCTTCCAACCAGTCCGCGCGATCGCCCGACGCCCGTTGCCAGCGCATGCGCGATTTGAGCGCCAGGGCGTCCTCCTCCGTCCGGGCGAGCTGCAAGATCCCGTTCTCCACCCACTCGATGTCGATGCCCGTCTCTTCCAGCAACGATGCCGCAAACTCCGGATACATGGCGCGGCTCGCGCGGCACAGGTGGTAAAACGCGTCCGGGGCGTGCGCCTCGAGCTGCGCCCCGAGCATCCCGGCGGCGGCGCTCGACGCTTCTCCGCCAAGCCTGCCGCGGTCGATCACGGCCACGGACAGTCCGGCCTGAGCAAGCGCTCGCGCCGACGCCATGCCCACGGCGCCGCCACCCACCACCACGGCGTCATAGACTTGCACGCGGCATCCCTCCTTTGTGCGCCCTGGGAAACGGCACCTTCGGCGACGCGGGCGATCTCGCCATGGCCTCCTTGAGCCGCTCCGCCGCCGCCCGAGGATCCTGCGCCTCGAGCACCGCGCCGATCACGGCGACGCCGCTCGCTCCGGTCGCCAGGACCTCGCCGACGTTCGACGCGTCCATCCCACCGATGGCCACGACCGGGATCGACACCGCCTCCACCACCTGGGCGAGTTGCCGCACGCCTTTCGGCGGCACCCCCGGGTGAGACGCGGTCGGAAAAATGTGCCCAAAGGTCACGTAGTCGGCTCCAGCGGCCTCGGCCGCGACCGCCTCTTCAAGCGAGTGGACGGAGCAGCCGACGATAAGCCCTCCGCCGGCCTGGTCCACGATCTTGCGCGCCGCGGCCACGGGAATGGACTTCGCGGCCAGGTGAACGCCGGCCGCGCCCACAGCCATCGCAACATCCAGGCGATCGTTCACAAACACCCGCGACGGCACCTGACGCTCGTCAAGTCTCGCCAACAGGGAAAGGGCGAACTCGTACACCGCAAGGGCGGGCGCCTTCTTCTCCCGGATCTGGATCACGTCCGCTCCACCGAGGGCCGCGAGCCACAGCGCCTCCTCGAGCGGCACCGCCGCCCCGCGCGTTCGATCACTCAGCACATGGAGCACATGGGTCATGTTGTCATCTCCAAAAGAAAAGCCGCACCCCGAAGGGCACGGCAGGTTTCCAGTCTGAACCTCGCAAACGCGCCGCCGCTAGGCAGCGATTCAATTGGAAGTGCCGCTCACTTGGAGAGGACGTCCGTGAGCACCGGCACAATTTGCTTCTTGCGCGAGACGACGCCCTTCAAGAGCGCCTGATGGTCCTCCAGCTTGACGCCGTACGCCTCTTCGACGGCGTGTGCGGCGCGACCGAGCGCCACCCCGACAGAGTCGTTGTTCAAGATGTCGGTCACCACGAAGAAGAACAGGTCCAGGCCCTTGTCGGCGATCTTCTTCTCGATGGCCTGAAGGATGTCGGCCTTCTTCGCGAGCACGTCGTTCACGTCGACCGCGTTCACCTGCGCGATCTCGACCTTGTGGCTCCCCATCTGGAACTCCTTCGCGTCCAGCGTGAGCAGTTCCTCCACGGTCTTCTGGCTGAGATCCGCACCCGCCTTGAGCATCTGAAGACCGTACTCCTCAAGCTTCACGCCTGCCACTTCCGCCAGTTCGCGCGCCGCCCGCACGTCCTCCTCGGTGCAGGTGGGCGACTTCAACAAGAGCGTGTCGGAGATAATGGCAGACAGCATGATGCCCGCCACGTGGCGCGGAATCGACACGTTCTTTTCCTTGTACAGCTTGTCGAGAATGGTGGCCGTGCACCCCACCGGCTCCGCCCGGTAATACAGCGGATCCGCCGTCTCGAAGTTCGCGATGCGGTGGTGGTCGATCACCTCAACGACCTTCACCTTGTCGATGTCCGGCGCGCTCTGCTGGCGCTCGTTGTGATCGACCAGAATGACTTCGTCCACTTCGCTCGCGACGCCCTCGACCACGCGCGGCGCGGACACGCCGAAGTGGCCGAGCACGAACTGCGTCTCAGGGTTGGGCTCCCCGAGCGCGACGGGCTCCACGTCCTCGCCCAGTTCGCGCTTCAGGTGAGCGTATGCGATCGCGGACGTGATCGCGTCGGTATCCGGATTTTGATGGCCGAAAATCAAGCGCTTCGCCATGCAGCCGACTCCTCCAAGCGATTTTGTAAACATTCGAATCCAGTATATCAGGTTGAAGGGCCTGTTTGCACGGATGGCGAGGCATCATGCGTTCGGCGCCGCGTCCGAGGCGGGATGGCCTGCGGCACCTTTGCGTGGGACGGCCCGCCACCAGCCGACGGTGAGCGCGGCGCAAGCGGCGGAACAGAGCCACATCCACGCCGCAATGGGCACCACGCGCAGGGAAACGCCGGCGAGCGCGTTCGCGAGCGGCACCGCCACGCCCGCGAACGAGTAGATGAGGCCAAACGCGCGCCCCCGCACCTCCTCGGGAATCGCGCGCTGCATCAGGGCGAAACCGATCGCATTGATGATGGCAATGGACACGCCCTCGACCACACTCGTCGCGAGCGAGAACGGCACGGAGCGGGAAAAGCTGAAGGCGAGGATCGACGCCGACGTCAAACCGCCGAAGGTGAGAAGCCCCGTGCGAGCGCTCATCTTCGCGGCGAAACCGGCGCAGAGGCTGCCAAGCAGCTGCCCGAAGGACAAAGTCGCGTTCATGGCGCCGAATTGAGCAGCACCTCCGTGCAGCACGCGGTGCGTCCACACGGATAAGAGCACGTCCACCCCGGCGAAGGAGAAGTTGAGGAGCACAAGGATGGGCAAAACGGCGACGAACCATCGCATACGCGCGACGATGCGCCATCCCTCCATGATCTGCGAGACCACGGAAGCATCTGGCTTCGCCTTTGCGGCGCTATCTCGCCAAACTTTTCCCTCCCGGTGCCACAGGCGAATGACGTTGGTGACGGCGGCGGCACTCGCGAGAAAGCTGAGGCCGTCGATGGCGGCAATCCATGGGACCCCGATGGCCACGAGCGACGCGCCCCCAACGGCCGCGCCAACGGAGATGGCCAATCGCGACGTGGTCATGGCGAGTCCATTGGCCGCCGCCAGATCCTCCTCGGGCACTAGGCGCGGGAGGATCACGCTCTCCGCGGGCCCAAACAGGCTCCCTCCGAGGCCGTGCGCGGCAAGGATGACGAGCGTCACGGGCACAAATGCATGAGGCCAAAACTCGTAGACCAAGGCGCCAAACAGCGAGACCGAGGCTCGGACGAGATCGGTCCAAAGCATCACGAAGCGGGCGTCCCAGCGGTCCACGAGGCTGCCGCCCACGGCCGACAGAAGGTTCGGCAGCGTCAGCGTCAGGCCCGCCGCGGACAACAGGTACGGTGAGTGGAGCTGAAGTTCCCAATACGCCATGATGAAAAACAGCTGCGTGCCGACCTGCGACAAGATCTGCCCCAGCCAGACCGAGGTGAACGCCGGCCATCGGAGTACTCGGAACATGGGGATCTCTCCTCACACGGATTTTGACCTTACTCCACCGCCTCGTCCGCCGGAGCCATCGCCCAGGCTTGCGGCGAGAAGCGGGATCGACCGAACCCGCACACGGCTGCGACGGTCAGCAGGCACGGAATCAGATCCCAGAAGAAGGCGCTATGAATCGACTGATTGAGCTCGTCGACGAGCTTTTGCAGCACGAAATCGGGAATCTGCATCCGCGTCTGCGGGGACATGATGGCGCGAGGATCCATGTGGCTGAATGCTCGCGCCTGAGGCACGCCCTGAAACGCCTCCGCCACCTGGTGCGCAAACGCGTGCTTCTGAATGGCCCCGTAGATGACGATCCCGACCGTCATGCCGAGCTCACGCACGAAGCTGTTGGTCGAACTGCCGGCCCCGCGGTTTCGAGCGTCGAGATCGCTCATCGCGGCCATGCCGGTGACGGAGAAAAACGGGCCGATGCCAATCCCCACCACCGCCATATCCAGGATCACCAGCCAAGTCGGCGTACTCGGGCCAAGCCCTAAGAGCAGGGCGATGCCAAGGCCAAAGACAATGGCGAATGGCAACAGCACCGTCCGGTAGGGCGCGCGGCTCGCGAAACGCCCTCCCATTGCCGCGGTCACAGACGACCCGACCATCATGGGCAGCAGAAACAGACCCGCGTCGATGGGAGATCCTCCTCGCACGCCCTGCACATAGATGGGCACCCACACGACCGCCACGATGTACGCGCTGCCGCTCAAGATGCCCGCGACGTTCGAAACGGCAATCGACCGCTTGCGGAACAGGTGGAGCGAGACGACAGGTTCCTGCGCCCTCATCTCCACCACGAAGAACAGCGAGAGCAGCGCTGCCGCAACGGTGAAGCCCGTGAGAATCGGCGCGGAATTCCAGGGATAGGTCTGTCCGCCGAACTCGAGCGCGAACGTGAGCGCGGTCACGCCGGGGACCAACGTGAAAATGCCAAGCCAGTCGATGGCCTGCCGCCCGTGGCGCGCCGACTCGCGGTACGCGAACAGAATCAACAGGAAGGCGACGACGCCTATCGGCACGTTGATATAGAAGACAATCCGCCACGACCAGTGCTCGGTGATATACGCCCCAAGGAGGGGACCGAAGATGCTCGCCATGCCGAAGACCGCGCCGAAGAGCCCCGAAAACTTGCCCTGCTCCTTGGGCGGCACCACGTCAAAGATAATGGTGAACGCAATCGGCATGAGCGCGCCGCCGCCAATCCCCTGAATCGCGCGGTAGATGGCGAGCTCGGTCATGTTCTGAGCGGTCCCGCACAAAACGGAGCCGATGAGAAAGGCCGCTATGCCAAACATGAAAAACCGCTTGCGGCCGTACATGTCGGAAAGCTTCCCGAAGATGGGCATCCCGGCCATCTCGGTCAGCATGTAGGCCGCCGTGATCCAGACAATCTGCTCGAGGCCACCGAGGTGGGCCACGATGTTTCCCGTCGCGGTGGCCACAATCGTGTTGTCCATGGCCGCGACGAAGATGCCGAGCAGCAGGGCGAGCACCACCAGGCTCCGGTTTGACGTTCGTTCTGCTGACACACAATTCCTCCTCACATGTTAACCGGCCGCGCCCACGTCCGTCACGCGTTCCACTCGCGCGCTCGGATGGGCCTCGTACGAGCGGCTGTATTCCACGCACTCAATTTCGCATCCCGGGCCGAGGCGCACAGCTTGCGCCCGCACCACGCGCGCACGCGTATGGACGAGATCGACCACGTCCGCTTCGATCACGTCGGCCACCAGCGTGCCATGCTTGCGCATGGGTTGCCCCCAGGGCCATTTCGGCAGCTCGACCATGAGCCTCCCCATGCCCATCTCCCGCACGCGGCATGGGCCATGCAGGACGACGCGCGCCTCGTCCGCGGACAACAGCCCCTCCACGCTCAGCGCGCCGCGAATCAGGGCCCAATCAGCGCCGCAGTTGCCCTTGACCGCCACCTCGCCAGCGGTCTTCAGTTGGCTGGTCGACAGGTGCCCCGCACACGTGAGCGCTCCTTTCACATCCAACTTCCCTACGACCATGTCGCCGCGGCAGACGACCTGGCCGAGGATGAGCGCAGTCTCGGCCGACAGGTCCGATCGCGCCTCAAGCTGGCCCATCACGCGCACGCCATCGCACTCCATCGGTCCCGTGACGTCCGCCTGGCCCATGATGCGAACCTTGCCAAAGCGCCCGCCAGCCGTGGTGGATTCGCCCATCACGACGAGATTCGGCTTCCTTTCATGTTCCATGACCATCGCCCCCGCGCGTCAGATTTGCACCGCCTCCCCGACCATCGACGATCCGCGCCGCTCAAACGAGGTTCGGTATTCGACGCGATCGACCCTGCATCGTCGCCAATGACCACCACGTCCCCGCGAATCCGGCGGGCCAGCACGGCCTCGACGTCGATCTCGTCTCCTTCAATCGTCTCCACCTCGAGCCGCGGCTTCGAAAACCATCCCCCTTTGCCCACGGACACCTTGAGCGTCGTGCACCCGATCTCGCGGACGGTCGATTTCCCCACCAGTTCAAACTCGATCTCGTCGGCGCAGTTCCCGTCCACGTCACACATGCCGTTGACCTCAAACGCCCCGGCCGCGATCGGCCCGACCGCCGTCATGCGCCCGTTCACCTCCAGGCGCCCATCGACGCGCAAGCTGCCACCCATTTCGGCGCTGCCATTGACCTCGCAGGACTCGCACACCACGTCCCCCACCATCTTGGCCATGCCGTTCACCTCAATTCGGCGGTACGTGCCGCCGCCCATCGAGGTCCGGCCGGAAACCTCCAAATCCTCAGGCATATGCAATCACCACCCCTGATTTGACTTCCATCCCCGCCATCACATCAGTTTCAGCTTCAGCTGTTCGATCGCGCGCGCCACGTCGATGGAGAACGCGACGTTCGCCTGCGGATCGAGCACCACCTCGGCATTGGGCGCGCGCGCCAACCAAATCCCGACGCCGAGCTTGCGGACGAGATCGATCCGCATCTGCATATCACGAAACACTGTTACACTTTGTTCGTACGCAGAAACCAGTTGCCTCGCTTCATCGAGGCTCACCTGCCCGCTCTGGAGCGCCTCGTGCACGAGATATACGGCGACAATTTCCCGGAACGCGAGGACGCGCGCGCGCGGATAGACCTCCGCATAGAGGCGGCGGGCGAGATCGCTCACGATGCCGAGCCGCACGAGGTCATCCACCGCCCGTTCCAGGTCGATCCCGTCTGGAGACAGGCGCTTCGCCAATTCGTCGAGCGGCACATCGTCCTTCCACTGCTTGATCTGTTCGATGCGGCTCAAGATCTTGTCGCGCGGAAAGAACGTCTCCTGCCCGGTGAATGTGGACTTGCGGATGAACCATTCCTCTGGGATGAGTTTCTTCCGCTTCCACCGGTAGAGTTGTCCATAGGAGATCCCGGCGAGATCGAGCAATTCTTTTTTCGAGATCAGTTCCTCGTCCATACGACATCATCTCCGTCGGCGCTATCGTAACATAACATTGTTACGTTACGCAAGTCCAACTTCGTTCGCGAGACCCAGAACGTGCGGGCGAAATCGAAAAGGCGCCCGCCAGGTCGGCAGGCGCCTTGATCTCAGGGCTCACTTCGTCACGTACCAGTACTGCATCTCGGGAAGCCCGTCCGCGGCGTTCAGGTGCTGCAGCACGCCCTGGACGTGCGGAGCCACCACGACGAGCGTCGCCGGATTGACCGTCCACAGGAACGGCAGAACCTTCGCCGTGTACGTCTCGTACTCGTCGAACACCTTCATGGTCTGGGCTGTGGTCGGGTACGGCTGGTGCGTGGCATTGATCAGCTGATCTTCCTTCGGATCGCTGAACCCCGTACCGCTCGGCGCACCGGTGTTGAACAGGCCTTCGCCGGACGGATAGAAGCCGGGGCCGTTGTAGACCCAACCCGAGCCAAGCGCGAGATCCCAGGAATGATTGGACGGATCGGACGTGATGGAGATGAACTGCGGGAACGGCTCGCCCTTGAGCTGCACCTTCACGCCGATCTGCCCCAGATCCTGCTGCACCAGCTCGGCCTCCTGCTGCGTCGACTCGTTGCCGGTGACGTACATCATGGTGAACTCCAACTTTTTGCCCTGCGCGTTGGTCATGACGCCGTTTTTCAGATGGAACCCGGCGCTCTCCAGCGTCTGCTTCGCCTTGGCGAGGTTGAAGCTGTACAGACCATTCACGGCCGGATCGTAGAACTTGGTCGACGGCTGCGGCGGAATCGGTCCGTAGAGAGGCACCGCGAAGCCCTTGTAGATGTCCTTCACCATGGTCTGACGGTCAATCGCCATCTGCAGCGCCTGGCGGACCGGCAGCTGATCGAAGATGCTGGCGTTGGGCGAGCCCTTGTACATGTTCATCTCAATCCAGAAGATGCCGAACGCGTACTCCGGCGTGACCGTGTAGCCCATCGACGTGAGAGCCGACTCGGAGCCGAGCTGCGACTGATCCAGGTAGCCGACGTTGACCTGGCCGCTGCGCAGTGCCGCAAACTCCGACTCGTTCGAGCCCATGTACTGGAAGACCACCTTGCTGACCTGCGGCTTGTGCCCCGCGTAGCTCGGATTCGGGACGATCACCCACTCCTGCTTGTCCTTCGCCACGGCTGGTTTGAACGGACCGTCGACCACCTTGTCAAACATCAGGTTGGTCGCATTCGCGCCCAGGTATTTGATTTCGTCCGTGATGTTCGACTTCACGTCCATGTAAGAAGCCGGCAGCGGCGTGAGCTGGATGATGCCGTTGTAGATGAACCACTGCTGGTTCGCCGGTTGCTTCAGCGTAATGGTCACTTCATACGGGCCATTGGCCACCACGCTCTTGATGCCATCCGGAATGTCGCCCGTGCCCACTCCGACAAACGGCCACGGCTTCGGCGCGTTCGACGCGGACGCCGCCTTGATGACGTTCCACGTAAAGAGGACGTCTTTCGAGGTCACCGGTTGGCCGTTGGACCACTTCCACTTGGGATTCAGGAAGATATGGTACACCGTACCTTCCTTGTTGTACGTGATGTTCTTCGCGATGGAGTCCTGCCAATTGATGCTGTAGTCGTTGTTCAACACCAACATCGGGATGTAAAGCTGGTCCACCAGCTGCGCGTTATACAGCGAGTCGTTCGCCGCGTTAAAAATGGGCAGGAACCAGTTGAGGTCCACCTGAGGCGGCAACGCGTAGTCGATCACGCCTGCGGGATTGACGCTTGCAGCGCCTGTCGAAGCGCTTGCAGCGCTCGCGCTGTTGCTGGAGGAAGCGTTCGTCGAGGTAGCCGAGTTCGTCGTCGCCGTGCCGCATCCTGTAACGCCCAGCACGATAGCGGCCGCAGCTGCCCCTGAAACAAGCGCTCGTTTTCTCATTTTTCGCACGATTTGTACCTCCCCGTGAAAGCCTAGAGAATGCCCGCACCGAACGGTACCGCTCGATGCGGGCCAGTAGCAGGTGTAGAACCAAGGACGAGTCTAGTATAGCAAGTCCAATTGCGCATTGCACGCATTTTTTAAAGAGATCTTCAATACCTCTTCACATCTCTTCATGCTTGCGCCCGTGTCACTGACCGGAGACCGTCCAATATTGCATTTCCGGAATCCCGACGGCGCCATTGTAGTAGGGCAACACGTTGTGCACATTCGGCGCCACCACGGCAACCGTCGCGTTGTTCACGTTCCAAAGCATCGGCAGCTGCTCGGCGGTGTACAGTTCGTAGTCATAGAAGTGTTTCATCGTCTCGCTGGTCGAACTGTACGGCTGGTGCGTCGCGTTGATCAACTGATCTTCCTTCGGATCGCTGAAGCCCGTGCCACTCGGCGCCCCGGTGTTGAACAGGCCATCGCCGGACGGATAATAGCCGGGGCCGCTGTAGATCCACCCGGAACCGAGCGCGAGATCCCAGTTGGTCTCCTTCGGGTTGCTCGTGACGGAAATGAGCTGATCGAACGGCATGCCTTTCAGCGAGACCTTCACGCCGATTTGCGCGAGCTCCTGCTGAATCAGCTCTGCCTCTTGCACGGTCGTCTCCACGCCCGTTGCGTAGATCATGGTGAAATTCATCTTTTCGTTGCCCTTGGTCATGACGCCGTTCTCGAGTTTCCATCCGTGCGCCTCGAGCAGTTTCTTCGCGGCGGAAGGATTGTATGGGTACAGCTTGGCGACGGCCGGATCGTAGAATTGCGTCTTGGGTTCCGGCGGAATGGGCCCGTGGAGCGGCACCGCGTACCCCTTATAAATGTCCTGCGCGATTTCTTCATTGTTGATGGCCTGCATCAGCGCCTGACGGACATAGAGCTGATTAAAGATCTTCGAGTTCGGAGAGGCCGGATACATGTTCATCTCGGTCCAGAAGACCGCGAACATGTATTCGGGCGCAATGGTGAACCCGGACGATTTCAACTGAGGCACGGCGGCCGCTTCAGACGGATCGATGTAACCCACGTTGACCTGTCCGCTCCGAAGCGCGGCGAGTTCCGCTTCCGCGGATCCCTCGTACAGGAAGATGAGCTTCGAAACGGTGCTCTTATGTCCGGCGTACATCGGATTCGGCTTCAGCACCCACTCTTGGCGATCCTTTGCGTAGACCGGCTCAAAGGGCCCGTCGACGACTTTGTCAAACATGAGGTTCGGACCGTTCGCGCCGAGGTACTTCAGCTCGTCCGTCATATTCTTTTTGACGTTCATGTACTTCGCCGGCAGCGGCGTCATCTGCATGAGGCCGTTGTAAATGAACCACTGCTGGTTGGTCGGCTGTTTCAGCGTGACGGTGACCTCATACGGGCCGTTGGCCACGACACTCTTGATCCCGTTGGGAATATCCCCCGTCCCCACGCCGACATACGGCCACGGCGCTGGCGCGTTCGACGCGCAGGCCGCCTTCATGACGTTCCACGTGAAGAGCAGATCCGTGGACGTCACCGGTTGACCGTTGGACCATTTCCACTTTGGATTCAGGTAGATGTGATACACCGTTCCGTCAGTGTTGTACGTGATTTTTTCCGCTATGGAATTCTTCCAGTCAATCTGATAATTGTTGTTGAGCTGAAGCAACGGAACGAACATCTGATACACGAGCTGCGCGTTGGCCAGCGAGTCGGTCGGACCCGTGAACAGCGGAAGAAACCAGTTCAAATCTGTGGCCGGTTGGACGGCGTACTCGATCACGCCGCCGTTCGCGCTCGCGGATGCAGCCCCCTCTTTTGTTGTCGGCGTTGCACCGGAGGAGCCGTTGGCTTGATAACTCGCACCGCAGCCTGTTGCGCCGAGCACGACGGCCGCCGCCACCCCCGCCGTCCAAAGTGCCTTTCCACGACGTTTCACAGTCTCTCGAACCCCCTCAATGTTCTGGAAATCTCTCATTTAAAACGAGATTTCAGAGAATCGCCCCCTATTGTACGGCGACTCGACGGTTGTGTAAAGGGGAAGATGTGTGACAAATCGCCATCTTCCGTCCGAAATTCGTTTCGGAAAGTCAACAAAATGGACACACCGGCCGCGCACCGATGTGTCCTGTCATCTTTTTTGTCAAATACCAAGCAACTTCTTGACGAGCGGAATCTGTCCGCGGTGGTGCGCCGTATGAGCAATGGCGTAGACCGCAAGCTGGCGCTTGTTGACCTCGCCGACGCCGAGTTTTGCGCCAGGTCCCTCCAGATCCTCGGGGGTGAGATGCTCGAACGCGTCCTTGGCCAGCCTTTCGTTCTCGGCCCACATCGCCTTGATCTTCGCGACATCCCAGTTTGTCGCCAAAAACGGCGCACGCGCGTCGATGTCCGCCGTTTCGCCTTTTAACTGCGCAAAAAAGCGGCGCTCCACGAGCAGCGTGTGTTCCAAGATCGACGCAATGTTGTTGAAATGGTCAGCCGGCTTTTTGACCCATTGTTCGTCCGCGAGGTCGTCGACCATCTGGTGAATCGTCGCGTGGACCTTCACGTACAGATCGTGCAAATCCTGCATTTCTTTCAACATGGCTTCGATCCCCTCCTCGTCTCCTGCCAGACCCAGGTTTCCGGGTTGGCAACCGACCTCTCCCCTCTCATTGTAGCGCGATCACGCCCGCAAGAAAGATTTGCTACAATGCCTGTATCACGACCACGAGGAGATGTCCGCGTGCGCGTCTACATTCTGGGCGGATCAGGGTTTATCGGCCGCCATCTGGCACAAGAACTTCATCGCCAGGGGCTCATCCCGGACGTCATCCGACGACCCTACACGGCCGAGTCCCTGCGCGACACGTTTGCCAACAGCATCCGCACCGGCGAACGGTATGCCATCTGCAATTTCGCGGGCGCATCGCTCAACCAGAGGCGGTGGAGCGCGGCGTATCGGCGCGAGATCGTCCGATCCCGGGTCGACACCGTGCATGCCGTGATCGCGGCCTTGAGCCAACTTCCTGTGGCGCCCGAGGCGTACGTCCAAGCCTCCGCCGTCGGCTACTACGGCACGTCGTTGACGGAGACGTTCACCGAGGACGCTCCGCCCGGCCGCGACTTTTTGGCCAGCGTATGTGTGGAATGGGAACAAGCCGCTGCACCGCTCCGATCGTTCACGCGCACGGGAATCCTGCGATTCGGAATGGTGCTCGGGCGCGACGGGGGTGCGCTCCCCCTCCTCTGGCCCGTGTTCCAACTGGGGCTTGGCGGTCCTCTCGGAAGCGGATCTCAGTGGATTTCCTGGATTCATGTGGACGACGCGGCGCGCATGGCGGCTTGGCTGCTCGAGGAGCCCCGCGCCGAAGGCCCCTTCAATGCGACTGCGCCTCAACCGGTACCCATGCGCGAATTCACCAGAACCTTGGCCGAGGCGCTCCGCCGCCCTCACCTGACGCATGTGCCGGGCGCCCTGCTGCGAATGGCCCTTGGCCGCCGCGCCACGCTCGTCTTGGAGGGCCAACGCGTGCTTCCTCAGCAGGCGCTCGATCTCGGCTTTTCCTTCCGGTTCCCCACCCTAAGCGATGCCATCCGCGACTTGCTGTAAACCGGACTTGTGCCCCCGCCGCCTCCTGCCCTAGAATGAAATCGATTTCCCTATCAATCTTTAGCAGGGGAAGACAAGAAAGGAGGCTGTCCAGCCATGGCCACGCGGTTTCGCTGGGTCATCATCGGTCTTTTGTTTTTCATCACCGTGGTCAACTACATCGACCGATCCGCCATATCCTACGCCATCGGCGACATCGCTCAGGTCCTGCACCTCAACGACAGTCAGGTGGGCATGATCCTCGGCGCCTTTGGCATTGGCTACATGATCACCACGTTCTTTGGCGGCATCTGGGTCGATCACGTCGGCGCCCGCTGGGCCCTGTTCTTCGCGTCCCTTCTCTGGAGCCTGTCCATCGGGTTGACGGGCGTCGCGGCGTCGTTCACCGTCATCTACCTCATGCGCATCCTGCTCGGCGTCGCCGAAGGTCCGAATTTCCCCGCGGTCAACCGAGCAGTGGGCGACTGGCTGTCCCCGCGCGAGCGGGCCATCGCCCTGTCCAACTCGCTCGTGGCCGTGCCGCTTGCCCTCGCCATCGGCGCGCCCATCGTGACCTCCCTGATTCTTAGCGTGAGTTGGCGGGGCATGTTCATCATTCTGGGCGTCGTGGGCCTTCTCTGGGTGCCCATCTGGTTTTTCTTGTTCCGCGACTTTCCAGAACACAGCCGTCACGTGAACGACGAGGAATTGCGCCATATCCGCGCGTCCGACGCCGTCGACCGGGCGCGATCGGCCAAAGAGATGCGCTTCCGCCAAGCGCACCACGTTTCCTCCGGCACTCTGTGGAAGTATCTGCTGGTCAATCGCACCCTCATGGCGAACAACTGGTCGTTCTTTGTGTTCGGCTATTATCTGTTCTTCTTCATGACCTGGTTGCCATCGTACCTGAAGAGCGAATACCACCTGAACCTGAAGTCAGTCGGCGCCTTTTCCATCCTGCCGTGGGCGCTGGCGACCGTGCTGTTGTGGTTGGTGGGCTATCTGTCCGACTGGATCCTGCGCCGCACGGGCAGCCTGCGCCTGGCGAGATCGTATCCCATCTGGATCTCGCAACTGCTCTCCGCGCTCTGCGTCGTGCCGCTCACCTTCACGCACGATCTCACCACGGCCATCGTGTTCATCACCCTTGCGGTGGGCTTTGGCATGAGCGCCAACTCGACCTTCTACGCCATGAATGTCGATCTGATGCGCGAGCGGACCGGCACAGCGCTCGGCGTCATGGATACGTTCTTCGCAGCAGCGGGCTTCCTCGCGCCTGTCATCACCGGGTGGATTGTGAACGCGACAGGCAGCTTCAAGAGCGCCTTCTGGCTCATGGCGGTGCTCGCGGCGACGTCCGTCCTCGCGGTGCTCATCTTCCATCAACCGGATAAACAGCGGCGGATTGATACCTCTGCCAACTCTTCTCCAACGCTGACGCATTGACACCTGAGGCCCCGCGGATCGTTCCCCGCGGGGCCCCTTCATTGCGTTCGTCGTCAAGGTAGCCTGACTCTACGCCCCCACTCCGCAGAGCTGGATAGGATCGCGCGAAAGGTTCGAACGGCGCAAGACGGAGAGGCGAAGCTATGGGTTTTTAAGTGAGCCTTTTGCAGAATGACTGATTCCATCGCGAGCGAAAACGACGCACACTTCTCGTGAAAGATAACACATGCCATAAAAATCCTTTTCTGTTGTGTG
>NZ_JAFMTY010000032.1 GCF_017329605.1 Alicyclobacillus fructus
TCATCGTCGCAGAGGAAGCCTCCTGAAAAGAATATCCACAATATTCCATGATTGACGAAGGGAAGGTCCGGGTTCCTTTTTTGCCATTTTCACGGTAGGTGGAGAGAGCCTGACGGCCCACGGGCGTCTCCCGTCGCGGCCGACGAATCGTCCGGTTGGAGGTTCGCCATGTCCACCTATGACGACATCCCAGTGCAACCAGATAGCCGCCTGCGCAAACTCGGCCAGCGGCTCATGGATCTGCTTCCGACGCTGACCATTCGCCAAAAGTTCCTGGTGAATACCGGCCTCGTCACCCTGCTCCTTCTTGCCCTCGGCGTGATGAACGGCGTCTTGGTCCATCAGTTGCATCAATCGGTGCAAAAGCTCGAACAGGCCGACAGCGTGTTGAATCTCATCCGGCAGTTTGACTATGACATCGTCACCGCGGACAACGATGGGGCGCTCTACCTGCTCACGCCCAATGGAGACAACGCGCAGTTCAACCTCCAGGACTATCAGAACGATCTCGCCCGCGTCCAACAGGACCTGAGCGTTTTGCAGCGTCAGCCTGTCAGCGCGAACGACAAGGCGATTCTCGACCTGTTCCAGTCGGAGTGGCAACAGATCCTGGATCAAAATGAGACCGCTTTCCGCCTTGCGTCCACCAGTCTGTCCGATGCGCAGGCGATGTTCACGAGCAACACGCTGCAGCCTCTGATCCAAAGTCTCTCCGAATTCACCCAAGACGAGCAGGCCGTGAAAAACGCGGCCGCCGCGAATGTCAATCGATTGCTCGCGCAGACCTTCATCTGGAGCACCGTCGTGTCGCTCGTCGCCATCGGAATTGGGCTCGCGGGCAGTGCCACGCTGGCCGTGACGATGTCGGGGCCCATCATGCGGCTGCGGCAGATGGCGCTCCGGGTTTCGCAGGGGGACCTGCGCGTGCGCCCGGTTGAGGTCAGGACGCGCGATGAAATCGAGGATCTCGCCCGCGTCCTGAACCAGCTCGTCGGCAATCTCAGGACGCTCATCGGCGCCATCGCGGGCGCGTCGGAGCACGTGGCCACGAGCGCCGAGGAATTGTCCGCGAGCAGCGACGAACTCATGCGTGCGACGGCCGAGATCGCGCGCTCCATCGAGCACGTGGCGGCGGGCGCCGAGGAGCAGACGAAGCAAATCGAGGACACTTCAAAGGCGGTTTCCCAGGTGCAGGGCGAGATCGGCAAGGTGTCGCGCCTGGCCGAGGCGCTGCACGAGACCGCGGAGCGGACCGACGCGGAGGCCGACACGGGCACGCAGGTGATGGACGAGATGGGGCGCCAGATGGAGGCCATCAGGCGGCGAGCCGCGGACGCCGCGGAGGTCATGCGCAAAACCGCGGAGGCCTCCGAGAGCGTTCGTCAGATTGTGGCAGCCATCATGCACATCGCCGACGAGACGAATCTTCTAGCGCTCAACGCCGCCATCGAGGCCGCCCGCGCGGGCGATCACGGCCGGGGTTTTGCCGTGGTGGCGGACGAGGTCCGAAGTCTGTCGAAGGCGTCGGCCGAGGCGGCGCGCGAAATTCACGGCATTGTCGAACATGTGGTCCGGTCGATGAACGAGGTGGCCCAGTCCATTCAAGCGGTCACCTCGGAGGTGGAGGCGGGCGCGGCGGTGGCCGACGAGACGAAGCGCACGTTCGCTCGCATCCGATCGTCGATGGCGGAGGTGGCGGCGCGCGTGGAGGAAGTTGCGGGCGCCACCAAAACCATCGTGGCGCAGGCGGACCACATGTCGAGCGATATGGCCGTGGTGGTCGAGTTGGCCCAGCAGGCGGCCAGGGAGTCGGAGAGCGTGGTGGCCGCTTCTCAAGAGCAGGCGAGCTCGATGCAGGAAATTGCGTCGACCGCCGCCTCGCTCAGCGAGCGCGCGCAGGATCTGCAGTCGCTCATCGGCAGATTTCAGGTCTAGGGCGAAGTTTCTCAGTTTTGGGACGAGCGTTCGTTGCGCGAAGCTTCGGCGACGTTGTAACCTGATACGGAGAACAAAGAGACATTCGACACTTGGAGTGGAGAGGACAGGAGGGTATCTCGTTGGCGAACGACGCACCCTTGCACCGGGACATACGCGTCCTCGGGGATTTGCTGGGAGAAGTGCTGGTGGAGCAATGCGGCCAGCGCGTCTTCGATCACGTCGAGGCCATTCGCATGGCGGCGAAGGCCTTTCGCGCGGATCCGTCGCCCGCGACGCGCGCGGCGCTTCAGGCCGCGGTCGCGGCCGTGGAGCCCGAGCACCGCAACGACGTGATTCACGCCTTTTCGGTCTACTTTCAGTTGGTCAACCTCGCGGAACAAAACCACCGGCTCAGGCGCCACAGGGATTACGACCGGTCCCAGCAGGTGTTGCGCGGGTCCTTCCGCGAAACCATGCGGACGTTGGCCGATCGCGGCATGACCGCCGACGACATCGAGGTGCTCCTGCGGGAGGTCGGGATCGAGCTCGTGCTGACCGCGCATCCGACGGAGGCGCTGCGCCGCACCGTGCTCGACAAGCACACGAAAATCGCGGCCTTTCTCGAGGAGATGGACGATCCGCGCAAGACGCCCAGGGAGCTGGACGTGTTGCGGGAGCGAATTCGCACCGAGATCGTCGCGCTGTGGCAGACCCGATCCGTGCGCAAGCAGCGGATCACGGTACTGGATGAGGTTCGGAATGGCCTTTACTTTCTCGACCAAATCCTGTTCGACGTCCTTCCCCGCGTGCACCAGAAGCTCGAGCAGGCGATAGAAGAACAGTTTGGGCGCGAGCTTCTCGAACTTCCGCCGCTCATCCGCTTCGGTTCGTGGATGGGGGGCGATCGCGACGGCAATCCCAACGTCACCGCGGACATCACGTGGCAGACGCTCGTCCTCCACTGCGATCTCGCTTTGAACAAATATGAGCAAAAGTTGCGAGAACTCGGGCGCGATTTGAGCGTGTCCGTCGATCGCGCCGGCGCGGACGAAGATCTCCTGGCTGCGCTGGACGGGGAAAACGACGAACCCTACCGGGCGCTCATCAACCAGATGCTCGAACGGCTTCAGAACACGCGCCGCCGCTTACACGGCGAACACGTGGACGGGCCCTACTACGCGTCGCCCGAAGCGATGATGGCAGACGTGGAGCGGATGGCGCGATCGCTCCAACACCACCGCGGTCAGCGCATGGTGGACGCGTGGCTGCGCCCGTTTCTGTTGCAGCTTCGAATCTTCGGCTTCCACATGGTGACGCTAGACATCCGTCAGCACTCGGGCGTGCATGAGCAGGCTGTGGCGGAGCTGTTGCAGACCGCGGGTCTGGTGGAGGATTACGCCTCGCTCAGCGAGGACGAGCGCGTGCGCGTGCTGTCCGAATGTCTCGCGTCGCCTCGGCCGATCCGCAACCCCTATCACGTGTATTCCGGCCTCACCACCGAGGCGCTTGCCGTGCTCGACTGTGTGCGGCGCGGACACGAGACCTTCGGCCCCAGGTGCGTGCAGGATTACCTGATCTCCATGACGCAGGGCGCGAGCGACCTGCTCGAGGTGTTGCTCTTGGCCAAGGAGTCCGGCTTGTTCGGCTGGCCGGATGGGCCCAAGGCGCCGCCCAAGAGCGAGATCAACGTCGTTCCATTGTTCGAGACCATCGAGGACCTGCAATCGGCGGCCGGCATCATGCGGTCGCTGTTTGAGAACCCGGTGTACCGCCGTCATCTGGAGATGCGCGGGTGGCAACAGGAGATCATGCTTGGCTATTCCGACAGCAACAAGGACGGCGGGTATCTCACAGCCAACTGGTCGTTGTACATGGCGCAAAAGCATCTCATCCGCCTGGCGGAGGCTTACGGCGTCCGGATCAAGTTCTTTCATGGACGCGGCGGCGCGTTGGGGCGGGGAGGCGGCCCGGTGGAGCAGAGCATTCTCGCGCAGCCGACGGAGGCGCTGCGGGGGCATGTGAAGATCACGGAGCAGGGCGAGGTCATTTCGCAGCGATATGGGCACCCGGGCATCGCCGAGCGGTCCCTGGAGTCCTCGGCTGCGGCCGTGCTGGTGGGCGCAACCCGCGAGGACACGGAGGAGTGGGCGCAGCGACACCCAAGGTGGTTTCAGCTTTTGGACCGGGCGTCGGAGATCAGTTTCCGCGCCTACCGCAGGCTGGTGTTCGAGCATCCTGCGTTTCTCGAATACTTTCATCGGGCGACGCCCATCGACGAGATCGGCAAAATGAACATTGGCTCGCGGCCGTCGCGCCGCTCGCAGTCGGCGCGAATCGAGGACCTGCGCGCCATCCCCTGGGTGTTCTCCTGGACGCAGAGCCGACACCTGTTGCCCGCGTGGTATGGGTTCGGCACGGCTATCGAGGCCGTCATCCGGGAAGACCACGGCGCGCTGGACGATCTCCGGCGGATGTATGAGGTGTGGCCGTTCTTTCGCACCTTGGTGGACAATCTGCAGATGGCGCTGGCCAAGGCGGACATGCTGGTGGCGAGGGAGTACGCGCAATTGGCCGGGGAGGCCGGCGAGGCCATCTTTCCGCTGATCGAGGAGGAATACGCACGCACGGAGCGCGCCGTGCTCGATATCACGGGCTACCGCCAGCTGCTGGACAACAGGCCCGTCATCCGCGAGTCCATCTCTCTCCGCAACCCGTATGTGGATCCGCTGTCGTTCTTCCAGGTGCGCCTGTTGGCCGATCTGCGGCGGGAGGGGCTTTTGCCGGAGGAACGAGAAGCGGAGCTCGCCGATGCCTTGCAGACCATCAACGGCATCGCCGCGGGCCTGCGAAACACGGGCTGAGGGCGGAAACGGCCGGACTCGAACGCAGTTCATTGCGCAAATTGCGATCGTCGTCTACCATGAAGGTGTCCTCGTTGGGGGTGTTGGCCATTCAAAAGATAGGCGTTTTGACGAGCGGAGGCGACGCGCCTGGCATGAACGCGGCCATTCGCGCCGTGGTCCGCACGGCCATCTACCACGGCCTGGAGGTCGTCGGCATTCGCAGGGGATATGCGGGCCTGTTGGACGGCGACTTTCGTCCAATGCCCATCGAATCGGTCGGCGACATCATTCAGCGCGGCGGTACATGCCTGTTTACGGCGCGTTGCAAGGAATTTATGACCGAAGAGGGGCAGAGGCGCGGTTATGAGCGGCTCGTCGAGGCCGGGATCGAGGGGCTCGTCGTCCTCGGGGGGGACGGATCGTTCCGGGGCGCCAAGCGCCTGAGCGAAATGGGGATTCCCACCGTCGGGGTGCCGTGCACCATCGACAACGACATCGGCGCGTGCGATGCAAACATCGGATTCGATACGGCGGTACAGACGGTGATTCAGGCCATCGACAAGATCCGCGATACCGCCACGTCGCACGAGCGGACGTACGTGATCGAGGTGATGGGGCGGCACGCCGGGCATATCGCGTTGGCCGCGGGGCTTGCCGGCGGCGCGGAGAGCGTGCTGATTCCTGAGGTTCCGTTCAACCTCGAGGACGTGGTGGCGAAGCTGCAGCGGGGCGTGGCCCGCGGAAAGAAACACTCCATCATCGTCGTCGCGGAGGGCGCAGCGCGCGCCGTGGACGTCGGGCAGTACATCGAGGAGAAGACCGGCTTTGACACGCGCGTGACCGTGCTCGGACACGTGCAGCGCGGTGGCGCGCCGTCGGCGTCGGATCGCGTCCTCGCCAGCCGGCTGGGCGCTTTCGCCGTCGAGCTTCTGCTGAAGGGCGAGACCGCGGTCATGGCCGCCACGCAGAACGGGGCCCTCGTGGCGGTGCCGTTTGACGAGGTGTTCGCAGCCGTGCGCCAGCCTGCACAGGAACTGTGTGAGTTGGCCGAGATTCTATCCAACTAATCGGGGCTCCGGGCGAGGAGCGACCCGACAACGCCAGGGGGTCGATTGCGTGATCGAGAAGATTCGCGAGTATCTGGGTGCTGAAGCGGACTACCTGCTGAACCACGAGTGCAAGACCATTCCGAAGGAGCGGCTCACGCCGCCGTCGCCGACGAGCGTGGACGACGTCTTCCTGTACTCCAACCGAAACAACCAGGTTCTTCGCTCTCTGCAGTGGCTTTTGTCGTCCGGACGGCTCGGAGGAACGGGTTACGTCTCCATTCTGCCCGTCGACCAGGGCATCGAGCACTCGGCCGGGGCATCGTTTGCCAAGAACCCGGATTACTTTGATCCGGAGAACATCGTCAAGCTGGCCATCGAGGGCGGCTGCAACGCGGTTGCGTCGACGCTGGGCGTGTTGGCATTGACCAGCCGCAAGTACGCGCATAAAATTCCTTATATTGTTAAACTCAATCACAATGAGCTTCTGACGTATCCGAACAAGTACGACCAGATTATGTTTGCCTCGGTCAAACAGGCGTGGAACCTCGGCGCGGCAGGCGTCGGTGCCACCATCTACTTCGGTTCGCCCGAGTCCACGCGACAGATTCAGGAGGTCAGCGAGGCGTTCCAGTTGGCCCACGAGCTCGGCATGTTCACCGTGCTCTGGTGCTATCTCCGCAACCCTGCGTTTGTCAAGGACGGCGTCGACTACCACACGGCGGCGGACCTGACCGGCCAGGCCAACCACCTCGGCGTGACCATCGAGGCGGATATCGTGAAGCAGAAGCTCCCGGAGGTCAACGGCGGCTACCAGGCGCTGAACATGGGCCAGTCCAGCTACGGCAAGATCGACAAGCGCGTGTACACCGAGCTGACGAGCGAACACCCCATCGATCTCGCGCGGTACCAGGTGGCGAACGGCTTCATGGGCAAAATCGGGCTCATCAGCTCCGGCGGCGCTTCGGGAGACAACGACTTCGCCGAGGCGGTGCGCACCGCGGTCATCAACAAGCGCGCGGGTGGCATGGGGCTCATCTCCGGCCGCAAGGCGTTCCAGCGCCCGATGGCGGAAGGCGTGAAGCTGTTGAACCTCATTCAGGATGTCTATCTGTGCAAGGACGTCACGCTTGCCTGATGCGCCTACAGTGAGGAGGATGGTTATGGCACAGCCGCGCGTCGGCGTGATCATGGGCAGCCAGAGTGACTGGGAGACGATGCGCCACGCGTGCGCCGTGTTGGACGAGCTCGGGATCCCGCACGAGCGCAGGGTGGTTTCGGCGCACAGGACGCCGGATTTCATGTTCGAATACGCGGAGTCCGCGCGCGATCGCGGCATTCAGGTCATCATCGCGGGAGCGGGCGGCGCCGCTCATCTTCCCGGCATGGTGGCGTCCAAGACGACGCTGCCCGTCATCGGCGTGCCCGTGCAGACGTCTGCGCTCGGCGGCCTCGATTCGCTCCTCTCCATCGTGCAGATGCCCGGTGGCGTGCCGGTGGCCACCATGGCCATCGGCCGCGCGGGGGCGGTCAATGCGGGGCTCATGGCCGCGCGCATGCTGGCCATCACCGATGCCGAGATCGCGGCTCGCCTGGAGGCGCGTCAACAGTCGATCCGCGATCAGGTGCTTCAGGGGGGCGATCCGGGTGTCCACGCATCCTCCGAAAACCGCTGACGTCGTCCTCCCGCCTGCCACCATCGGCATCCTGGGCGGCGGACAGTTGGGCCGCATGATGGCGCTCGCAGGGCGGCACATGGGTTATCGGTTCCGGGTGCTGGACCCGACGCCGGATGCGCCTGCGGCTCAAGTTGCGGATGGGCAAGTGGTGGCGGCGTACGACGACGTTGACGCGGCGCGCCGTCTGGCCGAACAGTGCGATCTCGTCACCTATGAGTTTGAAAACGTGAGCGCGGCGGTGACGGACGCGTTGTCGCACGCATGCGACGTCCCGCAAGGGAGCGAGCTTTTGGCGATTTGCCAGCACCGCGTACGGGAAAAGGCGACGCTTGCGCGCCATGGTCTGCCGGTCACCCCGTTTGTTCCCGCCTCGTCCCTGGACGATCTCGGCGTGGCTTTCGAGCAGTTCGGCGGGCGGATGGTGGTCAAAACGTGTCGGGGAGGGTACGACGGCAAGGGGCAGTGGATGGTCCAATCGCGGGACGATCTGGTGCGGCACGCGCACGAGTGGGCTCAAGCCATCGACCGCCACCGATCCGCGGGTTTTGACGACCACCCGCTCATTGCGGAAGCGTATGTCCCGTTTCAAGGGGAACTGTCGGTCATCGTGGCCCGCAACAGAAGAGGGGATGTGCGCGCGTTTCCGCCGGCCGAGAATGTTCACAGGCGGCACATTCTGCACATGTCCATCGTGCCCGCGAGGTATCCCGCGGACGTCATTGCGCGCGCGGAGGACATCGCGAGGCGCGTGGCGGCGTCGCTCGGCGTCGTCGGCCTGATTGCGGTGGAGATGTTCGTGACCCAAGACGGGCAGATCCTCATCAACGAACTCGCGCCGCGCCCTCACAATTCCGGCCATTACACGCTTGACGCCTGTGCCACGAGCCAATTCGAGCAGCACATCCGCGCCATCTGCAATCTGCCGCTCGGCGATGTCAGGCTGTATTCGCCCGTGGTGATGGTCAACGTTCTCGGACAGCATGTGTCGCCTCTGCTCGCCCGGATGGGGGAGATGCCTTCCCATGTGAAGGTGCATCTGTACGGAAAAGCGGAAGCGAAACGGGATCGCAAGATGGGCCATGTGAATGTGGTGGTGGATGACGTGGCGCAGGCGCTTCAATGGGTGGAGGGGTTCGGCGTGTGGGACGAGCCGTGAAAGCGGCCAAGGGAAGCTGATTCGCTTCCCCTGGCGGCCTGGGCCATCCATCAATAGACAACGGCCGGAGCCGCGCTGCTGGTCGTCGCGACGGCGCCGTAAGCGGGAACGAGCAGGAAGAAGAGCACGAAGATGATCAGGAACACCACTGCCCACTGCGTGTAACCGCCGAAGATCCCGTACATGCGCATGCGCCTCCTTTGATCGTTGCCGGCTGCCCCGAGCGGGCCGTCGGTCAGTGCTACGATATGGCTTTGTCAGAGAAACGATCACGGCGTTCACCCAGACGCGCAGAGCAATTCGTCGGGCAGGCGAGTTGCTCTTTGTCTTGTCAGGTCGAGCGGCCCTTCGGGCCGCGTGAGGAGGATCACGGTTGAGTGACAGCTGGAACCATGAGTTGGAAGAGATCCGCGCTCGCGCGCTTGCGTCTCTCGCGGGCGCCTCAGACTCCAAGGGCTTGAACGAGTGGCGGGTCGAGGTCCTTGGGAAAAAGAGTGCGCTGAACCAGATTTCCAAGGCGATGGGCGGGCTGGCCCCAGAGGAACGGCGCATGCTTGGCGAGGCGCTGAATCGAGTCCGCCAAGAGCTCGAGCATGCGTGGCGAACGCGGCAGGCTGAAATCGAGGCGAAGGAGAAGGCGCTGCGGCTCGAGCGCGAGCGGATCGATGTGACGCTCCCCGGGCGGCACGTCCCCGTCGGGGCGGCGCATCCGATTTCGCGCGTGATCGAGGAGATCGAGGACATCTTCCTGAGCCTCGGCTTTTCCGTGGTGGATGGGCCCGAGGTGGAGACGGACCATTACAACTTCGAGCTGCTCAACATCCCGAAGGACCATCCCGCGCGCGACATGCAGGATACCTTTTACCTGACGGAAGAGTGGCTGCTCCGAACGCACACGTCGCCGATGCAGGTTCGGACCATGGAGCGCATGCGGGGCCGCACGCCGATTCGGGTCATCGTCCCTGGCCGCGTGTACCGCCGCGATGAGGACGACGCCACCCATTCGCACCAGTTCACGCAGATCGAAGGGCTCGTCGTCGACGAGGGCATCCGGATGTCGGATCTGAAGGGTACGCTCGAGGCGTTCGCCAAAGCGCTGTTCGGTCCCTCTCAGCGCGTCCGCCTTCGCCCGAGCTACTTTCCGTTCACGGAGCCCAGCTGCGAGGTCGATCTCGTCTGCGTCTCCTGCGGCGGCGGAGGTTGTCGCATGTGCAAGGGAACCGGCTGGATTGAGATCCTCGGCGCGGGCATGGTGCATCCTCGCGTCCTCGACATGTCGGGTTATGACAGCGCCCGATACTCCGGGTTCGCCTTCGGCCTTGGCGCGGAGCGGATCGCCATGCTGCGCTACGGCATTTCCGACATCCGCATGCTGTACCAGAACGACCTGAGATTCTTACGACAGTTCAGTCACGCCTGACGCGGGCTGGTAAGGGAGTGGCAACGTGAGAGCATCGTACAAGTGGCTGGCCGAATATCTCGATCTCGCGGGTCTGTCGCCAGCTGAACTCGCGGATCGCCTGACGAGCGCCGGGCTTGCCGTGGACGCGGTCGATCCCTTGAACCGCGGCGTGAAGGGCGTCGTGATCGGAAAGATCCTGGAAGTCCACCCGCATCCGCACGCGGATCGGTTGAAGGTGTGCCGGGTCGATGTCGGCGATCGCGAGCTGCAGATCGTCTGCGGAGCGCCAAACGCCGCGCCTCAACAGCTGGTGCCGGTCGCACTGCCGGGCGCGAAGTTACCCGGAGGTGTGGAGATCGGCGTGGCGGAGTTCCGCGGCATTCTGTCGCACGGCATGCTGTGCTCGGCGGAGGAATTGGGGCTCGAGCCTCGCTATCTGCCCAAACGGGACGCGGAAGGGCTGTTCGTGCTTCCCGCCGATCTGCCGCTCGGTGCGGACATCGTCCCGCATCTTCACCTGGACGACGTCGTGCTCGATCTCGACCTGACTCCAAACCGGAGCGACTGCCTCTCGATTCGCGGCCTGGTCCACGAGTTGTCGGCCATCCTGCGGCGGCCGCACCGATTCCCGCACTCGGTTCCCGCGCCGGCCGTCGAGGGAGAGTCGCCGCTTCGCGTTCGCCTCGAGACTCCGCGGTGTCCGCGATACGAGGCGCAGCTTCTGGAAGGCGCGGAGGTCCGGGAGACGCCGCTGTGGATGAAGATGCGGCTTTTGGCCATGGGCATCCGCTCCATCGATCTCGTCGTCGACGTGACGAACTACGTGATGCTCGAGTGGGGTCAGCCGCTGCACGCGTTTGATGCGGACGCCATCGCCGAGCGCACCATCGTGGTCCGCCAGGCTCGCGAAGGCGAGCGCCTGGTGACGCTCGACGGGCAGGAGCGCGCGCTCACGCCAGAGATGATCGTGATTGCGGATCCGGAAAAGGCCATCGGGCTCGCCGGCGTGATGGGCGGCGAAAACAGCGAGATTGGCCCGTCGACGCGGCGGATCGCGCTGGAATCGGCCTGTTTCGACGGCCGATCCGTCCGGCGGACGGGACAGGCCCTTTCCCTGCGCTCGGAGGCGCAGCAGCGCTTCGAGAAGGGGGTCGATCCGGCCGCCGTTTCGAGCGCGTTGCATCGGGCGACCGAGCTTCTGGTGCAACTCGCGGGATCGCGCCCTGTCGGTGCGCCGCGCCGCGTCCCCGCGCAGGAGGAGGCGCCGAAGCCGACCATCATCTCGTTCTCGCCCAGGGAATGTTCTCGCTTTCTCGGCGTCGATGTGCCGGAGGACGAGATGCGCACGTGTTTCGAGTCGCTCGGCTTCACCGTCGTCCAAGGGGAGCGCGAGTGGCGCGTCGAAGTGCCCACGCGCCGCCCGGACGTCGCGTTACCCGCGGATCTGTACGAGGAAGTGGCTCGGCTCTACGGATACGACCACATTCCGTCCACATCGATGCGACTGCCGGTCGAAGCGCCCGAATCGTCGGCTCATCTCCCGCTTCTGCGCCGGGTGAGGCGCGCGCTCGTCGACTGGGGTCTGTACGAGGTGCGAACCTACGCGTTGACATCGCCCGAGGCCGAGGCGCCCGTCTCGCCGAGCGGGGTTCCCGTGCCGCTTCTTCGGCCCATGTCGGACGATCGCCGCTCGCTGCGCCGTCACCTGTTGCCGAGCCTCGCCGAAGTGGCCCGGCATAACCTCGCCCACCAGGTGCCGGGCGGCGCCATCTTCGAGGCGGGCAAGGTGTTTCTGGCGGCGTCCTGGCCCCAGGCGGCGCTGCCGGAGGAGCGATCCGTCCTCGGCATGCTCTGGTTCGGCGAGACGGAAGGCGATCCGTTCGAGCGCCCGCGCCGCTACGATTTCTACGACGCGAAAGGCGTCTGTGACGCCCTGCTCGCGCGGCTCGGCGTTCAGCCGACGTATCGGGCGAGCGAGTGCGCGTTTCTGCACCCGGGCCGCCAGGCGTCCATCCAGGCGAACGGACAATCCATCGGGCTCATCGGCGAGCTTCATCCGGACGTCGCGGAAGCTTACGAGGTCGAGCGCGCCGTCTACGCCGAGATCGATCTCGCCCTCCTCGCTTCGGTCGCCTCGGCCGACGTGCGCGTGGCCCCGCTGCCCCGCCACCCCGCCAGCCGGCGCGATCTCGCCGTCCTCGTGCCGCAGGCGGTGGAGGCTCAGGCGCTCGTCGATGCGGCGTGGGATGCTCTCAGCGATCGCGACATTCTGCGCCTCGTGCGAGTCTTCGACGTCTACACGGGAACGGGCGTTCCGGAAGGCTACAAGAGCCTCGCGCTGGCGCTGGGGTTCCAGCAAGAGGAGAGGACGCTGACCGATGCCGAGATCGACGAAGCCGTGAACACGGTACTGCGCGCCTGGGAGGCGGCCTTTGGAGCGAAGCTGCGCGCGTAAACGGACTCCGGCAAGCAGGAGATCCGGACATCGGCGAGAAATGTTGTACGAAAGGATTCCGGCGGCCGTTCTTGCGCTGCCATGATGGAAAGGCGGGACATGGATGGACAACAACCAAGAGGGCGCAAAGGTCAATCGCGTGAAGGTGGTCATCCATGGCGTCGAATACACGGTGCGCGGGACGAGTCCGGAGGAGCGGATCCAGGAAGTAGCCAAAATGGTGGATCGAACAATGAACGAGATCGCCGCCACGGCTTCCTACATGGATGAGCGTCGAATCGCCGTGCTGGCTGCCCTCAACTTGGCCGACGAACTGTACGAGCTGCGCAAGGACTACAAGGAGCTTTTGGCGCTCCTCGAAGAGCAGACGGGAGGCCGGTCGTCGTCGTGACGTGGGACGCGCTCGATCTCGCCCTGGCGGCGGTCCTGTTGCTCGGCGCCTTGAATGGGTACCGCCTGGGTTTTGTCCGTCAAGTGATGCGCCTCTTCGGAGGCGTCATTGCGTACCTTGTGTCGTACTGGGCGCGGCCGTACGTCGCGCCCGCCATCGCCCACCTGGGGATCCCGTCCGGCGCGTCGTCGTCACCGCTCGCCTCCTTTGTGCTCGGCAATCTGTCCGGGGCCATCTCGTTCGCGGTGGTTTTTCTCGTCGTCTTTCTGATGCTGAGGTATGCGGCGGGGCTCGTGGACGCGCTGTTCAGCCTGCCGGTTCTGTCCGGACTGAATCGGCTCGCCGGACTCGCGGCGGGTTTGGTTCTTGCGGGGGTATTTGTCTACGTCATCGCGTTGGTGCTGCCTTACGTGCGGGCTCCGTCGGTGGAACGGCAGGTGGCCAGATCGGCCATCTGCCGAGCGCTTGACAGTCAGGCGTTCGATCGCGCGGTTGCGGCCTGGCTCGCCGACGTGTTGCCCGGGAAAACGAAGCTGAATGCATCCATCGGGCGCAGGTGATGAACCTGCGCCCGATGCGTCCTATCCTCATTCTTCGTGGCGCGAGCCGCGCAGCGTCGTCGGCACGAACAGGTCGATGATCCCGATGACCAGCGATGCCAACAGCGCGCCGAGAATGCTCGCGTGCATGCCGGGGACGAGAAGTTGTGCGACATAGATGACCACCGCGCCGGAGATGAACCCGATGATGCCGCGGCCATAGGGCGAGATTCGGCGGCCGAAGATGGCTTCCATCGCCAGGCCGAGCAGTGTGATGACGATGGCCGCGAGAATGGCGTGCCAAAAGCCCATCACTCGAAAGCCGGGCACGATGTGGCCGACGAACAAGAGGACCAAAGCGGAGACGATGAATCGGACGATATGGCCAAGCACGTTCATGGATATCCCCCTTTCTGCGCTATAGCATGGTTCGGGAGATGTCACCCTATGTGGTAAGATGAGTGGGAATTTTGGATTCGGATGTATGGGAGTGCGGGACATGGACGAACGCGCGCTGGACGCGCTGGAATATGGATATGTGCGCGACGAGATCGCCCGATGCGCGCAGACGTCGCTTGGACAGGCCCGGGCGAGGGCGATGGCGCCATTCGTGGAGCGCGCCGAGGCGGAAGCCGAACTCGCGCGCCTGGATGAGGCGGTGCGCATGCTGTATCGCGTGGGTGCGCCGCCATTGGCAGGCATTGAATCCCTGCACGACGTTGTGGAGCGCGCGCGCCGAGGCGGCACCATATCCGCGGACGAGGCCAATCGGATCGCCCGTTGTATCGCGGGCATGCGAGCCATGCGCCAGTTCGTCGAGCGGGCGGGTGAAGCCGGCGATTTCCCGCTTCTGGTCGGCACGGTGGCGCCGATGGCCGATTTGCGCAGGACCGAGCAGGACATTCGTCAGGTGGTCGACGAGGACGGACAGGTGATCGATCACGCCAGTCCCGCGCTGCTTCGGCTGCGGGATGAGAAGCGGCGCCGCGAGGCGGAGATCCGGTCGGTCTTGGAGCGGCTGTTGCGGACACAGGCGAAGTATCTGCAGGAGCCGGTCGTCGCGATGCGCGGCGAGCATTACTGCCTGCCCGTGCGCGTGGAGCACAAGGGGCAAATCCCTGGCATCGTGCGCGACGTGTCCTCGTCGGGGTCGACGGTCTTCGTCGAACCGCGGGCGGTGGTGGAACTGACGGAGCGCCTGCGCGAGATCGAGGTCCTGGAAGAACGCGAGGTGGAGCGCCTTTTGTACCAGCTCGCCGCCGCCGTCGCGCAGGTGGCGGACGATTTCCTGCGCAATCTGGGCGTCGCCGCGGACATCGACTTCGTCTTCGCCAAGGCCACGTATGCGCGCAAGGTGGACGGAAAGCGGCCGCGGCTGACGGAAGGCGTTTGGCGCCTCGCCGGGGCGAGGCATCCCAAGCTTCATCGCGACGCCGTGCCCATCGACGTGGAGCTCGGCGACCGGTTTCGGCTGCTGATCATCACGGGGCCGAACACGGGCGGGAAAACGGTCACCCTCAAAACCATCGGACTGCTCACCTTGATGGCCATGTCAGGGCTGTTCTTGCCGACCCGGCGGGAGAGCGAAATCGGCTTCTGCCGGCACGTGTTCGTCGATATCGGCGACGAACAGAGCATCGAGCAGAATCTGTCCACGTTTTCGTCCCATATGCGGCGGATCATCGACATGCTCGAAAAGGTGACCGAGGACAGCCTTGTGCTGTTGGACGAGCTCGGCGCGGGAACCGATCCGGCCGAAGGTTCTGCGCTCGCCATCGCAATTTTGGACCACCTCACGTCCGTCGGCGCGCGGGTGGTGGCCACCACGCACTACGCGGAGCTCAAGGGGTATGCGTTCCGCAATCCCGTCGCTGAAAACGCGAGTATGGAGTTCGACGTGGAGACGCTGCGGCCCACGTACCGGCTGCTGATGGGCGTCCCCGGCCGCTCGAACGCCCTCGCCATCGCGGAGCGACTCGGCATGCCGAAGGACATCCTCGACAGGGCGAGATCGCACGTGGCGGAGTCGGACGTCCACGTGGAGGAGCTCATCGGGAAGCTGGAAGCCGCGAGCCGCGAAGCGGAGCGGCTGCGGGACGAAGCGGAACGAGCGATGAGAGAGGCGCGGGAGCGGGAGGCGGATCTCCTTCGTCAACAAGCCGCCTGGGAAGCGTCGAGGGCGTCTCTGCGCGAACAGGCGGAACGCGAAGCGCGCGAGGTGGTGGAACGGGCGCGCCGCGAGGCAGATGCCGTCATACGGGAAATCCGGAGTATGCGCGATCGCGCCTCTGTCAAAGATCACGAGCTGGTCGAGCTGAGGAAACGGCTGGAGGGAGCTGAACCCACAGAGCGGCGCACGGCGCCGCGGCGGTCATCGCGGGCCGAGGTGCGCCCGGGCCAGCGCGTGCGCGTGTTGTCTTTGGGGCAAAAGGGCGACGTGGTGGAGGTGGCGGCGGACGGCCGGGCGGCGATCGTGCAACTGGGCGCGATGCGGATGAAGGTGGACGCGCGCGACCTCGAGGTCGTGGGTGAGGCGCCGTCCCAGGCCGCGCCCGTGACGCGGTTCCGCAGCGCCAAGGACGTGCGCATGGAACTCGACGTGCGCGGCGAGACCGTGGACGACGCCATCAGTCGGATTGACAAATATCTCGACGACGCCGTCGTCGCGGGGATCTCGCGCGTCGTCATTATCCACGGCAAGGGAACCGGCGCGCTCCGCAATGCCATCCGCAGGTACCTGCGTGAACACCCACATGTCCAATCGAGTGAACCGGCGGGGCCGGGAGAGGGCGGCGACGGCGCCACCGTGGTGCATGTGCGAACCTGATCCTCCGCGGGTCTCACGGCAACCCGTTGGCCCAGGCGTCCGGCGCGTTGGAGTCGCCCGCTCCGCCCGATCCGGCGCTGTTGGCGCTGTTCATGTCGTTCGCCACGCCCGTGGAGCCGGGGGGCAGAAGAGGCACCGCAATCGCTCGCGATGGCGCCGACAGCGACAGGTTGGACTCCGCGATGATTTCGTAATAAGCGACGGATGCCCCTTGGGGCGGCGACGAATCGACAAAGCTGGTCGATGCGCTGGTGCCGATCTTCTCGTAGGGCTTGTTCAGCCCGCTCGCACGGTAAATGAGGTACTGGGTCGCTCCTGCAACACTGTTCCAACCGAGCCAGACTTGGGCGCCGTCGAAGTAGCCGAACACGCCCGTCGGCGCCTGAAGCTGAGTCGGGTTCGCCATATTCGGCGCCGTGCCGGCGTCGAGCGGCAGACCTCCCCGCGGGTCGAGCGCCGAAGGGAGAAGATAGGGCGTGTCCGCCGTGACGCCGTTCGGAATCTTGTGCGACCAGTCGACGATCCGCGAGGTCGGCAATTTGATAAATGTGCCGATCTCGACGTCTCCCGGCGGGGTGTGCGTGGTCGCGAGCACCTTCTTTCCGCCGACGACGGTGTACTTCGCCGCGACCGCCACGTCGTCGTAGGTGGTCGGCTCGGTGCCTTGCACGAACGGATCGTTCTCCGTGCCTCCAAACGCTTTCGAAAGCGGAGTCGGCAACAGCCCGCTGGTCGATGACACGGTGCGGAACACGATTCCCGGCGGGACCGGCCACGGTTTCTTCGCGGGATGATCCGCGAGGATGGGAGCCATGATATCGCTCCAAAGCGTGAATTTCAGGTTGTAATGGGCGGGATCGATGGCCTCGTGATTGTTATAGCCCATCCAGATGCCGGCCGTGTAATCCTGCGTGTAGCCGATGAACCATCCGTCCCCCAGGGAATCGGTGGTCCCCGTTTTCCCCGAAATGTACTGGCCCGGAAATCGCGCGCCCACGGCCGTGGCCGTGCCGCCTTGGTGATACACCACATCGTGCAGCATGTTCGTGATGATATACGCCGTCTGCGGCGTGAACACTTGATGCGTGGCGGGATCGACCTGGTACAGCACTCGGCCCGATCCGTCCGTGATCTGGCGAATGAGATAACTCTGATGCCATACGCCCTGATTGGCGAACGTCGAGTAGGCGCTCGTCATCTGCAGGACGGTCACGCCGTTGTCGAGACCGCCGATGGCGGCGGCCAGGTGGTTCTCGTCATCCGCGACGACCGTCGGCTGGCCCAGCCACGTCGTGGCCCCTGGACCGAGCCCCATTTTGCTCAGGTACGAGAATCCCACCTGCGGCGTGAGCACGGACAGCACGTCAATGGCCGGCACGTTCCGCGACTCGTAGAGCGCCACGCGCGCGGTCATGAGGCCTGCGAATCCCGGCTCGTCGTCGTGGGGCTCGTAAGCCGGCTGCCCGCTGGCGCCCGGAAACCGCGTCGGCGCGTCGTACATCTCGGACGCCGCCGTGATGAGGCCCGTGTCGATGGCGGGCCCATAATCAAGGAGCGGCTTGATCGACGATCCCGGCTGACGCGGCAGGTCGGCGTGATCGATGGCGTCGCGAAGATAGTCGCGCCCGCCCCCGACTGCCAGGACAGCCCCGGTGTGATTGTCGATGATGGCGAAGCCGGCTTCGTACAGGTCCGTCGCAGTCTTGCCGTTCGGCAGCCTGTACGTCTTGTCGGTTCCCGCGAACAGCTCATGGTCGCTCAAGATCTTCTCGACCTCCGTTTGCATCGGCAGGTCGATGGTGGTATAGATCTTGAGCCCGGCCACGGGAAGAGCCGACTCCGCCTCTTGCGCGCTGTCGTACATGCCTGCGCGCAAGAGATCCTGAATGACCAGCGGTTTGATCTCGTCCAGGAGAAGGTAGGGATGGGCCGGCAGGCCGTTCATGGGCGGCGTCTTGAGCGTCTTCAGCACATCTTGGCGGTAGGCGTCGTCGTACTCCTGCTTGGTGATCATGTGGTTTTGCAACATCTGGTCCAGAATGTAATGCTGCCTGGCCAGGGCGTGCTGCGGGAACTGGTACGGCGAGAAGTAGGACGGATTGTTCGGAATCGCCGCGAGCAGGGCCGCCTGGGCGAGCGAGAGATCGCTCGGTTCTTTGCCAAACAGGATCTCGGAGGCGCGCTTGACGCCGTACACAGTGTCCGTTCCCATGCGGCCCATGTAGACCCAGTTCATATAATCCGTGAGAATTTCGTCCTTGCTGAGTACGTGCGAAACTTCAAGCGCGAGCGCGATCTCCTGAATCTTTCGCTTCAAGGTCCGTTCCTGTTCCGGGAAGACCGCCAGCTTCACCGTCTGCTGCGTGATGGTGCTCGCGCCGGATTCGATGCGATGCCCCAGCAGATCCTGAAGAAAGGCCCGGCCCATGGCGAGCGGATTGATGCCGATGTTCGTGAAAAACGTCTTGTCCTCCGCGGCGACAAAGGCCTGCACGAGATACGGGGAAACTTGAGCGAGCGACGCGATGGGCTGACGGTCGCCGTCGCCGGTGAACTGGCCGATCACGCGTCCCTCATCGTCGTACACCACGGAAGCCGCGCTGTTATTGCTGAATGTGGCGGCGCTCACCTTGGGCAGTCCGCGCAACATGGAGGCCACGTAGCCCACGCCGAACGCCACGCCAAAGCCGCAAACGCTTCCGACCGCGAGAAGCGCCGCGCGCACCGAATGGCGCAAGACGGGGTGCCTGGATTGGGAGCGCGCACGTGCTCGGGGCTTGTCCCCGCGGTCCGTGGGACGGCGATCGTTGCCGTTCACACCCATCGCCCTCCTCGTATGAAATGGTTTAGAGTCAGTTCTTCATGAACACACACGCCAAGCTCAGGGTTGAGTTGCTGGGGTATCCCCAGAGACAATGACCTTAAGCGTAGGGTCCGGGGCAGTTCTGGCGCCCCCTGTCGTCACCTGTTGGGTGAACTT
>NZ_JAFMTY010000033.1 GCF_017329605.1 Alicyclobacillus fructus
ACGCTTAAGGTCATTGTCTCTGGGGATACCCCAGCAACTCAACCCTGAGCTTGGCGTGTGTGTTCATGAAGAACTGACTCTAAACCATTTCATACGAGGGGACGAGGACATGCAAGCGAATAAGGTCATGCTTCAATGGGGCCGCCGACGATCTCGGCGGATCAACTGGTGGGGTTCGAGTAGAAGGGAGTAGATGAACGTGCGCTTCAATGGGGCCGCCGACGATCTCGGCGGATCAACCAACATAATCCGACAGCAGAGGAGAGATGCAAGAGACGCTTCAATGGGGCCGCCGACGATCTCGGCGGAACAACGAGCTTGTCGAGCGCTTCCGGAGGAATCTGTGTATGCTTCAATGGGGCCGCCGACGATCTCGGCGGAACAACGTCTGCGTCAGTCTAAATGAAAACAGCCCCCATCCCGCTTCAATGGGGCCGCCGACGATCTCGGCGGAACAACGGTGTCCAGCCAGATAACCTGACTACGCAACAGGTGCTTCAATGGGGCCGCCGACGATCTCGGCGGAACAACGGTCAAGCTCGGCGCGCTGCTCGACATTCACGAGGCGCTTCAATGGGGCCGCCGACGATCTCGGCGGAACAACACAGCATTGCCGGAAAGCGTAAAGCCTCCCAGGACGCTTCAATGGGGCCGCCGACGATCTCGGCGGAACAACAAGACGAATCATACCAATTCGAACCAATGATAGGCGGCTTCAATGGGGCCGCCGACGATCTCGGCGGAACAACGGAGTGGTGTTATACGTTGGTCTGCCAGGAAAAGGGCTTCAATGGGGCCGCCGACGATCTCGGCGGAACAACGAGAGCGACGCATCAGACGCCAAGAGACTCGCAACTGCTTCAATGGGGCCGCCGACGATCTCGGCGGAACAACTCTGCACGTCTCTGAGCCGACGGTGCGCCGGCTGATTGCTTCAATGGGGCCGCCGACGATCTCGGCGGAACAACGCGGCTCGAACTTCACGTGCCTTGCACCTCCTCGATGCTTCAATGGGGCCGCCGACGATCTCGGCGGAACAACGATCCTTGGGCTCTCATGGCATCACGCACGGCGTCGCTTCAATGGGGCCGCCGACGATCTCGGCGGAACAACTTGTACTATTTTCAGATCCCACGCATATCTTATTAGGCTTCAATGGGGCCGCCGACGATCTCGGCGGAACAACGCAGATGGACTTCTCGGCGGCGGTTAAGCAGTGGCTGGCAGCTTCAATGGGGCCGCCGACGATCTCGGCGGAACAACGCCACGGCATCGGGATACGGATCATGCGGTTGCCGCTTCAATGGGGCCGCCGACGATCTCGGCGGAACAACGGTGCGTGACCTCGGAAGGGAGTTCGCGCACTTGGCGCTTCAATGGGGCCGCCGACGATCTCGGCGGAACAACCAGCACACCGACGGTCACTCCACCGTCCGACGGCAGCTTCAATGGGGCCGCCGACGATCTCGGCGGAACAACCCCGGAAAGGTTTATGAAGAGGTTCAGAGACGAATTCGCTTCAATGGGGCCGCCGACGATCTCGGCGGAACAACCCGACGGGGGCTCTTCGGGTAGTCGATGTCAGTGTAGGCTTCAATGGGGCCGCCGACGATCTCGGCGGAACAACGGGTTCATGAGTGCCTCGTCCGGGTGAAGATAGGCCGGAAGGCTTCAATGGGGCCGCCGACGATCTCGGCGGAACAACAAGTACGAGCACATGCTGCTCGGGTTGCCGTCGGCCGCTTCAATGGGGCCGCCGACGATCTCGGCGGAACAACCGGCGCTCCTCGCTCCTGATGAATCTTACCGGTAAATGCTTCAATGGGGCCGCCGACGATCTCGGCGGAACAACTCGGAACGTGTCCGTGATCTGGCTCATCAGGCCGGAGCTTCAATGGGGCCGCCGACGATCTCGGCGGAACAACGCCCCGCAGCATCGCCTCCATGCTCTCTGCCAGCCGCAGGCTTCAATGGGGCCGCCGACGATCTCGGCGGAACAACGGTGTACGCTACGCGACGCTTACTTGGAGGTGCAGTGGCTTCAATGGGGCCGCCGACGATCTCGGCGGAACAACGTCAATGCACCAGTAGCCTGACTCGCCACCGATCCGCTTCAATGGGGCCGCCGACGATCTCGGCGGAACAACTATTCACCGATGAGCAGTTGGCAATGTTCGCAAAGGCTTCAATGGGGCCGCCGACGATCTCGGCGGAACAACGAATTCGAGCGAATGGCCGTGAGCGGAGCCTGAGCCATGCTTCAATGGGGCCGCCGACGATCTCGGCGGAACAACATACGCATCCATGATAGCCTTCATTGTACATGCTCCCCTCGCTTCAATGGGGCCGCCGACGATCTCGGCGGAACAACTATAAGCGCGCCTCTGGGCTCGTCAGCGAATAAGCTGGCTTCAATGGGGCCGCCGACGATCTCGGCGGAACAACTTTTTGCGATGGCACGAACGGTCATCTGAGCCGACGCTTCAATGGGGCCGCCGACGATCTCGGCGGAACAACGATAAACGCCTTGAGCGAGGGATACCACTCGGGCCGCTTCAATGGGGCCGCCGACGATCTCGGCGGAACAACCGGTACTCCCCTCCCCGGGTCCGCGCCAGCACGTCGCGCTTCAATGGGGCCGCCGACGATCTCGGCGGAACAACGCTTCCTTCCTGAGGCCACGTCTGGCGCGGCTTTTCGGGCCAAAAACGCGAACCTCTCCCAAACCCGCGTTTTGCACGGCGTTCAACTGCCCTCATCATACCCCTGTTTCTCGAAAAAATCCAGTCTTGGCGCGCAATTTTCCATTTCCGCGAACCTCCCGGCTTTTGGCCATCGATTCCGGTTCGCGGACGTGGTGACTCGCACAGAGACTCGTACAGAATTGTAGAAGGATTTCAGATCTGTTGCGCGAATTCGTGTCTTCATCCCGGGAAGGTGGCCTCGCGTCCCTCTGGCCCTCCGCAACCGCGCGGCAAAGGGCGTCGTTGAGGCGCCGGAAGACGTGCAGCCCGAGATGTTTCGCCTTCCTGACCTTCTGGGGCGCGATCGCTCGGCAGGTCGCACGCCTCCAGACTTACCTTTCTCATGTGGGAGGTCCGCCCAATGGTCCTGATTGGTGTACTCGTCGTCATCGTGGGGTTTGCCCTTCGCGTGAACCCGCTCCTCGTCGTGACGGTGGCCGGGATCGTCACGGGGCTCCTGGCGCACGAGTCGGTTGAGGCTATCTTGTCTCAATTCGGCACGGCGTTTGCGAAGGATCGGTACATGGCGGTGTTCGTCGCGACGCTTCCCGTCATCGGGCTCCTTGAGCGCCACGGGCTTCGCGAACAGGCCCAACGCCTCGTCTCCCGGGTGCGCGCCGCGACGACAGGCCGCATTTTGAACGCCTACCTGTTCATCCGCGAAGCCGCGGCGGCTCTGGGGCTCACATCCATCGGCGGCCCCGCACAGATGGTGCGCCCTGTGGTCGCGCCGATGGCCGAAGGCGCGGCTGAGGCCGCCTACGGAGAGTTGCCGGAATCCGTCCGACAGCACATCCGCGCGCACGCCGCCGCGGTCGACAATGTCGGCCTCTTCTTCGGCGAAGATGTCTTCGTCGCCGTCGGCGCCGTCCTGCTCATGAAAGGCGTCTTCGATCAATTCCACATCCATTCCACGCCCATCCTCATGGGGCTTTGGGCGTTGCCCACGGCCGTCGCGGTGTTTATCGTGCACAGCATCCGCCTCTACCTGCTTGACCGGAGGCTTCGCCGCTGGCTGTCCGGACGCCCGGCCGCAGCGTCGTCATCTGGAGAGGGGGTCTCTTCGTGATTCGCGTCGAGTATGTCTACGACTTCGTCGGACTCATCCTGTTCCTCTCGAGCCTGTACACGTTTCGCGATCGCGCCAATCCGCGTCGAATCACCACAGGACTCTTTTACGCGCTGTACGGCCTCGCGTTCATCCTTGCCGACGTCTTGCCGCCCTTTGTACTCGGTCTCATGGTTCTTGCGATTGTCCTCCTCGCTGGGTTTGGCGGCGTGCGCACGGGAAGCTACGGCGAGGCGAGCGCGGCCGATCGGGAAGCCAGCCGGTCGCGGCTCGGCAACCGGCTGTTCATTCCGGCCGTGCTGATCCCCCTGCTCACCGTGGCGGGCGTGGAGGGCCTGGGCCGCATTCATGTCCATTCGGTTCCGCTTCTCGATCCGGCGAACGTGACGCTGGTCGCCCTCGGGATTGCGGCCGTCATTGCCCTCGTCGCGGCTTGGTCCCTGACGAGGAGCACGCCCGTCGCTTCGCTGCGAGAGGCTCGTCGCCTCATCGAGGCCATCGGCTGGGCCGCCGTGCTTCCGCAGATGCTGGCTGTGCTCGGCACCATCTTCGCGTCCGCCGGCGTCGGCACCGTGGTCGCGCGCGTCGCCAACTCCATCATTCCGCATCACTCGCTCTTCTGGGCGGTTTTTGCGTACTGCGTCGGCATGGCCGTGTTCACCATGGTCATGGGCAACGCGTTCGCCGCTTTTCCCGTCATGACGGCCGGGATCGCCATCCCGCTCATCATCGGCCATTTTGGCGTCGATGCCGATCGCGTCGCGGCCATCGGCATGTTCGCCGGTTACTGCGGGACGCTGCTCACGCCCATGGCCGCCAACTTCAACATCGTCCCCGCGGCGCTCCTCGGCTTGCGCAGCCAGTACGCGGTCATCCGGGCGCAATGGCCCACGGCCGTGATCATCCTGGCCGTCAACATCCTGCTCATGTACGCCGTCGCCAAATGGTGACCCGTCGCGCGATCTCGGCCCAACTCGCACGGCCGGGATCGCGCGCATCCTGCGCGCGTTGGCGGATGGAGAAAAGACCGCGGGAGCGCTCAGCGAGTACCTGGGTATGCGGCAAAACACCCTTTCTCATCACATGCGGCGGCCTTGCCGCATTCGCATCCTTCATCCCGCCAGGTGCACGTCTCTCACGCGCGATCCCGACTTGCGCTTGGTCACCGCGCCCGTCCAGGCCACCACCGCGAAGAGCAGCGCGGCGAACGCCGCGAGCGCCACATCCGCCGAGCGTCCTCCCGTCCTCGCCAGCGTCCATCCGAACGCGTACGGAAGCGTCGCGCCGCCGAGCCCCGCGAAAAACGTGACCAGCCGCGTGACCAGTCCCGTGAGATCGGGAAACGCGTGATTCGCAAACACCAGCGTCACCACGTAGATGCCCGACATGAACAACCCCAGAAACACGCACTCGATGTAGCCCAAGGCGGCGCTTTCGGTCATCAGCATGGCCGCTGTCGTGATCAAGGTGCCGAGCGTCGCCAGGACCAGATACGGCCGGTAGGGCAGCTTCCGCGCGATCCATCCCGTCGCCATGCGTCCCACGACCATCGCTGACCAAAACGTGCTCACCGTGACGGACGCCGCGGTGGCGGGCACGCCGAAGTGCGCCATGAACACGGCGGGGAGGAAGTTGTTCACGCAGGACTCCACGCCCACGTAGACGACAATGCAGAGCATGAACAGCGTCAAGACGAGGGCGCGATCGCGCCGGCGCTCGAGATGGATGGCGTCCGTGTGCGCATCGCGCGGTCCTTCGTGGGCGTCGCGCGCTTCCATGGGCGTGAAGATGGAGAGAACGGCCAGCGCCGCAGCGGCTGCGGCCGCCCAGACAAAATTCGCGCGCCACGCGCCCGCCGCGATGCATGCGCTGGCGCAAAGAGGGCCGAGCACGCAGCCGAGGCCAAACGCGGCCTCCGTCCGGCTCATGATGACCGCCCGCCGCGACGGGAACCACTCGACGAGCGACGTGGAGACGGTGGCCTGCATCAACGCCATCCCGACGCCGTTGGCCAGCGAGCACGCGAGATACACCGCGGGTTGGAGCCAAGCCGTAAGCCCGGCGCTGGCTGCGGCCGTCAGCAGGCTTGACAGGACGATGGCGCCGCGGTAGCCCAGGCGTCGCACGGCGAGCGACGACAGCGGGACGCCGATCCAATAGCCGACGAACTGGAGAAAGACGAGATCGCTCCCAAATACGTAGGTGAGGTGAAGGTGCTGGACGGCGAGCGGCATGACGCTGCCCAGCGCGACGGTCGACATTCCGTTCATCAGATACAGTCCGCACGCGAGCCACACGTATGCGGGCACGGCAAGTCCTCCTTCGTTTGGCTGACACGGGCGAGGTTGTGATACGGTGAAGCTGAGGTGGGGCGAATGGGCAAGGATGGACGTCGCGAAGAGTGGCTGGATGTTTTTACTCCCGAAATGATTCCCTGCGGCACAGCTCCCCGATCCATCGTACACGAGCGCGGCCTGTGGCACCAGACGTTTCACGCATGGGTGGCCACGGGCAGAGCGCCTGACGCGCGCCTCGTGATTCAGTTGCGCGGCGCGGAAAAGGACACGAATCCACTGCGCTTTGACGTCAGCGCCGCCGGCCACCTCGAGGCCGGCGAGTCGCCGGAAGAGGGCGTGCGCGAGGTGGAGGAGGAGCTCGGCCTGCGGCTTTCCGCCGAACATCTGCACAAGCTCGGCGTGGTGGCACACGAGGCGCGGCTCGGCGACATCTGGGACCGCGAATTCAATCACCTGTACGTCGCGCTCGTCCCCGGCCTGTCCCTCGAGGACCTGCGGCCCGCGGCCGACGAGATCGCCGGCGTCTATGAGCTTTCCGTCCGCGATTTTCTCGATCTCGCCTTGGGCCGCCGGCCGGAGGCTGAGATCTCCGGCTACCGCGTGCTGCCCGGCGGGATGGTCAGGGACGCGCGCGCCGCGCGCTGGTCGGACTTCGTGCCGAGATCGCGCGCGTACCTGGAGATGCTGGAGCGGTTCTGGATGGGGCAAGGCTGAGTCAGTCGACGAACGGGCCGTTGAAGACCGGGCGTTCGCCGACGGGCTCGCCGAACACCACGACGGCCCGAAGCGTTTCGTCGGCCCGGAGGGGCGTCGGCGGGAAAGCCTCGCCGTCCGCGCGGTGCCAGATGAAGAGATCGCCCTTTTGCATGGGGATCTCCTCGTCGCCGAGGTGGCCCGCGCCGCCCAGCACGAAGACAAAGCCCTGGTGATGCTCCGGCGCCTCGAGGGTGTACGAAGCGCCAGGAGAAATCTCCACGTCCTGGTACGTCATCGGTCGATGCGTCTTGAGGGGCGATCCGCCTCCCACAATCCACTTTCGCCGCACGCCAGGCGCGGGCTCGTCCGCGGGCAGGGCTTCCGGCGGAATGTCCTCGTAGCCGGGCTCCATCCCCTTGTCGCGCCTCGGCATGTTGATCCACAGCTGCAGGCCGCTGTCGATCCCGTCCGTCCCCGGCATCTCGGAGTGCACAATCCCGCGTCCCGCCGTGACGTGTTGCGCCCCGCCTTCGGGGATGACGCTTTGATGGCCCGCGCTGTCCGCGTGCGCCACGGCGCCCTGAAGCACGTAGGTGATGATCTCAAAGCCGCGGTGCGGGTGATCGGGAAACCCGTCCGGGTGCTGGATGGAAAAGTGATCGAGCAGAAGGAACGGATCGATGTAGGGCGTCGTTCGCGACGGGAAGATGCGGGCGTGTTCATAGAACATGAGGGGCGCGCGATGCGCACCCGGGAACTTCATCCATGCCACGAGGAAGCCTCCTCTCGGTTGTCGCCTCTGTCAACCTAAGGCCGCGCGCAGCTTGTCGGCGATGCGCACGAGCGCCTTGGTTGCGCCGGGCGAGAGGCTGTAAAGCTGGGCGAAGCCGTGAATCAAGTCTTCGAAGTTTTCGATCTCGACACGGACACCTGCCTTTTGCAGCGCTTCGGCGTACATCTAGCCCACGTCGCGGAGCGGATCGTACTGCGCCGTCGCGATGTAGGCCGGCGGCAGCCCGCCGAGGTCCGGATAGAGGACGGGAGAGAACCACGGATGCGTGAGTTCGTCCAGGCTGTTCAGGTATTGGTCGCGGAACCAGAGCATCATGCCGCCGGTCAGGAGATAGCTTTCCGCATTTTCTTCGATGGATGCCGGAGGATGAGCGGGATCGTAGCCCGTGGAAGGGTAGATCAGGAGCTGAAACGCGATGGTCGGTCCGCCGCGTTCTTTCGCCAGGATGCTTGTCACGGCGGCCAGGTTGCCTCCCGCGCTGTCGCCGCCAACGGCGATGCGGGACGGATCGAGCTGAAACTCGGACGCCCGCTCCGCGATCCACTTGAGCGAATCGTAGGCGTCTTCGACGGCGGCGGGGAATTTGTGCTCAGGCGCCAGGCGATAGTCCACGGAGAACACGACCACTCGGCCGTCCTTCGCGAGCACGCGGCAGACGGGATCGTGCGTCTCCAGATCGCCGACGACCCAACCGCCGCCATGGTAGTACACGAGCGCGGGGTAGGGCGGTTCGATGCCTTCCGGGCGGTACATGCGGACGTTCAGCGTGCGGCCGGGGAGATCCATCTCGAAGTCGCGCACTTCGGCCACGGGTTCCTTTTTCACGGGCGGGAACATGGCCTGCTGTGAGCGGAACTGCTCCGCCGAGAGGTTTCGGTAATCAGGGGCGGGCATCCGGTTCAACTGGTCAAGCACCTGCTGAATGACGGGATCGAGCGGCATACGGGTCGCCTCCTCTGATGTGGGACACTTGCACTTACATTTTAGCAGTGCAGGGGAGGGGCCAGCCAGCGGAAAGACAGTCTGAATCGTGAAAGACCGCGGGTTGCGAACTCGCGCATCGCTTCGGGATCGCAGGGCCGAGGGGACGAGCCAAGGTCACAAGGCGCGATACGGGTCGGGGGCGTCCCCACAGGCGCGGACGACTTGCCGTTTTCACCCCGGCACCGCCGATTCCCAAGCCACGATTTTGTTCTTGCCCGTCTGTTTGGCCCGGTACAGGCACTGGTCCGCTCGCTCGAACAGTTCGTCCCGCGTTTCGCCAGGGCGGTGCGTCGACAGGCCGATGCTCACCGTGGCGCGATGCCCGTCGAGCTCCACGTGATGCACGTTGGCGATATACTCCCGGATCTTCTCCATATTCTGAACGGCCTGCTCGTGCGAGACCTCGGGGATGACGACCGCAAACTCTTCTCCGCCGTATCGCGCCAGAAAGTCACCCGCAGCCAAGTGCTGCTGAATGGCCTGCGCCGTGCGGCGCAGAATCTCGTCGCCAATCAGATGGCCGTACTGATCGTTGATCTGCTTGAAGTTGTCGATGTCGATCACGGCAAGGTGCAAAGGGGTGTTGGTGCCGTCGCTGATTTGCAGCGCGAAATCCAGGTACTCGTCGAATGACTTGCGATTGTACAGTCCGGTCAGCGCGTCGGTCTTCGCTTCCTTCTCCGATAAGATTTGCCGAACCCAAAGCTCGGTCTGGGCCCGCGTCTGGACGCGCAACTCGTTCCATATCCGAAGTCCAAACCGCAGGACGATGTGGCATGCGGCGGTGGCCCACAAAAGAACCAGCGCCCAAAGCGCCGACTGGCCCAGGGCCTGCAGGATGGCGCCGCTTTTTCCGTCCGACATTTGCGCCGAGGCGAGCGCCAGCAGGGCGGCGAAGGCCGCGGCGCCCGCCAACCAGACTTTTTCAACCCGAACGTGCAAGATGGCCGTCACAATGGGCAACAGGAGCGACACCCGCATCAGATCGACATCCGGATACGCGCCGATGGCGACGAGGGCGAGCAATGTGCCTGTCACAATCAGCGCGTTTTCGCGCAACGACAGGTACCGTTTTACCATCCATTCGGCGGCCGCCTCGATGGAGCAAAGCGCCAGCGGCGCAAAAACCCACGCGCGCAGCGCAAACAGAAGCAGATGGGCGCGGTGAAGCCACCATTCGCCGGGCAGAAACAGCACATTCCCTGCCAGGAAGATGGCGATAAACAGTCGATGAATCTGCACCGCCCGCTGTGCTCCATTGCGGATCTCGCGAGATTCTTCCGGAAGCGCCATGGCCATCACCAGTGTCCAAGTTCGACAAGTCTCCCCAGGATCCTGCTTCGCAGCCGCTTCGGGCACCACCGCAGAGGTCAAGGGAGGTTCAGGCTGAAGTCGGCGATGATGCGCCCCACCTCGCGTCCCTGCGTGTTGAGGATGGCCGGTTCGATGTACGACTGAAGCGCCTCTCGCTCTGCGGCCGTCACCGCGCCGAGTTCCGTCAGGGCCTTCAGCGCAACCGGCGGAATGGCGCGCGCGTTGCCGTCCAGCACCTTGATGACCATGGCGAGGCGCAGGCCGGTGTCGATCACGGCCATAAATCCCTCCGCGCCGCCCTTCGCCACGATGCGACCCTGCGTCGCGCGCATCAGGTCCGTGTCGAATCGGTCCCGGCTTCCCCCCACCAGCTCGGGATGGCGCCCCATGGCGGCGAGTATGCGCCGCATGGCAGGGGTGTGCGCGCCTTCTGCGCCGACGAACGACGCGAATGCGCGGGCCCAGGCCCGAAGTGGCAGCGCATGCACGGGGACACCGCATCCGTCCACGCCCATGCGAATCTCGTCCTTGGGAACACCCGAGAGTTCGCTGAGCGTCTCCACGATGGCCTGTTGCAGCGGGTGGTGGGCCTCCGCGTACGACGAAGGATCGGTCCCCGTGGCCCGGCAATACGCGAGCATGCCGGCGTGCTTGCCCGAGCAGTTGTTGTGAATTGGGGAAAGCGCTTCTCCCCGCCGCATCATCTCCTCGTAGGCCTCCCTGCTGTGCGGCACGTGCACGCCGCACACGAGGTGTTCAGGCCCAAGCCCGAGGCTCTTCAGAATCTCGCTCGCCTTCTCGATGTGCATCCGCTCGCTGCTGTGGGATGCGCACATGAGGGCGAGGTGGCTGTCATCGAGGGAAAAGGCCTCCAAGGCGCCCGATTCGACCACGGGGATCGCCTGAATGGGCTTGCAGGAACTGCGGGCGAACGTGAAGAAGTCGAGATCGCCGTGATGGGCAATGATATCGCCCTCCGCATTCGCGACGGCGATTGCGCCCGAGTGCCAGCTTTCGTCCACCGGGCCGCGGGTGACACGGACAAATGGCTTCATGAGTGGTCTTCCTTTCTCGCCTGAAACCGTTCTGCAGAAAGAGTGTATCACACGCAGGAGCGGCGGTCTTTACGCGCTCATGGGATTCGTTCAAGATGGAGCTAGAGCCTTGACGTGCGAGGGGGAATGGGAAATGGCGTGCGTGCGCCGCGTCACGCTGGTGGGGCTTGGCGCCATCGGCGCGAGCTACGGAGAGCGGTTGCTGGAGGCGCCGGGCGTAGCGTTGCGGGTGCTTGTGGATGAGGAGCGCAGGCGCCGTTACGAGCGGACGGGGGTTCGCGTGAATGGCAGGCGGATCGACTTTCCGCTGTTCGTCCCCGCAGGCGCCGTGGAGCCTGCGGATCTGGTGCTCTTTTGCGTGAAGTACGACGATCTCGCCGACGCCATCGACATGGTGAAAGGCCACATCGGTCCGCACACCATCTTCATGTCGCTCTTGAACGGGATCGCGAGCGAAGATGACCTTCAGGCGGCGTTTCCGGAGCACCCCGTCCTGCACGCCATCAGCATCGCGATCGACGCCGTGCGCGAGGGGCGCGAGGTCACCTATTCGACGTTGGGCCGCATCGTCTTTGGGGACGCCACGGGGCGCTACGCGGACGCGGTGCGCACCGTCCAGGACATCCTGGATCGCGCCGGGATTCCCTACGAGGTGCCTGACGACATTCTGCGCGCCGTCTGGTGGAAGTTCATGATCAACGTGGGCATCAATCAGGCGTCGGCGGTGTTGCGAGCGCCCTACGGGGTGTTTCAGCAGTCGGAGGATGCGCGGGAAGTGATGCGCATGGCGATGCGGGAAGTGGTGGCCATCGCGCAGAGGTTGGGCATCTCGCTTGCTGAGGAGGACGTGCGCCGCTTTGACGACATTTTGCACGCCATGTCGCCAAACGGCAAGACGTCCATGCTTCAGGACGTCGAGGCGAACCGGTCGACCGAGGTCGATCAGTTTGCGGGCATGGTGATTCACCTCGGCGAAAAGCTCGGCGTGGCCACACCGGTCAATCGCCTGCTGTACCACGCCATTCGCACCATCGCCCCGCACGAGCGGGCGACGTCTCCGGTCCCGTCGTCTTCCTGACGGGACGAACGCCTAGGGCCGCGGGCGTTTGCCCGCGCCGCGGCCGCAAAGGGCGTGCGGCATCCAGCGCCCATCATTGCAGCTGGTAGTCCTCGGGCGTCTTCAGCTCGCCCGCAAGCGCCTGCTCGATGTCGATCCGGATGGCATCGTCGATGCCCGACATCCGGTTCCGGTAAAACTTCCGGCCGATGGCGTAAATCTGCTGCCGCAGCGCCTCGTCGTCCGGGTGTTTCGGCAACTCCTTCAGCAGTTTGTAGTATCTGCTCTCCACGGAGTCCTGCCTGCGAATGTAAACGTACAGGTAATAGCATCCGCCAAGCACGATGGCGGCGGAGATCAGCCAGTACACAAACTTCATACGCGCCTCGCCTCCTGAAGGCATTGCATCCCCTTTCTCTTCGATTCAAGTTTACCTCGTCTCACCCCGGCCGATCTCGTCCGCCCTTCGATGTTCGAACAAACGACACACTCACGAGGGAAGCGGAACCGACGTGATGGTGACGAGCGTGCCGATGTGCGTGAAGCTGAACACCTTGGCCGCAGCCGAAAGCGGCAGTTCGACGCACCCGAGGCTCTGGGGGAAGCCATACTTCTGGCGCAGAAAACCGTGCACCGCACATCCTTTGTAGAAGTAACTCACGTCGGGAACGCCGGGATCGTCGTACGGAGTTCCGTCTGGATCCTTGCCCTTCATCTCCTGCGATGCGTATTGCGCGTAGACGCCGTAGGTGCCGTACGGCGTCGGCGCCTCGGCGATGCCCGTGTTGCAGAGCGATTTGAACACCAGCTTTCCATCGACCCACAGCTCCAGGGTCTCGGGCAAAGACGTGGTGACGAGGATGTAGCTGTACGGCTGAACCGGCGCCATCTGGCCCGTCGCGAGCGCCTGCGCCAATGCGCGGAGCACGTCGGGCCCGGCGATCCCGTCCACGGCGAGATGGTGCTGCGCCTCAAACGACATCACGGCGCCCTCCGTGATGGGCGTGTCGGCGGACGGTGACCACAGCGACGTCCAGGTGCGCGGCTGGTCATCGCGCAGCTTCCAGGAACCCTGCAAGGGTTGGTAGGTTTGCGCGCGAGCGCTTGCGGCAAGCGCGAGCCGTACCGCCTGTGTGGATTCGGGGCGGGACGGGGTGAACGCCGCCGGGAGGTAGCCGAGGACCGACAGCGCTTCGTTCAGCCAGAGAGCCTTGGCGCCCGTGTCCCCGACGCCGATGACCACGCCCTGGGCCTTGGGAGACGACTTCGCCCGGGCCTGAGCCGATTTGTTGCTCTGGCTTCCGTCCGATGCAGGAGGGGGTCCCTGTTGCGCGAGCTTCTGAAGACTCTTCCAATCCTGTTGCAGGGACGTCCACGTCGACGGCGGAACCTGGGGCGATGGGAGAACGGTGTCATCGCTCGTCGCGCCCCAGGAAAACGGCAAAGGGCCGATCCACACGCACAGCGCCAAAATCAAAGCCATCCAACGAGTCCACCGAGTGCGCATAGCCATCTCTCCATCTTCCGGGGAACACCTGGAACCGGACCCCGCTGTCGTCCACAGAATCTTCTTCCATATAGTTTACCGAAGATTCCCGTCACAAGCTGTCGAAACCTGCAACCGGCTCACGATGATCAGGTGTATGCGGCTGGCGCGCCAACATGCCGCGTCCCTCTTGCTTGACGCATTCCGTGGCGGGCCGGAGGCGCCTGCCTTCGGGCGTCACCAGAACAGACGGAGCATCGCTTGTCCGCGTGACGCGGTGGCGCGAGGCACAAGCCGAGGGGATTTGTTTTGATGTTGATCACTTCTGTTCCATGGTATAATCGGGAATACCAAGTTTGTGCGGAATGCGGGGGCCAAGTGTGTTGCGCGCACTCACGACGTTGGCGAGAAGCCTGTTGACCATCTTGACCGCGGCGGTCTTGTTCGCGTTCAATTTCGAGCTGGTCGGCATCGTGGCGTTTCGCTATCTCTACAACCCGCACAGCGCGATGGGGCACGACATCGCGCTTGTCCTGCACGCGCTCTTATCCGGCGTTCTGACGGCCTGGATGTACCGGCAGTTTTTTCATGACCACCTCTGGCGCGCATGAAAAAGGGCAAGCCGCGAGGCTTGCCCTTTTTGCCGATCTCACGAGACCTTGACGACGAGTTTCCCCGTGTTCACGCCTGTGAACAGGCCGAGGAACGCGTCAATGGTCCGGTCGAAGCCCTCGATCACCGTTTCACGCGACTTCAGCCGGCCTTCGTTGAACCAGGTCTGAAGCTTTTGAAGTCCTTCTGGGAAGCGAGGGGCATAGTCGCCGACAATAAACCCTTGCATCTTTGCCTTTCGCGTGAGGAGCAGGGGACCCGGGCGCGGACCTACGTCCGGTTTGTCGAGATTGTACAGCGCGATCTGCCCGCAAAGCGAGATGCGCGCGAAGTCGTTGATGCGCTTCAGCACCTCGTCGGAGACCGTACCGCCCACGTTGTCAAAATACACGTCGATACCGTTTGGACAAGCCTGTTTCAGGTCCTGCGCGAATGTGGGGGATTTGTAGTTGACCGCGGCGTCAAAACCGAGCTCCTCCGTCAGGAAGCGCACCTTGTCGTCCGACCCGGCGATGCCGACGGCCCGGCAGCCGAGGATCTTCGCGATCTGGCCCACCACCATGCCCACGGCGCCGGCGGCTCCCGAGACCACCACCGTCTCGCCCGGCTTCGGATCGCACACGTCGATGAGGCCAAAGTAGGCGGTCAAGCCGGTCATGCCCAGCAGCCCGAGCGCAAGCGTCAACGGTTTGGGCGCCGGATCGAGCTTCTGAACCTTGGTGCCCGGCACGACGGCGTGCGTCTGCCATCCCGTCTGGGTGAGCACGATGTCGCCTGGCCGGAGCTGTTCAGCCTTGGATTCGACGATCTCGCACACGGCACCGCCGGTGATGGGTTCGTTCAAGCGATATGGGGGCACGTACGACTTCACGTCGTTCATGCGCCCGCGCATATACGGATCCACCGACAGATACAACGTTTTGACAAGCACCTGGCCCTCTTCAAGCGGCGGGAGATCGACCGTTTCAAAGCGAAAACAGTCGAGGGTGGGCATGCCTTGCGGCCGCTTCGCGAGCACGATGCGCTTGGCGGTGACAGTCATGGGAGCACCTCCGTCCAATTCGATACACCAACCATTGGGGCACAATACGGATGCCCGGACCTCAGTATACACCATGCGCGGAGCGGAGGCGAAACCGGTGGCATCGCACGCAGTCGAACTGAAGAACGTCGGCTTTGAAACAGGCGGCTTGTGGCTGCTTCGCGGGGTGTCGGCCGAGGTGGACGTCGGAAAAACCGTCGCCATCATCGGTCCGTCCGGCGCGGGGAAGAGCACCCTCATCTCGCTCATCAACCTGCTTCGAACGCCGACGGAGGGCGAGATCGTCGTGATGGGGCGGGAGGTGCGCGAGTGGCCCGTGCGAGAGCTGCGGCAGCGGGTAGGGATGGTGTTTCAGTCGCCCGTCATCTTCCCCGGTACGGTGCGGGAGAACGTGCTTCTGGGGCTCGAACTCCATCACCGGCCTCCCCGGGATGTCGGAGACCTTCTCCGCATGGTGGATCTGCCGCCTGATCTCGCCGATCACCCGGCCGAGGATCTGTCCGGCGGCCAGAAGAGCCGCGTCGCACTCGCGCGCACGCTCGCCATGGAGCCGGACATCTTGCTTCTCGATGAGGTGACCGCGGCGCTCGACGTGCACGCGAAGCGCGAGGTGGAATCGACGCTCCTTCGCCTGAAGCAGACCTTGCACCAGACGATGCTTTGGGTCACGCACGATCTCGACCAGGCGCGCCGCGTGGCGGACGAGGTCTGGTTCGTCGCGGGAGGAAGGCTCGTGGAGCGCGGATCGCCGGATGAGCTCTTCACCGAACCGCGGAGTGAGGCGCTGAAGTCGTTCCTGGCGGAGGGTGGAGATCCGAGGTCATGAGTTACGTGTCGCTCTCGTTCACCGTGCTCTTCGTGGCGCTGTCCATCGCGCTCTCGCTGTGGCTTCGGCTTGGCGTGGAGCGCGACATCGTGGTGGCCGCGGTGCGCGCCGCGGTGCAGCTCATCGTGATTGGCTACATTCTCAAGTGGGTGTTTGCGTCCCAGCGGCTGATCTTCATCCTCCTCATGGTGGCGCTCATCATCGCCGTCGCCGCCTGGAACGCGCGGGGGCGGGCCAAGGGCATCCCGGGCGCGTTCTGGCGAATTGCCCTCGGACTCGTCGTCACGGAGGTTCTCACCCAGGCCGTGCTTGTGGGGTTCGGCGTCATCCCGTTCCAGGCGCGCTACGTGATCACGACGTCCGGCATGATCGTCGGCAACTCCATGGTGGCGGCGGGCCTCTTGATGAACCGGCTGCGTCGGGAGGTGGAGAGCGGCCGGAGCGAGATCGTGGCGGTTCTGGCGCTCGGCGGATCGCCCCGGCAGGCGATGTACCCGCGGCTTGTGCAGGCCATCCGCGCCGGCATGATCCCGACCATCGACTCCACGAAGACAACCGGACTCGTGCAACTGCCCGGCATGATGACCGGCCAGATCATCGCGGGCCAGGACCCCGTGCAGGCGGTGCGGTACCAGCTGATGATTTTGTTCTGCATCCTGGCGGGATCGGCCGTGACGAGCATCGTGATTGGGTTCCTGACGTACCCGACGCTGTTCAACCGGTATCAGCAGCTGCGGGAGGACGTGTTGACGTGAAGCTCGGCATCGTGGGCGCGGGGGTTGCGGGGCTCGCCGCCGCTCTGGCCTGCGCCCGCGCGGGCATCGCGTACGAGTTGCTCGATCGCGCCGCACAACCGCTCGCAGGCGGGGTGGCGCTGACGCTGTGGCCGAACGCGCTTCGCGCGCTCTGCGATCTCGGCGTGGACGTGCGCGGCGCAGGGTGGGCGCCGATTGAGGAGGGCGACACTGCCGACATGCGCGGGCGCTTTTGTCCATCGGACTTGCCGCCGCGGATAAAGAAGTGCAGGCGGAGAAGCTTCAGGCGAGCCGCGCGTTTGTGCAGGCCTGGCATGGGAC
>NZ_JAFMTY010000034.1 GCF_017329605.1 Alicyclobacillus fructus
CCCACCACGCCGCGCGCGCCGCGGCGCGCCCCGGTCAAACCCGCAGCCCGCGCGGGCCGGGGGGTGGCGGGGGCTTTTGGTCTCCCCCCCAATCCCCCCCCCGGGGGCGCCCCGCGGGGGGCCCCACCATGGGTAAAGTACGTGCTTCATGAGCTGGCGCGGCTTCCGCACACCATTGCGTGACCGCTTGGCACAGTGAGGTCCACTACGATAACTTGACACGCACCATAGACCAGGGTAGGGTTGACATGTATCAGAAATCGAAATACAATTATAAAAAAACAAGGTATATTGGTATCCTTATAAGGATAGATAATTTACTGTCTGGAGGAAGTTATAGTGAAAATTCAATACGCTTCCAAAGAGCGAGTATTCAGTAGTTATATTTTGCCTAGTTCTTTTTATTTATTAATAAGTGGAGATATGCTATCAAGAATTGGAGACTACATCTATCAACTCGCTATTCCTTTATTTGTTTTGTATGTAACAGGATCGTCTGTTTGGATGGGAATTGTATTCGGAGTACAGGAAAGTGCACTCGTTTTTATGGGTATTTTTGCCGGAGCGATTTTAGATAGATATAACATTAAGAGACTAATCATGTGGAACGCTGTAATTCAGATACTGCTGGTTAGCCTACTGCCCGTTTTATACATCTTGCGAATTTTAAATATATATATTATTATAATAATAGGGTTTATGTTGTCATGCTCAGGTTTCTTTTATAGGGCAGGGAATAATGCTCTTATTCCTCGAATACTGACAAAAGATCAGTTGCAAAAAGCTTCTGGGCAAATATCAATTTCAAAAGCTCTGAGTAAGACCTTTGGTCCAACAATCGCTGGGGCTATAATCGCACTTGTAACTCCGATACACAGCCTTTGGTTTGATGCTATTTCTTTTGCAATCTTACTTTTATTTGTTAGTTTTCTGCGATTAAATGATTCTAAAGTTGATAGTAACAAGCCCGTGGAAAATGAAAGAAAACGATTATGGATTGATATTAGAGATGGGTTTGTATATATATTTATGAATTATATATATCTTCTTATGGTAATTTTTAATTTTCTTCTAAATTTAGGATTTGTATCAATGTATTCTATGTTTATTTATCATTTGAAGCGCTCATTAGGATTTTCGGCTCAATGTATTGGAATCATTATGGTTTCCGATGGTGTCGCTGCCTTTATTGCCGGATTACTTATACCTATGATGCTTTCTAAAATAAAAAATGGATATTTAATGATATTTAGTGGTTGTTTTTTGGGGATATCAATATTCTTACTTGGTTTTGTTCGCAATCCCTTTCTTGTGAGTATTTGTTTTGGGGGAGTAATGTTTGGCTCCCAAATAAGTAACCGCACTATGTACACTGTTTGGCAAATGACTATTCCTAAAAATATGCTCGGTAGAATATTTAGTCTATCCACTATGTTGGAGAGTATTTCTGTTCCGCTGGCTGGCGTTTTAGGTGGTGTTATAGCCATGAAGTTTGGCTCGTTTAATTTGATGCGCATTAGTGGGTTGGTTGCAGTATTTAGTGCGTTATTATTGCTTGGCACGCGACTTCGAACCTTAGATAACAGAATGACACATTGAAAGGAGGTGATAATAATGGCAGACGAAAAGGCGTTGGAGATGCTAGTAAAGGAATTGGCTAGCATTGAAGAAAGTGAAGGTCAGGAAGTTCTGGAAACGACCTTCACCTTGTGGTGTGGTTGATCCACTAATTTAAAATTGTCCGGAAAGGGGACAGTCCCATTATATGCTTCATCGCCGTCTGAAATGCTCTTATCTACGGAGAAATGTATGCTCAACTTGCATTTTAGACGTGATACCGGGATTTTATTTGCCCCTTTCCGGACACGCACTACTTAGGGTGGCTCCAAATGCTTGAATCTGACCATTGTCAAGCACCAGTGAATCTGTCACCCCGGATCAGGCGAATTGCGGCGGTGATTGTGTCACCTTACGCACGTGAGAAATGACAGGCCGTACCCTTGCACCAGTGTGGTCTCTGACGGGTGAGCCTGAAGGGACCCGGGAGCAAGACGAGCTTCTCGCATCCCTTCAGGCCGTGCCGAGCGTACCACACTGTGCAAGGGCCGCTTCGCTTACGGCCCCCCGCATTCAGCCACCCCAGGAGCAAGCCTTGACGAACCCACCGTAGCTTGATTACGGTGAAATTGCCTCTGCAGATGGGGTCGGGAGCTTCGGTTTTGGGCGACCGAGTGTCATCCGACGCCACGGATGGTCTGCAGGGGGCTTGTAGGGTTGGCGGGAAGGTGCGGGAGCGGCATCTTCCCGCTTCGTATGAGGTCGAGGTTTTGGGCAAGGCTCCAGGCGATAGAAGGCTCGGCCATCCGAAAGCCACAGTTCGCCGTGAGCCGTGGCGAGAACTTCGACTGTCGAGCGAGGCTCCAAGCGACAGCATGGCTGGCCCGGAGCAATGTGGTAGGTTTGCCCCTTCCAAGACACGGTCTGGCAATGCGCGAGTCGCCGCCAGGCCCGGTGGCAGAGGATGCGATTCAGGTCTTGATGGGCTGCCAACGGGCGGTAAGCGGACAAAAGAGACTCCGGCTGGACTGCGAATCGGGCGTTGAATCGCTCGATAAACGCACGAAGAAGGTCGTTAGCCTCCTCAAGGGTCGAGGCGCGGTGCAGGCGCAATTCGTGCGTCAAACGGTCTTGGAGCGTGCCCCAGAGCCGTTCGATCCGCCCTTTGGCCTGCGGAGAGCGGGCAAATGAAAGGGAAATGCCCAGTTCTGCAACAGCGCGTCCGAGCTGAGTCGGGCTGCACGCCAGCGAGTTCTTCCTCGAGCGTGAGATGCTCGGCTTTGGGCGAGCGGAAGATGGTGTGGCGGTCCACGTAGAGACCGACCGGGATCCCGTAAGACGAGATGCCTAGATGCAACACGGCCCAATAACCCTCAAGGCACTCCGTGGGACAAAACATGGCACCGACCACTTGGCCAGTGGCGTCGTCGATCGCGGCATGCAAGGTCAACCGAGGGCCGCGGTCTTCTAACCAATCGAAGGTGCTGGCGTCCATTTGCCAGAGCAGGCCGGCCTGGGATTTTCGGCGCCGCATGCGGTGAGGGCGTGGAGCCCGATGTTTGCGCACAGGCGCGATTCCTGCGGCCCGAAGCACACGTCGGACCGTGGAGGTGCTGACCACGATGCCTTCACGTTCTGCGAGCAACTCGGTAAAGTGCGTGTCGTTGCAGCCACGATACGCGTCGGTGTGGTAGAGCGAAACGATTTGTTGCTTGAGGGCCTCGGGCAGGGCATGTGAAGGGCGACGTCCTCGGTTCTTGTGAATGACACCTTTCTCCCCCTCTTCGAGGACGCGCTTTTTGATACGAAGGACCTGTCGAGTGGAAAGCTGTAACAGTGCAGCGGCTTGAGCCACGGACAGACTGCCTTCAAGAACGTGTTGGATAACCGTGAGACGTCGAACTTCATGAGGTCGCATCACGAGATACTCCTTGCTCATACACGACATTGTCACTGACGAATCTCACGGTGACAATATCACAGACGCTCAACAATGCTTGAATCTGACCAGTGGAGTCCCGAGTAACTTCTGTATAACCTGATGTGTAGGTGTTTTAATCATTTGGGGAGATGTACTATGGTTTCAGTACTGGATGCTTATGAACGAACTCTTTCTGAATCGATCAATAAGTACGGCAATATGGCGGTTGGAACCTTGATGGTTCGCCTTCAGTACCTCGCTGCATTGTTACGGGAAATGGTACTACATCCCAACCCGGAAATACAGGCCAAATTGTGTTTGGTACGCCATGCGGTCATTCAACACTATGGAAGAAATAATATTCCTCCGTCGACACTAAGAGACTTTATAAAGCGCGATGTAACGCCGGAGCAAAATATAGTTTACTCGTTTGATTCAACGCTATTTAACGAGCGATATTCAAATTTAATCAACGAAGAAGTGGTGAGTAATATCAAAATATTAGACACTTCATTAGCTCATAAATTGCAAGATTTACACTGGTACTTATATGTTGTTGATGAAAATTATGTTCCTCTTATTTTTACTAAACCAATGAGAACGACAGATTTAGTGCTAAATCGCAATATTACACTAAATAATAAATACATGCTGGTGCACCCTGTATTAGTTTATAACCGTGCATTAAGGGTTAGGACGGCGGGTGAAGTTTGCTTTATATTAGAAAAAGATAAGGTTATTGCCGCTATAGCTAATACAAAGTCAGGGCATTTTCGTCCAGATCCTGAATCAGCAGAAATAGCTGTTGAGTGCATCTCTCAGAATCTAGATATTCCTAAAGATTCAGTTATATCTATACCGGTAGGTGTTTATAATGAAGATAAATAACGGATATGAATTAGAACGTAAATTGTATTTACCTTCTATAGAGGAATTTAAAAAATTAGTTTTATGGGATGGAAAAGAATTCGGTGGATGGCGTGCCTCTTTTAGTTTCAATAGAAATACTATCTTTATGGACACTAAGGAATATGATTTGGCTAAACGTGACATCACATTTACTTTTATACCAAATGCAGGGTATAATAAGCATGAACATAGACTTGTTTTAAAGTTACCCATGTGTAAGTTATCTGGTAAGGAAGAAATAGTGGCTCGCTCAGAAAACATTGTTGAACTTTTGAAAAACAGCGAATTGTTATTTGCTAAATTAAGCTCACATATCAATGTTGAAATCACTTCTTTAATACCGTCTATGATAATAAATCAAACTCGGCATAAGAGGGGTCTTATTATGGACGGACGTAAGTATTATATAAGTATCGATAAAGTCACATTTATTAATCCGAGTGATCATATACCAATGGATCAGCGTTATATATTTGAAATTGAGTTACAGAATAGATGGAGCCAGAATGAAATAGAAAATTTAAATAAAGTAGTTGAATTTGTTATTTCTAAATTTAATGCATCACCAGCAGAATACGGAAAGTACCACTATGGATTGTCTCTTATGCAAAAAACAACATGGAATACATCACATGTTTTTCAAAATAATAAGGAATGGTTGGATGCAGTAAATATTGTCAAGTCGATATCCGATGAAAATAAGGATCAGGTATATGAAACTATTAAGAAAATTAAACTTTATTCACAATTAAAATATTTTAGTAATCAGGAATCTAAAGAAGCAAAACAAATGCTTATTATCTCGAACTCTCTTATGAATCGATTTAATAAAGATCATCATTCCGGAGAAGAGGATTATGGGAGGAGATTATTCTATGAAATTTACGAGAAAGATATTCAATTTGAAACTATTAAGGACTCAAAAGGGAAAATTTATCAGTTAACGCGAAATACCTATTCAACTTATTTAGCTAGTCAGGATCGCGTGTTACGTTCAAATGCATTTGAATCATTATATCGTGCCTATAGGCGTTATCAACATGCTTTAGCAGCATGTTTAGATATTCATTATCATAATAGAAAATCTTCGGTTCCTTTTGAAGGGGTTTTTCCATCATCTCATAAGGGAATTGAGTATAGCAATCTATTAATGCAGATAACAGAAGAAAATATTTGTTATTTACATGATTATATGAGGATACGTCGTAAGCTACTCAACTTGGATGACTATTGCATGTATGATATTCAACACCCCATAATTAATAATTCTAAAGCATTTATACCATATTCTATAGCGCGCAATTTTATAAAATATTCATTAAAAAATTTAGGTATAGAATACATTAAGGTGCTGGACGACATATTTGACGGAGGATATATTGATTTGTTTCCTAGAAAAGGAAAGAAATCTGGAAGTTATGCCATCGCCACTTTAGCTAATAAATTCCCATATATATCTACCCAATTTAAGCCTGAGATTTATGGAACATTGGCATTGGCACATGAATTGGGACATGCTATAGCTGGTATCTATGCTCCGATAGACTACTCAAGATTGCCTGTATTTCTAGCGGAAGTTCATGCAGGGGTACATGAGGCTTTATTAATGAGACATATGATTGAAGTTCGTGTACCTGGAATTGATGAATATAGGCTTGAAAAATATCGTGCTAATTTCTTTCGACAAATTATGCTTGCTGAGTTTGAAATGTTGATGACAGAGCACTGCGTGGCAGGACAGCACTTAAATGTGTCATGGTTGAGTGAGAAGTACCGTTCTCTTCTGAGTAAATATTACGGTAACGCGGTTGATTTGAATAATGGATGCGAATTGGAGTGGGCAAAAATACCGTATTTTTATAGACCGAATTATTTAATTAATTACTCGGCATCATTTGTCGTATCAGAGTATTTGGCAGAAAATATAGCAAATGATAAGTTGTTTGCAAAAAAGTATGTTGAGTTTCTGTCTGATTATAATCGAGATGTAGAAGCCATGTTTGCTTCGCTGGGCATAGATTTATTTAATTTAGAATTATACAATAGGTTCTTTTCTGATTTTAAATTAACATACCATAAAGTATATGATGGTATGTAATATAGCTTCTCTGTCAGCTTATATGGAGGTAATACGTCAAGGTCCCAGGTGTGATTATTTATAGCATAAATGTCGTTTGGGGGCGTCTGCTGTTCAAGTTGTGTCCGATATGATGTGTAAAAAGGGATGGCAACCGAAAACATAAAGAGCCATCCGGACCCTCTTTAGTAGAATGTGAGTTGGATAAGAATCACACATCTCAAGGAGGGTCTCCCAATGGCTCAATATCAGATTACCGTGGACGACGCAATTTTGGAAGGACTCTTTCAGCGGGATGGGGGTGTGGCCCAGCTGGTGGAGAGCGTCGTCAATCAGATTCTCCAAGCACAAGTACAAGAGCAGCTGAAGGCCGCGCCCTACGAACGTACGAAAGAACGCCAAGGCTACCGTAACGGAACTGTCACGCGTACGCTCACCACCCGCGTGGGACGACTCGTATTACGCGTTCCAAGGGTTCGAAATGGCGAGTTTTCAACGGAGCTTTTTGCTCGATACCAGCGTAGCGAGCAGGCCTTCCTCCTCGCCTTGATGGAGATGGTGGTGAACGGCGTGTCCACCCGAGATGTGTCCAAGGTCACGGAACAGTTGTGTGGCACGTCCTTCTCGAAATCGACGGTTTCGGATCTGTGCAAACGCCTTGACCCTATCGTCCAAGCGTGGAACCACCGAAGCCTCGCCGAGCACCGCTATCCGTTTCTGCTCGTCGATGCCCTGGTCCTCCGGATTCGGGAAGACGGACGCATTCGTTCGCGCGCTGCATTGATTGCCGTCGGTGTGAATGACGAGGGATATCGTGAGGTTCTTGGGCTGATGCTTGGGAATAGCGAATCAGAATCGAGTTGGCGAGAATTTTTCGCCTGGCTGAAGCAACGCGGTTTGAACGGCGTCGACATCGCCGTGTCCGACAGTCACAGCGGACTCGTCAAGGCGCTTCAGACCGAATTTCAGGGCTGCACGTGGCAACGGTGCCAGACCCACTTCATGCGCAATCTCTTGGACGCCACGCCCAAGGCGTTACAGGAGGAGGTGTACCAGCAGGTACGCGCGATCCTCGATGCGCCTGATCTGAAGACCGCGCGGCTGCTTAAGGATGCGTTTGTCGAAGCCTACGCAGAGAAGGCGCCAAAGGCGGTGCAGGTGTTGGAAGATGGCTTTGATGACGTCACTGCCGTTTTGGTCCTACCTGAGCGACATCGGCGGCGCTTACGCACCACCAACGGTGTCGAACGGCTCAACGAAGAGATTCGGCGCCGCGAGCGCGTCATTCGCATCTTCCCCAACCGAGAATCGGCGATCCGTCTGCTGGGGGCGTTACTGATGGAAATCGACGAAGAAGGACGACGGGGCGGAAATATTTCAACATGGACGAATATGAGGCATGGAAGAAGATGCAACAAACCTCGAGAGAATCATCTCAGGTTTGTGCAGCAACGGCTTAAACGCTTACCGCTCCATTCGCCGAAGAGGGCAATTTACACATGATACTGGACTTGATCGGTACGCTACGGCGATAATGTGCTGACAATGCACTTCTGTGCATAATGGGGGCGGAGACTAAGGTGGGTGGAGAACAAAATGGGCAGAGACATAACTCCAGGAGTTAACAATAGGAAACGCTTGCTAGCCGTGATGGATATCTTGCAAAGGAAAACAGATGAAGAATGCGGGATGTCTTTGTCTGACATCGCAGCTGAATTGAGAAAACATTTTGGGGACACCTTTCGCGTCACAGACGTTGCGTTGCGAGAGGACATCCAAAGCCTTCGCGACTTTGGCATGGTCATCGAGGAAGAGAAACAACTTGGATTTCCAACAAAATACAAATGGCTTTCTCGCACGTTCGATCTCTACGAATTGCGTGTCTTGATCGATGCGGTGACTTCGGCTCACTTTCTTTCCGCGGAGGATTCGGAAATCCTCATTCAGAAGCTGAAGTCGTTGACCAGTGAGCATCAAGCCAAAAGATTAGGCAACCGGCTGTTCGTCGATGATCATGTCAAAACAACAAACAAGTGGGTCAAATTTTACATCGGCGACATTCATGAGGCGATTCTTCAGAGGCGAAAGATCACGTTTCAATATCGAAAGTTTAATGTTCGCAAGGAGCTGCAACTGCATAGAAACGGGTTTTGGTATGTTGTCAGACCTTATGCATTGGTCTGGAATCAGGACCGTTATTATCTCCTTGCGCGCCAAGACGGAATCGATCAATTGAAAACATTTCGCGTTGACCGCCTCTACAAACTGAGGTTGCTGGAGGAACGGTTCGAAGATCCACAGTTGAATGTCGCGCAGTACATCCAACAGACGTTCAACATGTATCCAGGCGAAGTCACGACAGTACGGGTGAAATTTGACAATTCGTTGATCAATGTCGTGGTGGATCGATTCGGTGAACAAGTGGCGCTGTATCCGGCAGATGAGAGCTCGTTCGTGATCGTCATCCGTGCCGCCATGAGTGAGGGACTCGTACGTTGGCTGCTCACTTGGGGAGCAGACGCTCAGGTGTTGTCGCCGCCGGAATTGGTCGAACGAATGAAAGAAGAAATTCGAAAGATGACCTCGCTGTATGCACCAGGGTGCTCAAAAATTTGATAACCCCTCGGGTCTATATTTTTCGCGACGGGTTGTGATCACCCCGACGTTCTGCTGGAAGAGGTGATGTTGTGTTGAGGCAGATCGCGGAACTTCTTTGGCTGCTCGGGCGTCGCGAGCAACAACGGCGGATTCAGCAATACATCGACACACATAAGAACACTGGATACTGGGTGAATCTTCGGGAAGACACGTTTGACGAGGAAGAGTGGGTATGGGTTGAACCTGAAGAGGATGTGCTCAGTATCCCGTACTACGTTCAAGTGGTGCCAACAGGCGAAAAGAAATTTCGGGTCTTCGCCAGCCGCGAGATCGATCGGGAAGCCTTGAAATACTGTCCTTGCCACACGATGCAGGGGATACAAGATATCATAGACATCATGGCAGCAGGCTACCGGTCGAGGGGAGAAGTAGAGAAAATATATGGAGTTTTAGCACCTCGTCCGTCACGCTAAGGTGGAGTGTTGTTTTCGCAGTGCATCGACAAAGTTCTAGTGAGGGATGATGACGAAATGGAAAGGGCCGAGATGGAACCTAAAGAAATAGTCAAGATAAAGAAGGCGACGGTGAAACGGAAAGTTGTGAGTCGAGAAGGCTTGGACTCGAATGGGAGCGATGTTTGGCTTCATCAAGACATCTTGGAAAAAAATCTTGAAGAGGTAAATAAACGACTCGGTGATCAGGAAAACAAAACACATACATCTCGTGGGGATCAGAAACTCCCGTAGAGGTGAGAACGAATCTTGTTTCCGGAATTTAAACCGCTTCACGTAACGCACAGACCCCGATTTTATGCGACCTTTCTTAGGACACAAAAGTCGGTATACTGCACCTCCATTTACATCCAGTGGGGGATTTCACCAGAATCCTTGGGGGCTGTGATGATACGGAAGCCGGAGTCCATCGCAAAGTGCGATTCGGTCGAGTGGATTCCGGTCGAGGACGGTTCTGGCTATATTCACGGGTGCGCGGAACTCACAGGGGTGTCCGATTCTTCAGTGAGCGCTTGGGCAGAATGGTTGTCCACTCCTGCGGTCCGGAAATACGTAGACAGATGGGTATCGAATGGGTTCATTAAATATCCAGATGGGAGACTCTACTTCTATCCTCTCATCCCTGTGCCCTCTTATGGGGACGGTCAGGTCGAGAGTTGTGCCGTGTGCATTGACGAGATTGAGGAACTCATGGACGCCATGCGAGAGGTGATTCAAAATCAATGTCATCCCTACGTTCTGTGGGACCTAGACGAGACCACGCCCTGGCAAAGTGAAAAGGACAAAAAGGAGCGTGAAACGAGCGAGACGTCCCTGCAGGGTGTCGTGAAACAACTGTCAAGGAAGTGGAAGGATCTTTGGAGGAGCACGGGGGTTCCGGATTTCCTGGAGCGCGGGACGACCGGGAAAACCGATGACAGGTCTCCACGGCACGGTGTTTGGGAGTGGCAATCCGGTTGTCCCACGGTCTATGCTCCCCCGGATGTCAGTGAAGTGTCGGTTCTCCCTGTGGACACCGAAGAGACAACAGACATGCTTAATGATAAAACGTTGTACTGTCTGGCGATGAAGTCTGGCATTTGCGATTTCGACCGGATGATAGCCTGTTTTTCACACATTTCTCTGAAGCCAGGCTTCACATTGAGGGTGAAGTCACAGATTCATGTTCTAAAGGAATTGAAGTCCCAGTGGGAAGACAAGGCCCCACAGAGGGAAGACAAGGCTGTAGTCGGAGTGGCTTTTCCACCAGCAACACCCTATCTGCGTTTCGGAGGTCACAAGCAATTGTTCTCTTTTCCGCCTCTCTCAGCCATTGAAGGAGATGGCACGCCCATGGCGTACTTTGAGGCGACAATCCTTTATCACTTGTTGCAGGAAAAGCCGTTTGGTGGACATCTGTTGCCGTTAAATAAAAGGCAACTGGAGACCATCGAGAAACGACAGAAGTGGCACATGCTTGAACCAGAGCCGGAAATTTGGCATCCACACTACTATCTAACACCGGAGGGGTATCCTACAGTGGTGTTCTATGTTTACACTATCAACATATATGATACTCCCCAGGAGACGATTCAGAGGTATGTGCACACCTTCTATCCAGGGAGATACAACGTAATGAATCTCCGGGTTACAAAAGTAGCCTACACAGATACTATACACGGCGTGTGAAGGTGACACGGAGTGCAGGTTCGGTTTAAATGGGGACGTTTCACCGGAACCATTCGGCTTCGTGACAGTGGAGAGGTTGAAGTCGATGTACCCGACGAAACGTTAAAGAACCGTTTGATGTCTCGACTCACATTGGGCCACTAGATCCGTATCCCTTTTCGCCAAGACGGGATTACGGGAACCATGGTCAATTATGAAGGATTGACGGAGTCAAACTTTCGGGCCGCAGTGGCTGCACTTGCGGACGAAACAGGGATCTGGGTGTGGGACGATGGGGTGAGTATCGTCGAATGTCCCTGGTTCGGAACAGAGGGTTTTACGATTCTCTATTTTCGTGGTGATGAGAACAATCCGTGGTTGATTGTTGAAGATATTGCCACAGGGGGGGACAAGCGCTCTGCTTCGCTCCTGCAGCGAAATACGTCTGGTTCGATGCGGACATCACAGATACCCCCCTGATAAAGGGATGGATAGACGCAGAGGGGATCATCATCCACGACTTGAACGATGTTCAGCTTTTGGTGAAACGAAACCCGTGGAAGAGCTCAGTGTACGAGATTTGGCATTTCTAATCTGGCAGATTAAAGCTCCATTTCGAGGTGAATGGATTCTGATGACGGTAGAGCAATTCACTGCAAAAGTGGACAAATTCATTAGAAAGTTGGAGAAACTTCGGTTTGAGAATACGGAAAATATGTATGCCCACGATACATACGGCCCAATCAGACAGGAAAATCTTCGTATCTACCTCAACCGTATGAGAGACCTGCGTCCCAAGGTGCTACTTGTCGGTGAAGCACCTGGATATCGCGGCTGTGCTCTCACGGGGATTCCATTTACGAGCGAAGACATCATGTTGAAGGGAATCGAAAATCACAATGTCCTCGGGTATCGCCATGGCTACAGGAAGGCATCGGATAACCAACAGCCTATGAAGGAGAATACAGCCACCGTCGTTTGGGAAACACTTCAAGAGCTAAAGGAATTGCCACTGCTGTGGAACGCATTCCCGCTGCATCCCCATGTAGACGGGAATGAGAGGTCGAATCGATCGCCCAATGCTCAGGAATTGAAGGCCGGGTTTTGGTTTATCGAATCGTTGATTCGATTGTTTGACATTGAAATGGTGATTGCCGTTGGACGTAAGGCGCAAAAGGCACTCGACAGAGATATACGGCTAGCAGATCTTCCGCATCTGAAATTTCAACACATCCGCCATCCGTCACGCGGCGGCACAAAGGAGTTTGAGGAGAGATTGAAACAGATCTTTGATGAAAGACTCTCCACAATATCGACCGTTTGAACTTTGCCATTGTCTCATGCCATCATACCCGCTTCGGCGGGTTTTTCTCCGATTATATTTCGGAGGTGGGTCGAGTGCGAAAATATTACAAGGACAAGGATGGTAATGTATACACCCATGATACTGAATGGAAGGAACAAAATGGAAAGATATGTTTGCCATGAATCCGTGACGAGTAGGTGCGAAAATTTCTGAAGCGCTCGTGATTGGTCCTGTAGAATTGAGATAGTTCGGATATCGGCTGTATTCAATCCCTCTTCACTGTGTTTGATAACGTAAAAGTTGACCACGTGGGCGTACATTGACAACCGAAAAGTTGACCACCCCGGCACCGCTTTCCTGTACCCTAGAGTTCGGCAATGACTCTGGTGGGCAGGAGGAAAGGAACGTGCTCGAGATGGTCGACAAGGTGTTTTGCGCAAGTCAAAAGTGCAGAATAGCGACGCGGATTTGTGCATAGGCACAGTTCGTCGGAATCTTATGACGACATCGCTTCCGAAAGCGCATGTTGCAACCGGTAGCTCTCGCCTGTAAATGCCAGCACGTGTGCATGGTGCACGAGCCGGTCGACGAGCGCCGCAGTCAGTCGCTCTTCGCCAAAAATCGTGTTCCATTGTCCGAATTCTAGATTCGATGTCACGATGACGCTCCGCTGCTCATAGCAATCCGAAATGACGTGGAATAACAACTCTGCGCCGTCTTTGTGAAAAGGCACAAAACCCATTTCATCGAGAATAAGCATCTCTGCCTTCTTCAGTTCGCTCAGGAAGCGACGCAGCGTCCCCGCTTGGTATCGCTCCTGCAGCGTCGCCACGAGGTCGTGAACGCGGAAAAATCGTACTTCATGTCCCTTCGCGCATGCCTTCATCCCAAGGGCAATCGCCAAATGCGTCTTTCCCGTACCGACCGGCCCGAGCATGAGCACGTTCTCTCGGCGCTCGAGAAACCCGAGCTCTGTCAGGTGTTCTCGGCTGCAGTGCGGAGGAAACTTGATTTTGCTGAAATCGTAGCCCTCCAACTGCTTTGCCTGAGGGAACTGGGCTTTCTTCAGCAGCCGCCGAATCCGCGCGGCTTCCCGGCCCTTGAGTTCCGCTTCGAAGACACCCAGGAGAAACGTGGTGCGATCTTCAAACGGAATGGATTCATAGGCCTCCATCACATACCCTAAGTGCAGGCTTTTACAAGCTTGAGCGAGCGCTTCTTTCATCGCATCCTCATCTCCAGCAAGGCGTCGTATCGCCGAAGGTCAGGCCGATACCCGAAAACTTCCGTTGGCGTATGGGACTCGATCCAAGGTGCAGGTCGAAACTCGGGATGCTGCCTAGCATACAAAGCGTGTTCCAGCACCGCTTCGGGATGCGAATGAGTCTGAAGCGTCTCTAGCACTTCGCCGATGTCCGCCATGTCGTACCGCTCGAGCAAGCGGCGAATGAGTCCCACTCGCGCCTTTCGGAGGTCAGTCTCCGGCACTTGCACAAATGTGCGCACCGACGCGGGCAAATACTTCGCCAAGTCGGAGTACATCACAGCGCGCGGCTTCCGGCGATAGCCGTCGAACACCGCTTTCCAATCGATCTTAAACGATTTGTCCACGTACGGTCGCGGGAAGACCGCAAGCCTTTGATACGTCCCATCACTGGAAAGGACCTCGACTTCGTCCCATTTGACCTTCAGCAAGACCGTCGCCAGTGCTTCGCACTGAGGCAGGGGATAGGTCGTGTTTTCGAATCGCAGCTCGCGGTACTTGTTCAGCCGGGAGGTCGTCAAACGGAAGACCTCGAATGGGACATCCGGCAACGCAAGCAGCTTCTTGCGCTCTTGTGCCCACAACTCGGCGATGAGTTCTCCCTTCGCGTAGTGTGGCCGCGCCATATCTTGGGTTTCCTTCTCGGCGAGATACGCTTCCAGCTCTGCGTCGGTTTCGCACACCGGCGGCGGCACGAGCCAATTGCGACGTGTATAGCCAACTTTGTTTTCCACATGCCCCTTCTCATGCCCTCGATAGGGATTGCAAAACAGCGCTTCGACGCGGTAATGAGCGACGAATCGCGCGAACAACTCTGTATAGATGCGTTGCCCGCCTGTCTCGATTTCGGCCACCGCTGCAGGGAGATTGTCAAACCAGATCCGCCTTGGCACACCACCAATGCGCTCAAACAGACGTTTCAGGGCTTCCAGAAAGCACTCCGTGTTTTCCGCCCGCACGGGAAATGCGAACGCTGCGTTGCTGAACGGGAACGACATCACGAGCACTTTCCGTTCGACGAGTTTCCCGCCCTGGCCGATGTAGGCCGTCTCAAAATCGACTTGCGCTTCTCCGCCGGGATGCTCGAGCCGTTCGTAGGCTTCCGCTGCCTCGGACTTTAGGGCTTCTCTTCGTTTTGAGACGTATCTCTCCACTGTACGACGACTGCCTGGGTATCCATATTCCGTTCGCAAGCGTTCAAAAATGCGCTTGGCCGTGTAACGTTGCTTGCGGGGAAGCGCTTGTTCCTCGAGCAGCCAGGTGTCGATGATTTCAAGGTACGGTCCCAGCACCGGATGGCGCGTGCGGCGGGGACGAAGGCGTAGATTCCAGTCGTCCCGCGTCGCGTACTTTTTCGCCGTGCGCCAGTTGACACCCACAGACCGCGCAATTTCGGAGATCGAGTACTCCCCACTCTCGTAAAGAAACTTGATATACTGCTGCTGAGGCACTTTCAACATCCTCTCTAATCCCCCTTGAGGCGTCTTCGTCAACCCCAAGGGTAGAATTGGTAGAGTGGTGTTGCAAGTGCCTATCACATTTCCGCAGGCGCCGCCATGCTGTGTAGATTTGCGTGTCGGCGTTCTGCACTTTTATTTTGCGCTAAACAGACAAGGAGTATATCAGAAAGCGGTACTTCGTGGATGGATGGTCGATACGCAAGATCAGCCGTCAGTTGGGTGTATCACGCCAAACGGTCCGCAAGATG
>NZ_JAFMTY010000035.1 GCF_017329605.1 Alicyclobacillus fructus
ATATGTGCTCTCGCATACAAGAACCCTCCCGATGCTTGATGAGCCCATTTTCAAGCAGCAGGAGGGCAAACACCATGTGGGTTTGGTTTGACGCTTACGAAGAGGCCACCGAACGGGCGTGAAAAAGCGGGCTGCCGAGCCTTTTGGCAGCCCGCTTTTGTATCGAAGCTCAGAAGCGGATGGTGGAGACGAGGAACGCACACACCATCAGGACGCCAAATCGGAACAGGAGATTGGACGTGCCCTTCACGGCCTTGTGCAGTTTGGACGGCTCCGTGTACTGGTAGTACAGGCGAACCACGTAGACGGCCGTCGGCACCGTCAGCAGCACGAGGAGCGCGAAGGGCGTGAGCACGCCGAGGGCCACCATCGCCACCACCACGAGGTACGCGGCCACAAACACGCTCGCGAACAGCACGCGTCCCCGCTCGCGGCCGATGAGGATGACCATCGTACGCCGTCCACCTTCGGCGTCCTGCGCCATGTCGCGCATGTTGTTGGCGAACAGAATGGCGCCAATCAGAAGCCCTATCGGGATGGACACCAACAGTGCCCTCAGCGTGACCGTCCCGCTCTGCAGGTAAAACGCAATCAGCACGATGGTCGGGCCCATGGCCGTGGCTGCGGCGATCTCGCCAAACGGTGTGTACGCGAGAGGCACAGGACCTCCCGAGTAGAAGTATCCCACCGCCATGCACAGCGCGCCCACCAAGGCCAGCCACCAACTCGTCGTCGCGCAGAGATACACGCCCAACAGGAGCGCGGCGCCGAGAAACGCGAATCCCAGCCGGAGCACCACTTTGGGCGCCACGCCGTCTCGGACGATGGTTCCCGCGATGCCGACCATGCGCTCGTCGTCCAGGCCTCGCTGATAGTCGTAGTATTCATTGAACATGTTGGTGGCCGACTGAATCAGGATGGAGGCCACGAGCATGGCCAGAAAACGCCACACGTGAAACGGATACGATGGCACGGCGACCGCGGTGCCGACAATCACGGGAACGATGCTCGCAGTGAGCGTAAATGGGCGCAACACCCGCCACCACACGCGCAGGCGGCTCGCAACGGACAATTTCATTCACCTCGCATAGACGTACCCTGATCCCGAATCGGACTGCTATGCAACCTTAAGTCCTCCGTGATCCTACCACTCGTCCCTCCCGTCGGCAACCGGAATCCCTTTTGCAGCCCTGATGGACAAGGTCTATAATGGGTTCGCGTCAATCGACGGGATCGGACATGAGCCTTGCCGTGAAAGCCAGTTCATCCGAGGAGGTTTTCTCATGACGCTCAACTGGGAGCGAGTCAAAGAGTACACGGACATCATCTATGAGCGGGCCGAGGGTATCGCCAGGGTGACCATCAATCGGCCAGAGGTGCGGAACGCGTTTCGGCCGGAGACCGTGATGGAGATGATTGACGCGTTTCAGCACATCCGCGACGACAGCTCGACGGGCGTGGTGCTGTTGCGCGGTCAGGGCAACGAGGCCTTCTGTTCCGGCGGCGATCAACGCGTCCGCGGACATGGCGGTTATGTCGGCGGCGATGGCGTGCCGCGGTTAAATGTACTGGATCTGCAGCGTCTCATTCGCACGTTGCCGAAGCCTGTCATCGCCGTGGTGGCGGGTTATGCCATTGGCGGCGGCCACGTGCTCCACGTCTGCTGCGACCTGACCATCGCCGCGGAGAACGCGGTGTTCGGCCAGGTGGGTCCAAAGGTCGGCAGCTTTGACGGAGGCTACGGCGTCTCGCTTCTCTCGCGCCTTGTGGGGCAGAAGAAGGCGAAAGAGATATGGTTCCTCTGTCGTCAGTACAACGCACAGGAGGCGCTGCAAATGGGCCTTGTGAACGCGGTGGTGCCGCTCGAGCGGCTGGAGGAAGAATCGATCCGCTGGGCTAAGGAAATCCTGGAAAAGAGCCCGATCGCGATTCGCTTCCTGAAGGCGGCGTTCAACGCGGATACGGATGGCGCCGCTGGGTTGCAACAATTCGCGGGCGACGCCACGATGCTGTATTACATGACGGACGAAGCGAAGGAAGGCGCGCGTGCGTTCCTGGAGAAGCGCCAGCCGGATTTCAGCAAGTTTGGGCGGTTGCCCTGATTCACCCGTTCGCTCTTGAGGGCGTTGGTTTGAGGCGGGGGGTCAACGGCCATGATGAATCTAGAGAGGGCGCAGGCGCCCGTCGCCTTCTTGCCGGATTGGCTTTCACAGCACGCGGAGCGCAGGCCGGCCCGGCTCGCGCTGATATCGGAAGGTCGCGCCATCACGTACGCGGAGTTGTACGCCGCGGCGCGCTTCGCGGCTGCTCGCGCGTTTGCCATGGGCGTCCGTCCGGGCGATCGCGTCGCGGTCATCTGCCACCAGGGACGGATACACGCGCTATGTCTCCACGCGCTCATGCAGATCCGGGCCGTGATGGTACCGCTCAACTGGCGCCTGCAGCCGAGCGAGCTGGCGTATCAAGTGGAAGACTGCGGCGCAACGTTCATCTTCTGCGATGAATCCGCGGCGCCTTTCGCCGCGCAGGTGGCGGACTTGGTTGCGCGCGACGTGCAGCGGGTCGTGTTCTCCGATGACGCGTGGGATCGGGAGGAAGCGGGGCAACCTGGGCGCCAGGACGGGAACGCGTTCGCGCCGATGGACCTACCCCTTCAGTCGGTACACGCGATTGTGTACACGAGCGGAACCACGGGCAGGCCCAAAGGCGCCATGATCACCTATCAAAACCACTGGTACAGCGCGATGGCCTCGGCAATCCAATTCGGGCTCGATCCGGAGGAGCGGTGGCTCGTGCCCATGCCCCTCTTTCATGTCGGCGGAATGGGCGTGCTGATGCGGAGCCTGATCTACGGGACCACGGCGGTCGTGCACGACAGGTTCGACGCCGAACGAGTGGACAGGGAGCTCGCTTCGGGTGACATCACGCTGGTCTCTCTCGTCCCGACGATGCTTGCGCGCATCCTCAAACTGCGCGATGGACCGTATCCGCCGCGGCTTCGAGCCATCCTGCTGGGCGGCGCGGGTTGCCCTCGTCCTGTACTCGAACGCGCCCTCCAACTGGGCCTCCCGGTGACGCAAAGCTACGGACTCACGGAGACCAACACCCAGGTGGCGACCATTCACTTGGCCGACGCGCTGCGGAAGATGGGTTCCTCGGGCCGTCCGTTGGCGAACACGCGCCTCGCCGTGCAAGGTCCGCAGGGCCCCACGGCGGAGCCGGGCGTGGAAGGCGAGATCCTCGTGCAAGGTCCAACTGTATTCGCTGGTTATTATAACAGAAAAGAGGAGACGGAACGGGCGCTGGCCGAAGGATGGCTTCACACCGGAGACATCGGCCGATTTGACGAAGAGGGCTTTCTGTACGTGTTGGACCGGCGAGCGGATCTCATCGTGTCAGGCGGTGAGAACGTGTATCCGGCGGAGGTCGAGTCTCAGCTTCTCGCGCTGCCCGGTGTGGTGGACGCGGGGGTCGTGGGCAAACCCGACGATGAATGGGGCCAGGTGCCAGTGGCCTTTGTCGTCCTGGAGCCGGGCACGGTGCTGACGGACGAGATGGCGCTCGCCATGCGGCAGGCGCTCCGAGGTCGGCTCGCCCATTACAAGGTGCCCGCCGAAATTCGCCAGGTTGACGCGCTGCCTCGAACGGCTTCGGGCAAGCTGATGCGCTACGAGATGAGAAAGTGGGTGATGCAGGCATGAGCGTGACCGCGCGAGAAGCGCTGCGACAAAACCTCTCTTCGCGGATCGTCGAGGCGTTTTGTGAAGCGAAGGCGCGCGAATCCTCCGATCTCATCGTCCGGTTGCGAGTTCCTTTTGACCGCTCGCTTGCGTCGCTCGCGCACTGGAATCGCTGGGAGCCCGCCGTGTACAGCCGTCCGCCCGGAGGGAGTGAGCGATACGGGGTTGGCGTGTATCGCCGCGTGGTGGCAAGTGCCGACGACGGTTGGGAGGATCTGAAGGCGCGCCTGGCGCAGGAAGATCTCCCGCCGGGACTTCCTTGGTTTGGGGCCCTTCCCTTCGACTTCAGCGCGCTCCCGCTAGGGATCTGGGCGGTGTGGCCCAAGGCCGTCTGGTTTGCGCCGCGCCTGTATCTCACAAAGCCGCTCGGGTCGGATACGGCGGACGTGTTGTATATCCCGCCCCGCGGCGCCGACGAGATGGATGTGAAGGCGGATGTGGCGGATCTCTTGGACGTGCACGGTGACGAAACCTCCGGCGAGCGCCCGGCCTTCGAGGAACCCGAGGACTTTCGTCGGTTCGTGGACAAGGTCGAGCGCGCGCTGCGGGAAATCCGCCAGGGCCGGCTTTACAAGGTCGTGGTGGCCCGCTTCGTCACGGGCCGGGTCACGCGCGCGCTGGATGAAGCGCTGGAAACCCTCGCCGCCCGCTATCCCACCAGCCACGTGTTTGCGCTCTCGTGGCAAGGCCGATGGCTCTTGTCCGCCAGTCCGGAGCGACTCTGCGTGGTCCGAGAGAGGCGGGTCGAGATCGACTGCCTGGCCGGGACGGCGCGCAGAGGTCGCGACGACGAAGAGGACCGCAGGCTCGAACACGAGCTCCTCGCGAGCGGCAAGAATCAAAAGGAACACCAGGTCGTGGTCGATCACGTCCTTCGAGCCGTACAGCCGCTTTGCGAGAGCGTCGAGGCAGAGGATGCGCCTTCGGTGTTCAAACTCGCAAACGTCCAACATCTGCGGACGCGGGTCTCGGGGCGGCTGAAGCCCGGCGTAGGACTGCTCGACGTGGCGCAGACGCTCCATCCGACGCCTGCGGTGGCGGGGACGCCGCAGCGAGAGGCTACCAGTTACGTGACGGCTCACGAGGGGTGGCCGCGGGGGTACTACGCCGGCGCGTTTGGCACGTACATCGCGGGCGAGGGAGAGCTTGACGTCTGCCTGCGATCGGCGTTCATTGATGCCGGACAGGCTGCGCTCTTCGCCGGTTGCGGCATCGTGGAAGGGTCAGATCCAGTGACCGAGTGGGAAGAGAGCGAGCTGAAGCTCAGGCCGATGCGCGAGGCGTTGGGCGTCGCGGAGGAGGTAGGGCGTTGAATCCAGAACTGTGGCCCGTGCACGCGCTCGTGGATGGATTGTACGCGGGCGGGGTGAGGCGCGCGGTGATCTCGCCGGGATCGCGCAACACCCCGCTCGTCTTTGCGCTGCTTGAACACGGCGGGATGGAGCTCGTCTCGCACATGGACGAGCGATCCGCGGGCTTCTTCGCGCTCGGCATGGCCCGCCAGACCGGGGAGCCTGTGGCTGTCGTCTGCACCTCGGGGACGGCGGTCGCCAATCTATATCCCGCGGTCGTCGAAGCCTGCTTCTCGCGCGTACCGCTCGTGGTATTGACGGCGGATCGGCCGGCGGAGCTAAGGGAGGTCGGCGCGAATCAAACCATTCGCCAGCCGAATCTGTTCGGCTCGCACGTCAAGTGGGCATGCGAAACCCCTGTGCCCGAGGACCGGGTATCCGTCGCGCTCGATCTCCGCAGTCTGGCCCTTCGCGCCGGGCTCGTGGCGAGGAGCGCGCCGGAGGGCCCGGTGCACGTGAACGTTCCGCTACGGGAACCGCTTCTGCCTCCCCGCAGGCGTGAATCGTCGGGCCTGTTTGAACTCCCGGCCCTCGAGGGTCAGCCTGCCGCCGAAGCGCCTTGTGCACCGTCCGCGCTCGCCCGCGTGGAAGAGGCCCTATCGCGCGCCAAGCGGCCCGTGATCGTCGCGGGCCCCATGCGGCCGGGGGCCCTGGCGCACGCCGTGGCCCATTTCGCGGCCAGATGCGGTATCCCGCTGCTGGCGGACATCCTGAGCCAGTGCCGGGATGCCGAGGCGAGCGTGCCTCATTACGATCTCGTCCTTCGCGCCGACGCCGCGATCGAACCGCCGGATCTCATCCTCCGCTTCGGCGGCGAACCGACGTCGAAGGCGCTCTCCGCGTGGCTTCGCAAGTCGCGCGCAGAAGTTGTTCTCTTCGATGAGACGCCGCTGTATCGCGACAGCGGACACCAGGCCACGCAGGTCGTGATTGGCGATCCAACGCCGTGGCTCGAGCGCCTACACGTCGCTGCCGCGGGCTGGGCCGATTATCTCGCGGCTTGGCGCAGGGTCTCCGACGCGGCGGCGCGCGTGCTCTCCCTGCCCGGTGCGCTGCCGTGGTTTGAGGGCGACGCCGTGCGCACGGCTGTCGGTGCGCTGCGCCCGAACGATCTGCTTGTGCTGGGCAACAGCCGGCCCGTTCGGGACGCGGATGCCCTCGCGCTCCCCAACGCAGGGGTCGAAGTCCACGCAAACCGCGGAGCGAGCGGCATCGACGGCGTGACCTCCACGGCGCTGGGCCATGCGGTGGCCTCCGGGCGACCGACGCTCCTCGTCATCGGCGACGTGTCGTTCTACCACGATCTCAACGGGCTCGTCATGGCGCGTCAACTTTCGTCGCCGTTCGTCGTGGTGCTCGTGCACAACGGCGGCGGCGGCATCTTCCGCCATCTGGCGCAGGCGGAGAGGCCGGACGAGATCGACTGGTTCACGACGCCTCATGAGCTGAATTTCGCGCCCATCGTGCGGGCCTACGGAGGCGAACACCTGCAGGCGGGCGATCGCGACGCTCTGCTTGACGGCCTCCGAGGCGGCTTGGAGCGCCCGGGGCTCACGGTGGTCGAAGTGCGCTTTCCGAACGACGAGAGCCCGCGCGTCTACCGCCAGTTGATGGTGCACATCGCCCGAGCCCTGGGGGTGGAGGCGCGGTGAAGCGAACGGCGATGATCCGGGGCGTCCGGTACGCGTACCAAATCATCCCGGGTGACCAACCGTGCCTGTTCTTGCACGGTTTCACGGGCGCGGGCGATGTGTTTGTGCCTGTGGTGGAACGGCTCCGGGCACTCGGGTGCCAACTCTTCGCCATCTTGCCCGATCTTTTGGGGCACGGCGCGAGCGACGTGCCGGTGGACGCGTCCCGGCTTTCCATGGACGAGACCGTGCGCGATCTCGCGCTTCTGCTCGACCAGTTGGCCATTTCCACTTGCTCTGTCGTGGGGTATTCGATGGGCGGGCGCGTCGCGCTCGCCTTCGCCATCACCCATCCCCAACGCGTGCAGTCGCTGGTCTTGGAGTCCGCGTCACCTGGAATCGCCGATCCCGACGAGCGGGAGGCCCGCAGGCGCGAGGACGACCGCCTGGCGGACGAGATCGAAGCGCGTGGACTCGATTGGTTTGTCTCCGAATGGGAGCGACGCCCCATTTTTGCGACGCACGGCGCGCTGCCGGAAGAGGAGAAGACGCGCCAACGCGCCATCCGGCAGTCGGGAAGCGCTCGAGGGTACGCCCAGAGTCTTCGGGGACTCGGAACAGGTCGTCAGCCGTCGTATTGGGACGCGTTGGCCGGGCTGACGATGCCGGTTGCGCTCATCACCGGCGCCTTGGATTCGAAGTTCACGAGGATGGCCGCGGACATGCAATCTCGCGTGCCGGGCGCAGTGCACATCGCCATCGACGGCGCGGGTCACACGCCGCACTTGGAGCAGCCGGATAAGTTCGCGGCGGTCCTTTCCAACATCCTCTGTTCAACGGGGCGCGCTCGATGAGCGCCGCCCGCCCCTATCACCTCCGTTTGTAAACGCTCCGTAAAGTTTGTAAACCCAGCTTGGACAAATCTTCACGTCAAATTGAGCATCTCTCCAACGCCTCTTCACATCCTCTTGGTACGCTCATTTCCGACGGGAGCGGTTAGCCCCGCGATTCACGCGACACGGACAGAAGATGACAAGGGGGAACTCCTACGTGAAGTTGCGTTCGAAGTGGTTGGCAGGTTTGGCGGCTGTCGCTGCGGTCGGCGTGGTGGCGGGCTGCGGGACGTCGAATTCGTCCTCCTCGGCTCAGAACACGGCGTCTGGGAACACCTCGCAGCAGGCCGCGAGCGTTGCAACGGTAACCCTCAGCGAGACGGGATCCTCGCTTCTGTATCCGCTCTTCAACGCCCAGTGGATCCCGGCGTATCACAAGCTCCATCCGGATGTGGAAATGACGGCGGCGTCGACCGGCAGCGGTACGGGGATTTCCGACGCCATCGCGGGTACGGTGGATATCGGCGCGTCCGACGCGTACATGGCGGATGCGCAGATTCAGCAGCATCCTGATATGCTGAACATCCCGGTGGCCATCTCGGCGCAGCAAATCATGTACAACCTGCCGGGCGTGAAGGGACACCTTCACCTGAACGGACAGGTGCTTGCCGCGATTTACGAAGGCAAGATCCAATATTGGGACGATGCCAAGATCAAGGCGCTCAATCCGGGCGTCAAGCTTCCTCATCAGGTTATCAAGCCCGTTGTGCGCTCGGACGGCTCCGGTGACACGTTCCTCTTCACGCAGTATCTGAGCAAGTCGAGCTCTGAGTGGAGCCAGAATTACGGCTATGGCACCACCATCTCTTGGCCCGGCCTGCAGACGGAGATCGGTGCGAAGGGCAATCAGGGCGTCGTGGCGGCGCTCGCAAAGACGCCGTACTCGGTCGGATACGTGGGCATCAGCTGGTTGGACAAGGCGGTCCAACAGGGACTTGGTTATGCGGCGCTCGAGAACGCGGCCGGCAAGTACGTCCTGCCGACCAGTGCCACCATCCAGGCGGCCGCGCAGGCGGGCGTGAAGAACGTCCCTGCCGACGAGCGGATCTCGCTCATCGACGAGCCGGGCGCCAATTCGTATCCCATCATTAACTTTGAGTATCTCATCGTGAAGGACGATCAGCCAAACGCTTCGAAGGCGGAGGCGCTCAAATCGTTCCTGGAGTGGGCCATCAATCCCTCGGAAGGAAACAACTCGAAGTTCCTGACTCCTGTGCACTTCTTGCCCCTTCCGACGAGCGTGCACGCCAAGAGCGAGGCGCAGATCGAGAAGATCAAGGGCTGACATCGTCGTCACGAGGAGGGCAAGCCGTGCGCAAAGTTTCATCCGCGGCCAAGGCCTGGGATCGCGTCTTCCGGGTGCTGGCGGCCATCGGGGCCGCCAGCCCCGCTGTGTTCCTGGTCCTCATTGCCGCCATCGTTTCAGTCGAGTCCATTCCGACACTTCGCTTCATGGGCGTTCACTTTCTGACGGAAACGCGCTGGGACATGGGCAACCTGTACGGGGCGATGACGCACAAGAACGGGGTGACTGCGCCCGCGGGAGCTTCTTACGGCGCGCTCGTGTTCATCGTGGGCACCCTCCTGTCGTCCATCATCGCGCTCGTCGTCGCCGTGCCTGTGTCCATCGGAACGGCTCTGATATTGGCCTACCGGGTGAGGGGGCCGCTCGGGTTTCTGCTGAATATTTTGGTGGAGCTTCTGGCAGGCATTCCGAGCGTCGTGATCGGCCTATGGGGCATTCTTGTGCTGGTGCCGTGGATCGCCAACTCCTTTGCGCCTTTCCTGAAGTCGATTCTAGGATGGATCCCGTTTTTTGGCGGCCAAACCGGTACGGGGTACAGCCTGTTGGCGAGCGGCATGGTGCTCGCGATGATGATCGTGCCGATCATCACGGCGACCACCCGCGATCTGCTCGAGCAGGTGCCGGTGCTGGCGCGGGAGGGCGGCCTGGGTATCGGCATGACGTCCTGGGAAGTCGTGCGCTACGTCTCCCTGCCCTACATCCGTGAAGGCTTCATCGGCGCCGTGGCGCTTGGCTGGGGTCGCGCGATGGGGGAGACGATGGCCGTGCTGATGGTGTCTGGAAACGCGACCAACATCTTGCCCCAGAACCTGTACAGCCCGATATCCACCATGGCCGCGTTCATCGCGAACCAGCTGGACAGTGCGGAAACGGACGCCTCGGGCATGGCGGTCCATGCGCTCTCGGAGCTCGCCCTACTCCTGTTGGCCATTACGCTGGTCACGAATCTGATCGCGAGATGGTTGGTGCGCCCGCGGCGCAGGGAAGGGGTGATCACCTCGTGAGGAGACGGCGCAGAAAGTGGAAGAGCGCGTTTGGTTGGGGCGTGGCCTGGCTCGCGTTTCTGCTTGTCCTCTTCGGACTTGTCGATCTCGTCGGTTCCGTGCTTTGGCAAGGTGTGCGCTCGTTTCGATTTTCCATGCTGTTTGAGCCGACGCAAGGGATCGCTGGAGGATTGGAGAACGCCATTCTCGGTACGTTCGAACTTGTCGTGATCGGCGTGGTCTTTGCGGCACCCCTCGGCATCCTCGGCGGGATCTTCACGTCGGAATTTGCACCGCCGCGCCTTGCTGCCGCCATTCGGTTCGTGGCCGAGGTCTTGTCAGGCGTACCTTCCATCGTCATAGGCTACTTCGGTTATCTGCTCTTGGTCCTTCACTTCCACTGGGGCTTTTCAGCCTTGGCGGGCGGCGTTGCGCTGACCATCATCATGCTGCCCTACATTCTGCGCACGACGGACACGAGTTTGCAGCAGGTGCCCTTGTTGCAGCGCGAAGCGGCCTGGGCGCTCGGCATGACGCGAACGCAGGCCATCCTGAAGACGGTGTGGCGGCCCGCGGCCTCCGGCATGGCCACGGGTTTGCTGCTGGCCATCGCCATCGGCCTTGGTGAGACGGCACCGCTTTTGTACACCGCAGGGTGGAATTCGAACAATCCGTCGCTCGCACTGACGCATTCCCAGGTCGGGTATCTGACCTATGTCGCGTACACGTACTTGGACGAACCGTACGCACAGGCGCGCCAATTGGCGTATGCGGCCGGCTTTGTTCTGCTGATGCTGATTCTCATCATCCAGCTCGTCGTGCGCCTTGTCGTCGGCCGATCCAGAGCCGCGGGCGGTCGATCCGCCGCATAGGCCGATGCGGAGTTCGGCTATTCCGCGCGGACAACGAATACCATAAGCGGAGAAGGTCAAGTGCCTTCTCCGCTTTGTTGTTTTGGCCATCCATGGTCTTGTTCAGTTGTCCGGTGAATCCTTCAAGTTTAGAATAGAGCTGTGGAAGATTTGAGGGGGCGAGACGAATGCGCCGCGTTTTGCTGATGACCGCGTCCTTTGGCTCGGGGCACAACCAGGCGGCGTACGCCGTGATGGAGGCGCTCAAGGACCGAGATGCCGAGGTGGAAGTGGTCGACTATGTGGGACTCTTGAATCCGGCGCTGCGTTCGTTTGCGAAGTTCAGCCTGATTCAGGGCGTGAAAAGGGCACCGGGACTGTATGGCCTCTTTTATAAGTCCATGTCGCGGATCGATCCGGATTCCGCCCTTCAGCGCTACGTCAACCACATCGGCATCGAGCGCATCCAGGAGTACATCGCGTATTACCGGCCTGACTGCATCGCGAGCACGTTTCCGACGCCAATGGGGGTCGTCGGCGAGTTGCGCCGCGCAGGCAAAATCGACATTCCCAATTTGGCCATTGTGACGGATTACACCGCGCACCGGCAGTGGTATCACGATTTTGCCGACCACTACTTCGTGGCGACAGACGAGGTGAAGCGAGATCTCGTCTCGTACGGGATTCCTGAAGACGCCGTCGACGTCGTGGGGATCCCGCTGCGCCGGAAGTTCAGGGAGGAGAACGTCGAGCGCCTGTTGGCGCAGCGGTCCGAGCTCATTCGTTCAATGGGTTTTCAAGAAGATATCCCTATCATTCTGCTCATGGGCGGCGGCAGCGGGATTCTGGCCGATCCAGGTGTCTGGGAGTCGTTCATCCCGGAGTCCGGGATGCAGTACCTCATCATCTGCGGCCACAATCGCAGGCTGGAGCGCCGATTTGCCTCCATTCAGAGCGAGCGCGTGCGCGTGTTCGGGTACACGAACGAGATCGAGAAGTTCATGGCCATGGCGGACCTCATCGTCACAAAGCCCGGGGGACTCACCCTCACGGAGTCCATCGCCATGCGGCTGCCGCTGCTCATCTACCGCCCGATTCCGGGGCAGGAGGAGGCGAATGCGCGGTTTGCCGAGCAGGCCGGCGTCGCGGTGTGCGTGAAATCCCCTGCGGAAGCGCAGGCGTTCCTGCTCTCCGTCCACGAAAACCCCTCGATTTTGGCTCGCATGCGGGAGGCGTGCAGTGCGATGCCGAGCTGTGGGGCGGCCGAGCGCATCGCGCAGAAGATCATCCTGTATGCCACGAAGAAGCTTCCGTGCCGTTCCGTGTCCCCGGAGTGGCCGCCTGAGCTTCTTCCGACGTGAGAGGGAGCGCAGTGGTCGGTTGGATCATCGCTGTCGTGTTGGCTGTGCTTGTTGTGTATGCGGGATTGCCTTTCGTCTGGACGCGCGGTCTGGGGCAATCCTGCATTCGCAGGACGCCGAAGCCGGGCTATGTGGCGTTGACGTTCGACGACGGGCCTCATCCCGTGTACACGCCTCGCCTGTTGGACGCACTCCGAGAGGCGGGAGCGAGAGCGACGTTCTTCGTGATCGCCGAACACGCGTTGAGGTATCCGGAGATCGTCGAGCGGATGCTGGCGGAAGGGCACGAAGTCCAGGTGCACGGGTATCGCCACTGGTTCGTTCCCTTGCTTCCGCCTGGCCTGACGGCACGTCAGTGCATCGGAGCGCGGGAGGTGCTGGCTCAGCGCTTCGGCATCCATCCCAGGGTCTATCGGCCCACCTGGGGCGCCTGCAACTTGGCCACGCTCGTGGCGCTTCGGCGATCGCGCATGTCCATGCTGTTGTGGAGCGTCATGGTGGGGGACTGGCGCCGTACGCCGCCGGAGGAACTGGTGCGCCGGATTGTCGCCAAGCTCGATGGGCGCGCGGTGATCGTGCTTCACGACAGCGACGAGTCCCCGGGCGCAGAGCGCGGTGCGCCTGAGAGCGTGATCGCGGCCATACCGGCCGTGGTGGAGGAAATTCGCAGACGCGGCTACACATTCGTGCTCGCGTCGGAATGCGAGTAGACCCTCATGTCGATTTTCGACGCCACGGGATCATGAAAATGGCGATGTTGCGCGCTACGATGGTGATAAGCAACCACCAGAGCTCGATCCCTCC